>CBDCUK010000002.1:0-74449 GCA_965222755.1 Mycoplasmatales bacterium | reverse complement strand
TTTAGCTACTGCAATTGAAATTCCTAAAATAGCGTTGGCTCCAAATTTAGATTTATTTTTAGTTCCGTCTAGTTTAATCATAAATTCATCAATTAAACTTTGATCCGTAACATCAAAACCTTCTTCAATAATTTTTGGACCTAAAATTTTATTTACATTGGCAACGGCTTTTTCTACACCTTTACCATTGTAACGGCTTTTTACTCCATCACGTAATTCAACTGCTTCTTTTTCACCAGTTGAAGCGCCAGAAGGCACCATTCCACGACCAAATCCACCTATTTCTGTAGTAACTTCTACTTCTACAGTCGGATTACCGCGTGAATCAAGTATTTCTCGAGCGTATATATCAATTATTCTTGACATCTTAATTACCTCTCTTTAAATAATAATGATAATAATGTTTTTAACTAAATAATTATAAACTATTTTTATAATTAAATAAATAATTTTTGCTTTAATTTATTATTAATTATAAAATTAAGTTGTAAAACTAATGAATATTTTAAGAGGAATAAATAGATAAATACAAAATTAAAGGAGTGTACATAATGATTAAAAACATAAGGAAAATTTTTTTAATAGCTATTTTAGGAACATCTCTTTGTCTTGTGAGTTGTGGTGGCAATAAAAAAATTTATACTTGAGTTGATTTTAAATTGGCAGCTCAAAAAGAATCTATCAAAAATATCGTTACTAATAAATATAAATATAATAATTGATCAATCGATGATACTTTTAGCAAAGTTTCAGCTGGGATTCCTGATGATGATGATGAAAATATCAATATAAAAATAAGTGATGATACCATTCATGAAATTGCAAATTTTAACATTCAATATTTTGAAAATAGTATTTATAATGTTGATTTATGAAGCCCTTCTAATAGGGAAAATAATTATTATAGTTGGAATTTGTTTTTAAAACATGTAGATATTCAATTAGAAAACTCTAAATCAATAAATGAAGTAGTTAATAAGCAAGATAAAGTAAAATGACCTAACTTAATTTTAAAACAAAAAATTATCCAAACTCCAAATAGTGTTGATAATGGCACTTTAAAATATCGAGTAATATTTGAAATACAAAAATCAAAAACCATTGAAGAGTTTAAGACTTATTCTATTTTTTGAAATAATAATAATATCGCTTATGTAGGGGAATATAATATTGATAATTGGGGAAAATACGGATGGGATCAATACAAAGAAGATGCTCTCAATGTTCTCCCTTTGCAATTATTAAAATTTTGTAATCCTAAAAATTGATATAATGATATTTCACAATTATCAATAGAGCAATCAACATATTCTGATGAGAATCATAATGTCTATGTAAAAATTAAAAATAATGATTCAAAAAAAGAATTAAATTTTACATCTATGACCTTTAACGTTAACAATCCAATTCCTTATACCTCAAAAAATTCAAAACAATGAAATTGTAATGAATGGAACAAATTTTTAACTAACAGTGAAGGTAGGGCTCATAAAAATGATACAAATTTTAAAATAGAAATTATTATTTATTTAAAAACAATTTTTAGAGATAAAATGTCTGGATGAGATTCTTCGCAAGCGAAAAGTGTTATTATAAAAAATATTATTAGTAATGTTAATAAACCTAATGTTCAAATGACTTTTGAAAACGACAATAATTTAGTCAGAACAAAAATATTAAATTTGGTTTATTGGTGAGATGGATTATTATATAGTTCTAATAAATGAGAATTAAATATATTTTATAAATTATAAAACAATAGAAACAAGGGGTTTATTTTATGACTAAAAAAACTATCAGGGTAATGTTGTGACTAAGTGCAATATTAATAGCTGCAAATATTTTATTTAATTTATCTTTTTGAGTTATATTACCTGAAAATTACAAACATGATGGTAGTATAAATTTCATAGTATTTTTAGCAAATCAAGAGGTAATGTTGATTTTATTAGGATTACCATTACTGATTTTAAATATAATTTTAACGATATTTATTATACCTTTGATTGGTGGTAGCTACGAATCACAAAAAACCACTCATAAGATATTTTGAAAAATATTAATTTTTCCTTTAACAATAATAACATTAGGATTATCAACTTTATTGATTATTATCTTTATTTTAAAAAAAACAAAATAAATTAAAAACCAACATTTAGTTGGTTTTTAATTTATTTATTGAGCATGTGCGTATACAATAAATGGTGCTCCTGTTAATCCTTCTACAGATATGTGAATTCCGTTTCCTTCATCCACTTGATTTCAAGTTATTTCTCATTGAATTAATAATACTGCTGCAAAAGCAACAACTATAGGTGCTGCTGGTCCAGTCTCCATAATAGGTGCTAGTATTTCTGCTAGTTCGGCAGCAGTTGCTCCACCTTCTACAACAAATTCATTTATTTTAGAACCGGTATATTCAGAAATTCATAGATCAAATCCATATCAATGATGTTTGTATCCGTCTCTTCCTCCACTATTGACTAATTTATGATTTTGATAAATTACTTTTAAATTTTTTGATAAATTATTAATATTTAATTTATGGTTTTTAGTGAACATTACTTGCATATGATTTAAGTTTAATTTTGCTTGGTGAATAGCAATATCATTTTGTACAATATTCATATTTGAGTTAGTACCACTAGATAAAATTCCTAGTGATAGAAAAGTTGTTTTTAACATAATTATCTCCTTGGCATTTGCGCCTCACTCATTCTATATAACAAAAAAGATAATTTTCCTTTATAAAAGTGGGTAAAAAATTATATAATATATTATATGTGAAAAAATAGTGTAGTAGAAAAATCTTAATTTTATAAGAAAGGATTTTTTGATAACATGGAAATTAACAAAGAACTAAGATTAAAAATATTATTCTGAGCAAGTTTAATTTTAATTTCATCAAACATTATATTATATTTATCATTTTACTTTATTAGTGATAGTATTAATAATAGCGCTAATAATTCATCCAAATTTATTTATAATCTAAAATATAAACTATGACCTTTAATGATATTTGGTGGTTATATTTGAGTAGGTAATTTAATTTTATTTATTTTCTCTTGCCCGATTATTAATTCTTTTGTAAATTGAAAAAATTCATTTTATAAATATACTTCTTTTATAATTATTTTTGCTTTAATGATGGCTACTTGATCTATAGGATCATTTGTATTTATTCTGATTGCGAAGATAAAGAATAAAAAAAGTTTACATCAAAAATATAAATTAAAAGTATCTGTAAATTAAAAAAAACCAACACAATGTGTTGGTTTTTTTAATTTAATTATTTATTATTTATAATTAATTATTTTCAATTGCTTCTATTGCAGGTAATTTTTTACCTTCTAAAAACGCAAGCGAAGCTCCTCCGCCAGTTGAAATATGACTAAATTTATCATGATATCCTAAATTAATAGCCGCTGAAGCACTGTCTCCTCCACCAATAATTGAAAAAATATTTTCTTTTCCAATATTAGCAATTGTTGAACAGATTGCTTTTGTTCCATGAGCAAAATTCTTAAATTCAAATACACCCATTGGTCCATTTCAAACTACTGTATGCGCATTTTCAATGATTCCTTTGTATTTAGATACTGTTTTTGGCCCAATATCTAACCCCATCTCAGTACTAGGAATTTCATCAACTAAACGATAAGTTGGTTTGATATCAGCAAATTCTTTAACACAAGCGATATCAAGCGGTAGAATTAATTTATTATTAGAAGTTTTTAAAATCTCGCTAGCTAGTTCTAATTTATCATTTTCTACTAAAGAATCCCCAACTTCTTTACCTTGTGATTTTAAGAAAGTGTATGACATTCCTCCGCCAATTAAAACATAATCAGAAATTTGTAATAAATTTTTAATAACATTAATTTTATCAGAAACTTTAGCTCCTCCAATAATTGAAACTAATGGTCTTTTTGGATTGTTAACTGCTTTTGATAGCATTCTTAATTCTAATTCAATTAAGCGCCCAACAGCTGATACTTTAATATTTTCAGCAATCCCCACATTAGAAGCATGACTTCGGTGCGCTGTACCAAATGCATCATTAACAAAAATATCTCCTAAATTTGCTCAATATTTAGCTAATTCAAGATTATTTTTTGATTCATAATTAACAACTTCACCATCAATAACATCTTCAAAACGAGTGTTTTCCAACATTAAAATGTTTCCTATTTCTAATTCTTTTACCGCTTGATCAACTAATGGTCCACGGTTTGCAGAAACAAATTTAACTGTCTTATCTAATTGTTTGCTTAATTCTGAAGCAACAACTTTTAAAGATTTAGTTTTTTTATCTGCTTCGCTTTTAATACGTCCTAAATGAGATAATAAAATTAATTTAACGTTTTTATTAAGTAATTCTTTGATCGTTGGCAAAGCCATAACGACACGATTATTATCTGTAATTTTACCTAATTTATTAATAGGAACGTTAAAATCCACTCTTAAAATAACTGTTTTATTTTCAATGTTATTTAAATTATCTAATGTTTTTTTGTTCATAAAAGATTCTCCTAATTGATTTTTTCAGCTTTAATTCATTTGTGAAAAACAATTAAAGCAATGATTGAAATAATAAGTACAAACAGAGCAATAATATTGACTCTTGTGTAATTGACGTATGCAAATTTAGTAGTATTAAAATTACTGTAACTAAAAAAAGCGTAATTAATAATTAAAACCAAACTAATAATAATTAATATTCAAGATTGATAGATTGCTGATTTTAATCAATAGGCAAATACTTCTTGAAATTTAGTGACTACATAAATAGCTGAAATTCAAATAGCTATTAAAGTTAACATAAACAAACAATTTGTTAATACAAAAATATTAGATTGAGTATCATTGTTTGAAACTTGCTGTTGTTGACTAATCGGAAATAAGTTAATTAATTTAAAGTGACTATCACCAATTAAATATGGTCCTAAAAAAATAGCAAGTAGAGTTAAAGGAGGCATAATAAATAAAAATAATTTTGTAAAAAGTCTTTTTTGTTCTGAGTTAAATTTTAAATTCATGATGTTCTTCTTTTTTCCTTTTTTTATGTTGTAAGTTTTTAAAGTATAAAAATATTAAATAATTAAATATTAATCCTAACGACGCTAACCATATGGTTAATATTCAAGAAAGAAATGTAGTCGGTAATAAACTGCCTCTAAAAACTAATAATATGACAATTCAACTAGCGCCTAACATTCCTAAAGAAAATAAACGCATTAAGCGAGATTGTTCTTTAGAAATCTTTTCTAAAAATGTTAAAATTACCATAATTGATAAAACTGCAGCTGCTCCATAAACTATGATTCCACCTAAATAATCAAAAGGATCTTTGACAACAACGCCAAAAAATAAATTATATATCCCTAATAATAACAATATCATAGACCCAGAAATACCTGGTAACAACAATGAGAATGAACTTGCAAATCCAGCAATTAACAATTTAGTATATTCTTTTCCTGTTAATCCGTGGTTATGGTCATGAGCCTGACTTTGTTCAGGAATTCCGTGTTTATGAATTACAATTATTAAACCAATTATAATTAAAGCAATAAATCCAGCAATGATTAAAGAAACACTAACAATGTTTTTCTTGTTAAAAAGTTCTTTAAAATTAAAGCCGTTTTTAAAAACTAATATTTTAATTTTTTCAATTTTATTAAAAGTAAATACAGAACCAAAAACAAAAAATGCAAAAAATCAAGTTATCGACATCGGAATGTCATCAAAATGATTTCAAAAACTGTTATGTTTAAAATCGCCATCTAAAAAATACGCAATATATTTCGAAATCCATAAAAATCCAGTGGCTCAACCGGACACAAAAATGGCTCCGAAAGCAAAATTTAACCATCATTTAGGTTTTTTTAATTGGAACGTTAAAAAGTATTTTCAAGCATCAACTATTTTAGAAATATAACCGGTTATATTTATTAATGTACCCCCGGAAAAACCAGGAACAATATCACTTAATCCAGTAAGAATTCCGACAAAAAAGTTTTTAACTTTTAATCAAATTTCTTTTTTAATAGAATCTTTAGTTTTTTTATTCATTGTTTTAATTAACCCCTTATAAATTTAATTGAAACTGGTTTTTTTCTTGAAAATTATCAAATATACCCATTTCTCTCATCTTTAAAATAACTGTTTTATTGATGCTTGTTCTTTTCATAATATCTTCAATAGAATAAAATGCACACTCTTCTCGAGAAACAATAATCATTTTAGCAACGTTGATTCCTAATCCATCAATCGATGTAAATGGCGGAATTAAAGTTTTGTTTTTATTGTCAACAATTCATTCGCTAACTAACGATTTTGTAATATCTATATTAGAAATAGTATAACCTCTAGCATACATTTCTAGCGAGATCTCATAAATAGGAAGTAGGTTTTTTTCTTTTGTAGATATCGCTATTCTATCATTAATTTGCTCTTTTAAGGTAATTATTTTTTGTTTGATAAAATCTTTTCCTTTAACACAGGTCTCGATGTCAAAAATATCACATCTAATTGAAAAAAAAGTTGCATAATATGCTAAAGCATAATATCTTTTAAATCAAGCGATTCTTCAAGCCATAATCACATATGCGGTAGCATGCGCTTTGGGAAACATATATTTAATCTTAATGCAAGACTCGATATATCAATCAGGAACTCGATGGTTTTTCATAGTTTTTTTTCATTCATCAAGCAGTCCTTTTCCTTTACGAACCGATTCCATAATTTTAAATGATACCAAGCTATCGATGCCTTTGCTGATTAAAAAGCTCATAATATCATCTCGACAACCAATAACATCAGCTAATCCACAAACTTGATCTTTAATTAAATCTTTAGCATTATTAGTTCATACATCAGTACCATGACTTAATCCTGAAATTTGAATTAAATCAGAAAAAGTTTTTGGTTGCGTAGCTTTTAACATTTTTCTAACAAATTGAGTTCCGAATTCTGGAATTCCAGATGCTCCTGTAGTTTCTCCTAAAATTTGTGATGGATTAATTCCTAAAGTTTTAGTCTTAGAAAAAATATCCATTACTTCAGGATCGTTATTAGGGATTTTTTTAGCATTAACGCCTGTTAGTTTTTCCAACATTCTAATCGCGGTTGGATCATCATGACCTAATAAATCAAGTTTTAATAAATTATCATGAATGGCATGGAAATCAAAATGGGTTGTTAATCATTCTGAAGATTTATCGTTAGCCGGGTAATTTATTGGTGTAAAATCTTCAACTTCATATTCTGATGGAATAATAATAATTCCTCCAGGATGTTGACCCGTCGTTCTTTTGACACCAACACAACCATTTATTAAGTGGTCGATTTGAGCTTTTTTAGCAGGGATAGCACTGATTAATTCTTCATATGCTTTAATATACCCATATGCTGTTTTTTCAGCTACTGTGGAAATTGTTCCTGCTCGATAAACGTTTTTTTCACCAAACATTTTTTTTGTTCAATTATGAGCAGTTGCTTGGTATTCTCCTGAAAAATTTAAATCAATATCTGGAATTTTATCACCATTAAATCCTAAAAAGGTTTCAAAAGGAATATTATGACCATCGCCAACTAGGGTTCCTGGACAGTTAGGGCATTTTTTATTTATTAAATCATAACCACTACGAACTTTATCAGTTGACTGGAATTCAATATAATGACATTCAGAACATAAATAATAAGGAGATAATGGATTAACTTCAGTAATATCTGATAAAGTTGCTACTAAAGATGATCCTACAGATCCTCGTGAACCAACTAAATATCCTGCTTTAATTGATTTATCAACTAATTTATGAGAAATTCAATAAATAACTGCAAATCCATTATTGATAATAATTTTTAATTCATAATCAATGCGGTCTTTAATAATTTTTGGTAAATTTTTACCATATTTTTTGTAAGCATTACTAAAAACTAATTTTTTTAGTTTTTCTTCTGATCCTGGAATCGAAGGTGTGTATAAATCATTTTTTAAAGGAATCACTATTTCACACATATCGGCAATTTTGTTAGTGTTAGTAACAACGATTGCATAAGCGAAATTATCATTATTTAGAAAATTAAATTCTGATAACATTTCCTCAGTATTGCGTAAATGTTGTTTTGGTTTTTCATAATTCGGATTTGAGCGATTAAATAAAGGATGGAGCTTCCCACCAATTCCTTTGCTATTAATATAAATATCTCGAAATATTTGATCGCGAGGTCTTAAGTAATGCGCATCACTAGAAGCAATAATTATTTTATTCATTTTTTGAGCAGTTTTAATAATCTTTAAGACTACTTCTTTAATGTCGTTAATATTCATTTTTTCTTGATGGGCTAAAAAATCATATACTGATAAAGGTTGTACTTCTACATAATCATAAAACGCCATTGCTGATTCTAATTTTTCAATTGAAGAATTAGCTGCTAAATTAAAAATTTCATTATTAGAACAACTAGTCCCTAATAATAAATCACTTCTTAATTGCTTTAATTCTGATTTAATGATCTTTGGTTCTCTTGCAAAATATTTTGTATGTGATAAAGAAATGATTTTAAATAACTGTTTTAATCCTTTATTATTTTTTACTAAAGCAGTTATATGATTAGGTCTTAAATGATTATGAATTTTATCGTCTTGCAGATCATCAATATCTGCTCAATTATCAATTCCTAATTTAGTAATTTGTTCTATCATACTAGAAAATAATAATTGTAATACTTCAGCATCATAATCAGCACGATGGGCAACTTTTGAATCATAAGTTATTTTGTACTTTTTAGCTAAAGTTCCTAAGCGATGACGTTTAAAAGTAGGGTTTAAAACACGTGATAGCATTAAAGTATCAATAATTAAATTATTAAGTTTTCCTAAACCATATTTTTCGAATTTAGCAGATAAAAAACTATAATCAAAATTAGCATTATGAGCAACTAAAGGTGTATCTGTAATTCAATCAGCAATTTTTTTTATTGCTGTTTTTTGATCAATAGCATTTTTAACCATTTCATTATTAATGTTAGTTAACAGAATAATATTTTGTGGAATTTCTTTATTAGGTTTAATAAAAAATTGTAACTTATCCACCACAATATCATCTTCAATTTTAACTGCTCCGAATTCAATAATATCATCAAAATTTGCTCATAGTCCAGTTGTTTCTAAATCAAAAATAATATATTTATTTTTTGTTATTTGATATTGTTTTTTGTTATAAACTAATTCTGCTAATTTAGGAATGACATTTAATTCACATCCATAAATGATTTTTAATGGGTTTTTAGTTGATTGATATTTAGATAAACTATTATATAAATCTGGGAAAGATTGAACACTAACATGATCGGTCACTGCAATAGCTTTGTGTTTTCATGCAAGTGCTGTTTTCACTAATGTTTCTGGATCAATAACACTATCCATTGCGCTCATTTTTGTATGTACATGTAATTCAACTCTTTTTTCAGGAGCGTTGTCGTGGAACAAAATATCTTTATCTGTACTAGCGATAATTTCAAAATTACTCATTCAAACAATTAATTCTTTACTATAAGAATCAAAAGTAACATCACCATAGATTACAATAACATTACCAACTTTAATACTTTGTAATTGTTCTTTGCTTAATCTTTTAGGACTATCAATTCCTTTAACAATAATTGAATCTTTAAAATTTGTGATTCAGAAATTATATAAAAATCGTCCAGTCTTAGTTTGAAAAAAGTCAATTTTAAAAACATTACCCTGAATTTTAATACTTCTTAATTCTTGGCTAATATCTGAGATTTTAGTTAGTTCATATTTACTACGGTATTTTTTAAATACTGGTTTTGGTTTTGGTGTTTTATTAACAGCATCATGAGATATTGGTTTAGTTTCTGTATAATCACTGTCACTAATGTGTTTAGAAATTAAATCATTAATTTTTATTTTAACTAATTTAATTTTTATTTTTAAGTTATCAAATCCATATTGAGTAAAAATATTTTGTCAAATAATTATTTTTTTTTCGATTTCATATTTTAGAGATGCTGATGATGTTGTAATAATAATTTCATTATTTGTAAAATTAATATCATCTAATTCAATTAATTTTCATAAATTTAAATTTAGAAGTTTATCATTATTCAATTCTGCTAAATGACTTCAGTAAGATTTAAATGATAATAAATTTCAACTATTATTTTGAAACTGAAATTGAATGATAGGATTATACTTTAAAGTTTGACAAGCTTTTTTAAAAGCAAGCATCTCAGATATGTTGCAAATTTTTGGTAGCTCAATTATTATTTGTAAATTGTGATTAATATCATCAGCACCAAAAAAGATGATTTTACTATTAGCAAAATCATTCTTTGGTGTGAATCCAATTTTTTGAAAAAGTTTTTTTATTTCTAATGTCATAATTAATTAATAATATCTTTCAATAATAAGCCGATAAACAAAATAACTATTAATGATAAACCAATGACATTTAAATACGTATTTACTTTTTCAGGCATTTCTTTTTTAGTGATAACTTGATAAAGCAACCCAACCACTTTATAACCATCCATTGGTGCAATTGGTAATAAATTAAAAATTGCCAAACTTAATGATAAACTACCTACCAAGAAAAAGAAATTAGCGCTATTACTTCAAATTTCTAATGTTCCAGTTGCTTTACCGATGGCAACAAAGCTTCCTAAACCAGAAAAGTTAAAAGAAAACATATGTCCAATAGAAGTAAATATTGCTTGATTTTCTGATCAAAAATTCTTTCAAAATGGGTAGTAAACAGAAGTTGTCTCAGAATTTTTTATATTAAGAGCAATTGCTAGTGCAAACATTGCAAATAGAAAATTAAAAATAACTCCGGCGCTGATAAATGAAATTCTTTTTCAAATTGCAGAGTTTTCATATAATTGTTCGTTTTTAATAATTGATTCATGAGTCTTGACTAAGTCACCATTGATTTCTTTATAGCCATATAAATTAGGAAAAAAATATCTGGCTGATTTTTGAGCCACTAAAACATATCCCCCTAAAGGTAATAAACGCAAACTATATTCTGTTTCCTTGATTTTTCATTTTAATAATTTTGGTCCGAATCCAATCGCGAATTCATGAACATACATTTTACTTAATTTTGCAATTAAGAAATGTCCGAATTCATGTAAAGTAACTAAAAACAACACAATAACAATGACATTAAAAGTTAATAATAATCCATGCATTTTTTATCCTCCGTATTTACTATTTATTTTTTCTCTAATTTTATTATCAATTAATTCAATTTCAGACAAAGTTGGTACTGCAATAGGTTGGTGATCTTTTAAACTTTGTTTAATAACATTAATAATGTCTAAAAATGATATTTTTCCTTTTAAAAATAAAGCTACTGCTACTTCGTTAGCAGCGTTTAAAACAACTGGTCAAGAAAGTTCTTTATCTAAATAACTAGTACCAATAAAAAATAAAGGGTATCTTTCTGGATCTAATTTTAAAAATTTTAATTTATTAAAATCTATAATATTTAAAGGTTTAATTTCTTGATTCAAAGCTCTTTCAGGATAAAACATTGCATATTCAATTGGTAAAATCATTGTAGGACGTGACATTTCTCAATGCATTGACCCATCAATGAATTGTACTCCGCCATGTAAAAATGAATTCGGTTCAATCATAACTTTAATTTGAGAAGATGATAAATTGAAAAGTCATTTAGCTTCATAAACTTCAAAAACTTTATTCATCATTGAAGCGCTATCAATCAAGATTTTTTTTCCCATATTTCATGTTGGGTGATTAAGAGCAGATTCAATAGTGATGTTTTTAAAATCCTTAATATCCTTATTTAAAAAAGGTCCTCCACTAGCAGTTAGTATGACAAAATTAATTTTAGAAAAAGTTTCTTTTTGCAAAATCTGTCATATTGCACTATGCTCACTATCTAGAGTTAATAGTTGGGTTTTTGATTTTTTTAAAGCTTTCATTATTAAATGACCCGCAACAACTAATGATTCTTTATTAGCTAATGCTAATGGTTTTTTTTGATCAATAATAGTTAATGTTGGTTTTAAACCAAAAATACCTGAAAGTGCATTAATAGCAAAGTTATATTTTTGTTTTTTAATAAAATTAATAATTCCTATATCGCTAGAAAAAAAATTAATATTAGGAAATTTTTTTTCTAAATTAATTTTATCTTCATTTTTAATTACATAAATATTTTTAACACCTAATTTATTAATTAGTTTTGGAATAATTTTTAAGTTGTACCCAACAGTTGCACTAACTAATTGAAAATTATGTGGAAATTTTTCAATTACAGATACTACTTGTTCTCCAACTGATCCAGAAGCTCCAAGTAATAAAATTTTTTTAATTTTTAAATTCATAAATTGTTTCTCCGCAACATTAATTATTTACTATAAAGTAGAAGTAGAAGTAATCCAAATACTACTGACACTACTGAAATAGAATCTAAGCGATCCATTATCCCACCATGACCTGGTAATAAATTTGAAAAGTCTTTAATTCCTTGTTTTCGTTTAATAACGCTAAATAATAAATCTCCTAACGGTGATGCAAAAGATAATATTGAAGCTACTATTAAAGTATTAACAATATCAACAAAAGTTTGTGGTAGTGTTTCTTCTCCGAAACTAAACCCTTTATTTCATCCTGTTGTTAAATTTAAAAAATATCCGAAAAAAAACGCAAATATAAACCCTGATAAAAATCCAGTGATAGCACCTTCAACAGTTTTTTTAGGACTAATTTTGGGAGCCAATTTTTTCTTACCAAATAATCGACCACCAACATATCCACCAGTATCACTCAACACTGCTATTCCAATAATATAAACAATATATTTATAATCTAAAATACTTAATAAAATTGCTATTTTACCAAAACAAATCATTAATGTCATAATTCCAAAAGGATATAAAATATCTTCAATATTAAATTTTTTATCAAACAGTGTTAATAATGCTAATAATATTGGAATTAATAATATATAAGGACTAATGGTGAAAAAATCATGAATTATGTTATCGAATTTAATATCACTATTGGAACTCATAGAAATAAATTTCAAAAAGGAATAATTAGGTAGAAAAACTGATAAAATAGTTGCAAAAACCATAACTCCAACTACATATTGATTTCATTCACGATGATTAAGTAATTCATAAGTTCCAAATATAATTATTAATCCAAAAAAAGCAATTGCAGTATATCTTGCATATATATATTGAGATGACGCAAAGAATATAATTGGAATAAAAATTAAAATTAATATTACAGCTGTAATAATTCTTTTTCAATGATTATTTATTCTTGATAAAAGCATTCTATTAATCTCCTTTTTAATTTATTTTATGTTCCCAAATCTTCTATTACGAGTTAGAAATCATTCAATATCTTTTTCTAATAAACTAATATTGTATTCTGGGAAATTAACTTTTTGGAAAATCATTTCCGAATAATCTAATTGTCATAATAAAAAATTTGAAATTCGTTGTTCTCCTGATGTGCGAATTAATAAATCAACTGGTGGTAAAAAACCACTTAAAAGAGAATTATTAAATTCTTTTTCGTTGATTTTTGAAAAGTCATTATTTTTTTTTTTATTAATAATTATTTGATTTATTGCATGAATAATCTCTTGTTTAGAACCATAATTAAAAGCAATCGTTAATGTTAAACCGGTGCATTTATCAGTTAATGACTCGATTTTTTTAATTTTTTTAATTAATTTTGGACTTAAGTTTTCTTCAAAACCAATTCATTTAATTCGAATATTATTAGATATAATATTTTTTATATCGTTATAACTAAAAAAAATATTTGCAATTCGCATTAAATACTTAACTTCTGATTGTGGTCTTTTTCAATTTTCAGTAGAAAATGCAAAAATAGTTAAATAATTTAACTTGATTTTATTTAAAAACAACACAATTGTTTTTAAATTACGCAAACCAGCTTTATGACCAAAAGTTCTTTTTTGATTTTGTGATTTTGCAAAACGACCATTACCATCTAAAATCAAACCAAGATGATTTAATTTATTATCAATATTTAGCATAATATTAAATTTTCATTAATAATGTTTCTTTTGTATTCGTTAGAGCTGTTGTTTCCAATGTTTTACTATCAATAATTTTTTGTACGATATTTTGTTGTTCTCTAATTTCGTCTTTAGTTAAATCTGCATCAGCTTTAATTTTGTTATTAAAATCTCGACGAATATTACGAATTTGAATTTTAGTATCTTCATTAATTTTTTTAACTTCTTTAACTTTAGTATTTCTAATCTCTTCTGTTAAAGCAGGTATTTGAATACGAAGTTGATTCCCTTCGTTTTGAGGATTTAAATTTAAATTAGATTTATTGATTGCTGCAGCGATGTTTTTAATATCTTGTTGATTAAAAGGCTTAATTAGTAATTGCATTGCATCCGGTGAAGAAATTGCACTTATTTGTGAAATTGGTGTTAATGTTCCATAGTAATCAATTTTTACATTATCTAACATTTTAGGGTTTGCTCTTCCGGCTGAAATTAAATCAAAGCGTTTTTGCATTTTATCTATAATATTGTTTAGTTCTGTATTTAAATTATTTTCTAAGTTATTCATAATGATTCCTCTTTCTAATTTATTTTTTAAATGTATTGGCTACTAGAGTTGTAATATCATGATCAGTATTAAATAAAGTTTTAACTATGCTATTTGGACGATTAATATTAAATACTAATATATCAATATCATTTTCCATACAAATAGTAGTCGCAGTTAAATCCATAATTTGAATTTTTTTCTCAAAAGCTTCTTTAAAAGTTAAACGCGAGTAGCGCTTAGCATCTTTGAATTTTAATGGATCTTTATTATAAATTCCATCAACATTATTTTTACCCATCATAATTAAATCTGCTTTTATTTCTGCTGCACGTAATGCTGCTGCTGAATCCGTTGTGAAAAATGGTGAGCCTGTTCCACCACTAAGAATTACAACTTTTCCAGCATCTAAATGATTGATAGTATTTCTTAAAATATAAGGATCAGCAACTTTATCCATTGGTAAAGCTGACATTAAACAAACATTTACACCTGCTTTTTTTAAACTAACTTCTAAAGCTAATCCATTCATTACAGTAGCTATCATTCCCATGTAATCAGCTTGGGCACGATCCATACCTAATTTAGCAGCGCTAGCTCCTCGTAGAATATTACCTCCACCAATAACAATCGCTAAAGAAACATCTTGTTTAATTAATTCTTTTATTTGAGCAGTTAGATCTTCAATTTTTGCATTATCAATAATTAAGCCATTTTTATGTTTATTTGAAAGAGCAGCTCCACTTAATTTTAATAAAATTCTTTTATACATAATTACACCTCAACTTTATATTAAGTAATATTACAATTATAATACACAACTTGTATAATAAAAAAAATAATTAATATTTTTTAATTATTTTTTTAAATTAATTTAATTAGTTTGTTAATTCACTAACTTCGTCAGCAAAATTACTAGTATTTTTAACAATACCTTCGCCTAATTCAAATCTAATCATAGTTGCAATTCCTTTACTTGATTGTAAAGCAAATTTTCCTACTTTAAATTCAGGATTTTTAACAAAAGGTTGATCAACTAAACAGATTTCTGCTAATTGTTTATTCAATCTACCAATTACCATTTTTTCAACGATTTCAGGTTTTTTACCTTCGCTTAAAGCTTGTTCTTTTAAAATAACTGTTTCTTTAGCGATAAAATCTTTACCGATTTCTTTTCTATCAATGAAAGCTGGTTTCATAGCTGCGACATGCATAGCAATATCACGCGCTGCATTGGCGTTTGTTGATTCTTTTAAAACAATTAAAGTAGAAATTTTTCCACCCATATGAATATAAGGACCAAAAACATCTGCAGAATCTTTTGTAACTATCTCAAAACGGCGTAAAGCAATTTTCTCACCAATAGTAGCAGTTGCATCTGTAATTAAATCGTTTACTGTTTTACCATCAACGATAATTTTTAATGCTGCTTCTAAATTTTTTGGATTATTATTTAAAACAATCTCTGATAATTTATTTACTAATTTTTTAAAATTATCATTTTGAGCAACAAAGTCAGTTTCTGAATTTATTTCAATAACGATCGCTTTGTTATCTTTAACAAACACTGAAGTAAGTCCTTCAGCAGCAATACGTCCAGATTTTTTAGCAGCTTTTGCAATTCCTTTTTTACGTAATCAATCAATAGCTTCTTCGATATTACCTTCAGTATCAACTAAAGCTTTTTTACAATCTAACATTCCGGCTCCTGTTAAATCACGTAACTCTTTAACTTGTTTTGCAGTTATTGCCATAAATTATTTTACTCCTTCAGATTTTAATAATTCTATTAATTCGCTTTTCTTAAGTGCAGAATAACCTTTTAAATTATTATTTTTTGCCATAACTTTAAGATCTGCTAATTTTTTACTACTTAAATCTTCAGTTGTAGTTGGTTTTGCTTCTTTTTTAGCAACAACTTTTGTTTCTTCTTTAACTGGTGTAGCAACTTTTTTAGCAACAACTTTAGCTTCTTCTTTAACTGGTGTAGCTGGTTTTGCTACTTTTTCAGTTTCGGTCACTTTAACATCAGCAGCTTTTGAAATTACTTTAACTGTTTTAACTTCAGCTTTCTTTTCAACTACTGGTGTACTTTCAGCAACTTCTGCTGCTGTTTGAAGAACTTTAATTACATTACGTTTAACGAATTTTGGAGATCTGAATCCTGGTTTATTTAATCCACCACGATTTCCGAAATATGGATTTTCACTAGCAATGTTTTGGTAAGCTATTTCTGGAGTTCCACCTTTAGCTTCAACAATGGCATCAGTTAGTAAAGTCATAATTAATTTTAATGTTTTTAAAGCATCATCGTTTGCTGGAATAATGTAATCTACACTATCTGGGTCAGCGTTAGTATCTACTAATCCAACGATAGGGATTCCTAATTTACGTGCTTCGTTAATTGCATTTTGCTCTTCATTTGGATCAAGAACAACAATTAATGATGGTAAATTATGCATTCCTTTAATACCTTCTAAGAATTTTTGTAATTTTAGCATTTCTTTACTAAACTTAATTCCTTCTTTTTTAGTATATCCTTCAAAATTATTTTTAGCTTTATTTTCTAAAATTAATAAATGACGAACTCTTGATTGGATTGTTTTGAAGTTAGTTAAAGTTCCACCTAATCATCTTTGGTTTACATAAAAACTTCCTGCGCGTTCTGCTTGCTCTTTAATAATATCGCGAGCATTACGACGTGTACATACAAATAAAACATTACCTTTTTTTGCAGCATGAAATTTAATTACTTTATAAGCAACTTCTAATCCCTTGATAGTTTTTACTAAGTCGATAACGTGTGTTTTTCCTTTTGTTCCATGTATATATGGTTTCATTTTTGGGTTTCAACGTTTAGTTTCGTGACCAAAATGTGTCCCAGCTTCTAATAATTTAATTTTTGATATAATTGGTGCCATGTTATGGTACTCCTTGTTTGTTTTTTACTTTCCCTTATTAATTAAATGCTTAATCCACAAAAACTTTTTTAAAATTATAAAGATTCTGCACTTGGATTAAGATAAAATAAAGGTGTTTTTTAAAGAATATAGGGTATTTAGATAATATCATTTATTATCAAAACACTAAGATAAGTATAACATTTTTTACTAAAAAATACAAAGCTTTTTACTTTGTATTTTCGTTAATTATTTTAATTTTATCAATTATTTTATTAACTGCTTTTATATCAAGAGATACTAGGTCATCATAATATTTTTGTAATACATTATTTTTTTGATTTAATGATAACTTATCTTCGTACTGTTCAAGTAATAATAGACTTTTTTTAACTGCATCAAATGCGGCACTTCGAGAAACTGCTAATATTTCAGAAACTTCTTTAAAAGATAAATCTTCAACCAAATACAATCAAGTAGATTGCTTTTGAGTTTGTGTTAATAAGCTGCTATATAAATCAAGTAATTTTAAATAATAAGTTCTTTTTTCAATATCAATCATTTTTTTATAATAACTTCAATGTTTTTAAAATCTCAAGAGAGACATTGATTGGTTTGCCATCAAGTGGAAAATGATGGATATGAATTGCAGGATTATCATTAATTTCTAAAACTCGATATTCTCCAGGTGTTGCATTATTTGGAATTATGATGTCAACACCAATAATTTTTAAATTAAAAACTTTACTTATTTTAATTGCTATTTTTTTATAAAAGGCATTTGTTTTTTTAGTTACATCAATTGTATCTCCGCCACTAGAAACATTTGAGTTATATCTTAATCATGCAACTTCTTTAATTTTTAATTTTGTTTTTAAAGAAAATTTTTGGTGCGTTAAATTAGCCATTACAATATTATCAATTTTAATTTTTTCGAGTGGTTTCTTATATTGTTCGCCTCTTAAAATATGTTGATTTTTAATTTCGATTAGTTGTTTAATGGTATTTACTCCATCACCAACAACATTAGCTCCTCGGCGTTCTAAAACACCGATAACCTTATTATCAATCACTAAAAAACGATATTCTTTGCCATCGATAAAATCTTCAATTAAAATTGATTTTGAATGACTAAAAGCAAATTTAATAGCTTTTTCATAATCTGATTTAGTTCATTTACGATTTAAAATTGTAACTCCATCAGAAAAATTAGTATCTCTTGGTTTGATAACAATTTCTTTATTTAAAAAAGTCTTCTCTGCTTTTTTAGCAGATTCTAAATCATGGAAAACTTTACCTTCAGGAACTAAAATATGATTATCTTTTAAAATATTTTTAGTTAAAGCCTTATCTTGAGATAGTAAAACTCCAATTTCAGTATTAATAGATGTTCTAGTTGCTTGAATAATATATTCTTTTCATTTAGTTTTTCTGTTTTCTAAACATAATAAATTTGAAGTTGGATCAACTTTTTTCACTATCACACCATTAGTTAGAGCAGTTCCTAATAAAACACTAGTCGATAGTTCTAAATTATCAAATTGATCTTTAAATTCTTTAATTGTATTATTAAGTGTTTTTTCTTTATAATCCGGTAACTTGTCAGTAAAAGATTTTATAGTTTTGAATTTTTTATGCAAAATATTAGCTAATGGTTCTTGATGTCTAATAAAATGAGTTACAAATTTATGAATTTCTGGATTTTTAACTTTACTATAAAATTGATCCATTTGTTTTAAAATTGCATTAATTTCTTTCATATCATTATGTGTTTCAAGCCCTAGAGCAATGTTATTATTTTTTTCTAATATTTTTTCTAATTCTTGATTAGTGATAACTTCATTTTCATCTGGAAATTTATCCAACATTAAAAAGACTAAAAATAAATGAGTAAATTTTATACTTTCTATTTTCATTCCTAAAGGTGTTGTTGGATCAATATCAATATTGCGGATTTCTAAATATTCAGTAACATCTTTAAATTTTTGCTGCATACGAATTGGTTGATATATTTCTGATTTAGATAAAATTTGTTTATTATTTAACAACATATTTCTTTTTTCTTTAAAATCTTTAAAGTTATTACTTGATATTAAAGATTTTGCTGTTAAAGGATAACCAAATTTTGAATTTCTAAAAGAGCGAATATGTTTAATGATTTTTTTATATTGTTTTTCTTCACTAATCATTTTTTTGTATTCTTCATCTAAAAAATGACTAGCGCCGAAGAAATAGGTAATTACTGATTGGTGTCTAATATATTGGCGATATCCTTTAAAATAAATTTCATTTTTTAAACTAGGAACATCTAAACTATTCAGAGCAGCTAAGCCTTTTAAAAAACTTTCCTTAAAAGAAAAATTAAAATGAATTCCAGACATAACTTGTTGCTGGTGACTATACTTACTCATAATATTTTTACGATAAGTAGCTGCTTCTCGGCCGGCTTTTGTTGTCCCGCTAATGGCAATTTTGATTTTTTCAATATTTTCATATTTTAAAGGCAATGAATAATTTAATAAATATTCATCATCAAGTAGTGCTTTGGTTGCAAGGTAGTTTTGTTTTTTTAAGAAGGAAAAAGCTTCTTCGTAACTATAAGTTAGCGGAGTGCTAATTTCTAATTGGGATTCAGAAAAATCAACTTGAAAATAAGGATTATCTCATTTGTTTTTAAATGGGTGTCAAGTATCAGCGACACTTCCATCAATTCTTATTCTCATTGTTTCTCGTTCTAATCCAAAATTACCACTTAAAAAATCCAAATCTAATATTTTATCAAAATCGATACTCTCCATACTGATCATCTCCTAATAATATTATTATAAATTATTAAGTACTAAATAGTCTATATTTCTTGCGTTAATCCATTAATGAATTCAAATAAATCAAATTCTGCTAAATCTTGAATCTGTTCTCCTAAACCAATAAATTTCACATCAATATTTAGACGATCTTTAATAGTTAAAATTATTCCACCCTTAGAACTACCATCCATTTTTGTTAAAACAATCCCACTAACATTAGCAACTTCTTGAAAAACTTCTGCTTGGTTAATTCCGTTTTGACCAGTAGTAGCATCTAAAACAAGTAAAGTTTCTACGGTTGCATTAGGTGCTTTCTTAGCAATAACGCGACTAATTTTATTTAATTCATTCATTAAATTAACTTTATTTTGTAATCTTCCAGCAGTGTCACATATTAAAATATCACTATTGTTATTTTGAGCAGCCATGATACCATCAAAAATTACCGAAGGTGGATCTTGTTGTTCTTTTTGAGGATTAATGCATGTAATATTTAAACGTTGAGCTCAAAAATTTAATTGTTTAACTGCTCCAGCGCGAAATGTATCACCAGCTACTAAAGTAACTTTTTTATTTTCTTTAATAAATTTATGTGCTAATTTAGCAATTGTTGTTGTTTTACCAACACCATTAATTCCTACCATCAAAATAATGCTTAATCCATTAGGGTTGATATTTAAAGTTGTATTAGAGTGTTTCTGATTAGCATAATTTAAAAACATTTTATCAACGATGATTTCATTAATTTTATGAGGATCACTGATTTTATTAATTGTGATTTCTTGACGAACTGCATCGCTTATTTCCATAACAATATTCATAGAAATATCGTTCATAATTAACATTTCTTCTAAATTTTCAAAGAACTCTTCATTAATTTGAGATTTTTTATACAGCGATTGTAATGCTCGTGAAAAACCAGAACTAGATTTACTCATTCCAGTAATATATTTGTTTGTTTTATTACTTTTACGAATTTCTTTTAAGGATTTTTTCTCAGCTTTAATAACTTCTTTGCTTTTATTTGAAATTATTTTTTTTGAAAATCGTTCTTTAACTTTTTTAAAAAGACCCATTGTATTATTTCCTTACTATTAATTTTGTAATACGTTATTAGTTGGTTTTTCAGATTCTTGTTCTGATAAATTAATTGCATCTTTTAGCTTTACACCAACAATTTTGGTGATCCCAGCAGATTGCATTGTAGCACCATATAAAATATTTAAATATTCCATAGTTCCAGCACGATGTGTTACTACAATAAATTGAGTGTGTTCGGAAAAGTTTTTTAAATATTGTCCATAACGAGCTACATTAGATTCGTCTAAAGGTGCTTCTGCTTCGTCTAAAATTACTAAAGGTAAATGACGCGCTTCTAAAATGGAAAATAATAAAGATATAACAATTAATGATTTCTCACCACCAGAAAATAAAGTTAATGTTTTAACTGATTTTCCTGGTGGTTGCACAATTATTTCAATTCCACTATTTAAAGCATCTTCGGGGTCACTATATTTTAAATCAGCATCCCCGCCACCAAACATAATTTTAAACACTTTTTTAAAATTCAACCTTACATCAATAAGTAAACTTGAAAATTTTTCCAACATCAATGTATCTAAACTTTTTACAGATGTTTCAATTTCATTTTTTGCTTTATTAATTTCGGCAACATTTTTCGTTAAATGATCAAATCTTTTTTTAATCACTTCATATTCAGAAATAGCATCAATGTTAACGTTACCAATTTTATCTAAAATACTTCTTAATTCTTTAATTTTAACTCGTGCATCTTCGATTGGAATTGTTGATTTATAATTATCTCTAGCATATTCAAAAGTTAATTTATAATGACTATTTAAACGCTCAACATGATTTTGAATTAAAACTTGAAATTTATTATTGGCGATTTTTAAACTACTTGATTCTTCAATAATTTTTTTAACTTTAGTATTTTTGCTAGTTAATTTTAATTCTAAATTTTGAATTGATTTGGCTGTTGTTAAGTTTTCGCTACGCTGACTTTTTATATTGGAAACTATTTTATCTTGTTGTTTATTTAAAAAACTTAATTTTTGATTTTTACTATCTTTAATATGAATTAAATCATCAATTTTTTTATTAGAGATAGATTTGTATTTTTCTGTTAAACGATCTAAATCCAATCTGGCAATTTTTTGTTTCTCATATAATGTTGCAGATAATACGTATTTTTCTTGATAATGTTCTTTTAATTTTAAATTTGTTTGTGTAAAATCTGATAATTCTTTATTTTTAAGATTTAAACTATTTTTAGTTTCTTCAATTTCGTTTTTAAATTTCAAAATATCATTTTTAATAGTTTGTGAATCATTAACTTTTAATTTATTGAACCCACCACTAATAGTTCCGCCAGGAAAGATAGCATCTCCTTCAAGCGTAATAATTCGATAGCGTGAATTTAAGCGTTTATTTAATTCAATAGCATTAGTTAAATTATCTGTTAAAAAAATGCGATTAGTTAAAAAATTGATGACTTTTTTATATTTATTATCAATTTTAATAATATTATTTATCGTATCAATAAACCCTCTAGTATTACTAGCAATGATTGGGTCTTGTTCTTGTAAATGACGAATTTTAACATCATTTATTGGAATGAAAGTTGCTTTTCCAGCACGATTTCTTTTTAAAAAGGCAACTGCTCCTTTGGCACTATGACTATCTTTACAAACAATATTTTGTAAGTTATTAGCTAAACAGTTCTGAATCGCAATTTGATATTTAGGATCATAAGAAATTAAATTATTGATAATGTTATGAATTCCTGGTAAAGATTCTTTGTGTTGTAAAATTATTTTTACTCCGGGAAATAAAAAATCTCGTTTTGATAAATTATCTTTTAACATCAATATTTTAGTATTGTTAATGTTTAAATTACGATTAAGAGCATTAACCTCATCTAATAAAACTTCTTTTTCTTGATTACTATTATTGATATTTTCATTTAACAATTCTAAATCATTTTTAATAGTTGTTATACGCTCATCTAATATATCAAGATTATTTTTAGTGTTTTTAATATTATTTTCTAATATCTTAACTTCTTTTTCATTTAAAGTTAATTTTGTACTTTTATTAATATCATGTTTTCTTTTTTCTTCTTCACGAACTAATTCAATTTTTAATTCGTTGATAGTTTCACTATTATTGTTTAAATCATTTTGGAGGCTATTAATTGTTTTTTCATTTTTAAATTTTGCTTGATTAAGTGCATTAAGTCTAATTTCTAAATTAGTTACTGTTGCATTTAAATCATTATGCTCGTCATCTCAATTTTTAATTTTAACATTGTTGATTTTTAAATTTTGATCTAATTCATTAATATCTGATGCTAAAAAAGAAACCTCAATTTCCTCAAGGTTATTTTTGTGTTTTAAATATTCTGTTGCTTTTGCTGCTTGTTTTGATAAAGGTTCTTTTTGCTTCCCTAACTCTTCAATTAGAATATTGATTTTTTCTAAATTTTCATTAGTTCGTGCTAATTTACGTAGTGATTCAATTTTATGTTTTTTATATTTACTAACTCCGGCAGCTTCATCTAAAAAATCACGAAATTCTTCTGGTTTTGCTTCCGCCAATTTTGAAACTGTTCCTTGCGAAATAATACTTAATGATGATTTTGATATTCCAGCTTCCATTGCTAATTTTTGAACATCTTTTAAACGTGATTTAACACCATTAATAAAATATTCTCCAACACGATCATTACGATATATGCGGCGAGTAATTGAAATTTCATCAAAATTAAGCGAAAAAATTCGATTATGATTTGAAAAAATTAAAGTTACTTCCGCCATATTCATTGGTTTTTTTAAGGCACTACCATTAAAAATAATATCTTCCATATTATTTCCACGTAATTGTTTAGCAGATTGCTCTCCCATAACTCAACGAATAGCATCGTTAATATTAGACTTACCACTACCATTTGGCCCGACAACACCAATTAAATTATGATCAAAATTAATAGTGATTGGGTTTGCAAAAGATTTGAAACCATGAGCTTTAATTGTTTTTAAAAAGTTCATTTATTATTACCTCTTGTTCAGATTAAAAATATTCTCTATAGATTAATTATAATATTATTTTAATTACTTGTTGTTGCTAATTTTGAAAGCGCAGCTGTTGCAGCAGCTTCTTCTGCCATTTTTTTAGTCTTTCCATAACCTTGACCATATTCAATGCCATTGATAAAAACCTTAGCGTGAAAGTTACTATTTGATGATGAGATATCTTGATAATAAACTTCTGAATTCTTTTCACTTTGAACTAGTTCTTGTAATTTTGTTTTACTGTGTTTGAGATTATTTAAAGGCGTTTGTCTGATTGCTTCATATAATGTAAAATCTAAAAAGCGATTAACATTTTGCATTCCTAAATCTAAAAATATTGCAGCAACTAAAGCTTCGAAAACATCTTCCAACAATGATGATGACTGATTAATTTTATCTTCGCTTAAAGCTCCTTTGCCAAGTAAAATATATTTTCCGATTCCTAAATTTTGACTTAGTTTTGATAAAGCTATTTTATTAACATTTTTAGTTCTGATTAAACTCATTTGACCTTCATTGATTTCGCCAAAATATTTATAAACAAAAACAGAGGTGCACATTTCAATAATCGCATCTCCCAAAAATTCTAAACGTTGATAATCGCGACCCATTTTATATTCATTAACATATGATGAATGCGTTAGGGCTTCTTTATATAAATCTAAATTTCGATAATTAATTTTTAAAGATTTTAACAAATCTTTAATTTCGTGTTTTGGTTTGCTTGGTTGATTTTTATTATTTTTATTCATTAAGAAAATCCTTCTTTCAGTGTATCCAATAAATTTGTATCTAGGGCTCTCTTAACATTAGTCAACGCATTTAACATCGCTTCAGCATCACTTGAACCATGAGATTTGAAAACTAATCCTTGAATCCCCATAATAACAGCACCATTAAAACGTTTAGGATTAAATTCTTGATATAATTCTCGCATTTTTGAGCGGATTAACAATGCTTTAATCTTTGTAAAAAAAGAACTAGTTAATTTCTTTTTCAAAATTTTAAATGCTGTTTCTGCTCCGGCTTCCATTGATTTAAGTGCAATATTCATTGCAAAACCATCACCAATTGCTACTTGAACATTATCATTTAAAATATCAAAAGCTTCAATATTTCCATAAAAATTGATATTTTTATTAGCAGCTAATTTTTTATTAGCTTCAACATATAAAGGGATTCCTTTACTTTTTTCGGTCCCATTATTAATTAAACCAATTTTGGGAGCTTTAAAATTATACATTTGACTATAATAAAGACTTCCACAATTAGCTAATTGGTTTAATTCATCAGCTGTATAAGTGATGTTTGCTCCGACGTCCAACATAATAACAGGTTTGCTGTCAACGTTTAAAACCGTTGCTAGAAGTGCTGGTTTTTTCATTTTGGGAAAGCTACGTAAAATATGATAACTGGCAGCTACTAGTGCTCCTGTTGGACCAGAACTTAATGCTAAGTCTGCTGTTTGTTTTTTTAATAAATTAAGCGTTTTATACATTGAAGATTCGCGATCACGACATCCAGCTAAGTTTGAAGCATCCATAGCTAATGCATTTTCTGCATAACAAAGTTCTAAATTCAATTTCTGATTTTCTTTTAAAAAAGGATCTAAAACTTTTTTTGGACCAACTAAAATAATTTTATATTTAGGATATTTCTGTAAAAAATCTTTTGCTGCTGTTAAATTTGATAACGGCGCATTATCTCCACCCATTACATCTAGGGCAATTGTTCTTTTTGTTGTCATTGTCATTTTAATTAAAACACCTCTTTATTAATTTTACATTATATTGATAAAAAATGTCTAATAAATCCTTAAAAATTAAAGGTTTTTCTTATTTTAGTTATAATCTATTGAAAAATAATTAACAAAAATAAAATTAAACAACAATATTTGAAGTTTAATTTTATTTTTTTAATCTTTGTGTTATTCAACACCGATAACAAAATGATAAATAGGTTGGTCTCCTTGTTTGACTTCAACTTCAATATCATAAGTTTCTTCAATAAATAATTGAATTTGGTTAGCGGTTTCTAAATTGGTATCTTTACCATAAAATAAAGTTACAATTTCAGAATCTTTAGTAATCATTTTTTTCAATAATCGTTTCGCTGTATCTAAAATACTATTACGAACAACTGAAATTTCTTTTTCGATAATTCCTAAATATTGACCTTCTTTAATATGAAATCTTTTATAAGTTGTATTTTTATTTGCCATTGTGATCGAAGCGCTGGCTACTGTTTTAATTGCTTGACGCATATTTTTGCGATTAACTTTTAATTTTTCAGTATTATTAAAATACATTGCTGCTAAAATTCCTTGCATAATTGTTCGAGTCGGAATAACTATTACTTTAGAACGTTTTTCAACGGCTGCGGCTTGTTCAGCTGCTAAAATAATATTACTATTATTTGGTAAAATGTAAACAGTTTTCGCATTTACATGAGCAATTGCATTAATAAAATCTTTGGCAGATGGATTCATAGTTTGTCCGCCACTAACAACGTAATTAGCGTTGGTATTCTTAAATTCTTCAATAATTCCCTGACCATTAGCAACAACGATTAAGGCATTTTCTAATTCAAAATTACGTTTTTGAAATTGTAGTGCTTCAATATCAGTAGACTCTTTTGAAATATTTGCTTTGACTTCAACTTCATGTTCATGTTGATTTTCAGAAACTTGTAATGTCATATTATCAATCTTGATTGATTTAAAATAACCAATTTTTTGAGATAAATTTAAAACGTTACCAGGTTTTTTACTATGAATATGAGTTTTAATAATATTATCATCAGATACGACTACGATTGAAGTTCCTAATTTTTCTAAATCTTTAATGTAGCGATCTTTGTTAAATAGAGATAATTTTTTCAAATCATCAACAATTACAACAAATTCTGTACAATAACCAAAATTACCGCTTAAAGTTTTTGATTTTAAAAGATTATCTTTGTTCTTTTGGTTTTTAGCTTTAATTTTTGTAATGATTGAACTATTATTTTTAATCGGTTTTCCTAAAAAAGCTTTTTGCATCCCAATAAAGAATAATAATAATCCTTGACCACCGGAATCAACAACTCCAACATCTTTTAAAACAGGTAAAAGGTTTGGTGTGTTATTAACTGATTTTTTAGCTGCTTTAATTAATAATTCAAAATATTTATCAAAAGTCATATCTTGATTAATTTTATCAATTAATGATTCTCCAACTTCACGAATTACTGTTAAAATCGTTCCTTCAACTGGCTTCATAACTGCTGCATAAGCTGATTTTTTAGCTTCTAATAGACAAGCATTAAAATTAACCACGTTTAATTCTGTGTTTTCTTCTTTAATTCCTAAAGAAAAACCTTTAAAAATTTGTGAAAAAATTACTCCTGAGTTACCGCGAGCTCCTAATAATAGCCCTCTTGCAAAACTAGACATTAATTTAAAAGGTGTATTAAATTCTTTGTCACCAATTTCATTTATTCCTGAAACTGCTGTCATCGACATATTAGAACCAGTATCCCCATCAGGCACTGGAAAAACATTCAAAGAGTTAATTTCCTCTTTGTGATTAGCTAAATTGTGGACACCAGAAATTAACATTTTAAGTAATAAGTCAGCGTTGATTAATTTTGCATTCATAATAACTCCTAAGTTTATTTTTTAAAAAAACATTCTTATTTTATAGATATTTTAGATATTTTTACACAAATTAAATAAGTAATGTTTTAAAAATACGTTTTATTATTATACCATACGACTATTAAAAAACAAAACTTCAAGATATTCAAGGTAACTAAACAAAATTACTATTTTAATATTTTAAAGTTTTGTTTTGCGATTTTTTATAAAGCTGTTTTTTGTTCTAAGATTTTTTCTTCTTTATTAGCGCTTTTTAAGAGTTTGAAATTCTTATTAAAGTTCTTAATTAAATAATAACCCAGAAATGCTGAAACTGCGCAAACTAATAAGTTGCTTACTAAACCTTGGAAAATTCAATAATAGACCACATTATGGTTTGCTGCTTCAGAAACTAAAACTCCGGCATAAGTAATTGGCACGTTAATTACGACTCTTACTAAACTCATTCCAAATGCTCATTTTCCAATTCCACAACCTTGGTAAAGTGATAGAACAGAATAATACATTCCTAAACTAAATAAAGTAATTCAACCAACGCGAGCTCCTAATGCTCCATCTTTTAGAGGATGCACTACGACTGATCCTGGAAGACCAGCTAATGGGCTATTACCATTTCAAGTGATAATTTGATTATTATCAATATTTTTATATTTATTATATAAGTTAATATCTAAATGGTGTAATGCGTTTAAAAATTGTCCTTTATTGAATATTTGAACTCCATTATCTTGGAATTTTCAAATACGTAATAATTCTTTTGGAAAGACTTCTAATAAAAGCGTCACAATAAATAAATAAATCATCATCATTACTAAAGTATAATAAAATGCTTGAATTACCCGTTTGTAATTTTTCGCTCCATAATTATAAGAAATAACGGCGCGACCACCTTGAGCAAATCCAAAAGCAGGGGGAAACAATAAGTAAATAATTGGCATGATCCCACCCAAAATATAAATTCAATATTGACCGGCGGAAACTCCGTTTGAAAAATGCATATCACTAACAAAAATGTTTGTAAACGTTCTAGATAAAGTTAACCCAAAATAACGGGCAAAAGGTGTTAATCCAATAATAAAGATTAATCATAATATACGAAAATTAAATCGAAAATGATGTCATCTCACTCTTAGTAATGAATCTTTGAAAAAGAAAATCACCAAAGCAAATCCTAAAAACGCTTGAAAAGTTTGGTCAACAGAAGTTGCGATTGCTGCTCCTTTAAGACCCATTTTTAAAGGACCCATAAATACATAATCTAATAAAACATTTAAAAACGCTGGGGCAAAACTAATAACTGCTGCTGAAACAGAATGACCCTCTTGTCTTAAAAATCCTGAAAAAATTCAAGAAAATAATAAAGGCACAAATCCGATTATAATATAACGATTATAAGCAGTTGCTTTTGCCATGGTTTCACTACTTAAAGAACCGCTACTTTGTCATTTGATAAAAGTTGCTTGAAAATATCACATAAAAATTGTCATTGCGATTCCAATTAAAAGGCTAATCGCCATCGTATTTCCAGCAATTTTACGTGCTAATCCAGGTTTTTTAGCACCAATTGCGACCCCAAAACGGGTAGCTCCACCTAAAGAAAAAAGTGCTCCGATAGCATTCATTAATAAAAATACTGGACTAGCTAGCGCCATTGCTTTTAATGTTGATGTCGGATCTTTAACTAAATGGGCAGCTAATAATCTGTCCGAAAAATTATAAAGCCCTAAAACAACCATTCCCAAAACTGCTGGGATTGAAATTGTTAAAATTGTTCTCATCATATTTGCTTCTGTGAACAAATATCTTTGTTGTGCTACTGATTTATTCATATCATACCAATCATTTCTTAAAATTTTGAAAAGTTATAAAAATTAATTTATAAATTTATTAATAAGGTTATTATAAACTAAAAAGAAATAAAAGGAGTTATTTTACTTAAATAAATAAAAATTTATGAAAATTATTAATATTATGTTATTATATAGAAACGTTAATACACAGGAATTTGTATATTATAATATATCTTAAAGAATGTGTTATGACATTGTATAATTAGATAAATTTATAATTGAATATTGCAAAGGAGTTTTACTAATGGCACGTAAAGACGATATTACTAAAAAAGGCGCTTTAAGTGGAAATCGCCGATCACATGCACTTAACTCTACTCGTCGTAAATGAAACTTAAACTTACAAAAAGTTAAAGTTTTAGATGAAAAAGGTCAACCACAAACTTTAAAAGTTAGTGCAAGAACAATGAAAACATTAAAAAAACAAGGTAAAATTGTTTAAATCTATTTAAATCTATTTAAAAAAACTACTATTAAGGTAGTTTTTTTTGTATAATTTTATTAAATTGATATTAACAAAAGAAGGGTTTTGTAAATTATGACTAATAAGAAAAAAAATATTATTAAAAAGAAAATAGAATTGTTAAAATCTGAAAATTTCATCAAAGAAACAAAAGATCATAAATTAGTAATCAATAGAACTACAACACCATGATTAATTGGAATTGATTTAGATGGTACTTTATTAAATGACAAGGGAATTATTTCTAAATATGATGTGCAAGTTTTAAACCATTTAATTAATGCTGGCCATTATATTGCCATTATTACTGGGCGCCCTTGAAGAGGGACTTTACCAATTTATAACCAATTAGGCATTAAAAACTCAATGGTTGCTAATTATAATGGTGGTTTCATTCATAGTCCTAATGATTTGGCATTTGAACCATTAGTTCGTGTTATATCTCGTGATATCGTTAAAGATATTTTAGAATCTTATCGTAATGATCAAGATATTATCAATATTGTTATGGAGGATAATCGTGCTGTTGTGATGCAAAAAAGAGATGAAATGGTTGAAAAATTCTTCTTTTTCACTAATTTAACAAGTATTTATGAGGGTGATTTATTAAAACATTTAATCATTGATCCTTTAATTTTAATTATTCAAGTCATTGATTATAAAGCTGCGATTAGAATTCGCCAAATCTTAATTGCCAAATATAGTAATGCTCTTTACATTAGATTATGACCAGTATCAGATGGAAGTTTCTTTATTGATATGTCTTCAATTGGCGCTGATAAAGGAACAGCATTAAAAGAAATTGCCATCCATTATAACGTTTCTTTAAACCATACTTTAACGTTTGGAAATGATTTTAATGATATTGAATTAATTACTATTGCTGAGCATGGTGTCGCTATGAAAAATGCTGTTAACGAAATTAAAGCGGTTGCTAATTATATTACTAAACACGACAATAATAATTCTGGTGTTGGTAAATATGCTTTACGCTTTATTGAAAATCATAGTATTGAAATTGAAAATATTAACAAATAAAAAAAAGTTAACTTTTAAGTTAACTTTTTTTTATTTCTTTCACTTCTTCTTCTTCTTCGTTATTGTTAATTTCATTTAATCTAAAAGCTAAAGTGTCAGCTGTTCTACCAATAATAACAGTAACAGAATCACTCATTTTAAAAGTTCCAGTAACTGATTTTAATGATTTTAATAAATCAAAATCAATATCAGAAATATCATTGACTCAAATTTTGACTTTGCTAGTTTCTGCTTTTGCTTTTAAAACATTTTTATTGCCACCAATAATTTTGACAAAACTTTCAAATTTAAAAGGTAATTTTAATAAAACATCATTATTAGTATTTTTACGAATTCTTAAAGCGCTTCCCATTCCATATCATCATAATAATGGCACAGATATTGTTGTCACTACCATTAATGCCACAGCTGATATTTCATATCCTGATAGCGAACTATTTAAAACTAAGTTAATTATATTGTTCATTTTTAATATGCTCCATTTTCATATTTATTTGTTATTAATTTTTTGGACAGATATTTAATTTGATTATTTTTTAAATCACTAACGATTTTTAAATGTTCTTCGCCATAAGAAATAGTTAGTGGTTCCTTAATTGTAATTTGACTATCAATTCCATCAATAACTAAATGGGTATTAATTAATTTTTTGCGAGGTTGAAATTTAACTTGGTAATTAGAAGGCATAATTATCGGCGCTCCCACAGAGCGATGTTCGTTATTGGAGATAGGCGCAATTTCACACATTTGAAAGATTTGTGCTTCAAGTAAGATAATTGAGCCACCAATGCTTTTACTATAACCTGTAGAACCAACTCCAGAAGATCATACTAATCCACTACCACGGTAAAATTCAAATAATTTATTGTTAATAAAAATATCCCCAGCAATTGTATAACTGTGATTAATAATTCTTATTTCGTTAACTGCAAAAAATCTTTTCTGATTATGTTTAATAGTTAAAAGAGGTTGTTGGATAAAACTTTGTGAAAAATTAAGATTAATTAAAGTTGTTAATTTCTTTTCTCAGTTCGTTAAATCACAATAACTAAAAAAACCAATGCTCCCGCTATTGACAGGGATAAAAATAACTTCTTTATTAGTGTCAAAATATTTGTTAACAGCTCTTAAAAAAGTGCCGTCCCCACCAACAGATATAATAATGTCTGGTTTTTCACTCACTTTAGTAAAGTTTTTTTTTGTTAAAAAAATTTCTAACTGCTTTACTAATTTTACTGATTGTGGATAATTGTTATTATAAATTAAATACTTCATAATATTACCCCCTATTTTAATTTAAACATATTTGACGATCTTTTTCTAAAGATTTTTTAGCATCGGCAAAATCACTTTCACAAGCTTTACACTCATTTGATTTCATTGGACAACTATCACAATCATAAGATCAACGACGCAGAGATTTTGGTAAGAAAATTCTAATATCATCACTATTATATCCTATTTGTAAATTATCTTTTGCGTTGTCAACGATAATTGGTCGTTTAAGAACACTTGGATATTTTTTAATAAAACTAATAATTTCAGAAATTTTCATACTATTAATATCTAATTGAGTTGAGTTGAAAACTTTAGAACGGGTAGAAATGATATCGGCAAAACCGTTATCTGTTAATTTTAAAATATTTTTTAATTCTTTTTCGTGTAACGTACTAATAAAAATATTTTTTTCAATATATGGAATATTGTAATGTTCTAATCATTTTTTAGCTTTTCTACAAGAACCGCAAGATGGCGTTGTGTATATTACAATCATAAATTTCTCCTTTATTTTAAAAAGTGTTTTTTTTTATAGTAAAAAATATTATAATAAATATTATCTTAAATCACAAGTTTTAAATAAATAAAAATTAATTAGGAGTTTTAAAAATGAAAAAAATGTTATCTGGAATTACAGCGACTGGTAATTTAACAATTGGAAATTACCTAGGAGCTATTAAACAATTTATCGATTACCAAGAACAATATAAAATGTATGTTTTTATTGCTGATTTACACGGTATTACAGTCCCAATCGAAGCCAGCGTATTAAGTTCTAACATTAGAAATATTGCCGCTTTATACGTTGCTTGTGGTCTCAATCCCAAAAGAACTTCAATTTTTGTACAATCAGATATTAGCGAACACGCTAATTTAGCCCACATTATTTTATGTTCAACTACAATTGGTGAACTTTCAAGAATGACTCAGTATAAAGATAAGTCACAAAAACAAAAACAAAATAATAATACTAGTTTTATTCCAACAGGAATTTTAACTTATCCTGCTTTGATGGTAGCAGATATTTTATTATACAGTCCTGATTTAGTACCTGTTGGTCAAGATCAAAAACAACATGTTGAATTAGCGCGTAATGTCGCACAAAGATTCAATAATAAATATGGTATGATTTTTAAAATCCCAAAATTTGTTGCTCCCAAAATTGGTGCTAAAATTATGGCTTTAAAAGATCCTAGTAAAAAAATGTCAAAATCAGACATTAATAAAAAAAATGTTATTTTCTTATTAGATCAACCTGAAGCGGCAGCTATTAAAATTAAACAAGCTCTAACAGATGCTGAAAATAAAGTTTATTATGATAAAGACAATAAACCAGGAGTTGCTAATTTAATGACTATTATGAGTGGCCTTGGAAATATTAGTTTAGATGACATTACTATAAAATATCAAGATTTAGGATACCGAGAATTTAAAACCGATTTAGCTAATATGGTTCAAAAATTCTTAACTAATCTTCAAACTAAATATCAAGAAGTAATTAGTAGTGCTCAATTAAACGAAATCTTAAAACAAGGTGCAAAAGAAGCTAAAAGTATTGCCAAATCAAAACTTCAAGAAGTTAAAAAAGCTATTGGTTTGACATACTAAAAAATTAAAATAAAAAAGATAAGTTACTATCAACTTATCTTTTTTATTTTAATTTTTGGGAATTCGGTAACGCCCAATCACTGAATGAACTTTTTCAACAACAATAAAACAGTTAGGATCAACTCTTTTAATGTGAGCAATTACTGCTTTATATTCCATTAAAGTTAGTGTTGTTTTCACTAAATTAGTCGTTTTTTGTGAAAATCCACCTAAAATATCAATGTTGGCAAATCCATGAGGATAGCCTTTTAAAATTAAAGATCTAATAATTAAATCTGCTTTTTTACTTGTAATACTTAAACTCAATTTTTTATATCGTGGATATAACTGATCAACAGTTAGAGTTACTGCAATGATTAGAAACATTGACATTAATACGAAACGTTCTTGAAAAATTACGAAGAAGAAATTTTCGTGAGCACGAATAACATGATCTAATAAAACTGCTAAAAATAAAATTCCTAAGTTAACGAATTTCATAATATAGCCGATTGGTTTATCTTTTTTAATTGAGAAATAAGTAGTTAAAAAATCACTACCACCACTTGAACCCCCGGCTAAAAAGGCAAATGCAATCCCAATACCATAAATAATTCCCCCAGCTAAAGTTGTTAGAAATTCTCATAATATTCTTTCTTGAGTATGAACATTATTCATAAAAACAAAATGAGAAACTTCAGGAATGGCGATTAAAACATAATGAAAAATATTTTGAAAAACAATTAGTGAAATTGATAAAATCGTAAATTGTTTTCCGATTTTTAAAAAACCAAAAATAATTAAAGGTATATTTAAACTAAAATATAAAATTCAATAAAACATTAAACTATTTTTTAAATCTGCTCCTGACATAGTCGTACTAGTGGGATATTTTAGTCTTACAAAAATTTGACAAAAACCAGATAACCCTCCATTATAAGCCCCTGATGGGAAAATAAAATAATCAAAACTAAATGTTAATAAGAAGGCAGCGATAATGACATACATATATCTTCCAATTAATGTTTTTTTCGTCATTTGATTACGAAAAAAAGCAAATCCAAAATAGCGTTCTAAACTAGAAATTTCTTTATATAATGGTTTTTTCTTTTTCGGTGGTGTATTAGACATATTAATCTCCTTTATTTACTAAGTAATATCTGAAATATTTGTAATTAATTCTTTAGTAGTCTCATTTTCTTTATTAATTAAATGTTTTTTATCTAAGTAATTAATATAAAAATAAATAGCAACAGCACTAAATATACTACATACTGCAACGATATCAAAAATATAAGTATTAAATGATTTGATAAATAGTAATTGGTTTAAAGTTATTGGTCCTATTACTGATGCAAATGTAAAAGCAATATTTGTTAGACCCATGACTGAACCATAATTTTTAGAAAACATTTTTGAAATGTAGGAAATTATTAATGCTAAAAAGACTTGGTTGCACATATCAAATAATGATTGGAATATATATATAAATGGGAAAAAATGTAAATGTTTAAAAATATGAGGTGCTGTTCATCCAATCGCTAACAACAGCCCAGATAAACTTCCTAAAAGCAATAATCATTTGTTATTGCTAAGATATTTTTTAATTTTTGGAAACAAAATAAAAACAAATATTGATGAACTGATCCCAATTCCAGTGTAAATCATCCCTAAAAATAATGGTGTTTTATTTAATCCATATGGGGTTGTTAAATACACATCCATCATTTTACTGCTAGTTCTCGTTATTGCGGCTGGTAAGGTTAATAAGAGTAGGATGATCAAACCAGAATGACGAACGTTTTTAAAATCTTGGGCAATATTTTTGAAAACATTAAGTGATCGATTATGTTTTTGATCACTAATTCATTGGTTTTCTTTGATGAAAAATACAATTCCAACTGTTAAAAAGAAACAGAAAACTCCCTGAATAATTAATATTAATCATTCATGATAACCACTAATAAAATGACTAATTCCAATTAAATGATCGGCATAACCCATTGATAAATAAGCTACAGCCATTGATAAACTATCAAAAACAACTAAATTAGCTAATGCTTGGGTTCTTCCTTTAACATCAGTAATATCAGTAACATAACTACGAGCTGCAACTCGAAATGCTTGTCCTCCAATTAATCCTGCCATTAAACGACAAATCACTAATGAAGTTAGATTTCCTTTTGATAATCCAAATCCAATTTGGAAGAAACCATAGAAAAATACTGTTACTATTAAGACTTTTTTCCGGCCAATTCGGTCAACTAAATTACCTCATATTGGCATACTAATAGTTGATCCAATTGACATAATTGCGTATAAATCACCAGTATTAATACTATTTTTAGTATAATATTCACTAATAAAAGTTGGTGTAATTACATGGGCCATATTGTACCCATACATTGCTAAAAAATAAATAATAAATAAGATTATTAATTTTTTTTTATTTTTTGCTAATAAGTTCATTAAATTCTCCTTTTATAATTTATTTTTTATCAGATAATTCTTCAATAATAAACACAATTTTATTACGCGAAACTTTATTAACTTGAAATTTATAGTTTTCCCAAATTTGTGACATACCTTTTTTAGGTTTTTTAATATTGAATTCTGTTTTGAATCAATTAGTTAAACTAATAGATGTGGTAATTCCTTTTAATAATTTGTCATTTTTTAAATGATTTTTAAATAAAGTTTTAATATTAGCACTACCTAAAGCTAAAAATTTATTATTTCCAACTTCACGTACATTACCAGTTTTATCATTTTCATCATAAATTTTACCAACTAAAATTTCAATAATGTCTTCTAGAGTAACAAAACCAATAACTTTGCGATTATGCTTAACTAATGCAAAATGTTGTTTTTCTCTTTGGAGTTCTTGTAGGGCTTTATTTAATTTCATTGATTTATTTAATGTAATAATATTATAACTATAATTTTTAACTGTTTGATTAGTGCTTTTATTAATATTTGAAAGCACTAATTTATAATTAATAATCTTTTTAAAATTATTTTTTTCGTTTTTAACAGGTAATCTAGTATAACCATATTTTTTGAATATTTTAATGACTTCTTTGAAAGTACTTCTGTAATCAACACTGATCATATCTTTGATATCTGTCATAACAACTGACAAATCAAAAGAATCAAAACGTAATGAATTAGCAGTCAATAATGATTCTTCGCGTTCTAAAACACCTTCTTTTTCAGCTATGTTGATTAAACTAATAATCTCTGATTCAGTAGCTGTTGGGACATTTTGATAATTCATTTTTTTAATAAAATAAGTAATTGGATAAAATAAGAAATTTAAAATTATTAAAATATCGACAATTAAAATTGAATAAGAAATTGAGTATTTTTTAGCGGCCATTTTGGGAATAATTTCTCCTAGCAAAATAATTGTTGGGGCAGTCACGACAACAGCAATAACTGCAGCGATTCCTTTATCCGCAATTAATTCACCTAAACAAAAAGTAACTAATGCACTTGCTGAAATATTAACTACATTATTAATAATTAAAATTGTTGCTAATGTTGAATTGAAGCCCTTATATAGAGTTATCACTTTTCGGGCTCGTTTAGCACGATAACTATCACCTATAGAGATTGTCTTTAACTTAATAAAATTAATTGATGTATATGCTGTTTCTGCTGCCGCTGCGGCAGCAGTAATAATTGTGAACCCGCACAAACTAAATATTAATATTATAATTATATCCATTGTTTTCATCCTTAAACCTTAAAAATATATTAACTATCATTTCTACTTATACACTAATTATATATTAATAAATTTTAATATTTATTATAGCATAATAATCATTTATTAAAATCGTAATTATTATCTTTAATTTTAAAAAAGTAAATAAATTTAAAAATGCCTTTGATTAATTAATTAAAATATTATAAAATTAGTTAATATAGTAAATTATTTTATAGTATTATATAGTAAATAAATTCAAGGGGGTTGCTAAATGCGTATAGTTGCTGGAAAATACCGTGGTAAAATTTTATCAACTGTTGATAAAGAAACTATTCGACCAACATCGGATCGGACTAAAGAAAATCTTTTTAACCTTTTACAAAATAAAATCGAAAAAACAATTGTCCTAGATTTATTTAGTGGTAGTGGTGCTCTCGGAATTGAATGTTTATCTCGTGGAGCTATGAAAGTAATTTTTAATGATAAAGATTATGATGCTGTTAAAATAATTAAAAAAAATTTATCTACCTTTGTAGTTAAAAATTTTGATATTTATAATTTAGATTATCTTAGTTGCCTCCAACGTTTACGTGGCACAAAATATGATCATGTATTTATTGATCCTCCTTACAAAGAAAAAAAAATTTATAATGAAGTCATAAATTTTTTATTAGAAAATAATATGCTTAATAAAAACGCTTACATTATTTGTGAATCAGATCACAAAATTATCTTAGAAAACGAAGCAATAGTAATGTGAAAAGATCGTAAATATGGAAAAAGTTTTATTTCTATATTTACGATTAATAATTAAAGGAGTTAAGTTTAAATGAATACTACAAAACCAGGAAAACTAATTTTATTTTCAGGTCCTAGTGGTGTCGGAAAAGGCACTGTTAAAAAACTATTTTTAGAAAACTCTGATTTAAATCTTGTTTTTTCTGTATCAATGACAACCCGATCGCGACGAAATCAAGAAATCGAAGGCCAAGATTATTTCTTTGTTTCTGAAGAATATTTTAAAAACATTATTAATAATAATGGTTTTTTAGAGTGAGCTAATTTTTTTGATAATTATTATGGTACACCGATTAAATATGTAAATCAATTATTAGAATCAGGAAAAAATGTTTTATTAGAAATTGAAGTTATTGGCGCTAAACAAATTTTGGAAAAATATAAAAATAATATGAAAAATATTATTTCTATCTTCTTAGTACCTCCCAGTTTAGAAACTTTAGAAGAGCGAATTGTTAAAAGAGGAACTGAGTCAAAAGAAAAAATCGCTAAAAGAATTGCAAAAGCTAAAATTGAAATGGAAATTGCTAGTCATTACCAATACACTGTTGTTAATGATAATGTTAAAGATGCTGCCAAAAAAATAACCAATATAATTAAAAACAACATTAATATTTAATGTAATGGTTGTTATAATATATTTATATAGTTATTCTATTTTGAATTGGTGTGATTTATAATGAAAATTAAATATAGCATTAAAACTGACATAGGCTTAGAACGAAAAAAAAATGAAGATTATGCCGTTATTTCCGAAAATCAAGATAATATTATTGCGATATTATGTGATGGTATGGGAGGTTATAAAGGTGGTGAAGTCGCTTCAAAAACAGCAACAAAATGTTTAAAAGCAGCTTTTAAAAACCAAAAATTTTCCAAAATGAATTTTAATAATGTGGTGGATTGATTTGAAAAATGCATCAATAATATTACTATAAAACTAGAAGAAATTAATAAAATAAAAACTAATCTAAGTGAAATGGGAACTACTTTAGTTTGTGCTTTATTTTTAAAAGATTTTGTTGCCATTTTCAATATTGGTGATAGTAGAGCTTATATTATTAATAATGAAAATAAATTAAAACAAATTACTTCTGATCAAAATATTGCATCAGATATTCAAAAAATTTGAGATATTTCATATGAAGAAGCGATCAATTTTCCAAACGCCAGTCTTTTAACGAGTGTCATCGGAATTAATAAAAAAACCAATATTGATGTTTCTTTTTTAAAAACTAATAATTTCAAAAAGTTGTTATTAACATCTGATGGAATCCATGATTACTTATATAATCATCAAATCGAAACGATTTTAAATTCTGATGATGGTGCGGATCTTAAAGCTCAAAAACTAATTACGCAAGCTTCAGAACAAGGTTCAAATGATAATTTAACAAGCGTTTTAATTGAACTTGAAAAGTAATGTAAAAGATGGTGAAATCTATGAGCAGTATAGGACTAATAAAAAAGCGATATAAGATTATCAAATCAATTGGTGATGGTTCTAGTGGTAAGGTTTTCTTAGCATTTGATACTATTAATCACAAAGATGTAGCTTTAAAAATTATGCCTTATAGTTGAAATGACAGTTCTAAAATTATTAGATTTTATAATGAAGTTCATATTTCAACAAGATTAAATAATAATAATATTGTAAAAATTTATGATATTTTTGACGAGAATAATAGTTTTGTTATTGTTATGGAATATATTCCTGGTAAAAATTTAAAACAATTGATTAAAGAACGTGGCACTTTGGAAAAAGAAGAAGCTATTTTCATTATGAAGCAAATTATTAATGCTGTTAAATCAGCTCATAAAGCTAATATTATTCATCGAGATTTAAAACCACAAAATGTTATAGTTGAGGATTCTGGAATGGTTAAAGTAGTAGATTTTGGAATTGCCACCACTCCTGATTCTTATTGCTTAACAGAAACTAATAATATTATTGGTTCAATTCAATATTTAGCTCCAGAAGTGATTCAAGGTAGTAAGGCAGATGAAAAATCTGATATTTATGCTTTAGGAATTATTTTTTTTGAAATGTTGGTTGGTGAGCTACCATTTAATGATAAAAACCCTTTAAAAATAGCTTTTATGCAGATAGAATATCCTGTTATTTCTATTAAAAAAATTATTAATAAAATCCCTAATTCCATTGATAATTTTATTAAAACAGCAACTGCTAAAGATCCCAGTAGTCGCTTTGCAAACGCAATTGCTTTTGAAGATAATCTAAATACTTTATTAAATCCTAATCGAATTAATGAGAAAGCAATATCTTTAGAAAGACTGAATATTTTTAATTTTTTCAATTACAAAAAACGATGAATCGATAATAATTGATTTGCTCCATTATCGGCAGCAATAATATTGTTTTTATTAGTTATATTAATAATTTTAATAGGTATTATTATTGAATCAAATCATTAATTAAGGAGTTTTATGGAAGAAAACAAAGTTTTACAAGGTCAAATCATTAATCTAATTGGTGGTTTTTATTATGTTAAAATTAAGCGCACTATTTTTGAATGTCGCGCTAGAGGTTTGCTCAGATTAAGTGAAGAGACGGTTAAACCTGTGGTTGGAGATTTCGTAAATATGCAAATCGTAGAAAATAATCCAAAATTTAAAGTTGGTTATATTATTAATATATTGCCAAGGAAAAATAAATTATTAAGACCTAAAGTCGCAAATATTGATCAAGGATTAATTTGTAGTTCTTTAATAGAACCTAAGTTATCAACATATTTAATTAATAAATTTATTATTACTTTGCAATTTCATAATATTATGCCAATTTTAATATTTACCAAATATGATTTAATTGTTAATAACGATGAATTGGAAATTGTCACAGATAAAATCAAATGATTTAAAAAATTTTACAAAAGTTTTGTAATTTCCAATATTGATCATAGTGGTTTTCGAGGCTTAGCTAGTATTTTAAAAAATAAAACTAATGTTTTTATTGGACAAACAGGTGTTGGTAAATCTTCAACTATTAATAATTTAGAACCAAAATGAAAAATTAAAACCAATTATATTTCAAAAAGTTTAGGTCGCGGTAAACATACTACAAGAGATGCTAAAATTTATAATTTTAAAGGCGGGGGATTAGTGGATTGTCCTGGTTTTAGTTCTTTTGATGTAGATGGTATCGAAAAAGTATGAATCGCCAGAAATTTTTATGGCTTTACCGATAATAATAATTGTAAATTTCAAGATTGTATTCATATTAAAGAACCAAAATGTGCTGTCAAAAAAGCATTATTAGAAAAAAATATTCCGCAATTTATTTATGATGATTATATTAAAATAATTAACGAATAAAAATTAAAAAGAGGTTGTATTAATTATGCCAATTAACAATAAACACAAAATCATCCTAGCTCCTTCAATTCTAGGAATTGATTATTTAAATATTCAAAGTAATATTGAAGCGGCTATTAAAAACGGTGCTCAATGATTACATTTCGATGTAATGGATAGTATTTTTGTTGATAACTTAGCTTTGGGAACGGATTTATTTAAAACAATTCGTAAGCAATTTCCAAAAATATTTATCGATGTCCATTTAATGGTAGCTAATCCAGAGAAATGAACTTATAAATTCGCTGAAATGGGAGCTGATTTAGTTACTTTTCACCATGAATCACTAAAATATAGAAGTGCTAAAAAAATGATCCGTAATTTATCTGGAACATTCCCAAAACTTCATATTGGTGTTGCGATTAAACCAAAAACTAACGTTGAACAAATTTATGAATTTTTACCCGATGTTGATGTCGCTTTAGTAATGAGTGTTGAACCAGGTTGAGGTGGTCAAGGATATATTGATGGCAGTGAGGATAAAATTGCCAAATTAAAAAAATATTGTAAAGATAATTTTCTTGACTGTTTTATTGAAGTTGATGGTGGTATCAATGATAAATCAATTGAAAAAGTAGTGAATGCCGAAGTTGATGTAGTTGTGGCTGGAAGTTATGTTTTCAAAAATAAAAAAGGTATTAAAGCAGCATGCGATAGTATCTTAAAATACAATAAAAAAAATAGCATATAAAATTATATGCTATTTTTTATTATCATTAATTAATTGGTTTTAAAACAATCTTACTATATTTTGGTTTTGATTGTTGTGGTTTACTAATAACTTTAACTCCTTGAACTGGAGCTGGTTTGACAACTTTAATTTTAGAATTAGAATTCTTTATCGTTGGTTTTTTATTAGTTTGAACATTATTATTAATTTTTTTAACAGTTTTTACTACTGTTGTAGTAGTTTTATTTGATGGTTGTGATTTATTTTTATAATTGTAATTTTGGTTAGTGTTAGCCACATTAAGAATTACAGGAATTAAAATAGGATCACGTTTTTTAGTACGATGAATGTATGGTAATAATCTTTTTTGAATTGATTGTTTCAATCCGCTAAAAGTAACTTTTTGAGCACTTTGGAAATAATCTTTAACTGCTGATAAAGAAATTTTTTGAGCAGCAATAATAGTTTGCAATGAGTTCTTAACGTAAAATGTTCCTCTACTAATGATTTTTGGTTTACCAATAATAGTATTTTTACGTGAATCAATAGTAATAACAACAGAAATTAATCCATCTTTACCTAATTTATTACGATCAGAAATTATTCTTCTTGTATGCCCGGTAATGTCATTACCATCAATGTAGATTGGTTCTGCTGGTACTGATTCAGATTGAGTAACTTTTCCATTAAGTAATTCTAAACGATCTCCATTATGAATTAAAAATGTTTTGTCACGGTCAACTCCTGTTGAAATAGCAGTTTCAATATGACGAGCTAACATACGATATTCTCCATGCATTGGTGCAAAATAAACTGGTTTAATTAAATTAAACATTAATTTTTGGTCACCCTGAGAAGCGTGTCCTGATGTATGAACTGTATTCATAGCACTATTTTCTAAAACAATGGCTCCTAGTTTGATTAACTGGTTTGTTAAAGTTTCAACACGAGCATAAGAACCTGGAATCGGTGAAGAAGAAAAGACAATAATATCATTTTTCTGAATTGAAACATAAGGATGAATTCCTTGAGCAATTCTTGATAAAGCAGCTAATGGTTCTCCTTGAGATCCAGTTGAAAGAATTAAAATTTCATGTGGTTTGTATTTATGTAAATTACGATTTTCAACAAAAACACTTAATGGCGCTTTGATATATTTGATTTTACGCGCAATATCAATTCCTTTTTTCATTGAACGTCCAAAGATTAAAATTTTACGATTATATTTAATCGCACAATCAACAATTGTTTTTAAACGATAAACATTAGAAGCAAATGAAGCTAAAATAATTCTTTTATCAAGTGATTTTCGAAAAATTTCTTCAATTCTTGCCATAACATCTTTTTCAGAAGGTGTTATTCCAGGAATTAATGAATTAGTTGAATCTGAAATTAATAAATCAACTTTTTCTTGCCCCATACGTGCTAATTTTCAGAAATCTGTTTTTTGAGCAATTGGTGAATAATCAAATTTATAATCACCAGTTGTGACGATTGTTCCGTTGCTTGTACGATAACGTGAACCATAAGCATCTGGAATCGAATGGTTAATACTAAAGAAATCAATTAAAAAGTTTTTAGTTTTAATAACAGTATCACTGTCAATTAAATTTAAATCTCCTTTAAAAGTAACTTTCTTATCGCGTAGTTTAGCTTTGATTAATTCTTGAGCAAATTTTGGAGCATAAATACATTTAAGGTCGATTTCCTTTAATAAATAAGGAATTCCTCCAATGTGATCTTCGTGCCCATGAGTGATAATTAAACCTTGAATTTTAGATTCATTTTCCTTTAATCATTGATAGTTAGGAATGATTCCTTCAATTCCTGTTCCTCAATCATCTGGAAATTTAATTCCTGAATCAACGATTCAAATTTCTTCACCATGTTCCATAATATAAGTGTTTTTTCCAATTTCTTGAATTCCTCCAAGTGAAAAAACAGCTGTTGGGATTTTGTTTTTAAACGCATTCAACATTTTATTAGAGTTTGGGATTTTTAAGTTTTTTAGTTTTGGATTCGGGATTTTTTGTTGTTCCATAAATAACCTCTCTATCTTATAAATATTATACAATTATAACTAATCTAAAACTTTTAAAATAATGCGTAAAAAAATAACACAAAATATTTTGTTAGATTCATTTTTTATTATTTAAAGTTATTAGTATGAATTAATTATCTAATATTATTTATAAAATTATGTTTAAAATTAAAGTTTTTAATTATAAAATAAGAATTCATATTTTATTTTTTATGTTTTTAATTATTTATATTAAAACAATTATAACACAATAGTATAATTAGTAAAAAAAATTATTAAATAAACTAATAATTTAAAATAGTTTATTTAATAATAATTAAATTTTCTTCTTCTTTTCAAGGTGATTTTGTATTAATGTGATGGTAATACACTTTGCCTTTTAAATGATCCATTTCATGTTGTAACACTATTGCTAAATAACCTCTAGCTGTTATTGTTACTTCTTTTTTTTGTAAATAATCATAACCTTTAATAATAACTTTATAAAATCTTTTGATTAATCCTTCACGATCTTTATCGACCGATAAACAACCTTCACCATATTTAATAGCTGCTAGTTGAGAAGTATGTGAAATAATTTTAGGGTTAATTAAAGCGTATTCATGATCAATATCATGATCATCTGAATTAGGAACTTTAACAAAAAACATATTTAATAAGTGTCCAACTTGAACCGCAGCAATTCCAACTGCTGGTCTTAAATTAAAACTTTTATTTTTTTCTTCATCTTGTGAAACTCGAACATGATCAATCATACTAGCTAAAACATCACGATGTTTTTGACTTAAAGGTAATTTAACATATTCAGAATTTTTGAATAAAATTTTATTAGTATCTTTTACTAAATCAGTTGCTAAAAACATAATTAATTATCATCTGAATTTTTATTTTCTAAAAAGTCAGCACCTTTCTGAACTTCGACTAAACTTAAATTTGGATAGTCTAATTGTCGCATCACTTCATAAGCTACTGTCATAACGCAATTTGATAAATTGAGCGATCTTGCTGTTTTTACCATCGGTATGCGGAAGCAATGTTCTAAATTATCTTGTAAAATATTTTTTGGTATTCCTGATGATTCCTTACCAAAAATTAAATAAACAGCTTTATTAACTGCCTTATAATTAAAATCACTATGCGGTTTTCTGCCATATCTAGTTGAAAAAAAGAAATTATTATTATTTGGATTTTCTTGTAAAAATTCATTTCAATTTTCATAAACTTTATAATTTAAATCTTGCATATAATTAGCACTAGCGCGCTTAACATATTTTGCTTCTAGAGAAAAACCTAAAGGTTTAATCAAGTGCAGTTTTGCACCAAGAGCAACACAAGTACGCATAATATTACCCGTATTCTGCGGAATTTCTGGTTCATATAAAACAATATTCAACAATTTAATACTCCTTTATTATAGTATAATAGTTTTTAAGTAATATAAGAATAATAACATATTTTAAATAAAATAGAGAGTGGGTATTTTATGGACTACACTAATTCTTTAACAAATTATATTAAAATAAATGCAGAAAAAAATACAATTACAAAAGTTTTGCAAGAAGCCCCTTTGCAATTTATTAATATTCATAATAAATTTCATGTTCTAAAAATTGTTAGCAAGTACTCCCCTTTCATATTATCTTACAAAATTATTAAAGATAATGATGATAACGATAATATTGAGGTGATTTTAAACATCATTGATGGTGCTCTTACTTTATCAGATTATCCACTAGATTTTAAAGCCATTGAATCTGTTTGTGATTTAATTCAGCAATTGCATAAGCAACCAAAAGATAATGTTCAAAAATGACAATATCAAAAATTTTATAATTTTTTTAAAAATAACATCGAATCAAAAAATTTTAATTTAGCAAAATATGAAAAATATGTTTATAAATTAAAAGCTCCAAAAGATTGGGTTTTATCACATAATGATTTAATAAAAGATAATATTTTAATTGATCAAAATAACAAATATTATTTAATTGATTATGATTTCGCAATGCTGAATGATCCTTTATTTGATTTTGCTTCATTCATTAGTGAATCAAATCTTAATACAGAAAATATTAAACACCTTATAAAATATAACAAACTTTCACCTAGTGATTATAATCGTGTCTTAGATTTAATCAATTATCAAAACTTACTTTGATGTGTCTGAGCAATTTTTATGTGAGAAAGAACTAATAATCCTAAATTTCAAGAAATTGCTAATCAAAAATATCAAGCTTTATCATAAAAAAAAGTAGCTTTGAAGCTACTTTTTTTATGATAATTATTTAGTACGTTTTTTAGTAATTGGTTTTTTAACACGAATTTCTTTTAAACGTGCTGATTTACCACGTAGATTACGCATGTAATAAATTCTTGATTGACGAACTTTAGCATGTTTTACAACTTCGATATTATCGATTGTTGCAGAATTAAGTGGGAATGCACGTTCAACACCAATTCCGTAAGAAATTTTACGAACTGTAACTGTACGTTGTACGCCTCTACCTTGAGTTTTAATTACTAAACCTTCAAATAACTGAATACGTTCTTTTTGCCCTTCACGAACTTTAACGTAAACTTTAACTGTATCTCCAGTTTTTATTTCTGGTAAATCTGTTTTAATTTGATCTTTAGTTACTTTATTAATTAAATTCATATCCATTTTAGTTGCCTCCTTGTAATTTTTTAATTAAATCGGGTCGATTTTTTAAAGTTTTTTGATAAGCTGCTTTTTCTCTTCAAGCTGCAATCAATTTATGATTACCATTAAATAACACTTCTGGTACAAGATGACCTTCAAATTCTCTAGGTTTTGTATAATGGGGATAATCCAATAATCCACAAGCAAATGAATCTTCTAAATGCGATGACTTTTTAATAGTCCCTGGAATTAAGCGAGTAATGCTGTCAATCATAATTAAAGCAGCTAACTCTCCTCCAGTTAAAACAAAATCTCCAATAGATATTTGTTGATCAACATATTCAAAAATTCTTTCATCAAAACCTTCATAATGCCCACAAACAATAATTAAATCATTATTCATGTGTGCAAAATCATAAGCCATTTTTTGTACATAAGTTTGTCCACCAGGAGTTAGCGCTATTACTTTTGTATTGTCATTACGATAATACTTAATAGCATCAACTATTGGTTGACAAGTTAAAACCATTCCAGGGCCCCCACCATAAGCAACATCATCAACATTATGATGTTTATTAGTGCTGAAATCACGAAAATTAACAATGTTAAATTTGATTATTTCTTTTTCTTGGGCACGTTTGATAATTGAGTGATTAACTGCTTCTTTAATCATTTCGGGAAACAAAGTTAAAATTGTGATTTGTTTAATCATAATTATTCCATCTCTCAATTTTCAATAATGATTTTTTTGTTATCTAAATCAACTTTTTTAACAAATTCAGGACGATTAGGAATATTGATTTTACCAACAGGTCCTTCAATAAACCAAACATCACATGAATGAGTTTCTGTAAAACTAGTTAAAATACCTAAAAATTTATCTTTAATATCATATACTTCAAGACCAATAATATCATCATAATAATATTCTTTATTATTTTTTAATGGTGCACGGCCTGTAGCATAAATATTAAACCCTTTTAAATATAAAACTTGATTAATGTTATCAAAAGTGTTTAATTTTAATAAAATAAAGTTTTTGTGTTTTCTCATACCAGTAATTTGGTATTTAACATAATTTTCATTTTCTTTCACAAAAATAAAATTATTAACAACAAAACGTTCTTTTATAAAATCGCTATTTGATAGAATTTTCAATTCACCACGAATTCCATGAGTGTTAACTATTTTACCAATTAAGTGATAATTCATAAATTAATTACTTAACACTTTTAGTTTTTTTAGCTTGAGTTTTTGCATCGTGAAATGTTTTTAAAATTCCTTGTTGAGACATTAGATTTTTAACTGTGTCAGTAGCAATAGCACCGTCACTTAATCATTTAAGAACTTTTTCTTCATTGATTTTAACTTCTTTATTATGAGGGTTGTAAGTTCCTAACTCTTCAATAAAGCGTCCATCACGAGGTGCTCTTGCATCAGCTGCAACAATACGATAAATCGGATAATGTTTTTTACCAATTCTTTTTAAACGTAATTTTACCATTAAATTTCCTCCTTTTATATATCTAGATTTTCTTAAAAATTATATAAAAAAAAACGTTATCTGTCAAGTAAAACTGCTTAACACTTAAAAAGCAAGAAAAAAAGCTTATTATTAATAAGCTTTTGCAAAATATACCATTTTGTTGGCAATTTTATTTGGATTATAAAAACAACGTGTTCCTGGTTTTGGTTTTGAAACTTCACCCATTGGAATACAACGAGTTGTTGCAGTTGTTTCGTTTTTGATTTTTAATTCTGCAGCACTATTACATCAAAATGGCGCTAAAACAATATTATTATTTTTAATATTTTCTTTAAATTGATCATAATTTTCAACAGTCACAATGCGATCATTTAAATGTTTAGTAGCTTTTTCTAACATTGAATTTTGAATATCAATTAATAAAGGTTTGATCGCGTCATTCACTTCTTCTATTTTAATTTTTGTTTTAGCTAAAGTATCACGACGAACAATTGTAACTTCATTATTTTCTAAATCTCGAGGTCCAACTTCAATGCGAATTGGCATTCCTTTGATTTCGTTAGCAGCAGCTTTATAACCTGGTCCTTTATTACTATCGTCAATAATTGTGGCGAAACGACGATGTAATTTTTTATAAAGTAGCTTTGCTACTTCATTAACTTGGGGGTTTCTATCTGCAAAAATCGTCATAATAACAATTTTGATTGGTGCTATTTTTGGCGGAATTACTAATCCGTAATTATCACTATGACACATAATTAATGCTCCAATTAAACGAGTAGAAACACCTCATGAAGTTTGATAGGCAAATTCTAATTTATTATCTTGGTTTTGAAACTTAATATTAAATGCATGTGAAAAATTCTGTCCTAAATAATGAGAAGTCCCAGATTGTAATGCTTTCCCATCTTTCATCAAAGCTTCAATAGTATAAGTTGTTTTAGCTCCAGCAAATCTTTCTAATGGTGTTTTTTTACCCATTAAAGTTGGAATTGCTAAATAATCTCTTAAAAACTTACTATAAACTTTAATCATGCGACGTGCCATTTGACGCGCTTCGATTGCATTAGTATGAACTGTATGACCTTCTTGTCATAAAAATTCTGAAGTTCTCAAAAATGGTCTTGTTGTTTTTTCTCAACGAACTACATTAGCTCATTGATTATATAAGATTGGTAAATCTTTATATGAGTTAATTTTATCAGCAAAATAATTGCAAAATAATACTTCTGATGTTGGCCTTACTACGATTTCTTCTTCAAGTTGTGTTTCTCCAACTTTAGTAATTGTTGCTACTTCAGGAGAAAAACCTTCAATATGATCTTTTTCCTTTTCTAAATATTTTTTTGGTATGAATAATGGAAAATATACATTATTAACTCCTAGTTTTTTAAATTTATCATCTAAAACATTTTTAATATTATCTCAGATGGCAAACCCACTAGGTTCAAATATAATAGTTCCTTTTACAGGCCCATAAGTCATTAATTCACTTTGTTTTACTACATCAGTATACCATTTAGCAAAATCTGTTTCCAAAGGAGTTATTCTTTCTCTCTGTTTCATATTAAGTTCACTTCTTTCTAAATCATTGTTATTGATAGTTATGAAATTCAGTTTTTAAATCCAAAATTAGTTAAAAATAAACTATCTTCTGAGTTATCTGGTTGGTTAATGATGATTGCACCATTTTCGTTTTGTAATAATTTTTTAAATGACAATATTTTTGTTTTGTTTTCAGCGTTATTACTAATTCCAGAAATTAATCGGCGACTCATAAAAATTAATTCTGGTTTAATAAAGACTATAAATTTTTCAGATATTTCATAATCATAAACATTATATAAAGCAATTTTATAACCAGTATCAACTAAACGTTTTTGAATAATAAACATTTGATTAATTGATAATTTTTCAAAATCATTAATTAAGATAATAATTCTATTATTAAAATAACGATCTTTAGGACTAGTAATTTCTTCAATATTATTTAATAAGGTTCAAGCAAAAATTCTGATCACATAAGTTTCGTTGTTTTGTACTTTTTTTAAATGATCTTTTAATTTATGCAATGTAAAAACATCATAAAGAGATGTTAAACCATAGTACTTGATTTGTCTGCTCAAGTTTTTTTCTTTAAATATGGCAATATTTTCAACTGGTAAAATGTCAATTAAATTACCGATTAAAATACTTTTATCATTATTAATAATAGGTTCTGATCTTAAAATAAAATTAGCTTTTTGTAATGCGGTTGAAAAAGTTAAATAAGAACTAGTAAAACGCTTAAAACTATTTTCATCTTTTCTTACATTGAAAATTTTATAATGAAAATGACTATTAATTTTTTTACTCATTCCTCAATTAATGTTATTTTCTAATAACTCATTGTATGAAAACTTGGCTTTTCTTTTAGCACTAATAATGTTATTTGTTTTTTTTATATTTCTAATGTAAGCGGCTCCACATTCGAATGGTAGATTGAAAACTAAACTTTTGCTAATGTCACGATAACATTTTTTAAATTCTTTTTTCATTATTTTTTTAACACTGATAAATTTCAAATTACCAAATTTAAAAATATAAAACTCTAAATTATTTTCATTCGTAATAATAAAGCCTTTTTTAGTAAGGACTTCAAAAATAATATTTTTAATAATCGAAATCATTCCTGTTTGCTTTCCAACTAACTTTAATAAATAACGATTAAAATTTAAATAAAAAACAATTCCTGAATTTTGATTTTTTAGTAATGCGATATTAATAATTTTTTGATTAATATCATAATTAATAATTTTACTTTTGTAATTATTATCAAATTCCTTATGATAAAAAGATAGATGATGTGTTAATTTACCATATAAAATTTGTTGAACTGGTTCATAATTAAATAAGATCATTTTAAATTTAATTGGAAATTTTCATTTAGTCGTATTTTTAAAATGAATATTGAACTGGTGTTGAGAATTAATTTTTGGTTTTGTATTGTGAAAATTTTTTAATGTTTTTAAAAAGTTATTTAATAATGAAGTTGAAGTGGTTAAATTTAATTTTAAAAATTCAATCCAAGTAATTGTTAAAACACCATCAGCAGTGATTCTTTTATTAAATATTATTGCTAGAGATTGGAAATAATAATTATACTTTCTATCTTGTAAAGTATAGATAATAATCAAATTATTATTAATATCAATTTTAAATAATAAGTTACTTAATCGTCCAACGTTAGGAAAGCTTCGTCAAATAAAAATAGAAACTACGATTGCAATAATAATAATTAAAAAAGATAAAATTAATCAAAACATAAAATTCCTCCTATTTTTAAAATATAATTATCTAATTTACATAATATTTTATCACTAAATTGAAAATTTCAATAATAAGGATTAGTGTTTTTTAATTGATTTGTGATTTTTTAGAAATTTTTTAACTCCAGTATTAAATTTAAAAGCAATACTAATAATATTATTTTCAATATTAACAACTGTACCTAAGCCAAATATTTTATGTTCAACAACATCACCAATAATAAAATTACGTTGATCTTTAAAGTAGTTATCTTGTGGTTGAACTGTCGTTTTTTCAAGTCCTGTTAATCTTATTTTTGTTTGCGGTATAGGACTAGCAACAGTTAAATGAGTTCGTACTTCATTTATAAAACGTGAAACCGGAAGTGGTGTATCTAAATATTCAAAACTAAAGCGCGTTGCGCTAGTAACGAATAATTGTTTTTGAGCACGTGTAACGGCTACATAAATTATGCGACGTTCTTCTTCGATATTTAAAAGCGATTTTGAAAAGGGAGCAATTTCTTCGTTTAAACCAACAACAAATACATATGGAAATTCTAATCCTTTAGCATGATGAACAGTCATCAATTGAATCTTTGGTTCTAAGCGTTTTTCTTCCTCGTCATTATTATGGTTTGATAATAAATTTAAATCAGATAATATATCTGATAAAATCGCTATATTATTATTTGACGAATTATTATCTTTATGAATCCTATTATCAATAAATTTAAATAATTCTATAACATTATCTGTACGATTTCCTAAGAATTTTTTCTCTGTAATAGATAAATCTAACAAATATTGTTTATAACCACTATTAACAAATAATTCATTTAAAAGACTAATAATCTGATTGGGATTAATTACTTCTAATTTATCACGAGTAGTTTTAATAACTTCAATAAACAACTTTAATTTTTGGCTTACTTTTGCACTTAATTTAATATCTGATAAATGATTATTAAGGGTATCAAAATAATTAATATTATGACTATTAGCATAATCTCTAATTTTACTTCAAGTTTTATTTCCAATTGCACGTGATGGGACATTAATAATTCTTTCTAAATAAAAATTATTATGGTTAACAACCACTCATAAATAACTTAAAAAATCTTTAATTTCTTTACGAGAAAAAAAGTTAATGTTACCGATAATTTTATAGGCTAATCCTTCATTAATTAAAGATTGCTCTAAATAAAGACTTATTCTATTTAAGCGATATAAAATCGCTATATTATTTAAAGGTACTTTTTTTGCTTGTAAATTTTTAATTTGTTCACAAACTCAATGTGCTTCTCCAGTAGTTGATGGGGCATCGTAATACATAATTGGTAATTGTTGATTATCATCAGAATGTAATTCTTTGGCAATACGATTTTTATTATTAGTGATTAAATCATTTGCTAAATTAAGGATTTTTTGAGGCGAGCGATAGTTTCGTGTCAAAGCAATTGTTTGTAATTTTGGATAATCTTTTTCCAAATTAATAATAATTTCTACATTAGCACCACGTCATGAATAAATAGTTTGATCAGGATCACCAACAACACATAAATTTTGTTGCTTTAAAGTTAGTGCTTTAATAATGTTATATTGGAAAAAACTAGTATCTTGAAACTCATCAACTAAAACATAATCGAAGAAATCACTTCATTTTTGAGCAATTTCTGGATATTGAGATAAAATTAATTCTGTTTTTAAAATAAGATCATCAAAATCAAGAACATTATGTTTATGCTTAGCATTTAAATAATCTTCATATAGTAATACTTGGTCTTCTTCGTCTGCTTCCATTGCTTTTTTTAAATCACTAATACTATATTTTTCTTTTGATCATTTACCAAAAATATCTAATAATTGTTTTGGTTTGAAATCGCTTTTTTTAAATCCTCTAGCTAAAATTACGTTTGATATTAATGATTTTTGATCATCAGTATCTAAAATTATAAAGTCGCGTTCAAAACCTAAGATTTGAATTTCGCTGCGTAAAAACTTAGCACAAAAACTATGATAAGTTCTAATGACAGGAATCCCAAAGCTGCTATCAATATCTTTTAAAATTCGATCGCGCATTTCTTTAGCGGCTTTGTTAGTAAAAGTGATTGCCAGAATTCGATGAGGCTTCAAAGCAATGTTACTGATTAAATATTTAATTTTTTCACAAATAACTGTTGTTTTTCCAGTACCAGCTCCAGCAATAATTCTTAAAGGAACATTATTTAATAATACTGCTGTTTTTTGATTAGTATTTAATTGTTTCATATTAATCTATGTACTCCAATTTCTTTTTTGGTTTTACAGGAAGTGGTTCAACACTTGTCTTTAATGCGACTCTAACTTCATGGGTTTTAGCAATTAAAATAACCATAGTGCCGCTGTATAAATCAGCTAAATGTTTTTTATCTTTTCTAAAAACCATAATAAATCCGCAACCAATAACAAAAATTCATCAAAAACTCATAAAACTCAAAATTAAATTTACTAACATTTTTTTTGAATTAGATAAATCATTATTTGATTTATTCATCTCTAATAATAAATTACTATTAATAAAAGTAAAAAACATAACGAAATTAAACATCAATAAAAATGAAAAGAATATTTCGCGTTTGATTAAATATTTTTTATTATTACGTTCTTCTAAATCGATAATTTTCATACCAAATATTTTTTTACCTAAAGTTTGTCCACTACCAAAAAATAAAGGAATAATATTAGCTCCAGAAATAACTATTATTGTTCCGAAAACACCGATTAAGCGTAATCACTCACTACGATAATGGTTATTATTAATTGAACTAGTAAAGAAAATTACAATAAAGATAAGAAAAAAACTATTATCAATTATTCTTGATAATAATCTTTTTCAAAAACCAGCAGCAACAAAAACAACTTGCTCTTCATATCTTTCGTTATTCATATTTAAATCCGGATGCTAATTTTTTACGTCAAGCGATATCACTTTTAATGATATCAAATAACTTATATTTTGGTGTTCAATTAAGTTCTTGGTGTGCTTTTGTTGCATCAGCAACTAAAGCAATCGGGTCCCCAGGACGACGATCCACTACTTGATATGCGATTTTTGAACCAATAATCTCTTCACAAGTATGAATTACTTCTAGAACACTATACCCGCTATTAGAACCTAAATTATAAATCCCGGATTTATTATTTAATAATGGTTTTAAAGCTAAAACATGGGCATATGCTAAATCACTAACATGAATATAATCACGAATACAACTACCATCTCTGGTTTTTAAACCACTACCATAAACTGATAATTGATCACGAATTCCAAGTGCTTTTTCAACGACAACTGGAATTAAATGTGTTAAAGGATTATCTTGTGGGCATAAACCTATATCTCCATCTATACTAGCTCCAGCCACATTAAAGTAGCGAAAAATAACATAATTTAAACCATATGCTTCAGCGCAATATTTTGTTAATTCTTCACTAACCATTTTTGAAAATCCATAAGGATTGATCGGTGATAGTGGGGCTGTTTCTAATAGAGGAATTTTTTTAACTTCACCATAAACGGCAGCAGTTGAAGAAAAAACAATATTTTTAATATTGTTACGACGCATAGCATCTAGAAGAACTGCAAAATTACTACTGTTATTAGTAAAATATTTTAATGGTTTGTTGACTGATTCGGCCACTGAAATATCAGCTGCAAAATTCATAACTGTATTAATGTTGTGATTATTAAAAATTTTATCTAATAATTCACGATTATTAATATTTCCTTTGTAAAAAACCACGTCTTTATTTAATGTTCCTTTATGCCCGGAACTTAAATTATCAATTACAATAACTTTATGATTTTTTTTTTGTAATTCTTTAACTGTGTGGGAACCGATATAGCCAGCTCCTCCAGTAACTAATATTTCCATAATTTATTCTCCTTAAAATTTAAGATTTTTTGGTGTTCGAGGAAATGAAATAACATCTCTAATATTTGCCATACTTGTAAAGTACATTACTAATCTTTCGAAACCTAATCCAAATCCACAACTTTTTGAACTCCCAAAACGGCGCATTTCTAAATATCACCCTAGTTCTTCGGTACTGATATTTAGTTCTTTCATACGTGATTCTAAAACTTGATAACGTTCTTCACGTTGTGATCCACCAACTAATTCACCAATTCCAGGAACTAATAAATCAAAAGCAGCGACAGTTTCTTGATCATCATTTAAACGCATGTAAAATGCTTTGATATTCTTTGGATAATTAATTACAAAAACCGGACCTTGACAATGTATTTCTGCTAAATATTTTTCATGTTCAGTTGCTAAGTCAATACCAAATTTAATGTTCTTAAATTCAAATTCATGTCCATTTTCTTGAGCAGTAATTAAAATCTTAATTGCATCACGATATTCTAAAATATTAAATTTTTTATTAGCTACATTGCTTAACTTCTCGATTAATTTATTATCAATTTTATCATTTAGATATGTTAATTCTTCTTGACATTTATCTAATGTATTAATAATTAAGAATTTAATTAATTTTTCTGCTAATTCTAAATCATCCATTAAATCACCAAATGCTAATTCTGGTTCTAACATTCAAAATTCAGCTGCATGTCTTTGAGTATTAGATTTTTCAGCTCTAAAAGTAGGTCCAAAACTATATACTTTACGAAATGCTTGGGCGTAAGCTTCGGCTGATAATTGTCCTGATACTGTTAAAGATGCTTTCTTTGAAAAGAAATCTTGTTCATATTTATCATCAGTACGAGTTGTAACAATAAAACTTTCTCCTGCACCCTCAGCATCATTTTCAGTAATTATTGGAGCGTGAACTCATAAATATTTTTCTGACATAAAAAATTGATGAATTAACTGTCCAAGAACTGACCTGATTTTAAATACCGCTCTAAAAACATTTGTTTTTGGACGTAAATGAGCAATTTCTCTTAAAAATTCAAAAGTATGTTCTTTTTTTTGTAAAGGATAATCTGAATCAACTGATTTTAAAATTATTATTTTATTAGCAAAAAGTTCAAAATCTTGTCCTTTGGCATTTGATTTAACAAATTTAGCAGTTATTTCAACTGAACTTGCTCCTAATAATTTAGCAATTTCTGCAAAATTTTCTAAGATATCTTTTTTGTAAACAACTTGTAAACTTTCAAATTTAGTTCCATCATTAATCGTTAAAAAACCTATACGGTTAGAACTACGATTAAAAGTTACTCAAGATTTAATTGTAATTTCTTTTTCTAAATATTTTTCTGGGTTTGATAATATTTCGTGTATAATCATAAAATCGATTTCCTTTCGGGTAATTAATTAATTTTTTATACTATTTTATATTATATATATTACTACCATTTATTAATAATTAATATGTTTTCTAATAAAGCAGCAATTGTCATAGGACCAACACCACCAGGAACAGGAGTAATAGCATTAGCATATCCAATGAATTTATCAGTATTAATATCCCCATAAATTTTCTTAGTTTTTGTCTTACAAATACCAACATCAATTAAAACAACATTTTTTTTAACTTGATCTCTACTGTTAATCAAATGTTTTACACCTGTCGCACTAATAATAATATCGGCGTTTTTTAGAGTTTCAATAAAAATTTTATTATCTGTTTCGCGATCAAGACAAACATAATTAATATTTTTATTTCTAAACTCAATAGCTAAAGGTTGTCCAACAATAATACTTGTTCCGATAATACAAATATTTTTATTAATTAATTTAACATCATAATATTTTAGTAATTCTAAAATTCCTTTAGGTGTTGCTGGAATGATACCATTTTGATTATTTTTACGTTGGATAATATTTAAATAATTAAGACCATCAACATCTTTTAATGGATTAATAGCATCTAATAATAATTTTTGATTTTTTTGTAAATGTTTTGGTAGCGGTAATTGTAATAATATCCCAGTAACACTATCATCATTATTTAATTTGTTAATATTACTAATTATTGATTCAAAATCAATATCATTATTAAATTTAACTAATTCAGTAGCAATATTAACTTCATCACATTTTTTCATTTTATGTGCTACATATATTTCGCTAGATCGATCATCACCAATTAAAATTATAACTAATTTAAGTTTTAAATTATTTGTTTTGATTTCTGTTTTGATATTATCGATAATTTTACGAGCTACCAATGTCCCGTTTAGAATTTTTGTCATATTATCAGACTCTTCTCAAAATTTATTTATCATAAGGACTAGCAGTTAACACTAGTTGAGCGTTTTTATCTAAAACTTCAACTTCTATAGAATTATTATTAACAAACTGATTGCTAACTAATCTGGTATCGTGCTTTAAAACTTGATAATTTTCAACGTTATAAAGTGCTTTTTTAATATTTATAATTGTGTTATTGAAAGCAAAAATATTAAAAAAAGCATTAACTGTTAATGGTGAAATTTTGTTTATCCCATATTTTAAATTAATAATTAAATGTTCGTTGTTAATGATCGCAACGATATTATATTTTAAAACTAAATTAAAAGTATGAATATCCATATCTAATCTTGATCCGCCAGTAATTAAATAAATTTCTTGATAATTATTTTTAATAGCTCACTTAATTGCATATTCACTATCACTAATGATTTGATCTTTTTTATGAATAAAGTTACTCATATTAATAATTTCTTTTTGTTTTTCTTCGTTAATAACACTATCCAAATCACACATCGCTTTTACCATAGTGATATTTTGTGATTTTAAATAATTAATTCCGTTTTCAACACCAATATAATCGCCATTAAAATGAGGTTTTTTACTTAAATATTTAGTTACTATGATAGCTCTTTTAATCATTATATAAGCAACTCCTTATTATTGCAAAACACACAAATTGTTGAATTTGTGTGTTTTGCAAAAAATTATTTTAAGTATTAGAATTATTTTTCTTTAAAAATGCATCAGAAGGTTTTCAATTACATGGTACTAATTTACCATCTTTAGCAGCTTTTGATGCTCGGATTAAACGTAGTGCTTCTTCAGCATTACGACCTACTTCACCGTTGGTTACATATTGAGCTCACAGAATTCCTTCAGGATCAATAATAAACAATCCACGTCAAGAAACTCCTTTTTCATCATCATAAACACGATATAATTTTGCGTATTTATGAGTTTTATCAGATGCCATTGGGTGTTCTATTCTTCCAAGATCACCTTTGAATCAATGCATATGTGAAAAAGTTGAATCAACAGATACAGCAATAACTTCAGCATTTTCTGCGTGAAAATCTTTAGTTAATTTTGATAATTCACGAATTTCTGTTGGACAAACAAACGTAAAGTCTGCAGGATAGAAGTATAAAATTGTTCATTTGTTAGCTGCTTTATTAGCTTTTAAACTAACTTCTCCAAATGTTCCATCTGGTAAAAAAGCTTCCATTGTAAAGTCTGGTGCTTGTTTCCCGATGTAAACTTCATTGCTATTAGAATGATTACAATTATTAGTATTTTTGTTATTCATATTTTAACCTCCAAGTTTTTTTATAAAAACAAATTAGATATATTATATCAAAAAAAAATACTAATATAAATTTATTGTAATTTATCGCTTGATTTCGTTTCTTTAAAGTAATTATTTTCAAAATTATTATTAATAAATCGGTTTCAAGCAGCTTGTGCAATCATTGCTCCATTATCAGTACAATATTTAAAAGCAGGAATTATAACATTAGTATTTCGTAATTTCATAATTTGTGCACGTAAATATTTATTAGCGCTAACTCCACCACATAAAACCACTGTTGTTGGTTTGTATTCAGTAACTGCTGCTTTCGTTTTTTTAATTAAAATCGATACTGCGCTATGCTGTAATGAAGCTGCTAAATCAGCTTCATTGATTAATTCATGAGATCTTTTTAATTTATTATATAAATTTAAAAAAGAAGATTTTAAACCAGAAAATGAAAAATCAAAACTGTCATCATCAAGTGGCATTTTTAGTTTATAAGCCGCGTGACCTTCAATGCTTAATTCGTCAATTTTTGGACCACCAGGATATTCGAGACCGAGCACACGAGCAACTTTGTCATAACATTCCCCAACAGCATCATCTCTAGTTGATCCAATAATATTATAATCAAACATTTTTTCCATATAAACTAACTCAGTATGACCACCAGAAACAATTAAAGCTAATGCTGGATAAATTATTTCACTTTCAATATTAGCGCTATGGATATGACCTTCTAAATGATGAATTGGAATAAGTGGGATATTATAAGATATCGCAATTGTTTTCGCAAAAATAGCTCCTATTTGAAGTGCTCCTATTAATCCTGGACCATAAGTATAAGCCACTATATCAATGTCTGAAAGTTTTATTCCTGCTTCTTCTAGAGCTGAATTTAATACAAAAGGAATGTTGTATTGATGAAATCTTGAAGATAATTCTGGAATGACCCCGCCATAATCAACAAATTTATCAATTTGAGATATTATTTTATTAGCAACTAATTTACCATTTTTCATAATAGCGATCCCTGTTTCATCACAGCTACTTTCAATTGCTAATAAATATTGTTCTGTTTTTATCATATTATTTCAACTTTCTAAAATTCAATGATTTATAATAATTTAATTTAAATTCAAAAATATTATTTTCTATTTTAAAATGATCTTTTTTAATATGTTCTAATAAATTATTAAAAGAAACTCTTAAATTTTTAGAACTATCAGCTTTATTTTCGGAAACTTTAATATTAATTAATTTTCCATTTGTGATTGTAGAAACATAGAAAATTCCACCTCGAGCATCGATAATATGATATCCTGTGAAGTTAACATCTGTATACAATTGAGGGCTTTGAATAAAATAAATTTTTACATTAGGATTAATTAATTTTAAAGTTTTAACAAAAGTTAATCCAATTCTCATTCCTGTATAACTACCAGGACCAAGTGCTAAATAAATATTTTCTAATTCATTTATTTTTAATTCTGATTTTTTGATAGCTTCATAAAAAGTTGCTGGTAGTAATTCACTATGTCGGCGATTACCAAGTACATTTTTTTCAAATATTAATTCATTTTTTTTGTTAAATAAAAAAAAACAAAAATAAGAATTTGAAGTGTCTAGAAATAAATTCATATAAATATTACCTATTGCCTTTCTAATAAATGAGCACAATTACAAATTTCAAAAATCCTTTGATTTAAATCATTAATTTTAATATCAATTCTAATTGCATCTGGAAATTTTACATCTAAATTACCGGCTCATTCGATCACTGTTAAATTATTAAATATCTCATCTAAAAATTCTTCGCCTCCACCATTAAGACGATAAGCATCAATATGAATTAAAAATTCAATATCTTTATCTACTAACTGATTATCAATTGGATATCTTTTCATAATATTAAAAGTTGGACTCTTTACAGAGTCTTTGATTCTTAAAGCTTTTGCTAAATATTTAGTAAAAGTTGTTTTACCACTACCTAAATCACCATACAATAAAATAATTTTGCGTTTAATAAAACTTGGTAGTATTTCTTTCGCTAAAGCTTCGGTTTCTAATTCATTTGTAATGATTTTTTTCATATTTTCACCTTTATTATTATACTACTTATGATACTCATTTAACAAGACCAAGGAATAATATTATCATTTTAAAATATGTATTAATTGTTTGCTATATAATATTATGCTAAAATTATACAGACTTTAAAGGGGTGTTTATGGAAAATAATAAATTAAACTTAAAGGATTTATTGATAATTGGTGCAGGACCAACTGGATTGTTTGCAGGAGTTTATGCTGGTCTGAGAGAACTTAGTGGTTGTATCATTGATTCTAATAACGATTATGGTGGTCAACCCAAATACTTATTTGGTGATAAATTTGTCTATGATTTCCCAGGTTATGTAAAAATTACCGGTAATGATATTGCAAATAATTTATATCAGCAGTTTCAATATAATGCTAATGGTTTTGGTTTAAAACTAAATACTGAAATTATTAATATTTCTCGATCTGAAAATGATAATTTTTTCACAGTTAGTTTTAATAATCAAGAAATTATTAACTTTAAAAAGATATTAATGACTACTGGTAATGGAAAGTTTTCACCTAGACAGATGCCAATATTAAAAAATCAAAAATTTAATAATGTCTTTTACCAAGTTGGCGCAAATAATTTAATTAAAAATAGTCTAACTATTTTTGGTGGTGGTGACAGTGCTATTGATTGAGCAAATCATTTTAAAATTAAGCACCCTAATTGCGAAATCAACATTATTCATCGTCGAGCAGAATTCCGTGCAAAAACTAGCAATGTAACTAAAGCAAAAAAAAATAATATTAATTTTTATAATGATTATTCAGTAGTTGATTATTCTAGTAATGATCAAAAAGTTAACTCAATTACAATAAAGCATAATGTTGATCAAACTCTAAAAACATTAAATAGTGATTGTTTTTTAATTCAATATGGTCAAGTTTGCACTCCTTTTAAACAAGAACTTTTTAACAATTTAACAAGAGGAAGTATGAATAAAATTAGTGTTAATTCATTGCAAGAAACTAATATTAATAATTTTTATGCAGCTGGTGGTTGTTGTACTTATCCTGGTAAAAGCCATGTATTAAGTTCTGATCTTGGTGATGCTGTTAATGCTATTAGTGCAGTTGCCAAAGCATTAAACCCTAAACTAAGTCCTATTTTTTATACTTCAGTTTTAAAAAACAAAAAATAATTACCTAAATATTAATCCACATAAAAAAAAGAATCATTTATATTGATTCTTTTTTTATTTAAAATAAAATTAAGTTTGAAGGAAAATCGTTACCATGAGAATGTGTTAATCAGTTACTTTTATTTTCAGCATGCGTTTTAATTAACGTAATACCACCATAAAATGAACCAATTGTTAAAACAATAACTAAAGAAATTACTAAAATAGTTAATAATGCTTTATGCATAAAATCTCTATATTTATTGTTTAGAAAAAACTTTATCATTAATTATCCAAACTTCCTTTTTTATCTTTAATCGGATGGAATAAACCATATGGGGCGAGTAACGGGGCTCGAACCCGCGAATGCTGGAACCACAATCCAGTGTGTTAACCGACTTCACCATACCCGCCATTAAAATTTATAAAATGTAAAAAATATTTTTACTCTACATATTATAAAGTATTAATAAGATTAAGTCAATTGTAAAAGATAATATTAACATTTAATTTATACTTTTAAATATGCTAAATTATCATTTGATTTTAAAATGAATCGCATTCCAGTAATATTATTTTGATAAATTCTATTGTCATTGTATCAAGAACCATTACCATTGAAAATTAATGTTTTATTACCATTTCAATTATTAGCATTCAATTCTACACGTTCAATTTGATCTCCGCTATTAGGCGTTGATTTGCCAGTAGTGTTTTTTACAAAATATAAATAATTAGCATTATGTCCTGAAAAGAAAGTTGAAGTTTGAAATGCATAATGATTTGTTTTCAATGAAAACAATGGTTTTTCATTATTGTCAATTGCTGAAATTGGTGAAATTGATTTAGTTCTAGATGAGAGACTATTTTTCATATTTAAATTAGTGAAAAAAGGACTATAATCTAATTTAACATAATGATTGTAAGCAGCTGGTGTGCTATCATCGCTATTATCAAAAACAATTCAATCATATTTTTTATCGCTATAGCCACCAAAACTATAATTATTATCATTACGATTTAAATAAGATATTGTTTTTCCATAATTCATAGCACTCAAAACATTTCCATATGTTTTATAAGTGCTATTATTAGCTTTTTTATCAGAATAATCATACAATGATGATAAATAGTTATAACGAATCGCATAATCTTCATAATAGCCATTTAAAACTGATTGTTGACCTGCGTACAGATCAAGAGGATTTCCACTTTTATCAATTAAAGGGTTGACTAAGAATAACTGACAATAGTCACGAACAAGCACTTCATCATAACTTAACGTATAACCAGTTCCAGATCAATCATATGATGGTTCTCCACTTTTATAATAATTACTATTTAAAGATAATGGTTTATTAATACTACTAGTTAATAAACTACTTAAATTTGAATTTTTAGCACCATTATAATAAGGTGAACTTGTTGAATTAAACATATTCATTAAAGAGGAAGCCATAAATCTACTTGGTTCTTTAGTATTGGCAACTTTTTGATTTAAATTATTAACTGTTGGGAATTGATTATATCCATCAAGAAAATCAGAAATTGATTTATAATAATTATTTTTGTTTTCAATAATATCACTATTTGTATCATAATGGCGATCTTGGAAATAATTATTCATGATTTCTTTATTTCAATTTTCGCTATTAGTATTAACCATTTTTAAATTTGAAGTTGAAGTTCCATCATTTTCATAATTAGCACTAGTCAGAATATTACTAGCGTTATTATTATCATAATTTTTATAATAAGTATTAACCATATGATGTAAATATTCATGTTGCATCACATATTTTAAATTATTTTCACGGTTAGTCTGTGTGATATTCTCTAAAATAGATGAAGCTAGGAAAATTGATGAAGGTCGTAAATTAATAGTTTCTGCATAAGGTGTGTAAAATCCAAGAGCTCCATTATTAGGATCGTATCCATTTTGATCAATATAAATTGCTCTTAAATTAGAAATTTCAGGACCGTGGAACATATCTTTTAAATAAAATTGTTGATAAAAATCAAGTAAATGTTCTTTATCTAAATAAAAAGCATTATAATTTTCATCATCATTTTTAACAATAAATTTTTTTTCTTGCAAAATAAAATAGTTATTATGGGGTATTGTAATAGTAATGTCACTATTAGTTTGTGTAACTATTGGCTTATCTGCTTGTGAAAAATCATTGTCATAAATTTTACTTTTACTATTGTTAAATAATAAATAAAGAGAAAATAATACAGCTACTATAATTACTAAGCACATACCCAATACAAAAGTATTGTAAATTAAATAATGTCTTCTCCTAGATTTGAACTTAGTAAAATTATTGTTTAATTCATTAATATTTTGATTGTTATTGAATTTCTTAGCCATAACTCTAACCCCCGGAACTTTACTTTGCTATAAGATAATTTTAACTAACTTTTAACAATTTTACAATTTTGCAATCAAAAAATTAATTTTAATATTCTGATTAATAAATTTTTGTTCATACTCTGTAATGATATTTTGAGTCACTAAATCACTATTATGCAAATCTAAACTTAGAGTTTCAAATTTTCAATGATCGTTATTTAATAGTAATATTCCATGGGCAAATAAAGTTGTATTATCTGTTTTAAAATTAAGAGTCCCTTTATCGTTTAATAAATTACGATAGGTTTTAATAAATCAATCATCAACTAAACGACGTTTTTGATAACGTGATTTTAATCAAGGATCAGAAAAATTAAGAAAAATTTTATCTATTTTAAAAGTATTTTTAATTAGCAAATCAGCAATTCAAGCAAAATCACCGATAAACATAAAACCATTTTTCGTCCCATTTTCAACCAATTTTTTAGTTGCACTAGCAGCCACTGAGGTGTTTTTTTCAAATCCAATAATAAGATAATCTGGATTTTGCTGAGCAAACGTATTAATGAATTGCCCTTTACCAGTTCCGATTTCTAAAGCTAAATGTTTGTATTTGGAAGCAATTGTCTTAATTTTTTTAATGACTGTTATCAATTCTTTGTCAACGCCTTCGTTCTTGTAGGGACTGTTTAATTCAAAGTGAATATCTTGGTTATCTTCAAAAAAAGATTTTGTTCATTTTTTATTACGCATACGCATAGTTTGATCAACCCTTTATTTAATAATTTCTTCAAAAACTTTTTCACAACCGTTAGTAAAAATAGAAACATGATTTTTACCTTTAATTTCATGAAAGTTAGTTTTTGTATTGTGTTGTTTAGTATTTTTAAGAATAAATTTAATATTTTTTTCTGATGATATTGTAGTATCCTCACTACCATAGAATATTTCTATTTCTTTTAAATTAATATTTTTTAAATTTTTAGAAGCTCGTTTTTGTAAAGCTAACATTGAAATAATTATGCGGTAAAGATGGGGTTCATTAACGCTATGTTTCTTAATTCGACGATAACGTTTTTTTTGACGTTTATTCATTTTAAATCATAAAATAATTTTTTTAAAAATCCCTGATAAAAATTTTTTGACAACATACAAGATGCTGACTTTAAATGCTGGAGCGATGAAAATAACTTTTTTAATTTTTGCTGCTGGAAATTCTTTTATTAGCATAGTTGATATTGGTGCACCAGATGAATACCCTACAATTATAATATCGCGTTTTTTTTCAACTATTCCTTTAAAAGCTATTTTATTTTTTTCTCACATTAATTTTGATTTCAAAGTTTTTTTATCAGAATTACTATAATAATCATAAGTATATAGATCAGGGGTAGATGTTTTTTGACGTTTTAATCAATTGGCAAAATCATCATAATTATTTCATGTAACAGTTTTGAACCCATGAACGAAAAAAATAATTGGTTTTATATTTTTAATTTTACTCATTTTTATTACACCTTTCTATCAAATATTATTTAAAAAAATGGAACAAAGCGATTGCATTGGCAATTGCTATATTTAATGATTCAACTTGATCATTGATCATAATTTTCAAATGGGTATTAACGGTATTTAGGATTTTATCGCTAATACCACTACCTTCATTACCAAAAATTAAAGTCGGATTTTTAATTTTTGATTCTTGTAATGATTTTGAATTAGGTCTTAAACTAGTGGCCACATAATTTCGTGGATATTTATTAATAAAATCTTCCAAATCTTCAATTATTAAAGTTTTAATAGTCATAAAAGCGCCTTGACTAGCCTGGATAGTTTTAGGATTATAAACACTGCAAGAATTTTTTGATAAAATTACTAAATCAAAATTAAAAGCTTTAGCAGTCCTTAAGATTGTTCCTAAATTACCAGGATCTTGAATAGCTTCTAAAATTAAAATTTTACTTTCTTGATCACTAGCGAGTTCTTCTATTTCAAACGATGTTAATTTTTCTGGTTTTTTAATATGTGCAATTATTGGTTGAGGATGTTTAGTAGTTGTAATTTTTTGTAATACATTTTCACTAATTAATATTGCTTTTGAATCATATTTATTATCAATTGTGTATTTTTGAATTACTAAATTATATTTATTAGCTTGTTCAACTAAATGGAATCCTTCAACCACAATTTCATTAAACCGTTCTTGATATTTTCGTTTTTGTAATTTAACTAAATATTTTACTTCATTATTATTAACGGAACTGATCATTTAAAATCACCCTTTTTATAACTATATTATAAACGGTTATCAAAGAATCATTCGCGTGCTTTTTGGACATCTTCTTTAATAGCAACACGTAATTCATTAATTGAATTATATTTTTTTGGTAAACGCATCATGACAACTAACTCTAAGGAAACTTGAGCATTATAAATATCTTTATCAAAATCTAAAATATAACTTTCTAAAACATTAGATTCTAAATTTTCTAAAGTTGGTTTATTAGAATTAATAATGATTGATGGATATTTTAGATTATCAATAACAGTATAACCGATATAAACGCCTTTAGAAATTGGGAAATAATTATAAGTTGGTTCGATGTTAGCTGTTGGGAATCCTAAGCCACGACCTTTTTGACTACCAAAAACAACTTGACCTTCGATAGTTAAAGGTTCTTTCATATAACTATTTGCAATATTTACAAAACCATCAGTTAATAACTCTCTGATTAAAGAGCTTGATAATTTACGGTTTTGACCTACTGTTAAAAAATCCACAACATCTGTGGGAACGAATTTTTCTAAATCACTAGCTTGTAATTTATTTTGTTCTCCACAACGAAAATCTTTTCCAGCAACTAAATATTTAATATTATATTTATAAATTAGTTCTTTAATAAAGACTTCTCCTGGGGTATTCATTAATTGTTGATCGAATTTAATTACGCTACAATAATCAATTTCATCTCAGGCAAATAAATCAATTCGACGCTCAAGTGGTGTAATATAAGTTGAATCTATTTTATTTATAAAACAAAAAGGACTACGATCAAAAGTAATAATTCCAACTTTTAATTTATTAGCTAATGCAATTTTTTTAGCACGCTCAACTAGTTTACGATGCCCTAAATGATAACCATCAAAATAACCTAAAACAAAGACAGTGTCTTGCTTAATTATGTCTGGTTTTTTATTTTCAAATTTAAATATTTTCATTTTGATATCACATTCCTTTATGAACTTTTGTTTCTTGATTTTCAGTTATTAAAACTGCTTCTGAATGACCATTAACTACTAATAAGCTAATTCCTGGCTTTAAATCTAAACGACATTTTTGGCCATGTTTTAGTTTTTTTAAGTTAATTGGTTCAATGTTTCTAATTATATCATAAGGTCATACTTTTTCGATACTTATACAAGTATCTCCATTTGCTTGACTGATATCAATTGCTTGATCGATGCTGAAAGATCCAGAATTAGTTCTGATTAAATCACTCATTACAGCGCCAGTATTGAGTTTTTTACCAATGTCATTAATCAATGATCTAATGTAAGTACCTTTGCTAACTAAACAATCAAAAGTTCAACTATCACTATTATGTTTTTTGATATTTTCAATTTTTTTAATCATAACTGGACGTGATTTAATTTCTACTTCTTGATTATTTCTGGCATATTGATATAATCTTTGACCATTAACTTTAATAGCACTATAAATAGGGGGAGTTTGATCATATAATAGACCATCAAAACTATTGATTGCTTCAATAACGTTGGCATCACTGATATCTAAATTTTGATAATTATTATCGATGCTAACTGCACCTCAAATATCAAAACTATCACTCGTCTTACCAAGTTCAAAAGTAACTTGGTATTTTTTATCATCGCTAACTAGGTACTCAATAATTTTAGTTGCTTGATTAATAGCAACAACCAGGACTCCTTTTGCTTCTGGATCAAGGGTTCCACAATGACCAATTTTTTTAATATTTAGTCGCTTTCTTAGAGCAGCTACTACGCCAAAACTACTAATATTTGCCTTTTTATTGATGATGTAAAATCCGTTTTTAACTATCATATTTAACGCCTCATTTCAAAATCGATTAGTTGTTTTATGATATAATAGCATAAATTAAATATCAAGGAGAAAATTTATGCAAACTATTATCGCTGGTATTATTGCTTCTGATAAACGTTTTAATTTAATTGCTGATGGTGATAAAATTGCCGTTGCTGTTAGTGGCGGAAAAGATTCGATGCTACTAATGAAGTCATTGAAAATATTACAAAAAGTTTATCAAGAAAAACATAATATAACTTTTGGATTGGTAGCAATTCATTTAAAACTAAATCTTTGTGCACTTGATTATCAAGATATGATTCAATGATTTAAAGATGAAGATATCCCTTTATACATTGAAGATGATCAAAATACAACTGAAATTTTACGTGATAATATTGTCAACAAGAAAATCCCTTGTTCTTTATGTAGTAAATTTAAAAAAGCGATTATTATTAGTCGTGCCAAAAAATTAAATTGTAACAAGATTGCTATGGGTCATCATATTGATGATGCTATTGAAACTCTATTTATGAATTTGATTTTTGGGGGTCGCTTTGCTACTTTTAGACCAAAATTATATCTTGATCGTGAAGATATTTGATTCATTCGTCCAATGGCCTTAGTTCATGAAAAACAAATTAAAAAAGTTGTTGCTCATCCAAAAACTAATTTAGCCATTCTTCCTTGTGGTTGTCCAATGGATGGTTTTACTAGTCGCACTAGTATTAAATTAACTTTAGAAAAAATCTTTTATAATAATCCTAAATTTGCTGCTAGTCGAACTAATTTTGCTAGTGCTTTATATAATGAGGAAAAAGCTGATTTGTGATTTCCTACAAATATGAATAAACAGCAAAAAATTGCTGATGAAAAAATTAAAAAACGTAACAGTAAATAATAAATTGTCATACCAATGTTAAAATATTAGGAGGATAATTAATGTTTAATACTACAAAATGAATCTGTTATGGTTGTAATATTACCATTTCTGGTGATCGCTGAATTTCGAATCCTAAATGTCCTAATTGTGGATCAGCCATGCAAATTAAATTTTAAAAAATAAATAAAAAAAGTAGTTTTGATTGACTACTTTTTTTATTTTAATATTATTTAATTATTTTGTTTAATTCTTTATTATAAATTCAGAAATAGTTTTAATCATTATTCCTGTTCCGAATCTACCTTTAGTTGCAGTTCCCGCAATATCTAAATGAATTATTTTTTTATCTTGGGCAAATTCTTTTAAGAAACTAGCGGCGCAACTTGCTCCACCTTGACGTTTGTTACTTGAATTTTTTAAATCTGCAATTTTTGAACTACGCATTTCTTTAGTAAATCAACGGTGAAATGGTAATCTTCAAACTTCTTCAAAAGTTTCTTTGGCAACTGCTTCAAATTTTTTATATAAGCAATTACAACTTGAAAATACTCCAGTTAATTCTGAACCAACAGCTACTGAAACAGCACCTGTTAAAGTGGCTGCTTCGATTATTGAATCTGCTGATTTATGAGAAATTAAATAAGTCATTGCATCAGCCATAACTAAGCGACCCTCAGCATCAGTATTAGTAATTTCAACAGTTTTACCACTCATTGAAGTTAAAACCGCTTCGGGAGTAATCCCTTTTGAACCGATCATATTATCAGTTATTGCAAGAGCGGCAACAACGTTTTTAGTTGGTTTTAATTGTGCCAATGAAGCCATTGTCTGAGCAATTATTGCGGCTCCTGACATATCAAATTTCATCCCAAACATATAACCACTAGGTTTTAAGTTATACCCACCAGAATCAAAAGTAATTCCTTTACCAACTAAACCAATAGTTGGTGCTTTAGCATCATAAAGATATTCAACTATTACAAGTTGTGCTTCATAATCACTAGCGGCATTAACACCAAGAATTAGACCAGCGCCTAATTTTTTTAACTCTTCGCGTCCTAAAATACTAACTTTAAGATTATCATAAGCTGATAATTGTTCTTTAATTGTATTTGCTAACTTAACTGAGTTTAAAATATTTGGCGGTGTTTCTTGTAATTGACGAGCATCATTAATTGCTTTTGAAAAAATAATTTGTTTTTTAAAAGTATTAATAACTTCTTCGTTTGATTCGACAATTAAATTATATTTAAAAGTTTCATTTTTAGAATCTTTGTTTCTTGTTTTGTAATCAAAGCGATAGTTTAATTGATTCGTAATATCTAATAATAAAGTTACTAATTCACTATTTGTTAAATAATTATTTTTAAAACTATTAAGATCAATGTTTAAATCATATTTCAAAGCTTTTAAAGCAGTTGTTAATTTTGCTTTTAAACTAAAAAATAATTCTTGACGACCACGTTTGAAAGCACAACCTTGAGCTTTAGCCAATCATTTTTCTTGCTTACCTAAGAAAATATATACTTTTTTTTCACTAGCAATTAAAGTTGTTGCAAATGGTTTTTTAACGATTAATTGATTAAGTCCTTGTTGTTCTTCAAAACAAGTAACTAATGTTAAATGATCTAGTTTCTGATTTAGAGTTGTTGTCATTATTAATTCAATTCCTTCTATATTTTTTCAACGTCGTTTAGTTTAATTTCTGATGGTGTTAAACGACCAAAAATTTCAATATCTACAACACAGTGAGTTTTTGTAATACTTTTTACAACACCACTATTTCCAGCTAAAGCACCGGCGATAATTTTAACAGCATCACCAATCACGAAATTAATTTTGATATCAGTAATTTCATTTGCTTGGTCAGATTGTTTAAAGATTCGATTCATTTCTTCTTTACTGACAGGAGTTGGTTGCGTACGTTGTCCACTAGAACCAACTAATCCAGTTACATATTGTGTATTACGAACGATAAATCAAGCACGATCGCTCATGTGCATTTTGATAAAAATGTATCCTGGATAAATATTTTTAATTTTAATTTTTCCTTTAGGAGTTAAGCTTTCATTAGCAGCGATAAATATACCAGAAATATTTTCTTCTAATGATTCTGAAACAATACGGTTTTCTAATGATTCTTGAACTTTTCATTCTTTACCACTAATTGTAGTAACCATATATCATTTCATTGAAGCGATATTAGCACTTTCTTCTTCAGTTAATTCTTTTTTGTCTTCAGTATTAATTGTCATATTGTGATTCTCCGATTCTTATTAATGTTATAACTATTGAATGATTAATTTGTAATTCCTCATACTTTTCATAATTTTCCGATTCCGTATCCAAAACTGAAAAAAATTATTGAACAAACGATCATCATTACGACTGAGGCAATAAATAGATTTCTTAATGGTTTACCTTGTGGTCAACGGACTCTTAAATATTCACGTTTGATAATTAAGTAAAATTTTTTAATATTGAATAAACTATTTTTAAATACTTTGAACATAATAACTTAAAATCTCCTTGATAATTTAATTACATTTTAATTACATAATTTAATGATTAATTTTGTGTTTTGTGGCTGATGAGTTTCGAGCAGATACTAACGCTTTTTTACGAGCACTATCCTGCTTTCTTTGAATATCTAATAGTTTTGATTTTGTCGCTTTTACAACGAAGTGTTGTGTGATTGATTGACAATGGCTACATTTACGATTGAAAACATTATTCTTTAAATCGTTATCAACTAAATAATTGGCGTGTTTACAATTACTACATATTAAAATTTTTTTTGTTGATTTTAATTTTGTGCTACCGCTAGCAAAAAGAACTTGTCCTAAAAAAAGTGGTACTGCAACTACTACAATAATCACTTTATAAAAAAAACCTGATTTTTTATTATTTGTAAATTTTTTACTCATAAAAATAACTCCTCACCATAATTTTTAATGGCTTTCGTAATGATTAGTATGACGCTGACAATGAGTGCAATATTTTTTAATTGTTAGTTTTTCAGCTCGGGGAATTAAACTTTTGTTTAATCGGTAATTACGGTTTAAACATTCCTCGCAAACTAAAATCATTTTTTGTTTTTTTGAATTTATTATAATCGCCTCCAGGATTTTCAAATATCAATATACTTAATCTCAAATTTAATCACTATAAACAATGTATATAATTAATATATTGTAATTCTAATAATAACATATTATTAATAACATTGTATAATAATTATCATTATTTAATAATTTTAATAGTGACTTTTTCAGGATTAAATTTTTCTCAAGAATAATGAGAACTTCACCTAATTGTTTCTATTCCAGTCGTTGTCCGAACATTATTATCCTGAAAAATAATCGTGTGTCCTTTAATGCTTACTAAAATTATTTTTGGTAATGGTTCACTATTTTCCACGTTTTTAAAAAGCACGATATCATGCTTTCTAATCGCAGACATAAAATTATTTTTAAAATTTACTCACCCTAAATGATAAACAAAAAATATTTGGATACTAATTCATAAAGTGATAAATAAAAATAATAAGGGGGCGATTTTTTTATATCGTTTATGACGCGTCATAGTAGTACCTCGCTATTCCAAAGCTGAAAATAATTATATGAAACATTTATTATTCTATACTTTAATTATAACTTAATTTAAATCGCAATATTTGTTTATCAAAAAACTATCTTAAAATAAACAAAATAATCATTTTTTGATTTTAAAAAATAAAAATTATGATATTACTTTAATTTAAAAATAAAATATTATATAATTATTTACTAATGAGACAATTACTAAATTAATAAAAGAAAAGGTGATTCTGATGAATGTTGTTTTAGAAGTTAAAAATCTACATGTTGCAGTTGACAATAAAGAAATTTTAAAAGGGATTAATGCTAAATTTTACACTGGTAAAATTCATGCTATTATGGGCCCTAATGGTAATGGTAAATCAACGTTACTATCAGCAATTATGGGACATCCGCGATATGAAATTACTAAAGGTGATATTCTTTATAAAGGAAAATCAATTTTAGAAACAAGTGTTGATGAGCGTAGTCGTGCTGGAATTTTTCTAGCGATGCAATATCCTCAAGAGATTAGTGGAGTAACTAATAGTGATTTTTTAAAGGCA
>CBDCUK010000001.1:370000-759388 GCA_965222755.1 Mycoplasmatales bacterium | reverse complement strand
AAATTCATTTAATTATTAAAAACAGTAAAGTTAAAGTTGAAATTCCGGCACATCATAATATTCAAATTTTTAAAGAGTTTTATAATAGTAATGTGATTTTTAATATCCATGGTAATTTAAAAGTTAATGCTTTGATTTTACCAACAACAAAATCAAAAAACGAAATTACTTTTAATCTATTAGCTTACCAAAGTCATTTAGATGTTTATGATTCAGCCCTAATTAATAAAAATCATCATTATGATGAAACAGTTGTTATTAATCATTTTCATCAATCGAGTTTTTCTTGATTATCGTTTCTATGGAATTGCCAAAGATCAAAGTTTCTTAGGAATTAAAGTCCTTCTGTCATTGCTGAAAAAATGGCTCGTAGTGAAGCTCATCAAAAAATCTTTGTTATTATTAGTGATCAAGCAAAAACAAGTGCGCATCCCAACTTAGTAATTGATAACTTCGATGTTAAAGCATCGCATGCAAATTCAATTGGACAAATTTCTCCCGATCAATTGTATTATTTAAATTCTCGTGGAATCAATAAAAGCGATGCTTCAAAATTAATTATTATGGGTTACTTTAATCCTGTTTTAAATAGTTTTGATGATGAAGTTAAAAATAAAATCATGAATTTAATTAATCAAAATTAAAGCTCAACTTTATCTATTGTTATATTAAATAAATAAAAAATTAGAACTATTTTAATAATTCTAATTTTTTATTTATTTTTTTTATTGCTAATATGTGAATCAGATATACGAATCAAGGTGTAATTAAGATTAATAATATAAATCCTAATATTAGCGTTGCCATCACAAACTTTCAACGATAACTCATTAAAGTTTGATGCAACTCATTATTTTTAACATTGCGATCTTTGTTTTGCATTCTAATCATATATTCAATTGATCCAATAATTGGCAGATTTTCTCATCAGTGTGGTTTAGCATACTTTTTTAAATCAAGTAATTCTGCTTTAAAAAAGTCTAAATTTTTATGCTTGTTTTTATAAATCATTAGTAACAATTAATTCTTTAGTTTTCTTGATCGCTAATGCATGAATAATATAAAGAATTCATGGAGTTAATATCATTGTCGGTGAAAAAATTGGTAATATACACAAAATAAAAATGATTTTATATTTTACAATTTGTCTTCTTAAAGGTCCTCGAGTAACATTACTGTTGCGGAGTGCAATTCTAATAATATAGGCAAAACAACCAAAAATAGGGATGTTTTCTCAATAACGGGGTTTTAATCCATCTTGCATTTTTTTCAACATCAGAAATTGTTTCTTGAACACGATATTGACTAAAACTAATGTTTTTATCAATGTTAATTTTCATCGAACTGATTTTTTTATCTAATTCTGCTGTTGTAAATTTTGGTTTCTCAATTGTTTGATTATTGGTCTTTTCTTTTTGCTTTGACATAATGGCACTTCCTTATGTTATTTAATTATATATATAATTTTATTATAACTTATATATAAGTAAAACCAGATTATTATTAGTATTGTGGTAGTATAATATATATAAATGTAAAAAGTAAATTAAATTAATGAAAAATAAATAAGGTGATTAAAAAATGAAAATTAAAAAAATTCTAAAAACAACAATGATTAGTGTTGGTGTTTTAAACGCCAATCGCAGCTACAAGTGTTGCTGTTGTTAGTTGTGGTAAGAAGCAAGCGCCTGCTGCAAAACCAACATTTGATACTTTTGCTGATAAAGCAAAAAAAGAAAGCGCTAGTAACATTATTAAAAACGCTAATCCAGCTGCTAAGGGTTGAGACTCAGTAAGTGATGCAAAAGTTGTTAGTGCTACTCCAGTAGCACTTAATGGCACTGTTATCGTTGTCATTAGTTCAGTTGCGCTGAAACAAAGTGCTGTTTTTACAGCTACATATGTCAAAGATACTGCCTATGATGTCAGTAAAGATTGAGCATGTAGTCAACAACCAGCAGCAACAGTAACTTTTGATACTTTCAAGAAAAATGCTGAAAGCGGAGGACCAACTGATGTTTTCACTGGTATTAAAGCTGCAAATCCAAGTGGTATTGGTGTTAGTTTAGATTTTGCTAAAGTATTAAAATTAAATACTGATAGTTCGCAATTTATTGATAGCGATCCAACTAAAGTAGTATTTAAATTAGTTCTTAGTGGTGTTGCGGGTACTGGGTGACTACGCTAGAAACACAACTATAAACTTAACGATTCCATTTAATGGAGTTGCTTATGATGTTAAAAATTGAACATCATCTCAATATGTAGTTGCTGATTTCAAAAAAGATTTAACAACTTCTGTTAATACTGCTGCTTGAAAAACTTGAGCATTATCTCAAGGTAGTTGAAACAGTTCTCAAGCATGAAAAGCAATTAATAAAGTTGCAATTACTCAAACTGAAAATAAATTTGATGTTGCTCTAACAAACAATGCTCTTCACCAAACTGAGCACGTTTCAATAACTTTCAAAACTGAAAATAATAAAGCAAAGCTTTATAGTGCTATGGATTGATCAACTTGAACATTTGATAAAGCACCAACAACTGATAATTGAGCACAATTTAAGGATAATGTAACAAAATGAGCTAAAGCTGATCCTAACGCAAAAGTGACAATAAAAGACGCTATTACTCAGATAGTTAATAATGGTATGATTGATCCCGCTAAATCATTATGAGCAAAATCTTTAAATGATAGTAATCCTAATTGAGCAGTTAAACCAACAAGTGGTAAGTCAACTGATGAAACAAATCATATTATGTATTACACTATTACTGTAAATGATGATGATAATAAAACTGCGGCTGATTATACTGTTGATATAAAAGTTCAATATAATTCTTCTCCTGATTTAAAACTTACTGATTTTATATGAGTAAAAACTAACCATCATGCTTTTGATTGAGCAAGTGTAGCGGAAAAATTATTAACATCAGTCAATACAAATAATGATAATTCTCAAACTTTAATAGCAACTGTTTATCAAGGTGTTGTACCAATAGATCATTCACCTTTTCCTAACTTAAAAAAATTTTTATTAGGAATATCAGCAACTGGTGATGACCTTGCAAAAATAAAAGTTTTCATAGATGTAAATTCTTTTAAATATATTCCTAAAGATGATACAGGCAATAATGATAATGGTGAGGTATCTTATAAAATGGTATTTTATAATACTAGTGATACTACTAACAAAAACCCATTAACAAGTGGGGGAGAATTTGCTATCACCAAAGTAAATTCCGATTCTAATAGTGCTGACCTTCATTACATAAATACAATAACTGATACAAATAAATAATAAATAATAAAATTAATATAAAAACAGACCTTTCTCTTCTGAAAGTTCTGTTTTTTATTGCTATAAATAGGCAAAATGATATAATATTATTAATATTTGTAATATAAAAATAAGGTGATTGAAAAATGAAAATTAATAAAATTATAAAAACAACAATGATTGGAATTGGTGCTTTAACTCCGATAGTCGCAACTAGTGTTAGCGTCGTTAGTTGCGGTAAGAAAAAAACACCTCCTACTCCAGCAAAAAACCCATCATTTGATGATTTTCTTGCAAAAGCAGGAGCAGAAACACTAATCAACATTATTAAAAATGCTAAAAATACTCCCGCTGAATGATCTAGCCAAACTGAATTTTCTAAAGTTAGTACTAGTCAAAGTCCTTCGCAAAAGACTTTTACTATTAAAATTCGCTCTAATAAATTTGACAACACAGCTACCTTTGTTGCCACATATATTAAAGATACTGCCTATGATGTCAGCAAAGATTGAGTATGTAGTGGTCAACCAGAAATAACATTTAAGGATTTTGCTGATAAAGCAACTCATGAAACAGCAGTCAACATTGTGGCAAATGCTAAACCAGCAGCTGGTGATTGAAAATCATTACCAGTTGGTGATGTTGTCCTAGTTAATACTGTTCCCAATGAACAAAGTGGTCTTGTCATAACAACATTAAAATCTACTTCTGAAAATAAAACAGCTGTTTTTAAAGCAACTTATACTGCAGGTCTTGCTTATGATGTAACAAAAGATTGAGTCTGTACTGTTCAACCAGCAATAGCAGTTGATTTTAAGACTTTCAAAGCTAATGCTGAAAAAGCAACTTTTGGAGATATAAAAAACGCTAACCCTAGTGGAATTGCGATTGATTTAAAAGATTTTGAATCAACATTTAATATTACTTCAAAGTTTAGTGATGATGCTAAAAGTAAAGTGACTTTAACTTTAACACTAACTTCTAAATTAGCGGTAACGGATTACAATAGAGATAAAACACTAGCTTTGTCAATTCCATTTAATGGTGTTACTTATGATGTTAAAAATTGAGTATCTCCTCAATATGCAGTTGCTGATTTCAAGCAAGATTTAACAACTTCTGTTAATACTGATGCTTGAAAAAAATGGGCCATAACAACAATTAATGCTAAATTTAGTGGAACTAATTGAGCAGCTAGTGACACTATCACTAACGTTATTAATCAAGCTAAAGCTGATCAAAACGGAACTCCTTTTCATGTTATTATGACTAATACAACTCATAGCAACATGAAAGAAGACGTTATGATTTATTTTATGAAAATAAATTCTAAAGCTGAGATGTATCAAGCACTTCCTGTAAGCGCTTGAAATTGAAGTAAGCCAACAGTTGATAATTGAGATAAATACTCTAGTAGTGTGACTGCTTGATCAAAAGGTCAAGATGTTGGATTTACAGTTGCTGATTTCTTAAAATTAGATGTAACACAAACACAACATTCATTTCCAATTTATTGAAAAAGGTATTTAAATAATCCAGGTAATATATATAATCAAGTTACTTGAACCGTATCAAATTTTAAAACTGATAATTCTAAACAACAATTTACATGTCAGATTGGATTTTTAGATGGTGATACTCCAACAGATCATACTTATAAATTAAATATGACTATTGGATGAGATAAAACTAGTGCTGTTTTCAATAAAGCTAGTGCTAGTGCTGGTAAGAACTTTATATCAAATAGTAGTGATGTTATTAATTATGATTGATTTTCTGAAACATCAAAATCATTAAACGGAACTATTAGTGATCAAAATAAATTGGATTTATATAATAGTATAGCAGACAGTGTTGGTGCTAATCCTAATGTAGATCAAAAAGTAACTGACTTTATTAAGACTCATACTGCTTCAAAAGATTTAACGTTTAACAAGATTAATATTGGTGCCAAATTTGATCCTATTACTAGTTCAAAAGTTGATGGTGATTTTGTACAAGAATTTACAATGACTATTTCTGCAACAGATGGAACTTCAGTCAACGGAACTTTTTATATAGTTAGATCTTCATGAGTTGATCGATCAACTCCTTTCAAGCATTGTGTCATCAAAAATACATACAACTTATAATTATTAATTAAACTAAAAATACGATTATAAAATTAATCGTATTTTTTATTTGTTTTGTTTTATTGGTAATATATAAATATGGTATGATTTTAATTACGAAATTAATATAGTGGGAGTTATCAAAATGAATTTAGAAAATGCTAAGAAAGATTTTCCGATTTTTGATCATTATCAAAAATCACATAAAAAAGATTTATTGTATTTTGACAATAGTGCAACAACGCTAAAACCAAGAGCTGTTATCCAAGCAATCGAAAATTACTATTATCAATATAGTGCCAATGTTCATCGTGGTGATTATGATATTGGTTATCAAACAGATTTAGCTTATGATGGTGCTCGTAAAATTGTGGCAGATTTTATCAATGCTGATCCTAATGAATTATTTTTTAGTAGCGGAACTACTAATAGCATCAAAATATTTTTAGATATGCTGGGTGATCAATTTAGTCCAGGTGATGAAATCATTACAACAGTAGCAGAACATTCATCATTAATTTCGCCATTAATTATCTTTGCTAAAAAGTATCATTTAAATCTCAAATATATTGATTTAAATGATCAGTTAACATTTAATTATCAAGATTTTGAAAAAATTGTTTCTGAGAAAACAAAATTAATTGCAATTGCTCATATTACTAATACTGTTGGTGATGTCCGCCCCATTAAAGCAATCGCTAATTACTGTAGTCAAAATAAAATTATGACACTAATTGATGCTGCTCAGAGTATTCCACATTTAAAAATTGATGTTCAAGATTTAAAAATTGATTTTTTAGCAATGAGTGCTCATAAAATTTTGGGACCTACTGGAATTGGTGCTGGCTATATTGCTAGTAAATGATGCAAAATTTTAAAACCTCATAATTATGGTGGTGGTTCAATTATGAAAATTGAAAATGATCATATTATTGCCAAAGAATTTCCGTTTTGCTTAGAAGTTGGAACACCCAATATTGCTGGAGCAATTGGTTTTGGTGCAGCAATTAAATACATTAATAAAATTGGTATTGATAACATTTGATCCCATGATCAAATGTTAAAAAAATATCTAATCCAAGAAATGACAAAATTAAACAATGTTATCATCTATAACGCTCATAGTATTTCCGGGATCGTCCTTTTTAATGTTAAAGGCGTCTTTTCTCAAGATGTTGCCAGTTATTTATCAACTCTAGGAATTTGTGTTCGTGCTGGAGACCATTGTGCCAAATTACTAATTTCAAAAACAAAAACGCCAACTTATGTTAGAATATCAACTTACTTATATAATACGAAACAAGAAATTGATATTTTAGTAGCAGGTATTAAAAATGGAGGTGACTTTCTTGGAGGATTTTTCACAACTTAATGATCCGATGATTATGCGTCAAATTATTGTTGAACATTATCAGAGTCCAGTCACAAAAGGATTACACAAAGATGATCCTGAATATAAAAATATATATGAAAAATCAGCAACTTGTATTGATAATTTAACAGTTGAATTAAAAATTATTGATGACAAAATTATTGATGCTGGTTTTGATGGTGTTGGTTGTGCTATTTCAACTGCCTCAACTGATATTATTAATACTTTGATTATTAATAAAACAATCGCTGAAGCTCAAGAAATCATTCAAAATTACTTTTTAATGATTGAACAAAAATCGTATAATGAAAAACTAATTAGTCTTGCTAATGTTTTTAAAAATACATATAAACAAATGTCGCGAATTAAATGTGCCAAAATTGGGGTTGGTGGATTATTAACGCTGATTAATAATTATCAAGCATCAAAAAAAGATAACTAATTTAGAATTAGTTATCTTTTTTTGTTACGTAAATCAAATTTGTCAAACAACAATTGCTACCATAATAATAACAAAGATAATTAATAATTTAATTAAATCAGAAATCAAGCCAATTAAAGTTAATGGAAAGGTAATAAGTCTTCAAATTGATTTACTAACACTAATTAATAATCCCATATTTTCACTCCTTTTTAATTAATGAAATGATATGGTTTAAAAATGTGACCGCTTTTGATATATTTTAAAAATTAAAAGCGGTTAGTGCCTATAACTATATCATACAAAATTATATTTAATATATATAATTTTAAAAAAAACAACCGATAACAATCGGTTGTTTTTGGAAAAGTTGCTAATTTGATGCTTTGATTTTTCAATTTTTTAAACTATAAGTGTTGGGATCTTGCACTTCAGCAACGTAATGGTCCCTAAAATTATTAATTACTGTTCAAGATTGGTGAAGTGTTTTTGAACTAATGACAACACTCATATAGCCTTCTCAGAGTTTGCCAGTTGTTGATCAGCCATCTTTTTTTGAAAAACCAGTGACGAAACGAAAATCAGTCGTTGTGTGGTTGTTTTTGAAAATATTATGCATGATATTATTAGCGCTTTCATTAATACAGTCTTGGTAGAAAACTCCAAAACTTCAAGTGTTTTCATTTACCATTCCTGTTCCATTATTAATATTAAATTTTTGATATTTTGGGTAATCATATCCATAAAATCAATAATCTCATTTAGCAGTTTTTAAATTGCCACTTCTAAAACTAATACATCAATCTCTATTGCCTTCTTCATTATATCCTAATGCTGGAGATTATTTTGAGTAAAATAGATAGAGATCACTTTCTTAATATTTAACCCCATCAAGAGCATATCAGAAATCACTCAATTTTTGCTTTTGTTCATCAGCATAAAATTTCTTAAATAAAGAAACTTGTTTTTTCATATTACTACAACTAGTCATTGCTAATGGAATGCTAAGACTAATCATAATCGCAGTCATTGGCATTAAGATAATTTTTCTTAACTTCATTATTAAACATCCTTAAAATCCATTAAATTTAATATGTTTTTTTTAATTAAAATCTATTAATAATAGTTTGAACTTCAAACCTTTTTTAAATACATAAAAATTATAGCATATTAAAAATAAAGATTTTTAATACATGTTAACAATTTAATAATTCATTATTTTCAACATTGATAATTTCGCTCTTAGGAATAATTGCTGATTTACCATTAAATTTATTTGTTGGTAAAACGCTTTTAATTACTTTTTTCGTTCAATCAATTTTTAGTGCTTTTAATGATTTGTAAATTTTATTACTGAACTCTCCTAAATCAATTTTAGGAACTGTCACATAACCTTTACGATCAACAATAAAATTAACATCGAGTACTTTAATTCCTTGATCAACTTTCACAAAAGTATAATTTAGTTTTGTGAAATGTGATCAATGATTATCTTGAAATAAATAGTTAAAACTAACACTATATTGATAGTTATATTTTTTGATATTTTTTTTCATAATGACTCCATCTCCTTAATAAATATTTTATAATAGTCTACTTATGATAAATAATACCACTTTTAAAAACTTTATTTCAGATATCTTGATTATTTTTAGCAGATATCTGAAATCTGAAAACTCATTATGTTATAATAATAAAATTAAGATAATAATCTATTATTTATAACTATTAAGGAGACTCTTCATGAATAAACAAGCCCCAGTCAAAGATTATGAATTTGGTTTTAATGATGGCCACCAATCAATCAAAGAAACTAAAAAAGGATTAACCGAAGCCACAATTCGTGAAATTTCAGAAATTAAAAAGGAACCTCAATGAATGTTAGATATTCGTTTAAAAGCTTTTCATCACTTTATGAAAACTGATCTGCCAACTTGAGGACCTGATTTAAGTAGTATTGATTTCAACGAAACAATTTACTATATTAAAGTTAGTGATCGTGAAGCAACTGATTGAAATGATGTTCCTGAAAAAATAAAAAACACTTTTGATAAGTTAGGAATTCCAAAAGCAGAAGCACAATGATTGAGTGGTGCTGCTGCTCAATATGATAGTGAAATGGTTTATCATAATATGCTAGAAGAGTTTACTAAAAAAGGTGTAATCTTCACTTCAACTGATCAAGCTGTTCAAAATCATCCTGAATTAGTAAAAAAATATTTTGGTAAATTAGTACCTTATAGTGATAATAAATTTGCAGCACTAAATACTGCTGTTTGATCTGGAGGTTCATTTATTTACGTTCCTAAAGGCGTTAAATTAGATAAACCATTACAATCATACTTTCGTATTAATGCTGAAAACGCCGGTCAATTTGAACGTACTTTAATTATTGTTGAAGCATTTGGAGATCTTAATTATGTTGAGGGTTGTACTGCTCCAATTTATGCCAAAGATTCACTACATGCTGCTGTTGTTGAAGTTTATGTTCATGACGAAGCAAAAATGCGTTATACAACAATTCAGAACTGATCTGACAACGTTTATAACTTAGTTACAAAACGTGCTAAGACATGAAAGAATGCTAATATGGAATGAGTTGATGGAAACATTGGTTCAAAAATTAATATGAAATATCCAGCTGTTTTATTAGCAGGCGAGGGTTCTCGTGCATCTTGTATTTCAATTGCGGTTGCTAATGGGAAAAATATTAAACAAGATGCTGGTGCCAAAATGATTCATTTAGCAAATAATACTAAGTCACAAATTATTTCAAAATCAATCGCATCTAATGGTGGAGAAGTTAATTATCGTGGTCTTGTCCAAATTATGCCTAATAGTAAAAATTCGCGTTCAAAAGTTGAATGTGACACGATGTTATTAGACGATATTTCAAAATCAGATACTATTCCAACGAACAAAGTTTTTAATAATAATGCTGCTATTGAACATGAAGCAACAGTTTCAAAAATTTCTGAAGAAGAATTATTTTACTTAATGAGCCGTGGTCTTGATGAAGCTTCAGCTCGCGAAATGATTATTATGGGATTTATCGAACCGTTTGCTCGTGAATTACCAATGGAATATGCAGTCGAATTAAATCGTTTAATTGCGATGGAAATCGAGGGTGACCTTGGTTAAGTCATCAACACTTAATTCAAAAGTTGAATTTAGACATCATTATTTAAGTTTACGTAATTCGCAAAATCAAATAATTAATTATTTTCGTAGTCGTAAAATTAGTCATAAATTAACTAATTTGAAAATTATTAAAAACAGTAATGTTATTGCTGTTTATTATGCTCTTGAAAAAGAAGTTAACTTAACGCGTTTTATTAAAAGAGCACTAGCTGATAATAAAATTATTTTGATCCCTAGAATGGAAAAACAAAAAATTGTTTTTCACCAAATTATGAGTACTAATTTTCCTTTTAAAATTTGAAAAGGCATTAAAGTTCCCCATAAAAAACTCCCAATTTATCATTTAGATGAAATTGATAGTATTATTATTCCTGGTGTTGCTTTTGATCGCGCTGGTAATCGCATTGGTTTTGGTGCTGGATTTTATGATCGCTATCTTGCAAATAACAAAACAACTAAAATGATTGGTGTTGCTTTTGATTTTCAAATTTCAAAAATAACATTACCACATCAAAAACATGACGTTTTAATCAATTATATTATGACTGAAAAAGAACTAATTAAGGCAGGTTAACTTATGGCAACAAAAACAACAATCGATAAAATTAAAGAAGTTCTCAACACTGTGCGCCCTTATTTACAAGCTGATGGCGGCGATATCAAATACGTTAAATATGAAGATGGTATTTTGTATGTCAAAATGATTGGTGCCTGTGTTGGTTGTGGTTTAATTGGTAATACTATGAACGATGGAATTAAAATGATTATGTTAGATGAAGTTCCTGAAGTTTTAGATATTGTTATTGAAGAATAAAAAAATAGGGGTTTTTTAAAACCACTATTTTTTTTTATTACGATTATTATTACGCGCAATTAAACTAATTGCTTGACGGTAATCACTACGTAAATAACATTTATTACGAATGCGTTTTAAATGCTTCAGCGCAAATTTAGAATTATGAAAATTATTTAAAATTTTATAATAATCTTTATTAAAAAATTCAATACGGTAAATATAATTACGATATAGAAAAACAATGTTTTTACTCACGTGATTTCTTTTGCGAGATACAAAATAATGTTTTTTCGCGGTTATCCATTTTTCTTTCAAACAGACAATATGTTTAATATCAAATGATAAATAATGTTTTTGTTTACTAATATTAAAAACATTATTTATCACATTAGCACTAATATTATCTTCAGAAAAAATTACTGGTCCAGTAAATAATAAAACTTTTTGAAAATTATAATAACAATTAAGATGCTTTGCTACACTATATATTTCTATCTTTTTCAAAACACAATGATCAATCGTTAAATTATCTTTATGATGCTTAATGTAAAGATTACGAAAATACATTGTTTTTTTTCATCAAAACCATAATAACAAAACGACAATTGTTAAAATAACAGTTACATCAAAAATAATAAATTCTGTCATTTAAATAAAACACCTACTTTTAAAATAATTAATAATTTAGTCTATATATAAATTATAATATAAAAATAAATGATATAATTGCTTTAAAGTTAATTAATAATAATTCTTAGGGAGATGAATTAACTAATATGAAAAAATTTAAACTAAATATTAATGATGTTATTACTGAAAAACAATTATCTGGATACCAAGTTAAAATATCAAAATTACATAATGATATTTTAACTGGTCAAAATCAGGGAGCTGATTTTTTAGGATGACGTGATTGACCAAAAGATTATGATAAAAAAGAAGTAAGCGCTATGGTTAAAGCAGCAACTGATTTAAAATCACTTGGTGTTGAAGTTTTAGTTGTCATTGGAATTGGAGGTTCTTATTTAGGAGCTCGCGCTGGAAACGAAATGATCCATGGTTTATTTGATAATGATAAAGGAATGGAAATTGTCTATGCTGGTAATTCAATATCACCAACTTATTTAAAACAATTAACAAAATCATTAGCAAAAAAATCTTGAGCTATTAATGTCATTTCAAAGTCTGGAACAACAACTGAACCAGCAATTGCTTTTAGCATTTTACAACAATTGTTAAAAACATCTTTTAAAGATTATCATCAAAGAATTGTTGTCACAACTGATAAAAGCAAAGGAACATTATTAGAAGTTGCCAAAAGAAATGATTATCCTCGCTTTGTAATTCCAGATAATATTGGTGGGCGTTTTTCTGTTTTAACACCGGTAGGAATGTTTCCACTAATTTGTAGTGGTGCTGATTATCAAGCAATTTTTAATGGTGCTAGCGATGCTCGTGAGCAACTATTAAATAATGCTCATTTAGAAAGCAATCTTGCTTATCGTTATGCAGTTGCACGTTATCATTTATTTAAAAATGAAAAATATACTAATGAATTTTTAATCTCTTATGAACCCCAAATGAATATGTTTGGTGAATGATGAAAACAATTATTTGCTGAATCTGAGGGAAAAGAACATACTGGTTTATTAACTAGTTCAGCAATCTTTTCAACTGATCTCCATTCTCTTGGACAATTCATTCAAGAAGGTTCACGCTGTTTCTTTGAAACAACAATTACAATCGCCCAATCAGAATATGATTTTGAAATTCCTTTAACTGATGGCGATTTAAACCGTATTAATTACTTGCATAAATTCTCAATGCACGAAATTAATCAAAAAGCTTTTACTGGTGTTTGAGAGGCTCACACTAGTGGAGGAGTTCAAAATATCCATATTGAAATCGGAGCAATGGATAGTTATCATTTTGGTTACTTAGTTTACTTCTTTGAACTATCTTGTGCAATGAGTGCTTACTTACTTGGTGTTAATCCATTCAATCAACCTGGTGTTGAAATTTATAAGATTAACATGTTTAAATTATTAGGTAAGCCAGGATATTAATTCAATAATTATTAAAATCTAGATTAAAAAATTTCAACATCTAACAATGTTATTAAGTTAGATGTTGAAATTTTTATTCCTGTTAGCTTGGTTTTTAATTTTATTATTTTTTAATTACATTGAAAAAACCAATAATTAAAGTTATAATTTATATACATATTTATATAAATACAATTAAAAATAAATGTAATAATAAGGAGAAAAATTATGAAAAAATTAATTGCTTTATTGCCACTGTTATCAGTTGCTTCACCCTTAGCTGCGACTTTTAATCATTCAAATAACAATATTAATTTAAGTAGTCAACGAATAGAACAAGTTAGTTTTTATGTTTGGGCTCAACATGCAATGGTTGAAAAAAATGTTAAAACAATCGTTGGAAATATATCACCACAAAATTGAAACGCTAAAGATTGTATAATTTCTAATATTAAACTTAACAGTCAACATCAAAATGTTGTAATGACAGTAACTAACAAGGTAAGTAAAAAAATTGTTGCTTACACTGCCTCTTACACAGGTATTAAATACAACATTAATCAATGAACACTAATTACGAATTCAGAAATTAACACTTGAAAAAAAGCTGCTAGAAAAACAACTGTTAGTCAACTTTTTAATAAATTTCCAAAACTAGTAACAAAATATCAATGAGATGTTAATAAAACAAAAATTGCATCATTACATTTTTCAGTCAATGATGATGGGACATTTTTTGGAGCTTATTTAGAATTAAGTAATTCAATTAAGGCAACAGCTAACTTTTATATTCAATACCAGGCTCATAAACCATATGATATTAATGACTGACAAGTACAAAGTTTACCAGTTGCTAATAATTCAAAAACATTATGAGCTCGTGGATTCAATAATTGAGTTAATTCAAAAGGCACAAACGGTTTAGATAGAGGAGCACTATCATTAGCGTTAGGTGTTTTTTGAGAAAAATCTGGTCTAATACCAGATTACATTAATGGTAAAGAGAGTTTTAACAGTATTATAACTAGTCCGGATCATTTACCATCAAGATATGATTTTGGTAATCATATCTATACATCATTTCCTATACCATCAATTACAAGTGGTGATACTGTAATCACTGGTCGAATTATTTTATTAAGGTTAGGTAGAAGTGTCCATATTAACTATATTGCTCAATATGTTAAAGGACAACCATTTAATTACAAACAAATTAAACCAGATTTTCATATTAATCGAGATTGAAATAACTGATTATAAAAAATTAAATATAAATTTCTGTACTAAAAAAGCATCCTTGATTGGATGCTTTTTTTAAATATAGGCGATTTGTAATTATCCCCCACCGCACACAACAGATAAAATTAATTAAATCCTGTGCTCTTGGATTTTCTAATTGGATTATAGCGGGATCGGTAACTTAATACAAATGAAATTAATAAGATTACCAAAAATTAAATTAAAACTGTAATATATAGTATGTCCAAATTAAACATAACTTTACTATTAACTGTGATTGACAAAGTTAATAAAATAATTTAATATAAAGATAATATTATTTTAATTATATTATTAATTAATTATCAAAAATTTTATTAAAAATACGATATCAAAAATAACAAAAACTAAACTTTGTTTTAATATATAAAATATGTTAAAATAGAACAAGCAATAGGTTACGCTAATATTTAAAAAATGTGAAATAATAAAGAGAGGGGTAACCTTCTCTTTATTTTGCTTTTTATAGCAATAGTTTCTATTAAAATTATAAGGTGAGTGATGTTTAATGATCCAAATTAGTCAAAAACAAATTGATGTTATTAATAATATCTTAGTTGAATATTTAGACGAACAAAATTTAAAAATTGCTGAAATTAAATTTGACCGTAATGCTTTTATGCCCGAAAATGAAACACCAATTTTATTTGTTGTTATTAAAAATTCTAAAGATAATTCTTTACTAGTTAAACAAACGACAAAGATTGCTAGAATCTTAAATGAAAATTTAGATCTTAATCCCCTATTTAAAAATTTGGAATTTGGAATTGATGTTAGCAGTATTGGGGCTGAGCAAACAATCTCAACTCTTGATGAATTAAAAGATAATATGAATAAATATATTAATGTTATCATGAACGATGATAGTGAACATCAAGGTAAGCTTTTAGACATTATTAATGGACGCTTAATGTTAGAAATCAACATTAAGGGACGCTTAAAAAAGATCTATCTAGAATATGGCGAAACTACTTTTATTAGACAGGCAATCAATTTTTCTAAGGAGAACAAATAATGATCAATACAAAATTTTTTATCAAAACTTTGAGTGAGTTAGCGAAAGAACGTAACGTTGAAGAAGCAACGATTATTGAAATCTTAAAAGAAGCTTTTGTAAAAGCTTTTCACAAAAATTTTGATCCCGAAGCCGAACTAGACATTAAAATTGATGTTAATAGTGGGGAAATCGAAATCATTAACAACAGTAAAACTGTTGTTGAAGATAAAAATCCCGAAGAAGATAATCCACAAGAAATTAAATTAGTTAGTGATGATGCAATGCGTGCCATTGAAATTCCGCTAGCTGATGCCAAACGCATCAATCCAGATGTTGTTGTTGGTGATGTTATCTCTGCTCCTGTTAATATTAAATCATTCACAATTACAGCAGCTAATCATATTAAACAAATGATTATCCAAAAAATGCGTGAATTAGAGCGTGAAAATACTTATAAAAAATGAATGAAATTTGAAGGTAAAATTCAAAAAGCAATTATCGAGCGTAAAACTTCTCGTGGTGACTACATCTTAATGTTAAAAGATGGTAAGACAATTGCTCATATGAAACCAGAAAATGTTAATCCTTTAGAAAAATATTATAATGGTCAAAAGATCTTAATTTTAATTGAAAGTGTTTCTTCAGAAGCAACAGGGCCGCAAATTATTGCCAGTCGTACTTCTCCAGAATTAATTAAATTAGCACTTCAAGAACAAGTACCTGAAGTTTATGATAAAACAGTTGAAATCGTTAATATTGTTCGTAAAGCTGGTTTAAGAACAAAAATTGCTGTTCGTAGTAATAATCACAATGTTGATCCAGTTGGTTCAATTATTGGTGAACGTGGTAAACGAATTATTGCTATTAGTAATATGTTTTCTGGTGAACCAATTGATGTTGTGCGCTTTTCTGAAGACCCAATACAATATTTAGCTTCATCATTATCACCAGCAAAAGTTGTTGGAATTAAATTTGAAACTGTCCCAAGTAATGGTGCTACTGTTGTTGTTGGCGATAAAAATTATTTAGTCGCTATTGGTAAACGTGGTTCTAATGCCTCAATGGCTGCTAAACTAACTGGTAAGAATATTACTATTGTGCGTTTAAGCGAAGCTGAAGAAAAAGGAATTAAGTACCAAGAAGTTAATCTTGATAATTATAAAAAACCAAGTGCAGTTAAATTGGAAGTTTATCAACCAGGAGTCGACTTTAAACAAGAAGTTGCTAATGCTGTTGATTTAGAAGAATTTAGTCAAGACCAAATTGAAAACAAAATGCACGGTAAAGATCCAGTTGTTGTAGAAACTAAACAACCAGAAATTATTGAAGAAGTTGCAGAAGAAGTTAAAGTGGTTGCAACTAAAGTTGAACCAACTCCAACTCCAGAAGTTGATAATGCTGTTGTCGAAGTTGCAACTGCTAAAACAATTGATAATATTGAAGAAAAAACACAAAAAACAACTACAAAACCAAAATTCCCACCACGTCCTAGTTTCAAAAAAGCTCATGAAGTTGAAGAAGAAGATGGTTTAAGTAAAGCTGAAAAAACTGCTGAAATTGTTAATAATATTGATACTGAGGCTAATGAAAACGCCATTAAAGAAATCGAAAAACATTTAGATGAGGATAATTTCTCAGCTGATGATTATGATGAATATTATGACGATGAAGACTATTAAGCCTAATCGAATAAAAAATGCTCGTTTAGATATTTCAAATAAAAAATATTATGATAAAAAAACAATGCTTCGAATTGTGAAAACGAAAGATAAACTTGTTCAAATTGATGTATTACAAAATATTGGTGGTAAAGGGGCTTATTTTCGATTATCAGTTGATAATGTTATTAAAATAACAGAAAAACGTCTTTTAAATCGTGCCTTGAAAATGAAAATTACTAAAAGTTTTTATCGTCAATTATTAGACTATGCAAAGGATCACAAAGATGAAACAACACATTAATAATCAAATTTTTAATATGGTTGGTTTAGCAAAAAGAGCTTCAAAAATTAGTTATGGTGCTACCGCTTTAGTAAAAATTGCTGCGCGTGAAGCTAAATTTGTTTTTATCGCTAGTGATGCTAGCGATAATACAATAAAGCGCGCTACTAATAAATGTATTAATTATAAAGTACTCTATAATAATGATTATAATACCGATATGATCAGTAGAGCGGTTGGTGCTTACAATATTAAAGTCTTATCAATTGACGACTTTAATATTGCTAGTAAAATCAAAACTTTATTACACAATCTTGATAATTTAAAATCAGAAAATACTTAACCGAAAGGGGCATAACATATGGCAAAATCAAAAAAATCACGTAAAAATACCAAAAAAGCGATTGATCAAAATCATTTAAAATCGCAAATTAAATCTGTTAAATCAAAATTAGAAGATGGTGTTTTCACATATAGTGAATCACCAACAGTATCACAATTAGCAGAAATTTTGGAATGTCGAATTTCAGATATTGTAAAAATCTTCTTTATGCGTGGACAAATTATTAATGTGGGAACTTTATTAGACGATGAGCAAATTGATATTGTTTGTCAATCTTTTGACTATTTAATTAATAAAGTTAAAGAAGTTTCCAAAGCCAACTTTATTGAAAATGTAAAAATCGTTGAAAACAAAGATTTATTACATAATCGTCCTCCCGTTATTACAATTATGGGTCATGTTGATCATGGAAAAACTACGCTATTAGATACAATTCGTAAATCTAATGTCGCTAAAGGTGAAAGCGGAGGAATTACTCAACATATTGGAGCTTATCAAATTGATTACAAAAAGAACTTAATCACTTTTATTGATACTCCTGGACATGCTGCTTTCACTAATATGCGTGCTCGTGGTGCCAAAGTTACCGATATTGTTATTATTGTTGTTGCTGCTGATGATGGTTTAAAACAACAAACAAAAGAAGCGATTGATCATGCAAAAGCTGCTAATGTACCAATTATTGTCTTTATTAATAAAACTGATAAAGAGAATGCTGATATTGAACGCACAACTGCAACTGTTTCTGATTATGGTTTAATGCCCGAAGAATGAGGGGGCGAAACCATTTACACTAGCGGAAGCGCTTTAAATGAAGTTGGAATCGATACTTTATTAGATAATATTTTATTAGTTGCCGAAATGTGTGAATTAAGAGCTAATAAAGCAACTTTTGCAACAGGAATTGTTTTAGAATCTCATTTAGATAAAGGAATGGGTCCGATCGCAACTTTAATTGTTAAAAACGGAACTTTAAAAATTAAGGATTTTGTTGTTATTGGTGGAGTTTGTGGGCGTGTCCGTAATCTTTATGATTCTAATGGAAAAGCTATCAAAGAAGCACTCCCATCAACACCAGTAAAAATTACTGGTTTAAATGATGTTGCTGAAGTTGGAAACAAATTCATGGTTTTCGAAGATGAAAAATTTGGAAAAACCTTAGCAACTGAACGCCGTAATAAAAATCGTTTCTTAGAACAACGAAAAGATAATAGTGCAATTTCATTAATGGATATCAGTAATGATCATTCAAAAGAAAAAAACAGTATTAAAACTTTAAACTTAATTATTAAGAGTGATACTAGCGGAACATCAGAAGCTCTAGTAGCGATGATTAATAAAATCACTGTTAGTGATTTTAAAATTAAAATTCTCCGTTCTAGTGTTGGTTCAATTACTGATTCAGACATTATTTTAGCAAAAGCTTCTCAAGCGATTATTTATGGATTCAACGTTCGTCCAGTAGCTTCAATTAATAAGTTAGCTATCAAGGAAAAAGTTGAAATTCGTTTACACACAATTATTTATAAAGTAATTGAAGAAATCGAAGCAGCTTTAAAAGGAATGCTAGAACCGGTATTTGCCGAGAAAGTTCTTGGTCAAGCTGAAGTTCGCGCAATCTTTAAATTTTCAAAAATTGGTACAATTGCTGGTTGTATCGTAACTAGTGGATTAATTAAAAGAGGTGCTGGTTTACGTGTTTTACGTGAAGGTGTTGTAATTTATAGCGGTGAGATGGGTTCTTTAAAATTTGAAAAGAACGATATCAAAATCGCACCAACTGGTAAAGAGTGTGGAATCACTATTAAAAAATTCAATGATATTAAAGTTAATGATATTTTAGAAGCTTATGTGGAAGAAGAGGTCGTTAATAATGAATAGTATCAAACAAAAAAGACTTGAAAAAGAAATTGGTCAAATTTTATCAATGACAATTAATCGCGAATTAACTAATAGTAATTTAGGTTTTCCAGTAATTACTGAAGTGCGTTTAACTAATGATGGTTCTTGAGCCACTGTTTATGTTTCGTTTTTAAAAGATCGTATTAAAGGTTTAGAAGCTTTAAAAAACTCTAGTGGTGTTTTAAGACATGCTTTAAGCCAAAGAATAACAACAAGAATCATTCCAAAATTAGTTTTTAAACAAGATAATTCAACTGAAGATGGTATGAAAATTGATAATATTTTAAACAACTTAAAGAAATAACAAGATTTATTAATCTTACAACAACTTGAAAGGATTTTATTAAAAATCATGAAATTTAAAAATCGTTTATTAAAAATACCTTATGGTTTAAGCTCAATTGCATTGGGACTTGGAACATTAGGTAATGCTTGAAGTAGTTTTGGAACTAACAAATCTGCCTTCAATGTTAACTTATCTTTTAGTGCTAGTTGAGTCCCATTCTTAACAGTTTTACTAAGTGCCATATTTATTTTATTTTTATTAGCTAGAGTTATTGTTCATCCAAGAGACTATATCGCGCATTCAACAAATATGAAAACAGCATCACACGTACCAGTAATTGGTTTAGTGATTATGTCATTTGCGGGTATATTTGACAATATTTCAATTGGTTCGTTTTCAACTTATAGTTTTGGAACAACGCATTGACTTGGCGGATTCGCAATTCTATTATGATGAATTGGTGTTATCATTCAATTCGCTCATATGATCTTATATTTAGTTCTTTATATTAAAAAAGGGAAATTAAGCGATATCGATGGTTCACTTTATGTAATCGTTGTTGGTCCTGCAGTCGCAACTGTTTTAAACCACGCTGGTCATATTTATACTAACTTTGCTAGCTTCGTGCATTTCTTATGATGACTTTCATTAGTTGGAGCTTTAATCGCTTTCTTCTTAATGACATATCGTTATTTATTCGTTAAGCCACAAGCTGATTTCTCTTCATTCGGGATTTATTCTTCAGCAATGCCATTATTATTTGTAACTCGTTTAGTTGCTTTTGATCACCAAGACATTGTTAACGCTCATGGATTCTGAGTCTTCTTATTATTTGCACTTGGAAGTATGACAACTTTAATTGTTTACATTTCAATGTTTAAAATTTGAAGAACAAAATTCAAAGCTCATTTTGCATCATTTGCTTTCTCATTAATTACGCAAGCTTTTGGTTCAATCTTGTTTGCTCAATTTTTTGCACCAGGCAGTCCTTTCCACTTCGGAACATTAAATAGTCACTTTGGTGTTGAATTATTTATCTGACTTGGATTTGTGGAATTATTAATTTCAACAGTTGTCTTTATTTTCTTAATTAAAGGATATGTTTTAATTACTTATTATTGATTATTCACTAATCAAAAAACAAGTTTTAAAAATCCTTTTATTAAGTACTTCTTAGATGAAGAAATTAAAACTCATAAAGCAACTAATAAAATTACTTCTAAATCACAAAAATAATAAAAAAAGTAAGGTAATTAATCTTACTTTTTTTTATGCTCTGTTTTAAATTTTATTCTAATTTTAACAAATAACAAAAACACAAAATCGCATAGTCTAAAATAGTCAAAAACCAAGATTAGTAATCAAGATTAAAGTTTTCTTGACAAATAATGAAACATAATATATTATTATGTTTCATTATTAAAACCACATTAAAACCTTCAATTTTAAAATATTTGTTTATTGATCTTAGTTAATATTAAAAGTCATCTTTAAACAATAGATATCGATTAATAATATCTGTAATAGTTTTATTAATCTTGAGAGGATTTTATTAAAAATCATGAAATTTAAAAATCGGTTATTGAAAATTCCTTATGGTTTAAGTTCGATTGCTATTGGACTAATAACATTAGGAAATGTGTGAAGTAGCTTCGCTAACAATAAAACTAAATTCAATGTTAATTTATCTTTCAATGCTAGTTGAGTCCCATTCTTAACAGTTTCAATCAGTGCTCTATTTATTCTTTGTGTCTTAGTTCGTGTTTTAGTTCATCCTAGTGATTATTTAAAACAATCAACGAATATGAAAACGGCATCCCATATTCCAGTAATTGGTTTAGTGATTATGTCATTTGCGGGTATATTTGACAATATTTCAATTGGTTCGTTTTCAACTTATAGTTTTGGAACAACACGATGACTTGGTGACTTTGCAATTTTATTATGATGAATTGGTGTTATTATTCAATTTTCTCACATGATCTTATATGCAATTTTATTTATTAAAAAAGGCCATATTAGCGATATCAATGCTTCACTTTATGTTGTTGTTGTTGGCCCAGCAGTGGCGACTTTTTTAGACCACAACGGTCATATCTATACTAATTTTACAACTTTAGTCCATTCATTTTGATGAATTTCATTAGTTGGAGCTTTGTTTGCTTTCTTCTTAATGACCTATCGTTATTTGTTTGTTAAGCCTCTTGCTGATTTATCTTCATTTGGGATTTATTCTTCAACGATGCCTTTCTTGTTTGTAACGCGTTTGATTGCTTTTGATCACCAAAACATTATTAATGATCATGGATTTTGAGTCTTCTTATTATTTACTCTTGGAAGTTTAACGACTATTGTCGTTTATATTTCAATGTTTAAAATTTGAAGCACTAAATTCAAAGCTCATTTTGTCTCGTTTGCTTTTTCACTAGTTACGCAAGCTTTTGCTTCAATCTTATTTGCACAACTATTTGCAAAAAATGATGCTTTTGATTTAGGAACATTAAATAGTCATTTTGCTGTTCAGTTATTTATTTGAGTTGGATTTGTACAATTATTAATTTCAACAGTGGTCTTTATTTTCTTAATTAAAGGATATCTTTTAATTACTTATTATTGATTATTCACTAATCAAAAAACAAGTTTTAAAAATCCTGTTATTAAATACTTCTTAGATGAAGAAATTAAAAATAGTCAATCAACGATTGAGCTGAGTAAGATTATAAAATAAGACTAAAAAAAAGTAAGTGCTAAACTTACTTTTTTTTAGTCTTATTTTAATTCCCTGACATCTGATTTATCAGGATCGGAATTTGGTTTAAAATCTAAATATCCAAATAATCGATTTTTACTATTTTCAATATCCATTGTCGCAACTAAAATTTTTGATTCATCTTTTTTCGTATATGTGACACTTATGGCATTGGCATCTTTTTCAATAATTGGATGCCCAATTGTGAAATCACTTCCTAGAGATAGATATTTTTTAGCATATTCATGATACGTTAATAACGCTGTCATTGAAGTTGTATATTCATCAAATGTATAATTAGAAGTTCAATCATTCATTGAAAAAACAGCCCCAGTTCATGTTGCAGTGATATTTAAATTATAAGTAAACTTAGGAACATAAATATCAATTCCTTTTTTGATAATTTCAATTTTTAAAGTAAATGTTTTACCATTATTTGATAATGTTGTTTTATCAACTAAAAAATGAGCTTGATAATCAACAGCTGGTGTTTGAAAATTAATATTGGGTAATTCTATACCTTTATGAGTTTTTTTATAATCTCAAATTGAAGATCAGATTTTTTTGGCATCTCCAATATTATTAATTGCTTTTTGATAATCTGCAAATGAAGTATATTCTGTTGGCTTACTAGATGCTCAATTTTTAAGATCATAGTAGGTATTTTCAGCATATTTAATTGTAAATGTACTAATTGTTTGTTTGTTATAAATAATTCCAATTGAAACACTAACGTTTGCTTTAGCAACAAAGCCTGAACTTAGTTCTGATAATTCCCCTTTTGTAGCACCAGGTCATAATTGTGGATTAGCATTTTTAACAATATCTAATATATCAGTATTTTGAGCAGCTTTTAAAAAGTCAGCAAAAGATATATAGTTACTAACTTGACCAGATTCTCAATTTTTAACATTATATGTTTTATCATTTTTATAATAGATAATAAAATTACTAATTTTAGCACCTTGATTATTATTATAAATAATTTTAATCGAAACATTGTTATTATCAGCTACTTGAAAACCGGTTTTATAAGCAGATAATTGACTGGCTGTTGCCCCAGCTCATAAAATTGGTTTTCCATTTTTAACAATATTTATTAAACTTTCTTTTTCAACTGCTGTTTTAAACTCATCAAAAGTTTGATGAGTAGATTTACTTTGACTTCCTCAACAACTAGTAGTAGTTGCAACTGGTGCCATAATAGCACAGGAAAAAAGTAATGATAATTTTATTTTTTTACTTAAACCCATATCATTTTCATCCCCTTGTTTTTTCATTATTTAACAGGAAAAAACTTTTGATTTAAAATTAATATTTAATCTAATCTTTATTAATAAAATCCTTTTTCATTATATATAAATTATAGCATATGCAATAAATCAAAAAAAACACCATTATTTATAATAGATGGTGTTTTTTTAATTATATTTAGTTATTACTGTTCTCACTGATCAATATTATATGGGATTCTTTTATGAAAATTATTATGGTAATAAACCATAATTGTAGGACTGACTTTGTGAGTTGTTTCATCAATTAAAATAGCACTAACATATAATTGTCATAATGAACTTTGTTTTTTGATAACAATTTTATCAGTACTGTTTCAATCTTTTCATTTGAATTTTTTAATAATTCCATAAGTATTATTATCCAAATCATGGAGCGCTTTAGTTTTGAAAACACTTCATAAATAATAACTAGTTGGTTTTGATGAAGTTATTCAATCACTTAAACGATAAGCGCCATCGTGGTAAGTTATTTGAATATCAATTTTTTGACATTGACTATCATTAGTTAAAGTTGTACTAATTGATCTCTTCTCATTGTTAACCATAATTTTATTAGTATCAATAAAATATTTATCACTATGGTTTCAAGTTATATTATAGTTTCCTTTAACATGTAATGTGTTAGTAATGCGAGATAAATGGTGTTTTAAATCATCTTTTACTTTTGCTTCAAATGATCTAAAACTATAATTTGATGGAGTTATATTAGAACGTGCTGGTGTTAAATTAGACTCAGGAATCTGTTCTGGAGTTAAGTTAGATGCGGGTATTATATCACTAGCTGGAGTTATAGTAGATGCAGCAATGTGATCATATTTAGTTACATCTGACATTGAACTTCAAATAACTGCTAAATTATAAATAGTATATTTTTGAGTTTGAATATCGAAACTAACTTTTGCATTAACAATTTTTACTTCGCCATTAATTTTTGATGTTGCTTGTAAATCAGCTGTTGAGAAAGTTAATGGTTGACCTTCGATTGAGAAAGTAGTGACATTATTTCTAATGTTAGTAGCTGTAATGTTAGATAAACTTCAAGTTACATTTTGTGGTAAATGTTTTACTAATTCTGCTCTGAAAGGAGTTTGTAAATTAGCATTTGAAAATATTAAAGTTGCTGGAGTTAAGTTATTCTCTGCTGGAGTTAGATTAGAAAAAGGTTTATCTTCGGGAGTAAATCCAGATCAAGGTTTATCTGCTGGGTTTAATTTTGATCACGGATCATTTCCTGGAGTTAAGTTTGACATTGGATTTCATAATACGTTAAGAGTATAAATATTATATTTTTGAGTTTGAATATCGAAACTAACTTTTGCATTAACAATTTTTACTTCGCCATTAATTTTTGATGTTGCTTGTAAATCAGCTGTTGAAAAAGTTAATGGTTGACCTTCGATTGAGAAAGTAGTGACATTATTTCTAATGTTAGTAGCTGTAATGTTAGATAAACTTCAAGTTACATTTTGTGGTAAATGTTTTACTAATTCTGCTCTGAAAGGAGTTTGTAAATTAGCATTTGAAAATATTAAAGTTGCTGGATTGAAACTTGATGATGCTGGTGTGATTTCCGATGGCATAATAATATCTTTGGCCGGTTTTAATGGAATGTTATTTCTTCCTGGAGTCCCATCATTATTTTTTTTAGCGTTAATACCACTAATAATAAAAGGTAGTGATGATGCCGCTAAAACTGTAGCAACAGATAAACTTGAAAGAATAATTTTTAATTTTTTCTTCATTATAATTTTCTCCTCTCTTGATAATTTGATAATTTTTCATTCTTAATATATTTACAAAATTATTAGTAAAAATAATATTTTATTTTTAAAAACGTCTTACAAAAAATAGATAGACATTTTTATAATACAAATAAAATTATATCATTATTACATAAATTATCAAAATTTGTAATATATCCTAATACATTAAATCTATTATATAAACAACTTTTTAAAGATATAATTAATAAGTTGTTTATATACATTAATTACATTTATTAAACAAACTTACTAAAAAAGTAATAAAAAAAACACCATTAATTTAATGGTGTTTTTAATTTTTTATTATTAATAGATTAAGACAAATATTTAATAAATTTTATTGGTTAACTCATTGATCAATTGTATAAGCTCTATCTTGATGGAAATGAATTGTTACTTCTCTACTTCATGAACCTCTTGTTTTGTCGATTAACTGAGCTTGAATATAACTTCTCTTATCAGTTGGATATGTTTTAGAAGTTACAACATTATCATTAGGATTTCAACCAGCTCAACCGTATTCATTGGCAATATCACCAGCACGGTTATTTAAATCTTTAACAACTTTTTGAACAAAAATTGTTCATGAATAATAAGTTGATGTTGATGAGGATACTTCTCAATTATATGAACTATATTTATTATTATGAAAAGTAATTCTAATAGTTACATATTGACATTGGGTATTATTAGTCAATGTTGTTGTAATAAATTTACTTTGATAATTAGTTGTAGTATTGCTAATAGTATAATCATCTTGGGCTTTTCAATTTGTATTAGCATAATATCCAGTTACAGTTAATTTAGAAGTAATGTTTGCTAAATTATGAACTAGATCTTCTTTTGCTTTTAATTGAAAAATATTAAAATCACTTTGATCAGGTGTTAAGTTTGAAATCGGACTTCAAACAATTACTAAATCATGAATATTGTATTCTTGTGTTTTAATGTCAAAACTTACTTTAGCATTGATTGCTTTGTTAGATCCGTTTATTGTTACAACGGCAAATAAGTTCGCATCAGTAGAAAAAGATACTGGATTTCCTTGAATTAAAATAGTATTTGTTTTAATATCACTAGCGATAATTTCAGATAATGTTCATTTTGAACCTATTGGTAAATGACTATTTAATGCTTTTGAAAAAGGTCCTTGTAAATTATCATTTGAGAATACTGAAGTTGTTGGAGTTAAGTTATTTTCTGCTGGAGTTAGATTAGAAAAAGGTTTATCTTCAGGAGTGAATCCAGATCAAGGTTTAGCTGCAGGAGTGAATCCAGATCAAGGTTTATCTTCAGGAGTGAATCCAGATCAAGGTTTAGCTGCAGGAGTGAATCCAGATCAAGGTTTAGCTTCGGGAGTGAATCCAGATCAAGGTTTATCTTCAGGAGTTAAGTTTGATATTTTATTTCAAATAACTACTAAATTATAAATATTATATTTTTGAGTTTGAATATCGAAACTAACTTTAGCTTTAACTTCTTTGTTGATTCCATTAACTGTTACGATTGCAAATAAGTTCGCATTTGTATTATTTTTATTAGTTGTAATGTTATTTGCAATGATATCTGACAATGTTCATTGCATACCTATTGGTAAATGAGCTGTTAGCACCTTAGAAAAAGGTCCTTGCAGATTATCGTTTGATAATACTGAAGTTGCTGGAGTTAAACTATGTATTGTTGGTGTTAAATCAGATATTTTATCGTTTCCAGGTGTTAAATCAGATATTTTATCGTTTCCAGGTGTTAAATCAGATATTTTATCGTTTCCAGGAGTTACATTTGACATCGGATTTCATAATACGTTAAGAGTATAAATATTATATTTTTGAGTTTGAATATCGAAACTAACTTTAGCTTTAACTTCTTTGTTGATTCCATTAACTGTTACGATTGCAAATAAGTTCGCATTAGAAAAAGTAACTGGATTTCCTTGAATTAAAATAGTATTAGTTTTAATATTAGTAGCAATAATGTCTGACAATGTTCATAATGTTCCTGTCGGTAAATGAGCTGTTAGTGTATTTAAGAAAGGCACTCGTAAATTATCATTTGAGAATACAGAAGTTGCTGGAGTTAAATCATGATGATCAGGAGATAATCTAGATTGTGCCGGATTTAAATTCATTGGTTTAATCGGCGGATTATCTTTTGTATGTTTAATTTTAGTACTATGTACAATAAAAGGTATTGTTGAAGCACCTAATATTAATGCACAAGATAAACTAGATATAATAATTTTTGATCTCTTTTTCATTTTTTGTTTCATTTAATAATCACCTCTGATGATATTTCTTTTTATTAATTTCTTTTATATTATATATATATGCATCATTTCTTTTATTTTGATATTTAATATAATTTAAAATTTGTTTTACATTTTAACAATTTTAAAAAATTCAATATTTTGTATATTTTATTTATTTTGAATTACTTCATTTTAATATAAATTTGGAAATTTGTCAAATATTAGTAATATGAAAAGTATTAAACATTAGCATAGTATAATTAATAATTTATGTATGACAATTATACCATATTAATAGTAATTAACCTATTTTAAAAGCTTATTACTATTATTTTAAGAAAATAGATTGGAAATTATACAAAAATAAAAATTACATAGAAAAATAATTTTTTCTATGTAATTTTTATTGTATAAGAATAGTTTAAACTTATAACACTATTCCACTTCAAGTGTAATTAAATGCTGTTACCCCATCGTTAGCGTTTGTCTTATTATTGAAATAACAATCGAAGTAAACGCTTAATTGATGCGGATCAATATATCTATCTATTACAAATCCAAATACTATTTTCATTTGAAATCCTTGATTATTTAAAGGGTCATTAGAATGTGACAAATGCAGACTTCAAGTATTCGAATTCACATAACGACTATCGGTATTTAAAATATCAATTATGTGGGTTTTCGTAGAATGATTTTTAGCAAGAGGTCCATATTTAATACCGGAAATATCGGCTCAATTAGTTAATTGGAAATCATCAAACTTAAAAGGGGTTGATTTTTCTGCATCAGTAACAACTTTATTAAATAATGAAATTACTTTTGCTTTTGATTGTAATTGAGTATCTTGACTGAATACTCAATTAGCATTATTATAAATATCCTTCTTAAAAGTAATTACGGCTTTGATTGGATCGGAGTCATAAAGTCCTGCATGGCCAACTTTAGAGATAATTGCTGTAATTGTTTTATTATTACTGTCGGCAGTTGCTTGACCTTTCATATTGAAATCATCATCTTTATTCAAGCCACCAAAAGTATCAAATTCGGCTGTGTCTTGGGGTTCTCAAATTATTTGAGCAGCATTTCCATATGTTCATTTTAATGTTGCCCAAGCTGCTGAAATTTTGGCATAACTTAAAAGATTGGCAGCGGTTTCAGCTTTAGCTTTATTAATGAATCTTAATCAATTTGGATTATCAGTTGGTTTTTTAGCAGTCACTCAATTATGATAATCATAATTTTCAGCATTGTAACTAATTTGAAAAGTTCCACTTGAGATGTCTGCGGTTGAAACCGTTCTCGTAATCACCACATTAATGATTTCGTCTTGATCATTAACTTGAAATTTAGCTAATGATAATTGAGCTTCAGTGGCATCTTTTCATTTAGGTGGCATAATGGCATTAATAATATTGATTGCTTTTTCGTGGGTTGCAGCAGCTTTAAATTCACTTCAACTCATTGTTGTTGATGATTTATGAGCACAAGAAACAATCATTAAAGATGAAACTCCAAAAAGAGGCGGAATGGCGCCTAATAATAAACTTAATTTTAAAATCTTTTTCATTTTAGTTATCCTTTCGAATATTTTTTATAATAATCTATTTATATAATTTAATAATCAATATGATTTAACATAACGAAAAAGAAAAGTATAATTTTTAAATAGTCATAATTATTAAAAAATGCTATGCTAACAGTTTTAGAACTCCGCTTCAAGTATAATTGAATGGTGTTAATCCATCATTTTCATTTTTACCATTATTAAAATAAGCGTCAAAATATAGACTTAATTGATAAGGAGAAACATGTATAGCGGTAAAATTAAAAACAATTTTGATTTGAAGTCCGTGAGTAATTGCTGCAGGCGAAGATGAATAAATTCCAAAAGCTAACTTGATTACATTGGTATAACCACTACTTTCTAAAAGATCTGTTATATGAATTGATGAGGAATGTATTTTAGCTGGTGTTTTTCCTTTTATTACATCAATATCAGCTCAATTAGTAAATTGAAAATTATTGAAATTAAAAGGAGATTTTTTTGTATTCTTTTTTGCTTTATCAACAACATCAAGAAATAATGACATCATTTTTGCTTTTGATTGTAATTGAGTATCTTGACTAAATACTCAATTAGCATTATTATAAATATCCTTCTTAAAAGTAATTACGGCTTTGATTGGATCAGAGTCGTATGCTCCTTCATGGCCGACTCTAGATATAAAACAACTAATTTTTTTATATGTTTCACTGACGACAAAATTGCCTTTCATATTATAGTCGTTTTTATCAATCCCACCATATACATCAAATTCAGCAGTATCATTTGCTTGTCAAACTATCTGTGTGGAATTTCCATATGTTCATCTTAACCTTGGTCAAATTGCTGTTTTTTTAACTAAAGCTAAAAGAGTCTTTGGTGTTTCGGCTTTTGCTTTATTTTGGAATCTTAATCAATCTGGATTTTGAATAGGATTTTTAGTAATTATTCAATTTTTAACATTATATTTTTCACCAATGTAACTAATTTGGAAATCACCAGTATAAACATCATCAGTTGAAACTTTTCTATTAATAGTTAGATCAATGATTCGATCTTCATCATTAACTTGAAAATCACCTAAAGTTAACTGATCTTTTGTAGCTCCTTTTCATGATGGGGGCGTAACTGCAGTAACGATATTAATTGCTTTTTCGTGGGTTGCGGCATCTTTAAATCCATTTCAAGTTATGGAGTGTGGTGAAGATTTATGACCACAAGATACGATCGTTAGTAATGAAGTTCCAACTAGTGGACTGATTGCGCCTAACAATAAACTTAATCTTAAAATCTTTTTCATTTTAATCCTCTTTTCTAATAATTTAATTTTTATTTTATATTATTTGATATCTATAATTAAATTATACAATTTTTATAATTTAATGACTACTTTACTAACTTTATAAAATAAAATATTTAAAAAAGAATATATCATTGCTATATCAATCTTTTGCAAAAATTATATTTTTTAATTTTCCGTTATTTAAATGTTGTTTAAAGATTTTTGATTCTAAATTTTTTGATTGACCCATATAGCATTTATTTTTTTGTTTTATTAATTTTTATCTGTGTATAATCCAGATCTATTTGTACCGATATATATGGTGTTGTTTATTTTTAATATTTGATAAATACCCGCTTTTTCAGGGATTGATTTATTTTTAGAAAAAGTTTTTCCTTTATCGTTAGAATAATATAGGCTTCCTTCATCACTACAAGCTAAAAATATAGTATTTTCTATTTTTTTAATTATTCCCACTCCAGAATTTAAATTTTTATTCTTAATAAACGTTTTACCATGATTATAAGAAACTCAAAAATTTTTTCCACCTGCATATATTATATTATCTATTATTGTTATAGTTATAATCAAAGAATTTGCAGGAAAAACTTTACTAATTCCAAAAAATCTTCCATCATTATAAGAAACTCATATACCTTGAAACGAACATATATATATCGCATTATATATTTTAATAATTTTAGTAATTTCTAAATTCGTTGGTAAAGATTTTATTTGATAAAATGTTTTTCCTTCATTTGTTGAAAAAGAAATATATGAACCATCAATATATGAACCATCATATAAAATATATATACTATCATCTATTTTTGTTATTTGTTCTACTGATTTATTTTTAAAATATTGATTCGAAACAAATGTTTTTCCTTGATCAGATGAAATTAAGAGACCACAACTATTTGAATCTCCGTCTCCTCCTATGTATATTTTATTATCTATAGACATTATCGTTCATACCCTGAAATTAAAAGGAATTAATTTATTATGGAAAAATGTTTTACCATAATCATTAGAAATTCAGAGTCCTGATTCTTGCGTACCAAGATATAGTATATTATTAATTTCTATTATTTTATTTATAGTACAGTTAACTGGGATAAAGGTATTTTGGTGAAAATTTTTATCACCATTATATAAAAAATAAAGGCCGTGTCTAGTTCCTAAATAAGTTGTATTTTTTATATGTGTTATTTGCTTAACTCAAGTCGTTTTTTTTATATAGTTATTTTGTTTAAATACAATAACGCGATTATTATTAGCAGTTCCAGAATTATTTCCACAACTTATTGTGTTTATTGCAATAGAAAAAAATCCTAAAAAAGCTAAACCAGAAAATAAAATTGTTTTTAATTTTTTCATATTTTATCAAATTCCTTATCTTAAAATTATTTTTTTAAATTATTGAAACTATTATACAATAATAGCAATTAAGATAAAAGTTAAACTAAACAAAAATATATTTTCAAAATTTTTAGAAAATTAATAGAAACTTAACTAAAAATAAGTTATAACAAACAAAATTTGTATTGACTTTATGCCCTGATTAATATAAAATATAAGAGCAAATCTTTGGAGGGGTAGTGAAGTGGCTAAACACGGTTGACTGTAACTCAATTCCTTAGGGTTCGGGGGTTCGAATCCCTCCCCCTCCACCATTATTTGGGGTATAGCCAAGCGGTAAGGCACACGGTTTTGATCCGTGTACGCGTTGGTTCAAATCCAGCTACCCCAGCCATATCATTTTTAAATAAAATGTCTAATAAAAAACAATCATCTACTTTAAAGAGATGATTGTTTTTTTTATTATCTAATATTTTTTAAGTTGGGTCAATATCATGTTTGATATTAAGTTGAGCATCAGCTAAATCAGGAATGTTAAAATCAGTCCCACCTGGTCAATTAAATGAAAACAACCCTCCACTACCACCAAGAATAGTCTGGTATTTGGTATCATTAATATTATAAAAATTTAATTTAAATTGTATTGATGTGCCCGCCCCTTGAGTTGCTGGACCATTAACTACTGCTGATAGGCCTGATAATTTATTATCTATTTCATATTTTGTAAATAGAGCAACTAAATTTGGAAAATTTTCTAAATGGCTCCCGTTATTTTTTTTATTTTCAATCCCTTGAGCTATATCATCTGTTTTAGGATCTTTATAACCATTTAATTTTGTTTCCCCATTTTTTAATCAAGTATAAAAATCAGCTGGTAATACATCTGGTGGCTGTGTTGTTGTTTTTTTAAAATCACCTTGTCCTAAATCAACTAATCAACCATCTTCATCTATGTGTTCTACTACCGATACATTGAAACGATGATATTTACCATCACCTAATAAATTAGGATCATTTTGTGGTGGAATAATTGTGTAATAAACTTTCTTATTTGTTGGATCCGGATTAGGATTCACAGTAGTTGTTAAAACTGCTGTGAATGTATGAGAATTTACTTGTAAATTTTGTATATAATTATTTCAGTTTTTAGGTAGTGTAATATCTGGATCCCCATTCATTGTTTTTAAAAGATCTGCTGGAGTAAAATAATATTGATTATTAGACCAAGCATTTGCTTGAGCTTTAAAATATGCAAAATAATCATAATCTGGTTTTCCATTTTTATTTTCTATGTGAATTTCACCATTATAGTAAAGCTGTGAGCCAAAAATATTATTTAATTTATTTTTGGTAATCATTTCAGCATAAAATTTCAGTGTTTCAGTAATTTTGTAATTATCAAGATGACTAATTACAAAATGAATTTTTTGCGGATTACTAGGATCAATTGTGCCATCATCAATACTACAATTATTTTTAGTTCAAGCAGTACCGTGAGTATTAGCAGCAATTACTGAAGAAAAGAAATATGATTGTTGGATAAAGTTTTTCAACGTTTTAGTATAATCGACAAAATTATAACTCAATTTTCAATCAGTAATTTGATAAAGTGAGTTATTTCATTGTGCTCGTAATTTCAATTCAGTTTCAAAAGGAATCATTCCAGGACCGTTAGGTTCTTTTAATCAGAGATCAAAAATAACCGTATTAGTTTCTGATTTAGAATCATAATGGGTTTTGTTTTTATCAAGTATTAGTGCCCCGGTATTAACATCTAAATTAGCATTAATATGTGGTAGTGGTGCATCAGGATGGTTATTATCATAACTTCTTAGAAGTGATCATAAGTGATCAACAGAATCACTAGTAATCGTTGTCACATAATTATCAAAAGATAAGTCAGTTGTTGGTTGTGTTATACAAATTCAAGCACTAATATTATATTTAGTATTATGCTTATATGTTGCACTGAATGATGCGATTTGGCCAACACCATTACTATGGCAAGAAATTTTTATATTATATTTAGAACTACCATCATCAGTGTGAGAAACGATTTTTAAATCACTGCTAGTAGCTTGATCTCAACCATTTGGTTTTGTTTGTTGGACTATCTTGATCGCACTTTCTTGAGCAGCAGCTTTTTTGAAATCAGCAAAAGTTGCGTCATTATGTTTATGACCACAACTAACTAAAGTAGTAGTTGTGATACCAATTGGAATAATCGAGGCTGTTAAACCTAAGAGGACTTTATATAATATAACTTTCATAATCAATCACTCCAAAATTAGATTTTGTCATCATTTTTTTTAATAAACTAATAATATATATCTATATATATAACTAATTATATTATATATATTTAAAAAGTATGTTATAAATTAAGTGTGGTATTACGATACCGACAACCAAAGGAGAAAATCTAAATGATTAAAACTTTAGAAATAATTGCCCATAATATTAACGATATTAAAAAAATTAATCAATCAATCGCAAACCGTATTGAATTATGTGTTGATATGCCCAATGATGGTTTAACTCCATCATTGGAATTAGTGAAAAAAAGTTTAGATTTAACAACGATTCCGATAATGGTAATGATCCGAAATCATTATCGTAACTTTGTTTATAATGAAACTCAATTTCAAGAAATGCTAAGTCAAATTATTGAATATCAAAAACTACCAATCAAAGGAATTGTGGTTGGCTGTTTAACAGATAATCAAGAAATTAATTTCCCACAAATGCAAGCAATTAAAAATGTTGCTGGTGATTTAGAAATTACTTTTCATCGTGCTTTTGATCAAGTAATTGATAAAGTTAATAGTGCTAAAAAATTAGCTGAAATCGGTATTAAGCGAGTAATGACAATCGGAAATCCCAAACAACCAATTATTAATAATGTTAATTTGTTATTAAAACTTGCTCAAAATATTGAAATTTTAGCTGGTGGGGGTATTAGTGAAGACAATATTTTTCTTTTAGAACAAGCTGGTTTAAGTAATTTTCACTTAGGGACAGCAATTCGAAAAAATAAATCCTGAGATCAAGAAATTATTATTTCTAAAATTAATCAATTAAAAATATAACCATTTTTATATTTGAATATTTAATTGCTATAATTATTATATAAAAGATATTTAATATAATAATTAAGAAAATTTGGTGAAAAATATGAATTGGTTAAAATCAGCAAAAGCGATGGCTGCATTTGGATCTGTAATCAGTTTATCAGGAATAAGTCTTAGTCTAATCAGTTGTCACAAGAATAAAAGTGGTCAATTTACTAGTTTTAATGATTTTGCTGATTATGTTGAAAGTAAAACCGAAACACAAATGTGAAATCAAATATCTAGTGGTTTAAAAAATCATTCGATGACAAATATTAATATTGAAAATCCAGATAGTAATTATTTAAAATTATTATCAGCCAAATATAGTGATAACTCTAAAGATACTGTTTATCTAACTTTAGTATTTAAACCAATTGGAACAGTAATTGTTAATTATCAAGAAACTATTACTTTAACAATGAAGTATCATTCAGATATGTCGTACAACTTAAATGATTGAACGCTAAATTATACTTTTGAAGATTGAATGAAAGATGCTAGTTTAACAAGTAATAGTGCTAAAATTTTACAACCAGATCAAAGATTTGTTTATAGTACTCACAATAGCGTTTTTCCACTTAACAACAAAACTGCTGTTGGTGTTAAAAGCGAGAATCCTAGTATTCAAATGGGACATAGCAAAAATAATACTTATCGATTTATGATCGGAACAATAAATTATCCGACATTAGATAAAAATAAAAAAACTCAATTATTTGGTAATCGTGGTCAAGCTGCTAGTAATTGATGAAGTTGATCCAAAGATGATAATGGCGCTAGTAATTATAGTGCTTGAAAAAATAGTTGACATAGTGCTTTATTAAATAATACTGCTGGCAAATATACAATTAATCAAACTGCTGCTAGTGATTTAATAACTCTATTTAACAAAACCCATCCTGGTAATACTTTAATCCGAAATTGAATTACACGCGGTTCAAAAGCTGCTGAATTATCTTTATCTACCCAAGCTCAACATATTCCAAATGATGGGGACCAATGAATTGATGGTAAAGCTAATTGAGCCGGAGAAATTGATATTAATTTTTCAGGTTCAGCCCATAACGATGATTTTCTTGGAATCGAAGCGATATTTCAAGGTAGTTGAACTACTTATGATTCAACACAATTTAATGTCTTAATTCCAGATAATACAAAATAAAGATCAATACTATTTACACAAATAGAGAAAGGTAATCATGAAAAAAATAATCAGTAAAGATCAGATTATTATTAATAGTAATTTTGAATCTATCAATGAAATTTTTCATAAAATATCAACTTTAGCAGTTGAAAACGGTGTTGCTAGTGATCAGAAAGTTTTAGAAAAAGCGCTAAAAGATCGTGAAGCTCAAACACCAACCGGATTAGAAAAAGGTTTTGCAATTCCGCACGCTATTAGTGATACGGTAAAAAAACCAACTGTATATATAATTATCAATAAAAAGGAAATTGATTGAAAAACAATCGATAATACTAATAAAGTTAAATATGTTTTTTGTTTATTAGTTCCTAAAAAAGCAACTGATGCACATCTAAAATTATTGGCTGCTCTTGCAGTTCGAATGAATGATGATCAATTCTGTAAATTAATTACTAATGCAAAAGTTGATCAAATTATCGACACAATTAATAAAATTGATATTGAGAAAGATTCTAAAGAAGAAACTAAAAATACTAAAAAATCCAAAACAACAAGCAAAGAATTTATTATTGGGGTTACTTCTTGTGCCGCCGGGATTGCTCATACTTATATGGCAAAAGATAAATTAGTTCAAGCTTGTGAAAAGAATGGTTGAAAACATAAAATTGAAACTCGAGGTAGTATTGGCCCTGAGAATGTTTTAACTAGGGACGATATTGAAAAAGCAACTCTAGTTGTTATTGCCTCAGATTTAAAAATTGATCTTCAACAATTTAAAGGAAAAAAAATTATTGAGGTTGATACTAATGCCGCGATTAGAAATTCTGAACAAATTATTAATCGAGGTTTAAAAAGTAAAAATATATCACAATCTGCTAATCAAGGAAATTCTGATGATGATAATATGATTTTCAATTTATCATCAAAAAATAAAAACCCAATTATGAAAGCCCTGATGACGGCAATTGGTTACATGATCCCAATTACTATTACCGGGGGAATCTTGATGGCAATTCCAGATATTATTGCCGCCCATGGTTCTGCTGCTAATGGCGGACAGGGAGGATGACATTTCCCAAACCATTTTATCGCTGGTTGATTTCAAGTTGGTGCTGTTGGTTTAAAATTAATGTTGCCAATTTTTGGAATGTATCTAGCCTATGCTATCGCTGGTAGGTCCGCGATGCCGGCTGGATTAATCGGAACTTATGTTATTAATGATCCATCAATCTTAAAACAAGCTTTACCACAAAAAATTACTGATTGATTAGATCATTTAAACGGTGTTAATACTGCGGGAGGTTTTAATGTTCAAGCGGGATTCTTAGGCGCCATTGCTGTTGGATTCTTTGTTGGATATTTAGTCCAAGGTTTAAAATGAATTAACTTTCCCAAAATTATAAAACCAGTTGTCCCAATTATGGTGATTCCAGTTTTATCAACATTTATTACTTATGTCTTTGTAATCTATGTTGCTGCTTTACCATTAACATTTATTATGAGTGAATTTTTCATCCTCTTACATAAATCAAGTCACGCTAGTCAAGTTGTCTTACCATTAATTGGAATGCTCTTTGCTGCAATGATTGCCTTTGATTTAGGTGGTCCATTTAATAAAACTGCTTTACTCGTAGCAACAGCGATTTTCGTTAGTGCTGTTAATCAGTTTCCAACTAATGGCGAAAGTTTTAAAACAATGTCATATAGTGATATTGTGCCACAAACTGCAACACAAGCCGCAATTTCAGTTCCTCCATTAGGAGCCTGAATCGCAACTGTATTATTTAAAAAGAAATTCTCAGTTCAAGAAAGAACAACTGGGAAAGCTGCTTTTGGAATGGGTCTAGTTGGTATTAGTGAAGGGGCAATTCCTTTTGCTATCACAAACCCATTGCGTGCTGTTCTTGCCAATGTTATTGGAGCAGCTGTAGCTGGAGGAATGGTTGTTTTATTTGGCTGTCGTTTTGTTGCCGGTCTTGGTTCACCAATCGGAACATTTGCCGGATATATTCCTTCACAAGTCCCTTATGCTGGTTGAATTTTATCAACGCTTACAGGTTCAATTATTACTGCATTAATTTTTGGTTTTAGTCGTCCTCGCGTTGTTGAATATGAGGAAGTTTATAATGAAGAAAAAGTTATCAGAACTAATGCAAAAAATCTTACTTATAAACAAAACAAAATTTCCACTACAGGAGGGAAAATTTGATATGAATTAAAAGTAGTTTTTAAAATTATTTTTATGATAATCCTCACTTTATTAAATCCGAAAAAATGGTTTAAGGATCCCAAATTAGTCGGCGATCCAATAACTTATAAAATTAATAAATCTAATGCTTTAGAAGGTATTTTCAACGAAAAATACCAAACAAAAATTACTAATTTAAAAAATGTTAATTCTGGTTTTGATCTTTTAATTGAAAAAGATCAAAGTGAAACTGGTAAAAAACGTTTAATTAAAAATCGTAATCGTAATAACATTAAATTATTAAAACTAGAAAATTTATATGCTATGAAAAAAGTGATCATTAATTTTAAAACAATAAATAAAATCAAAAAACTTACTATTCAAAAATCTACAAAGAACAAAAATAAACTTACTATTCAAAAATCTACAAAGAAAAAAAATAAATTTAGTATTAATAAAACTGAATATAAAAATATGATCAATAAATTAAAACTTGAATACAAAATTCAGGATTTAAAAATTAAAATTCAAAAATGACAATTACCAGCAACATTATTTAATCATTCAAAAGAATGTATTGGAAAAAATGTTAAAAAATATCAAAATATGATCGATAAATTAAAATCATAAAAATTAAAAAAAATCAGTTATTTTAAATTTAAATAACTGATTTTTTTTAATTTTTATGATTTTCTAAAGTTGCATAAAGACTACCAATTAAATTAGCCTGATTTCCAATTTTAGAAGCAATAATTTTTGGAATCTCAATATACTCATCAATCAAATTAACTTTTAAATTAATTTGTTCTTTAATGATTTTAATATATTCTTCATTTTTTGATATTCCCCCACCAATAATAATATAATCAGGGTTAATAAAATATTGTAGATTAAAAATAAAATTAACAAAGGGATTAATATTTTTTTCTAAAAATGGTTTTAATATGTCTGTCGATTTTTTACTAGCATCCATAAACATGTCATCGCCAGTAGTAAAATTAGTTTTGAAAATTTCATTATAACTATTAAGCATCGCTCGTGTTGATGAAGTTCTAGATAAAATCGTAGCACGATCATTATTTAATGAATAGCCAAATTCACCAGCAAGATTACTTTTCCCTCTCAAAATATGACCCTTAATTCAAATACAACCACCGATTCCAGTCCCAACTACAACCGAGGCTACAATTTTGTTTTTTGGAATTTTGTTTTTTAAAACTTCTCCCAAAACGGCACAATTTGCATCATTTTCCATATTGATAATTTGATCAGGAAACGCAGTTTGGATAACATCTTTAAAATTACCTTCAAGAATAAAAGGGACAGCATTAATTCCTCTAATTGTTCCAGCTTTATTGGAAACTGTCCCTGGAACTGAAAAAGCAATACCGATAATTTTTTCATCACCAATAAATGTTTTTAAAATTTTTATTAAATCTGGAAAATTATCAACTGTTGGCACTTTTGTTTCTTTATAAAAATTAGTATCTCGATCTAAAATCGCCAACTTAATAAAAGTGCCTCCAATATCAACTGCTAAATATCTTTCTAACATCTTAAAAACCTACCTTAGTTTTAATATTTAAATACAAAAATAAATTGTTATAAATTTTTGGCTTTTAACTTCTACATTTTGATAATTAAAATTATCTATATTATCTTTAAATTGTTTTTGAATTGCAAAATTAATTTTTTTATTATTAATTTTTAATTCAAAATTTTGTGAATCTTTTTGTATATTAGCAATTCGTAATTGATAAAGATTATTTTTCACTATTCGAAAACTACTAATTAAAAATTCTTTTTGAATTGTAATTTCTGGTAATTTAAAATCTAATGATGGTTTTTGGTGATCATAATTAATCACAAATCGATCAGCATAAAAATCTAAATCATCAGGATTATTTCCATAATAAATATCGCTATTAAAATTTCAATCATTAATTAAACTAGCAGTATTATCACTACCAAAGAGAAATCCAAAATTAAACTCTAATTGTTTTTGTAACTCTGCATCTGGAGTTGAAATATGAACTCCAGATGGACGACCTGGTCTTCAGATTAAATCTTTATTTCCAATAAATCCATAAGTGCGAAAAAGACTAACTTGGAGCCCTTGATCAACCACTTCAAATTCATTATTACCTTTTGTTAATAAAGTAAAATTATCGAATTGTGGAATTTTAATTGCGTTATCGTTTGTTGTGATTGGACATGGAAATTCTTTATAACCCTTAGCTTTTCAATCTTTTTCAACAAAATCTATTCTCTTAACTAAAGCAAGTGATTGAGTAGCAGCTACATCTGATAATTGAAAATTTTCTTTAAAATTAAAATTAATAACTCATTTAGTATTGATTGATTTATTATCAGCGCTAATCTTTAAACGATAAATGTCGTTATATCATTTTCTAAGTTTAATTTTAAAAACTTGTTTTAAATTGTTTTTGTATGTCACGATATGATCTAATTCAATGACATGATAAAGTAATGTTGTAATATTTTGGGTTATTTTGTTAATTGATGCTATTTTAGTAGTCTTATTATCAATTGTTTTTGGTGAGAAGTCATAACTATCACCAGCATCATCATAGGGTAAAATATTAATAAAATCATCTAAAGATAACTTTGTATTAATGAATGTAAATTGATCACGATGAACTCAAATATGATTATCGGGATCTCCAACAATATTAGTAAAATTATTATTTTGTTTCTTATTAACATTACTATGAAGAACTTTAAAAACTTGATAGCTAGTTGGTTTCATTATTGGGGTTTTCAAAGAAACAAAATGACAATAATAATCTTTATATTCTAAAGTTGTCTGTAATTTTTTACTATCAGTAATTTGTAATACAAACTTTTTATCTTGTGATGTAATCATTGATTTAAAAGAATTGATTTTTGTACTCATAGTAATTGAACGGGCATAAGGAGATAGATTAAAACATAAAATATCTTCATCTACTACTAGTTCTAATTTAGTAAAAATTTTCTTTTTAATTATGGCAATTTCCATTTTAATAATTTCTAAAGCTGATGTTAAACGATTACTAATATCTTGATTTGTAAGATCACTATTGCAAGTTCCTAAACTATCATGAGCTTGACTAACAAGAATTTTTTTCATCACATTATCAATCACAGTTTGATTATTATACTGATTATCAAACTGTTTATAAATAATACTTAAAGGTTCTAATTCGTAATACAATTTATTTTCACATTGACGAAACAGAGCTTTAATATCATAACGTGATGAAGAAATTGTGCGATGAATTCTAGCTAAATATGGTCAATGTAAACTACTATCAATTTCATAATTTGGTTTTTCTACACTGCTAAAAAAATCATTAAAATTGCTCATAACTCATTCGTTATCAGGATCAATTTTATTAAGTTCATCAATAACTATTGTTAATTCATCAACAATAGGGCCTTCATCGCCACCAAAAGGTAGTAAAATTTGATTATTTAATTCATTATGAGAACGTTCTTTAATTGTTTTTAAAAACGGCTTTAAATCTTTTAAAATTTGCTGAGTCTTTTCTTGATAATTAAGAGTTGTTATTTTTCCATAAGGAAATACACCGCCAAAAACTCAATAACCATGTTGAAAACAATAGGCTGGTATTTGACTACCATCCGCCCCTTTTCAATTGAAATATAACGTTTTGTCATTATCTTCTTTTTTCATTCCGCGTCAAAAAACCATATTTTTTAAGCCAAAATAATTAAAAATTTGGGGTAAATTAATATTAAATCCAAATGAATCCGGTAAGTAGGCTGTTGTCATTGTTTTATTAAAACTATTAGCAATATTAATTCCATATTCTAAATTTCTAATAATACTTTCACCAGTAGAATTAAACATATCTGGTTGTGAATATCAAGGTCCTAGCAATAATTTATTATCTATTGCTAATTTTTTAATTTCCTCATAATTTTGATGATGATCAATTAAATAATCATTTAAAACAGAAACTTGTCCGTCTAAGACAAAATTTTTAAATTGATGATTATGATTTAAAACGTCAATAATTTCCTTCATATTATGTGCAAATAAAGTATTAGCACGACTCTGAGTGAAATATCATTCACGATCTCAATGCGTATGCGGAACTACGTGAATAGTTGATTTTTTCATAATTTTATAATTCTCCTTCTTTTTTAATAAAATCTCTAAATCAAGCAAATGATTTTTTCGGAGTGCGTTCTCCGTTATCGATATTTAGCGAAACGATCCCATAACGGTTTTTATAAGTGTTTAATCAAGATCAATTATCAATATAAGTTCACATATGAAATCCAAAACAATTACTACCTTCTTTAATCGCTTTTTGAACTTGCTGAATATGTTCTTGTAAAAAATTAATGCGATAATCATCTTTTACTATATCAGAATTATTTTTTAATGTCTTTCTTTCGCCCTCAATCCCGATTCCGTTTTCCGCAATATAAACTGGTAAATTACCATAATTATTTTTAATATGCATTAATGATTCATAAATTCCTTCAGGATAAATTTCTCATCCCCGAGATTTATTAATCCGAATTCCTGGTTTTTGATAATCATTATAATAAAGTTGATTCGGTAATTCTTTTTCAATTTTATTAGTTGGTGCTTTAATTCTTAAAGGCTGATAATAATTAATTCCAAGAAAATCCACTGGATATTTTTTTAAAAGTTTTTCTTCTTTAGGACTACTATCTCAAAATCAATTTTTTAATTTTGCTTCTTTGATCAACATTTCTGGAATGCTACCTTTAACACAAGCATTTAAAAAATAACTATTTTGTCAAATATTAGCTCACTTTGCAGCTAATTGATCAGCAGCACTATCACTTCGAGCTTTTGGTAATTTAATATTTAAAATGATCCCGATAATGCCGTCATTGTTCATTTCACGATAAATTTTAATCGCTTGTTTATGAGCCATAACTGTGTTTCACATCGCTTGCAAAGCATCTTTAATACTTTCTTTAGCAGGGTAATGATATTGATAAAGATATTGACACTCAACATGAACTATTGGTTCATTGAACGTTGCTCATTTTTTAACACGATCACCAAATAATTTAAAACATTGCTGCGCATAATATCCAAAGTGTTCAATACTAGACTTATTAGTTCAACCTCCAATTTTCATTAATCACATTGGCATATCAAAATGAAAGAGATTAATAATTGGTTCAATTCCAGATTTAAGCATATAATTAATCATGTTATTATAAAACTCAACTGCAACAGGATTAATGTTTTTACCATCCGGGATTAAAAAGGTTCATTGGATTGAAGTTCTTAAAGAATTAAAATTTGCTTGTTTAGCGAAATCAATATCTTTTTTATAATTATGAATAAAATCATTTTTTACAAATTTTTGTTGATAAAATTTTTCTGGATTATGTTTAAATCAATAATCTCATGTTGAATCGGATTTATTTTGACTACTATTACCTTCAGTTTGAGGTCCAGATAATGCACTACCTCAGAGAAATTTATTTTTCATATTATATATAACCCCCATTATTTAATAATTGTAATATAAATAAAGTCTAAAAATAAAATAATCACTAAATATTATCTTATTATTTGATAAAAATGTAACTTTGAAGATTTTTATTAATTTTAAAAAATACTAAATATGTATCTTTTTTTCATAAAGTGCTTGTATTTTCTCTAAAAAAAATATATAATGATAGGGCATAAATAATTTAATTTATTTGTTGTGCATCGGGAAGTGGCTCAGCTTGGTAGAGCACTCGGTTTGGGACCGAGGGGTCGCAGGTTCGAATCCTGTCTTCCCGACCATGGGGTGGTAGCTCAATTGGTAGAGCACCTGTCTTGCACACAGGAGGTCGCCAGTTCGATTCTGGTCCGCTCCACCATGGCGGGGTAGCTCAGTTGGCTAGAGCACTCGGTTCATACCCGAAAGGTCGAGAGTTCAAGTCTCTCTCCCGCCACCATATGGACAAACTACAAGAATTTTTATTCGGACTCTTAGCTCAGTTGGTTAGAGCCACCGGCTCATAACCGGTTGGTCACAGGTTCGAGTCCTGTAGGGTCCACCACGGAGGAATACCCAAGTCTGGCTGAAGGGATCGGTCTTGAAAACCGGCAGGTCGAGAAATCGGCGCGGGGGTTCGAATCCCTCTTCCTCCGCCATTATATCGCAGGGTGGAGCAGTTTGGTAGCTCGTCGGGCTCATAACCCGAAGGTCGTAGGTTCAAATCCTGCCCCTGCAACCATTAGGTCCTGTAGTGAAGCGGTTATCATGCCTCTCTGTCACAGAGGAGATCGCGGGTTCGAGTCCCGTCAGGACCGCCATGGTTCAGTAGCTCAGTCGGTAGAGCAAGGGACTGAAAATCCCTGTGTCGGCGGTTCAATTCCGTCCTGAACCACCATTTATATCAATAAATGTTGACCAAAAACACTTTTTTTAAAAGTGTTTTTTTTATTACTTTTCATAATAAATCTAAGAAAATATGGGAAAATAGTAATTAGGAGGCTGCAATGTTGCTAACACACAGAATTAATTTGAACTTTAAATATTATTTAATGTATAAAGAAATTAATAAAAAAATAACTTATAAAAATATTAGTAATATTAAATACCGTGACCTTGAGCAGTTTTATAAAAAATATAAAAAATCCTACATTGATGATTATATTTTTAATTGTTTTGTAAAATATTTTAACATTAATCAAAATTACAGTAGCAAAAGATTAAAAGATATTTCAAAAATTATTAATGAATTAAAAATTAATCTAGATTATTATGCATATGAAAATATTATTAAACTATATGAAAATCAATTTAATAAAATCAGACCTCTGAAAACTCAAATTGGTAATTTTCAAAAATTAAAAATGGAAAAAATTTATTTTCAATTTTTGAAAAGTCGTTTAAATATTATTAGTCATCATAGTAAATACAAGTTTCTAAAATCACCCTCATGATTTGGTAATATTTATATTACTAACAAAAGAATTGTTTTTGTTAATGACGCAATCGAAAAAAGTATTTTTTTAAATAATGAAACTGAAAATCAAATTAATGTTCATAAAAATAAAGTTATTATTAAGTCAGCAAATCACTTCAATAATAAATATATATTAATGGTTCATAATTATGAATCACTAATAATCGCTCTAAAAAGAATCCACAAAATAAAATAACTCTTGTTTATCACGGAGTTTATGTGTATAATCGTTTTAAAATCAACTTTTTACAAATTAATAATTAAATTTTAGTAAATATTTAGGGAGTCAAAAAATATGTTTTTATGAGATTCGTTAAGTGATAGTAAAAAAGAGATTTCACCTAATAAAAAACAACTAAATTTTTATTTATGTGGTCCAACTGTTTACAACTACATTCACATTGGTAACGCACGCCCTTTAATTAATTTTGATGTCTTAAATCGCTTGTTAAAATTACAAGGCTATCAAGTAAATTATGTTCATAACTTCACTGATATTGATGATAAAATCATTGAGCAAGCTCGAAAAAATAAAATTAGTGAAATTGAAATAACCACTTTTTATATTCAAGCTTATAATCAAGATATTAAAAGATTACGAATTTTAAAACCGACTTCCCAACCAAGAGTAACTGATTATATTGAAGATATTATTACTGCAATTAAAGAATTAATAAAAACTAAAAATGCCTATGTTGAAAAAGGTAATGTTTATTTTGATGTGGTAAAAAATATTGATCAATACGGTAAGATTATTAATTTAAATAAAGGAAAAACTGAAAAAAATAGCGATATTATAAGTGAGTCCCCTCCAAATTCAAAACGTAACCACAAGGACTTTGTCTTATGAAAAAATACTAATATTGGAATAACCTGAGATTCTCCATGAGGAAAAGGTCGTCCTGGATGACATACAGAATGTGTTGTTTTTAATCAAAAATTATTTAATAACAATACGATAGATATTCATGCTGGTGGAGTTGATTTAAAATTTCCACATCATGAAAATGAAAGAATCCAATGAATCGCTTTAAATAAAAAACCTTTAAGTAAAGTTTGAATTCATAATGGTCAACTAAATATTAATAATGTTAAAATGTCAAAATCTTTAGGTAATACTTTATTATTAAAAGATATTGTGGAAAAATTTAGTGTTGATGCTTTAAAATTTATTATTCTAAATAATCATTATCGTTCGCCGATAAACATTAATAATGATAGTTTTATTAATGCTGAAAAAAATATTTTAAAGTGAAAAACACAACTTCAAAGAAAATATAATGAATTACAAATAAATGAAATTAATTTAGATAATTATGATTATCAAAATTTGGATGATTTAAATTGGAAAAAATTTATTACATTTTTAGAAAATGATTTAAATACTGCTAATGCAATTAGCGTCATTGAAAATAATATAAAGACTTTAAATAAACTTGAAAAAACTTCATTAATTGCTAAAATATGACAAATAACCACAAAGATGATTGAAATTTTAGGATTTCATCTAGATTTACAAACTCTTAACGAGGACGATTTAGTCTTATTAAATGACTGAAATAGACATAAAAAAAACCAAGAATATGATAAAGCTGATCAAATCAGAATCATATTATCAAAAAAAGGAATACTTTAATAATTTATGGAAAAAATACTAATTTATGGAAAAAATACACTAAATTTAATTTTACATGCCAATCCGAAGTTTATTTATTCAATTTATACTATTAATAATTCAAAAAATGATTCATTTTTAAAAGATGCCAAAAATAAAAATATTCCAATAATTTATAAAACTAAATTAGAACTAGATTCGTTAAGCAAAAATGCTAATCATCAAAATTATATTGCTGAAGTAAAAATTCCACCAATCTATACTTTATCTAAACTTGAAAAAAATGATCAAAAAAATCCTTTTGTAATTATGCTGGACTCAATTACAGATCCACATAATTTCGGTGCTATTTTAAGAGTTGCTGATGCTGTTGGTGCTCAAGCTCTAATTTATAGTAAAAACCGTCAAGTAAAACCAAATGCTACTATAGCTAAAGTTTCTACTGGAGCAATGTATAGTGTCAATTTAATCGAAGTCACAAATTTATCTCGTAGTTGTGAAGAATTGAAAAAAATGGGTTATTGAATTGTTGGATCTTCCCTAGATGAAGATTCACAAGACTTAAAAAAATATAATTATGATATGCCCATTTGTTTAATAATTGGTAGTGAGGGTCGCGGGATATCTCATAATTTAATGAAAAAAATTGATATCAAAGTAAAAATTCATATGAGTGGTAAAGTTCAATCTTTAAACGCTGCTTGTGCTGCTGGCATATTATCTTATAAAATAAAGGGATTAATTTAATAAAAAGAGGAGAAATATTTTTAACTTATGATAAATAAATCTATTAATATATTAGTAGATGATTATCAAAAAACTCAGGCTTTTTATTCTTTTTCTAAATTAAAAAAAATCTTTTGGAATACTTTGGAAATTCATACAAAAATGGCATACAATAAATATCATAAATTTATCAATTATAATGAGATTTATTTGTTAACAGAAATCTCATTTATTCATATAATTAAATCTTATGATTTTAACAATCCTAAAGGGGCGTCTTTTAAAACTTATTTAAATAATTATTTAAAATTCCGTCTAAACGAACAAATTAAGAAAATGATTCCTCCTAAAAAAGATGCAATGCATAATTATTTTAACTTAGACAAAATCAAATCTATTTCTTATCAAAGCAATTTAGAACTAAATGATTTTGATTTACAAGATTATATAAATGATATTAAATTATCAAAATTGGAAAAACAAGTTTTTACAATGCATTTTCAAGGGGAAAAAATTGTTAAAATATCAAAATTATTGAATATATCTTATAAAACAGTAGATAATGCTCTCCAAAGAGCAAAAAGAAAATTACGAAAAAGTGTTATTTTTAAGAATCGAACTTCTTAAAAATAACACTTTTACTTTCTTTTTTTTCAAAAATATATATAATTAATAATAGTCATACTATAAATATAAAGGAGTAAAATAAACTAAGAATTATGAAAAAGAAATTAATTAAATCAATAGGCTTAATAAGCCTCGCTTCTTCATCATTTGCTTTAGTAAGTTGTGGAAGTTCAAAGAATACAGATGCTTTTGACTGAAACAATGGACCTAAAGTAAGCATGAGGGACTTTATCAACGATATTAAAAAAGATAGTGGACAATTTAGTAAAACTGATGGGGTTATTTATAATGACTCAATCAATTTACTATTTAAAAGTAATCATACTAGTGATGAATTCAACGCTTATAAAGATGATGCTCAAGATAAATTAAAAGATCAAATTAAAAGTTTTAAAAAACAATATGGTCATGATTGAAAAAGTAAATGAGAAAAATCATTAAAAAGCAAAGGTTATACAAGTAATAGTGATTATGTAGATAGTTTAATAACTGCTGCAATTGAGAGCACTGTAAAAAGTGATTTTGGATATACAATGGAAACTAAAAGTATAGCTCAAATTAAAACTCAATATACAGATGGTTTAACTTTTACAATCAAAGGTATTAATTTAATTAATCATTGAAAAGATACTTCGTCTAAAAAAAGTAATTTACCTGGTATTACTTATGATCAAGTTAAAAATTCATCAACAGTAATATTAACAGCCGATGATATCATAAATAACTTTACATCAAGTGTGCCGTTAAGTAATGGTGAACATTATGTAATGAATGAAAATGGAATAAAAGCATTTTATATTTATAACATAGTAAGCTTACCTGTGTCTGTACAACATTCTCTTGTAAAATTTCAGTGATTTCCAACTTCTGGTGCTAATAATTTTGGTCAGGAACCAGCAATGGCAACAGCAGATATTGAATCAATGTACAATACATTAAATGCTTTAAGTGATCCAAAACAAGATTTAGCAAGTATCTCTAAAAGTTATAGTGAAGATACTGGTTCTGCTACCAAAAATGGTTATTTAGGAAATGTTAATCTTCTAAAAAGTGGTTATGTTCCTGGATTCATTGATGGAATGTATAACAAAATAGCTAATGGAGATACTACTAATTCAACTGTATTCCCAATTACATTAACAAGTTTTAAAACTATTTTAACTGATAGTGGGGCTTGAGGAACAAGTGGGCCTAAATTCAATAATATTAATTGAAAAGTTTTAGATGATAAAACTAACGGAGACGCTCTAAAACAAAAAATAGCTAATAGTGTAGCTGCAAATTTCAAAGGATTTGCCAATTATTATTCTGTTACTGGTAGATCAAATATTAATGCAATGATAAGTAAAGATGGATTCCACTTCTTTAATACTCAAGATAATCCAATCACGATGATTCAAAGTGATTTAAATCAAAAAGTTAACAATGCTAATTCAGGAAATAGTGCTAATATCAATTATGGTATTTTAGATAAATTTAATACTTGAATGGGTTCATCAAAATTTTGATTTGAAATGAATGCTTTAAATATAGTTAAAGATTCTCAATCTAAAAATAATGATTCAGATTCAATTTTATCTGGTGATGAATATGATAAATATAGTTCAGTATTAATTAATACAAATATTTTATCTGACATTCTAACTAATGTGCAAAGCTTTATTAGTGGTAATGAAACTTTTATCCAAAATAATAATAATTCTGAAATTCAATGAAATACAAAATGAGCAGATACAACAACAATCGCAGCACAATTAAAAGATTTTATTCCAGAAATCGGAAACTTATAAGGAGATAGAAATGAAAAACAAGAATTCTTTAAAAAAACTATTAGTAGTATTTGCTAGTTTTACTTCTGTAAGTGCTATTGGACTATCTACTATAAGTTGTGGTTCTTCAGGAAGTTTAAATGCTGAAGACGGACATTGAGTATCTCAATATGGTTCTGATGAAATAAAAGAACTTTATTATACTGGTGTTGCTAATGATTTATATAAATCAAATGATACAACAACAACAGGAGCACACAAGGTTAACTCATTAAATGACCTTACGACAAATAGTTATGTTGCTATGAAAGAATATTTATTATTAAATAATTTATGAAATGCAGCTAATCAATCAAAGAACTATCAAACATCAGCGAGTGATATTTATATCAACCTGATTAAAACTAGAGATTGATCAACTTATAAATTACAATATGCTCCAGCTTTAAAATTTTTAAATACACAGAATTTACATTCTGTTTTAAATGGGACTGCTGTTGATAATGGAACAATTATAAGTCCTACACAAATCATTGAAATTTTAAATATTTATTATAATCTTAATCAAAATGTACGTATAACTATTAATAAACAAATGATTGATATGTACTATTTAAATGATTTAAAATCTTATAATTCAATTTATAGTAATTCATATTTAGCACAAGCTATTCAACAATATAAGCCTTCAATGGTTTGAAGTATCGATAATACTAAAGATACAGATTCTCAAGAATTAGAAGGTTTAACACAAACTGTTATTAAAAATTCAACTGATGGTACAATTGCTAAATCAGATGTCTGAAACAAATGATTTGGTAAATTACAAGACAATAGTAGTAAAGATAATATTCTTTATTACAATACTGAAACTGATGCTCCTAAATATAAATTATCAAGTTTAGGAATAGCGCCTAATGCAGCATCATTTACATCAGATACTTCATTATCAATGTTTAATCACCTATATAATTATCAGGGGATGAAATATTTAGGCGATAAATTAGGAGATGACGCTTCTACTTCGGCTTTATTCAATTATACTCAAGCTGATCAAAAAGCCGACATTTCTAAAAATAATTTATTATTTACATATAAAACTAAACCTGATGGAACACAAGATAAAACTCAAAAAATCTATGTTCAAGGTAAAAAAGCAGCTTTTCATGTTTACTATAATATGAAAGTCGCTAATATGTATGCTGATGCAACTTCAGGATTACCATTTGGTCAATACTCTCTTTCATCAGAAATAACAACTAATAAAAACTTAAAACAATACGTTGAATTACAATTATCATCTAAGATTGAAACTGATGCTCTGAGTTTATATCAAACTCGCTATTACATCGATGTTAAAAATGATGACGTTAAGAAAATTCAACCTGCCGGAACAGGGAAAGACAACTAATTGATAATGGAAAACATTTTTTCTAAAATCATAAATGGCGATATTCCAGCTCATAAAATTTATGAAGACGCTAATTATATTGCTATTTTAGACATAAACCCTAAAAACACAGGTCATTTCTTAGTGATTCCAAAACATTATAGTAGAAACCTAATAACTATTAAACAAGCTGAAATAGACCCTTTATTTTCAATTGCTATCAAACTTGCCAATCAAGTTATGAAAGCTCTATCAGCTACTAGTTATCAATTACATGTTAATAATGGAGCTGATGCTGATCAACAAGTGATGCACACTCATATTCATATCGTTCCTTATTATCAAGATGACAACAAAGTTATTAAGAATAATTTTGATGAAATTAAAACCAAAATTATTCAATATTTATAAAATTTATAAACAAAAAAATACATCATTATAATTAAATGATGTATTTTTTTTATCCATATATACGAAACATAAAGAATAAAAATAAAATTAATAAGACGGCGGCAACCACACCAATATAGAACTTAAAGTAATTAACTCTTTTGGCAATTTTTTTACCGTATAAATTATTTCTAATGTTTTCTTTATTAATAGTATCGTAGATTTTTTCATTCACAGATACCATAATTAAGAATCCCATTGAGATCACTAAAGGAATGATATATGTTCAGAAGCGATAGAAGGCTGTAAAATCTTTGATTACGCCACTAGTAGGGTTGGAGAACGAATGGAGATTTATTGTATAAAATAGAGCATCCATTGTTCCGGCACCACCTGGAGTTGGCATAAACGTATTTGCAACGTTTACAATTTTCTGTGATGACAGAAAAGCAAAGTAACTAATATCTGACCTTAAGACTTCGGGCCCCATTGCTTTTTGAGCAAAGAAGAAAACCGCAATAAAAGATGGAATAATGTTAACTAGAATTAATAGTCACATTGTTTTTTTATCTATTCAGATTTCTTTAAGTGTTTTTCTTAATTTGAAAGCTTCATATTCTAAGCGTCCTAATTCACTATCATAATCTTTGATGTATCTTACTCAAACACCAACTTTTAAAACTATGCGAATTAGCATTTTATGAATTCTTGAAGATAATCCTCCAATTAAGAAAATAACGGCAGCTAGAATATCCATAAAGAAACCAATAATCACAAGTGCTAATGCTCAATAACCAGTACTTCCGTTTTCGAAAAACGTTTTTTGTAAAATTACTAATCCGGCAGGAATTAAAATAATCGCAATGATAATTTTAACAACTTGATTAATAATTGTTTCTACAAATAAAGCGGAAATCAGTTTATTAGTATTAACTTTTTTGCGACGTAAATATCAGATTTGAATAATTTCTCCCCCAGTTGAAAAAGGAGTAATTCCAGAAACGATTTTATCTAATATTTGCGCGACAACAGCATGTCGATATTTTAAACCAGTATTAAATTTTTTACCAACAATCCAGACGCCTAAAGCAGCAAATGGAATTCAGTTAATAAATACTGTTAATAAGAAAATTAAAAAATATCAAACTGTTGATGATGTCAGATCTTTGGAACTATGATTTCAAATAACTTCAAAAACTGACCAAGGATTTTTACCACTACTACTATAAAATTTAAAAACTAAAATAAATAAAATCGCAATTAAAGTAGCACATCAGAATGATCAAATAGCAACTTCTTTTTTTGAAATTTGTTTTCCTTTAGAAATATTTGTTAAAACTTTAATGTCTTTATCAATATTTCTAAATTTAATAATTGATTCTATTTTATCTTCAGAAACAGTAGAATAATAAATTTTTAATTTTGGTTCGGTTCCTGATGGTCGAATTGCAATTCATGAACCATCTTCTAAATAAAATTTCAACATGTTAGTTTTCGGGAACCCTTTAATGCCTTTATTGTAATCTTCAAATTTAGTAACTTTAAGATCACCTAAAGTTGTTATGTTTTGACGCATTGTTGTCATAAAACTATTGATTTCTTCATCACTACCAACTGATAGAGCGACTGTTTTTTCATAAAAGAAACCATATTTTTGATAAATTTCCAATAAAACATCATGTAGTGTTTTACCTTGTTGTTTATAAAAACTAGCGGCATCAGCTATTAAAATTGCAGTTTGAAGAGCATCTTTATCACGACACAAATCAGCATTAATTAAAGAACCAAATGATTCTTCAAATCCAAATAAAAATTCTTTATCTTGATAATTTTCAATTAAATTACCAATTCATTTAAACCCTGTTAAAGTTTCTTTAACTTCAACACCATAATCATTAGCAATTTTATCTACTAATGTTGTTGAAACTGTTGATTTGGCAATATAAAACTGATTCTTTTTGAATTTGGGATAATTATTAACTAAATAATAAAATAAAATACTTGATGTTTGATTCCCAGATAAAATTTTATATTGAGAACCAACTTTTAAAACAACTCCAACCCTATCTGCATCAGGGTCAGTTGTAATACCAATATCATATTTTTTATTTTTTAAACATTTAATAATTTTATCATAAGCTTCTGGATTTTCGGGATTGGGTGTTTTTGTTTGATCAAAATCAGGATTAGGATCTCTTTGTTCGGGAACTGTAAAATATCGATAATTAAGTTTTTCAAAAACCGATTCCATAATTACTGTTGCTGTTCCTTGTTGTGGAGAAAAAACAATCGAAGCTTTTTCTTCAATCTGATGATTCACTGGGACCTTACATAAATTATCAATATATAAATCTCTAATTTTATCAGGTACTGTTAATCAATGTGATTCTTGATCATATTTAATAGTAAAAAAATCTAATGTTTGAGATATTTTAGTAATTGCGTTAGTTGCGTTCGGTAAAAGTTGACATCCATCTTCACCATAAACTTTAAAACCATTATATTCTTTAGGGTTATGAGAAGCTGTGATTACAATTCCTGATGCTAATTTAAGATGCCTGATGACAAAAGATAGAAATGGTGTTGGTTGTAATTCGTTATTTTCAAATAAATAAACTTTAAAACCTAGTGCTGTTAAAACTTGAGCACTGTAAACACTAAATTCTTTTGACATATGACGATTGTCATGGGCAATTGCTATTCCTTGTTTGATGCTGTTGGGGTTTTTATTTTTTAAATATTTACCCAAACTCATAGCTGCTTTTCTAATCGTATACAGATTAAGTCTTTTATTACCTGGACCAATTAATCCTCTGATACCAGCAGTTTTAAAAATTAATTCTTCACCAAAAAAATCATCAATTTTTTTAGGTTTAATTTTTAAAATTGCGTTTCTGATTTCTGAGTCTAACTCTTTATTGCTTAGTCATTTTTCGTATTCTTTATTATTTATTTTAGGATTCATAATTTATTTAAAACGTTTTTTAGCTTCAGACTTTGCAGTCGGAAGATCACGTTTTGATAAACGATCTTTGTATTTATGACTAATGCGTTGGTAATAATCATCTCATTGCTTGGAAATTATATCAGCAGAATATTTTGTAGCAATTGCTTTACTTGTTGCTGCGGCTGATTTGGTTGCTTCTTTATTATTTAAAACGTTTTTAATAATATCAGCAAAATCTTTATTATTATTAGCTCTTAAATAATCAGTGAAACTAAATATTTCGGCATATTCTGGTAAATCTCTTAACAACATTGGTATTTCAACATTAGCAGCTTCTAAAATTGACATTGGAAATAATTCATTCAATGCTGGCATGAAAAAGATATTGGCGCAATTTAAATATTCATTAACTTCATTAATTGGTACACGACCTTTGAAGAAAACGTTTTCTGGCGGATTAGAAACGAACTCTTCAATTTCGTGATGCCCATGACTTAATTTTTTGAAAGCAAAACTTCCTAATCAAATAAATTTGAACTCTGGAAGCATTTTCGCAACTTCAATAAAATCTTTAACTCCTTTACGAGTTTGTAATTGTCCAACTGCAATGATAATTTTATCTTCTGGGAAGAAATTATGTTTTTTACGTAATTCAGCTTTTTCAGATGCTGTAACTTTATGAAATTCTGAAGTATGAACTACATTTGGAATGTAAGTAATTTTCTCTTCCGAAATTCCTAAACGTACTAAATCATTAATAAACATTGGATTTACCACAACTAATTCATCTGATTTTGTTAAAAAATGCATTGATCACTTTAAAATACTTCGGACGAAAAAACGGTGAATAAAGTTTTGTGGATCATAAGAATTATCTGTATGAGTTCCTGGAATAAAATGGACATTGTAAAGCACTATCCCACGATATCTTCCGTGACGCATTTGAAATTTATAACGCGGATCCGGAGAATTAATATGAATAATATCTGCATCTTTTTTACGATCTACAAAAACATCATAATTATCAATTAATGGTTTATTTTTAAAGTTTTTTAAAAATTCTCTTCAAGCTGATCCTGGTCCAGTTGCTTTAACATTATGAGCACTCGATAATAAATTAATTGATAATTTTTTATTATCATCAATTTTGTTATTGTTATTTTTCTTATCCATATTTTCAACTACCTTTATTTTTTATTTAGTAAACTAGCTGATTCTTGATCAAGAATCACAGTTACATTTTTGTGTGATTGTAAAATTGTGCAAGGTCATTTTGGATCAGGATTACCCTCAATTAACTCTTTGACGGCCTTTGCTTTATTTTTTCCATATGCAATTAATAGAATAGTTTTAGCTTCCATAATAGTTTTAATTCCCATCGTAATAGCATACTTAGGAACATCCGAATCATCTTTAAAAAATCTTGCATTAGTATTGATTGTATTTGTCGATAATTTTACTTTATGAGTAATACTATTAAAGTCAGTTCCAGGTTCATTAAAACCAATATGACCATTGACCCCTAAACCTAATAATTGAATATCGATTTTAGTATTATCTAATAAATTATTATAAATATCAATGTTTTTAGCAACATCTCCTTCACCAGAAGGAATATGAATATTATTTTTGTTGATATTAATCTTATCAAATAAAAATTTATTCATAAAATAATAATATGATTGCGGATGATTTTTACTTAATCCAATATATTCGTCCAAATTATAAGTTTTAACTTGGCTAAAATCAACCTGATTATTTTGATTAGCTTTAATTAATAATTCATAAGTTGCTACTGGTGTTGAACCAGTTGCTAGTCCAAGAATAGATTCTGGTTTTTTATTAATTTGCTCAATAAAAATATTGGCTGATCTTTTAGCAATTTCTTCGGTATTATTAAGAATAATTATTTTCATATCTAATATTCCTCTTTCGTTAAATCATGAGCTGTTAATTTTCCAAACACTGATATTCCTTTAACAAAAACATCAACAATTTCTAAATAAGCGTTTAAAACAATTACATCAGCAATCATTCCTGTTTTAATTATACCAACTTTATCTTCTATTTTTAACTGCTTAGCAGCATTGTAAGAACTCATTTTAACGGCATCGGAAATAGTAGCATCACTATATCTGATGATGTTACGAAAACATTCGATCATTGTCACACCGCTACCAGCAATTGTGTCAGTTCCTGATAAAGTTAATAAAGCACCTTTTTTAGCTACTTTAATTCCTCCAGAAATATAATTATCGCCATCTTTGCACCCTTTAGGATTGATCGCATCTGTTACTAGTACGATACGATTGGGGCCAAGAATTTCATAAGTTAATCCAATAATTTCTTTTTTAACATGAATACCATCACAAATTAATTCGTTTAAAATATTTCCTTTATTATGGAAACTAGCAGCGACGATTCCGGGATCGCGATGACGGAAACCACTCATTGCATTATATAAATGCGTTGTATGATTAGCGCCGTCTTTAAAAGCTTGTAAAGTTTCTTCAAAATTAGCATCTGAGTGCCCAATTGATGGAATAATATTTAATGCTTTTAAATCTTTTGTAAAAGTTTCGTTTGCTAACTCAGGAGCATAAGTAATAATTTTAACATTACCATTAGCTGCTTTTTGCAATGCTCTAATTTCATTAATATTTGGTTTTCTTAATAAAGATTTTTTATGAGCTCCTTTAAAAACTTCAGAAATATAGGGCCCTTCCATATGACAACCTAAAAGAGTTGTTGTTTTAGGTGCTAATTTATTGACTTTCTGAAGTTCAATCGCTTGATTCATAACTTTTAAAGCTTTTGTTAAAGTTTTTAAATCTGCTGTTATTGAAGCTGCTACTACTGAGGTTGTTCCTTCTAGTGGTAAATCAGATAAAAGTGTTTTTCAACTATCAAGTGTACTATCCATAAAATCTTTACGAAAAGCTCCATGAATATGCATATCGATAAATCCAGGAATGGCAATCAAATCTTTTGCATCAATTTCTTTTTCATTTACTTTTGACGAATTATTAGCTTTTATACTTTTAATAATTCCGTTTTCTAAAATTAAAGTTGCATCATTAATTGTTTCATTGAAATTAACAATTTTAATATTTTTTAAAGTTGTTTTCATTTTAAGTTACCTTCTATCGTTTAAACTTATTAGAATATTTAATCATAATACGTAGTGCTAATTGTAGTGAATGATAGATTGCTTCTGCTACAGCATATCAAAGTCTTAGTTTTAAAATTCTTCTAATTACTGTATATTCATAAAGTGTAATGTCACCTTTTTTAAGTGAATCATCTAAAAATGATTTTGATTTTTTTAGAATTTCAACTCTTCAAATAACTGCAATTCAAGAAGTTATGAAAACAATACCTACGAATAAAATTGTAAAAATATTTACTTCTCAAGATTGTAAACTTGCTGACTTAGAAACACTAAATAAAAGTGGTAAAATCAAGTAAAATCCTAAAATAAATGCCCCGAAAGATAAAAATCCTGCTAATTTTGAAGCAAAACGATATAATCAAATTCTTTTATCGTTTTTTTGGATCAATGTTGCAAAATATCCATTTTCCATAGATTCATTTAAAGTTCAACGTGATTTTCTACTATAAGTTCATCGTTTTAACGTTAATTTATTTTGACGACGATTGTAGTTTCACATTTTGTATCCGCCTCATACTCAGGCTGAAACAACATTAGGATTTTGTACTCCATAATGTTGCATTGTTTTACGAGCGAAGACCGCCCCATTAAAACGTTTGTTATTTTTCCTACAAAATAATGAGTGTTTTAACCAATAAAAAAAGTAAAATAGCGTGATCAATACTATTACAACACATGTTATCAATAGTAAAACAGCTAAAATAATAATACTAGTATCTAATCCTGTATTTTTATCTGTGTTTATTAATAGATTATTCAAAAATAATCACCTCTTTTTATATTATACTATTCTTCATAAAAAAATGGTAAATTTTTATCAAAAACAGTTTATAAATTTTTTATTAATTTTTTAATTTCTGCTACTTTGTTTAATTGTTCTCATGGTAAACCAGTAATATCTTGACGACCAAAATGTCCATAAGAGCTTACTTTAAAGTATCATGGCTTTTGCAAGTCTAATTCTTTAATAATTCCACTAGGTGTTAGATTGAAAACTTTTCTAATGATGTTAATAATTGTTGATTCATCATATTTACTAGTGTTTTTAGTATCGACTCAGATGGATGTTGGTTCAGCCACTCCAATAGCATAAGATAATTGTAGTTCGATTTCTTGAGATATTCCTGCAGCAACTAAATTTTTAGCAATATGACGAGCGGCATAGGCAGCACTACGATCTACTTTTGTTGCATCTTTTCCAGAAAAAGCTCCTCCGCCATGGCGAGCTGATCCTCCATAAGTATCAACAATGATTTTACGACCTGTTAGTCCTGTGTCACCAACTGGTCCTCCAATTACAAAGCGACCTGTAGGATTAATCAACATTTTAAAATCACTAGAATTCGGTAAATGTTTTTCAATGATTGGTTTAATAATGGAATTTTTAACATAATCATAAAAAACATTTAAATCAATATTGTCATAATGTTGAATTGATAATAATACGCTATGAATTTTTGGATTTTTTTTATCTGTATAATCAATTGTTACTTCTGATTTCATATCTGGTCCCGCATTTTTAAAGATCTGATCTTTTCTTAGTTGAGATGCTGTTTTTACTAAATCATGAGCAATCGTTAAAGCTAAAGGCATATAAGAAGCTGTTTCATTAGTTGCATAACCAAACATTATTCCTTGATCTCCAGCACCGACTTCTTCTGATTTATCACTAGCATGGTTAACCCCGATCGCAATATCATGTGATTGTTTGTTAATTAAAATCTCTATTGGATATTTATTAGGATCAATTCCAGTTTTTATACTATAACCAATATGACTTAAAACATTGCGGGCTACTTGTTCATAATTTACATTTGCTTTGGTAGTAATTTCTCCTGAAATAATTAATTTATGAGCTGTTGCAAAAGTTTCACAGGCAACTCGTGAATAAGGATCTTGTGCTAAACACGCATCTAAAATTGCATCTGAAATTTGATCACAAATTTTATCAGGATGACCTTCTGATACTGATTCTGAAGAAAATAATAATAAATTTTTTTTAGGCATTAAAAAACCTCTTTCTAAATTTTAATTTGTTTAAAATAAAATTAGAAAGAGGTTTTTGGTGTTAATAATTAAGGAATTAGTTATTGTTAGTGTTTTTACACTCTGGAACAAACCACCTTGATTTTAATATCAGGTTGGCGCAAGTCAAAGACGTTCTCCATCTCGTTGCCTCTTAATAATTTTAATTACTAATTATTATATATTGTTTTTTTTAAGATGTAAATAAAATGTTTTTATTTTCCTGTCATTTCTTTGATTGCATTAGCCACAAATTCAACTTTGGGACCCACAATAACTTGAACTGCAGTTTTAGATGGAGCGATTACTCCAAATACATTAAGTTTTTTAATTGCTGCTTTGTCTACTTTAGAACCATCTATGACTTTAATTCTTAAGCGAGTTGCACAATTTCCAACTTCTACTAAGTTATCATTTCCACCTAAAAGAGGTAATATTTTTTCTGCTAAAATAACTCATTGTGTTTTATGATTTTGTTTAGCTTGTTTATTAATTTTACCCTCTGTAGTTTCATTATAACCTTGGTGATCTTCTGGAGTTTCTGTTACATCTGAAATGATGTTTGAGTGACGTCCTGGTGTTGCTAAATCGAATTTCTTAATAAAGAAAGTAAATAATCCGAAGTAGATCATACCAGTAAGAGCCCCAATAGGTAAAATTCATAATGGATTTGATCAAATTGTACCAATATTTCTAAAGTAATCTCATGAAGTAGGCATTGAAATTAAGTAATCAAATAACCCTGCTGAGAATCCAAATCCAATATGGATATTCATAGCCACGACGACTGCTGAAATAATTCCTGTTAATAGTACATGTAATCCATATAGCATTGGTGCTAGGAATACGAATGAGAATTCAATTGGCTCAGTAATTCCTGTAAAGAATGATACTAGAGCTGCTGATCCCATAATTCCCATAGTTGCTTTACGGTTTTCAGTATCTGAACAATAAATCATTGCTATTGCTGCTGCTGGTAAACCAAACATCATAATTGGGAAATATCCTGATTGGAATACTCCTGCTCCTTTAATACCTTTAGCGAAAGCTGCGATATCTCCAAAAGCAGATGTATGTGCTCCTGTGATTACACTTGTACCACTTAAAGGAATTTGGAATCAGAATATTGTATTTACGATATGGTGTAACCCAAATGGTAATAATAAACGATTTAAGATCCCGTAAAGTCCTGCTAATAATCCGATTAATGATTGGTTACTTGTATTTACCGATTGTTGAACAACTCAACTTCCGAATTCATCGAATACGTAAGTAATTCAAGGTAAAATTAATGCTGCGATAAGTCCTAATCCAAAAATAGCAAAAGTTGTTATCATTGGAATGAAACGGCGTCCTGAGAAGAATCCTAAAGCTGATGGTAATTCAACTTCACGATATCTATTATAAAGGAAAGCTGTTAATCAACCTGAAGTAATACCACCAAGTACCCCTGGGATAATATTTCAAGTTGTAACAAGTCCGTTTTTACCACCTGTAGATGTATATAGTAAATGAGATGCTGCGTTTGCAGTTGTGTGCCCATTAGATGTAAAAGTATGAACCATTACATGTGAATAGAATAAACTAGGTAATGCGTTTTCTGACAATAACCCTTTTAATCCTAATAATGCTAAAGCACCTACTAAAGCTGCTTCACCTCGAGAATCTTTCGTTAAACCAAAGGCAATACCAATGGCAAAGAAAAGACCTAAATTTCCGAAAAATGCATTTCCGGGAGCTGCTATAATGTTTCCAAAAATGGCTTGTAAGTTGTCTGTTGCCACTCCATTATGAAATGAACCAGCAAATATTCCAACACGCATCAATAAAGCTGCGATAGGCATACAAGCAATCGGGTATAGAAGTGCTTTACCCAAATTCTGTAATCTAGCTAACATATATTTAATGTCTCCTAACTAATTATAAATTATTTAAAATTTGATTTTTTTAAATAATTTTGATTTTTAAATAATAATAAAGTATTTTTAAAATAATTTAATTTAAGTTAAAATGGGACAATTTCAATTTTTCTAATTTTAATTATTCCAAATTCCATTATAGCACCGAATTTATAAAAAATAAAGGACTAATTAAATTATTCTCACACAATATTTTCGTGATCTTTCGGATTACGAACATTATTTTTAGAAACGAGTAAGATCCCGCCAATCATAATTAGTAGGAATATTCAAAATCATCAATGTAAATCATAGTTTCCACTACCTGCAACACTACTCAATAAACCAAAACTAGCAAAGATTGATTGTAAAATAGCAGTGCTTAAAGTACAACTATTATAAAAAGCTGAAGCTAAACCAGAACCAGCTAATCGAACAGAATTATAAAAGAAGAAACGCCCAACAAACATTACCGCTCCTACTAAAGCAATTCCTCACAAGAAACTTCAATTAGTAAAAAATTCACCATATCATTTAAAAGCTTGTGGAATTCCTACTGAGGTAAACAGGGTTGCTATAACAATAATAAAAGGAGCTGCTAACGCACCAGAAAGAACTTTTAAATTAACAATTGTGTCAGTTTTAATATTTATATTTGAATAACGTAATGCTATATCTATTAAAATATTTTCAAAGCTTCAACACAAAGGCGCAAAGCAAGCTAATACAATTCCAGCGATTAATAATGTTTTGCTATGAGAAGAAACACCACTATTAGTAATGGCAACAATTCCCATAATTAAAGCAGACATAAAAGTTAAAATAACGCCAATTCAACCATAAAAATTGATTTTATCTTTGAATATTAAAACTGCTCCAATCATTGTAAAAATTGGCATTCATGAACTGAATGCTGATCCATAAGCTGGGGTTGAGAATAAAATTCCTAGCGTTAAAAATGTGTAACCGATAGGTCCAGAAACTATGCCCCCCAAAACAATTAATCATCCTCATTTATTTTTTAATAACCCATAAATATTTTTAAAATAATTTTTTATTTGGCCTCGGACTAAAGCTGTAAAAATCGAAAAAATAGTGTTAAATAATTCTTTTAACCCTACTAACACAAAACCTCAAATTACAATTTTATAAGTATCATTTGGTCCAAAAGATCATTTAATTGATCCATTATTAAATGCTAAAAGCGTTAGCAAAACAGGATATAAACCATAGAAAATAGAACAACTAATCCCTGAAATAATCCCTTGTGTTCGATGACTTGTTTGTTTTTTATTAATTGATAATAATTTCATTTTATTTACCTTAACCTTGTTGGTATTGATGTTCTCTAATAATAAATATAATACCATAATTAGTAAAAATTATAACAAAAAAGTTAGTTTTATTAAAAAATATCTAATAAAACTAACTTTTTTACTATAATTTAATTATAAAAAACTATAATAATCAATATTAAACGCTACAAAGTTCTGTTTTTCCGTCATTAATTCTTTTAATTGATTCTGATAATCTTAGAATTTCTTTAACAGATCGGGGCAATTTAACAGCATTAATTGTTTTGCTTCACAAGATATTATCTTGATCTAAAATTAAAGTTACTCTGAAAGTTAATTTAAATTCAGGATCATAAAAATTATTTGTTTCTGCTCATTTTTTAGAAACAGTTACAAATGAAAAAGGTAATTCATTATCTGATTTTCATTTTGCTAATTCTTCAGGACTATTTAATGAACCAACAATAATGTTCACATTTGAAAATTTATCATAGATTGCTTTTAATTGGAAAACTTCACTATTGCAAATTGAAGTTCCTGCTTTTGGGATTAAAAATAAAATATTATATTGGTTTTTTTTGAAATTAATTTGTGTTTTAATTTCCCCATTTTCATTTACTCCAGAAAAATTAAAATCATTTATTTTTTGACTAACATTTAACATTATTAAAACTCCTTAATTAATTTTATTTTTTAATGTTTCATTATATTATTATATGCTCTTAAAACTTTAAAATTACAAAATATAAAAATATATTTAAATAATATAATAATTTTATTATAGTGAAAAACATCAACTATATCAATACTTTTCCAATCTAATGATTAATATAATCTTTAATCTAAGTTATTTTAAAAAATTAAATGTAAGGATATTAATTATGAAATTGGTCTATCATTTTCAATGATTAATTTAGCCATTATTAAATCATGTTCAGTTGTTATTTTAAAATTTTGTGGTTTCCCTATAACCAATTTTACCGAATATTTAAAGTGTATAAATAATCCACAAACATCAGAAAAATTATCATTTTTAATTTTATTATATAAATTTTGAAAAGTTTTCATTGAAAATGTTTGAGGTGTCATCGCTTGAAACAATGTATTTCTTAATGGAACTGCAGTTCCGTTGATTCCATCAATACTTTCAATAATAGTATTAACTACTGGAACAGAAGTTCCAATACATAAATTTAATTCAGATTGTGCAATATTGGCTTTAATAGTTTCTAAAGCAACAAATGGTCGAACGGAATCATGGCTAATTATAATAGCATCATCACTTTTAAATGTTTCCTTAATAAAATAAATTCCATTAATGATTGATTTATTTCTAGTTGCTCCACCTTTACAAATTCATATTTTCAAAATTTCTTTATCATTAAAATATTTTTGTAAAGTTTTCTTTGTAAAATCAATTCAATTTAAATGACAAGAAATAATAATATTATCAATATTTTTAATTGCTAAAAATTTAATAATTGTATGAACTATAATAGGTTTGTTATTAATTTCCAAAAATTGTTTTGGTCTTTTATGATGTCCCATTCGAGAGCCAGATCCTCCGGCTAAAATAACAGCAAAATATTCCACTTTTTTACTCCCTGATAATTAAAATTCATTTAATCAATGGCTAATAAATCATAATTTTTGTTATTATGAGATAGTAAGGTTACATGACTACTATTATTAATAATAATTTTTATATTGGTATTAACTACTATTTTAGTAGATTTAGTTTTTTTTACAAATTGATAATCTTGATCATCCATAATTCCTTTAACTTCAATATCTCTTGTTAATTTTTTTATTCCATCAATTAATTGTTGATCAGTAAAATTTTTTAAAATATATGGATTTCTTTTTCTAAACTCGTTTATATGAGATGAATTTCAAACAACCATTAAGAAAACAGAAGATTCTAAAAACAACTGACTTCTATTAGATTTAACACTAATGATTGTTGTATCTTTATTGGTTAAGTGTTTATTAAAATCTTTAAAATCGGTGGCTCTTAAAAAAATATCATTACTATTAATTGATAGTCCAGAATTAAAATTATGACTATAAGTTCCCGCCATAATGGCAGAACTAATTATTCACGGTGCCATAATAATTGCTAAAAAATATTGAGGTGTTTTATTATCAATGAATTTAAAAACTATATTGTAATACTTTAATCATAATTGTTTGAAAAATAAACAACATATTAAAAATAATTCCGGTATTAATATTAAATAAAATCTATATGTAGTTCGATGTAATAAATACAGAAAAATTGGTCAAAATAACGGATTAACAACTATAAAAAAGACAAATTCACTAAAAGAATTTTTTTTATATTTAATTAATTTATATAATCCTATTGCTCACGCTAACACAAATAATCATACACTAAAATCTAATAAAACTTGAACATACGTAAAAGTCATAAAAATATTAATAACAAACGCATTATAAGTATTTGCTAAATTCATCATATTTAAACAATCTAACACAATATACATTACTAACAATCCTATTGATGTAATACTCACTATAAAGATTGAAGAAAAATTAAATTTATCAAATATTTTATTAATATAGAAAGCTATGTTAAATTTTGTTATTACAAAATAAATTATTGGCATAGAAATATAGACCAATAATGATAGTCATATCTGAGTATCTTGAAATCCACTTAATTTGGCTAACAACACCATAGCAAAAAATACAACCAATTCCAGATTACTAACTTTTCTAGATCATAAAATATACATAATCATTAATAGAATCGCGACAACAATAAAGTAAGCTGAAACTGAACAAACACCAAGAGTAATCGCCATTAAATAGAAATTCATTGTTTTGTTATTTTTATCATAAATATTTATTAAAAAATACACTCAAAATGCACCAAACAGAAAACTGACTTCTACTCCTCGTTCGCAAAGAAGTAAAATATGATAAAATTGAAAAATAAAAATAACTGCAAGTAAAGAAAACAAAAATAATATTTTTTTATTTTTGTTAAATAATAATATAAAAATTAAAATCTCAAAAAATAAAGAAATTAATTTATTAGTATATATTAATGATATTACTGCGCTATTATTAATATGACTAAAAAAACTAATAAATAAATAATAGCTCTCTAATATATAATAGCTTTTATGACTAATATTATTAGAATAACTACCGTGTAAATTAGTAGGTGAAAACCAATTATTTGATTTAACTAAATTTACATAAAAATAATTATCTTGGTCAAAAGTTGTTATTGATTGAAAAGCAATAACAAGAAAAGTTATAACGAAAATCAATAAAACTAGTAAATCTGTTTTATTGATTTCTCAACTAAAAACAATTACCTTTTTATATGTTTTATATATGAATAAACTTCATACCAAAATATAAAGTATACTAAATAATATGACTCATACTATGAAATATAAAGAAAACATAAACGGAAGAATATTTGCAACAAAACCAACAAACATCAACATTGCAAAAGCCATGAATGCTTTAATAATAGAATTCGTTAATTTTGTATTAGTATCAGGAGTGAATGATTTAGGAACTAAAAAATAAAACGGAAACTGAATAACTATTAATAAAATAAATGAAATCATATTAATTATTTTCCTTTAAATATTTTTTTGTATTCATGTTGCTACTCCATTTTTTTTATGATCATCTGTAAATTCTGTCGATATCTTTTTAAGATTTTTATTAGCGTTTTTAACTGATATTGATTTTCAAACTAATTTAAATAAACTAGCATCATTCATAGAATCTCCGATTGCTGCTGCTTCTGTAGCTATATTAATACCGAGTTTTTCGCATAAGAAATTTCCTGCTGTTCCTTTAGAACTATTGTTACCAGTTATTTCAATAACTCATCCATTACCAGAAGTAGTTATTTCTAAATATGGAAAATTAATTATTAATTCTTTTACGGTGTTTTTAATTATACTTCTTTTGCGTCCGGTTAGCATAATTTTATAATAATCTTTATTAGATATTTTTTCAATATGATAACTTTTATGTAATTTATTTGGCACTCTTAGTAATCCAACATATATTTTTGTCAATAGATTAGTGCCATAGAATTCAAAGGGTTCATTAAATTTAATAGAAAAACGATATTTTTTAGCAATAGAAATTATTTTATTAGTATCTTCTTTAACAATAAATTTAGAATAAATAATTTTATTGTGTGCTAAACTGCCAATATAAGCTCCGTTAAAAGCAATATAAAAGTTGCCATATTTATTAAAGTTAATTTTTTCTTGTAACTCACGACAAACATTAAATCCACGTCCAGTATTAATAATAGTATATATTTTATTTTTTTGAGCTGCCTTACAAGCTTCGATATTTTCTGAACTAATATATTTTAGATCTCTGAATTTGCCATTAACAAGAGTTCCGTCTAGATCTATAAAAATAGCTTTTAGCATAAAATCCTCCTTATTAAAAATCATATTTTTTAATTAGACTTTTAATAATATATATTATATCGTTAATTATGTTTTAACTGTCTTTAACACTAATTTCTTTAAAAAAAATCTTGGTACTAAAAATGTAATCATTGATATAAATCATGCCTTGTGAAAAATTATAACACTACGTTCTTTTTTAGTTGTAAAAATTTTGTTAATTATTTTTTTATTGTAATTTTCATTAATATATTTTTTTAATATACTATAATTTTCATTTCTAATTTTTCTGTCGTCTATTAATTTAATATCTATTAATTGAGAACAAACATATTTAAATAAACATAATTGGAAACTTTCTGGAGTCGTAATAGTTTTAAGGTATTTATTAACTTTTATAGATTCCATTTGCAGTCCTGTATATGTTCTAGCTATGCTATTTTCTTGATGTAAAATAATACTTAATGGTTGATTAATATGTAATATTTTTAAATCTTTTTTATTCATTTGTACAAATGCTAAAATGTCTTCATCATAAGTTATTTTAAATTTTGAAATCATACGATTTTCTAAAGATTTTTTCACAAGTTTATTACTTCAACATAATGTTATGCTTGCCATTTTTTCGAAAGAAACTTCTGAAATTTCTTCTGGTAGTTTTAAAAAATCTGTTTTTAAAAGTTTTTTTGCATTATATGAAGATCTACAAAATGATAATATGTCATATTTTCCTTCTTTTACTATTTCAAGATTATTGACTATTGTTTTAAAACAGTAGTCATTATCAACATCAAAAGAATGAACGTATTTGGCATTAGCTGATTTAAATCCAAAAATTCTAATATCGTATAAATAATTACTCATAATTTCAATGTGACGAATATGTGGATTATTTAGTTTTTTATAAGGGAAGGTATACTCTTTGTTCTTAACTAATAAAATTTCATAATTAATATTTGAAAAATTTTTTTTAATTTTATTACATATAGAAGTAATATTTTTTTCAAATTTAACACTATGATATAGTAATACAAAACTTATTAAATTTTTTGATTTAGAAACATTATTCATTGAAATACCCCTTTAAAATAACAGCATAAATATTCATATATTATAACACGAAATATAAATATAATTAAGTTAATTTAATAAATATTTTTATAATCTGTTCTGTTTTAAATCCTGAAAAACCTTTTAATAAAACCATAGTATTTATAAACATTATTTTAATTTTTAAAAAGAATTTATTTTTTTTAAAAATAGTTTTTTTAAAAAAAACTTAGGTATGAAAAATACAAGAATAGATATAAACCAAGGTTTATGCAATAATCTTGATTTTCTACTAGTAAAAATTTTGTTAATTATTTTTTTGTTGTAATTTTCGTTAATATATTTTTTTAATATTTTGTAATTTTCATTTCTAATTTTTCTGTCGTCTATTAATTTAATAGGTACTAAGCTAAAACATACATATTTAAATAATAATTCTTGGAACTCTTCTGGTGTTGTAATTCCTTTAAGATATTTACTGACTTTGATTGATTCCATATGCAGTCCTGTATTTGTTCTAGAAAGACTATTTTTTTTATGTAAAATAATACTTAATGGTTGATTAATATGTAATATTTTTAAATTTTTTTTATTCATTTGTACCAATAACAAAACATCTTCATCATAACTTATTTTAAATTTTGACATAATTAAATTTTCTAAAGATTTTTTAATAAGTTTATTAGTTAAAGATAATGTTTTTTTTAACATTATGTCAAAAGTAATTTCTGAAAATTCTTCTGGTAATTTTCAATATTTTATTTCCGTAATACGTTTTGAATCATTTAAAAATAAAGATGAACAAAATGATAATATGTCATATTTTCCTTCTTTTACTATTTCAAGATTATTGACTATTGTTTTAAAACAATAGTCATCATCAATATCAATATAATGAATATACTTGGCTTCAGCTGACTTAAACCCAAAAACTCTAATTTCATATAAATAATTATTCATCATTTCAATGTGACGAATATGTGGATTATTTAGTTTTTTGTAAGGAAAAGTATATTCTTTATTCTTAACCAATAGAATTTCATAATTAATACTTGAAAAATTTTTTTTAATTTTATTACATATAGAAGTAATATTTTTTTCAAAATTAGCACTATGATATGGTAGTATAAAACTTATTAAATTTTTAACTTTAGAAATGTTATTCATTTAAAATACCCCTTAAAAATAATATAAATATTTATTATAATTATAACATTTAATATAAAAAATTAAATATAAAAAAACAAGAAGTTTTAAATTTTTCTTGTTTTTATTATTTAGTCTAAATACAATTACGCTGTTTTGATAAATTCTTTTATAGCTTGTTCTGTTTTAAATCCTGAAAAACGATTGACTTCTTTACCATTTTTTAACAACACTATAGTAGGAACAGTTTTGATATTATAGTCTTGTGCGTATTCTGGATCTTTATCTACATCAATCTTAACGATTTTTGCAGTTATTGTTTCATCATTTGAAATTTTTTCAAGAATTGGAGTAATCATTTTACAAGGACCACATCATGTTGCAAAAAAATCCACCAATACAACATCATTATTATTAATAATCTCTAAAACTTCTTGTTTATTATTTACTTTCATATAAAAACCTCTTTCTAAGATATTTAAAAAATATTTGTTTTTTATTAATCAAATAAAATATGTTTAACGATTAAAATTATATCATATATATAAATTATAAATTATTTTTTGCTTTTTGATAGTTATTAATAATTTAATCTAATTTTATTTTTAAATATTTGTAAAAATATATTCCAATATTCAAAAATGCATATGATTATTTTTGATAATAATTTATTAGTAATTTATAAAAATGGATTAATACATCTAAAAAAATAATAATTATTTACTATCTTCTATAAAAGTTTTTTATTATTTTTTTTAATTTTATTAACCCATCTTTATCAATTAAATATTTTGTAAAAGGTGTTTTAATATCAACAAATATAGCATGTTGAGAAATTGATAATGGTTTTTTAGGTATTTCCATAACACTTTTTCCGTAAAAATTTATTAATATTTGTTTACTTTGTGTAAGTATAGGTAATTTTATATTTTTGAAATTAGTTAATATTAATTTATCTTCAATAATTGTTTTATCAAAAACACATTCTGGAAAATGTTTAGGAATCGGAGCAGGGGGAAGTGAAATATATTTGTAATTATCTTTTAATTTATCTCATTTTTTTAATTTTTTAAAAAAAAGTTTTTTCATACTATTTATAGGTATCAAGTGTGAAAACAAATAAAAAAAGAAATATGTAGTAATAATAAGATATTTTTTAAAAGAATTTACATTTGAATTATAAGTGATGTATTTAAATGTAATCTTTTTATATCTAATATGCATTAACAATAAAATGTAATTCCATATTTTAAAATTAAATTTATTATATTTTAAAGGTACTTTATTAATTGGAAAAATATCAATAAAAATGCCGCGTGCTCATTTAGCTTTTTCGCTATACTTTTCAATAATAGTTGTACTAGTATCTTCTAATTTTCATATTAATAATGGGTTTTTTTTAGTTAATGGTGCTATTAATTTATATTTTTTTGGAAATTTATCTATTAATTTATATAATTTATTTATATTATAAGGCGTCATAGAAATATCAATATCATCATCTCATGGAATAAAATCTTTATGACGTAATGCTCCTATTAAAGTACCAAAATTTAAAAAATATTTAATATTATGTTGCGTGCAAAATTTATCAAACCAAATTATATTTTCTAATAATTTTAATTGGATATTTTCTAATTGTTTTTTATAATCCATAACTATAAGTCTCTTTCTTGAGATAATTTGATTTCTTTTTTCAGTTTTTTTAATTCATATTTATTATTAATGATACTTAAATAAGAACTATTAGGATAGAATATTATAAGGTGTTGATTGTAAAAATTTAATTCTTTAGGAATAGTCATAACGTTTTTTCCATATTTATTAATTAGAAATAGTAAGCTTTTTGTCAATATCGGTAATTCTAAATTATTAAATTGATAATTCATTAACTGCGATTCGATAATCTCTTTACTAAAAGTAGTTTTTGGAAATTCTATCGGATCAACTAAACATGCATAGCGATAATTTTGATTTAAATTATTTCATTTAATAAAATGTTTATTCATAACTTTACGTCATTTATTTTTATTAATGGGTAACATTGTTATTATTAATTTTATTAATCAATATCCCGGAAATACTAATAACGTTAATCACCAAGAAAAACTTTTAAAACTAATTTTTTTAAAAATAATATAAAGAAAAAAACTAAAAAGACGGTGTTTAAAAAATTTGAATTTTAAATTTTTATTTGGAATTTTATCCATTGGAAAAATATCAATAAAAATACCGCGGGCTCACTTAGATTTTTCGCTATACTTTTCAATAATAGTTGTACTAGTATCTTCTCATTTTGCAAAGAAATTATCATTAGTTTTAATACCTGCATCATGAACAGAAAATGGTTTAGGAACTAGATGAGCGACTTTTAAAAAAGCTTCGTAGTTTTTTCGATCCATACAAACATCAACATCATCATCTCAAGGAACAAAATCTTGATGTCGTAAAGCACCTATTAAAGTACCATAACCTAAAAAATATTTAATATTTTGTTTTTTACAGAATTCGTCAAACGCTGCTAAATTAACCAATAATTTTTTATGTAAATCTATAAGCGTATTATTTTGCAAGAGTTAAAGTTTCTCCGCTTTTTAAAGTAACTATGTAATTTTTAGCAACAGTTTTAATATTTTCAATTTCTTCACGATTTAAACCAGTTTTTTTAACTACAAAAATCAAAGCTTTAACTTCAGCATTTTGCTTAAATTTTTTATATTTAGGATCAATTTTTTGTAGTGATGTTAAATCATCAATGTCAAAACAACTATTTTTAGGAACTTGGTGTAAATAAATTTTAGTTTTTGGTTTTTCCGAATTAAGATCATTAATAAAGATATCTTCAAAATATCAATCATTCATCTCAATACTTTTACGATATTTTTTTAAATGTTTTTTTACAAATCTAACAGTATCTTTACCAATAAAAGTTACTTCACGTTGAGCCATAATATTAACTCCACCACTTTTTTTAATTTTAGTAATTTGTTTTTTTGAGTTAACTTTTAATGTTCATTCATTTGATGTTCCCGAAATTTTTTCACCAAACATAATTGTGTTGGGAAATTCTTTTTCAAAGACATTAACATTAAAAATACTATCACCATTAACAATTAAACTATTTTTAATTTTTTTACGTACAAAATATAAAGTTCCAATATTATTACAATGTCTTCAATTGAAATTAAATTTTAATTTAACACCAAACTTTCTCTTTAAGTATCTGAATTTACTCTTTTTGTAACCTGTTAAAACAGTAATTTTTTTAATCCCTTTTTCTTTTAATTTAAGAATAATATCTTCGATAATGATTGTGCCGTTAATATCTAATAATGGTTTTGGTGTTTCATCAGTTACGGGTAGCAAACGCATTCCGCGTCCAGCTGCTAAAATAAAAGCTCTTTTTACTTGATACATAATTACTCTCCTGTTATTTTTTTGTTAATAGTATAATTTTTAGAATTTATTATTAATGAAATCTGTAATACCTTTTATTAAAATTGTATTTTGTTCTGGTGTTCCTACAGTAATTCTTAATCCGATTTTACGAACACAGCGAATACAAATATTTTGGTTTACTAATAAATGTTCGCGCAATTCAACATTAGTTCATTTTTGATTTTCAGTAATTACAAAAATATAGTTAGCTTGGCTTTTAATGTATTTAATATTTAATTGCTCAAAAACTTGATATAATCTATTTTTTTCTTCAATAACATGATCTTTAATATCTTGGTACCATTTTGAATCTTTCAATGCTGCTGTTGCTGCATATAACGCATATTTATTAGCAGAAAATGGTTGATAAGTTTTATGCATTGCTTCGATTAAATAAGGTTGTGCTAAAGCATAACCAATACGGAATCCGCTTAAACCATAAAATTTTGAAAAAGTATGTAAAATAATTAAATTATCAAATTTTTTAATTCATTGTGAAGTATCGTATGGAAAATCTTTTGCATCTGCAAATTCAACATAAGCTTCATCAATTACAATTAATATATGACTAGGAATTTTAGAAATAAACGATAATAGTTTGTCGCGATTAATATAAGTTCCTGTTGGCATATTTGGATTAGTGACATAAATTAATTTTGTTTTTTTGTTGATTGAAGATAAAAATTTATCTATATCATAATTAAAATTATCTAATTGTGGAATTTCAATAACATTGTTACCAGTAATTTTACAAGTTCTAATTTGACGACCATATGTTAATTCAGTAATGATTGATTCTTCACCGTTATCTAGAAAAACACGTGGCATTAAATCAATAATTGCATCGCTACCATTAGCAACTAAAATATTTTCGTTTTTAACATTTCATAATTTTGAAATTGCATCTAATAATTTTGTTGGTTTAATATCTGGGTAAATAAATCCTTTGATATCATTATCACTTTTAATTCATTTATCAACTAATGGCGAGCAACCATAAAGGTTTTCATTATAATTCATCTTAATGATATTTTTTTTGTATTTTTTTTCTAATTCTTTCATTGAAGGAATATTGTGAGAGGCTAAACTTAAAATTGCTTTTTTAATTTTTATCATTGTTTTTTCCTTTGTTTTTTTTATTAAAAAAATGGCTACTGCGTCTTTGTGAGAATGTTGGTAAAATTAAGTAATCAGGACATCATTTTTCTAAGAATGATTTTGAACCTGTAAATATAAAATATTTGCGTTTCCCAAATTTTATTAATTCAACTGATTTAAATAATTCTTTATTGTAAGTTCGAGGAATTAATTTATTTTTAAACCCGTAAGGATCGCAAGGAAAATAAACTTCATCATAATCTTTTTCTGTTAATAATTTATCATTTTGATAAATAATATTATCAATTTTATTTTTAATGTTTGTTTTTCAAAACGGAACTCAAGCTAATAATATTCTTGCTAAAGGATGGGCTGAATTTCAATAAAATCGCATTTTTTTCAAAATTTTATTAATTTTTGTTTTAGATTTAGGTGCTTTGTTAATAATAAAAATATCTACAAATGGTGTTTGCTCAAAATCGTTAGATTTTTTAATTGTTGCATTATTGATAAAGACTTTGTTTATCGTTAAATGTCATTTTTTAGTTTTGTGATCTATCAATAATAATTCATTACTATCAATTAATCGTTTTAATTTTAAGAATTCACTAGATGTCATCGCAATATCAATATCATCATCTCATGGAATGAAATCATTGTGGCGTAAGCCGCCGATTAGACTTCCTCACATTAAACCATATTGAATTTTGTTCTTAAGACAAATATTATGAATTTTATCCATAATCTTTAATTCTTCTTCTTTAATGAGTTCAAGCGATTCTATTTCCGATTTAGTCATATTTATATCAATATTTTTATAAATCACAAAGTCACCTTAATCTAAATCTATTTAATATATATACATAATAAAAATAATTATATCATAATTATAAATAAAAAAATTGCTTCTTAGTTAAAAAAGCAATTTTTGCATAAAAAAACACCAAATGGTGCTGGCCATAATGGTATTTAATGAAATGGTGCGCGAGAAGGGAATCGAACCCCCACGTCGTAAAGACACTAGATCCTAAGTCTAGCGCGTCTGCCAATTCCGCCACTCGCGCATAAATGGTGATCTCGAGAGGGTTCGAACCTCCGACACCCTGGTTAAAAGCCAGATGCTCTACCGGCTGAGCTACGAGACCAAAAATAATGGTGCTGGAGACAGGAATCGAACCTGCAACCTACTGATTACAAGTCAGTTGCACTGCCGGGTTGTGCTACTCCAGCGAATATGGTGGGGCGTACAGGGCTCGAACCTGTGACCCCGTGCTTGTAAGGCACGTGCTCTCCCAACTGAGCTAACGCCCCATATAATGGTGACCCGTACGGGGTTTGAACCCGTGAATGCATGCGTGAAAGGCATGTGTGTTGACCGCTTCACCAACGGGCCAAATGGCGCCATGTGCAGGATTTGAACCTGCGACCAATCGGTTAACAGCCGATTGCTCTACCACTGAGCTAACATGGCAAGATAAGTTTAAATGCCCTAATATAATAGCACATCAATCTTATAATTTCAAGTAAAATTTAAATATTTATGAAAATAATTTTTTCATGATTATTGTTTGTTTTCTTTCGGGGCCAACTGAAAAAACAGATAACTCTAAATTTGTTAGTTCTTTAATTTTATTTAAGTAATTTTGAGCGTTAATTGGCAAGTCTGAAAACTTAGATACTTTCGTAATATCTTCGCTTCATCCAGGCATAGTAAAATAGACTGGTTCTACTTGGGATAAGATATTATTATCTGATGGCATCGTTTTAATAACTTGACCATTAATTTTATAATCAACACAAATTTTGATTTCTTCAAGACCACTTAATACATCCAACAAAGTTAAAGCAATATCAGTAATCCCTGATACACGTTTTGCATAACGAAGCGCCACTATATCTAGTCATCCGATGCGGCGTGGTCTTTTAGTTACAGTTCCATATTCATTTCCACATTCACGAATCTGATGAGCTAATGGTCCATCTAGTTCTGTTGGAAACGGTCCTCCACCTACACGAGTAGTGTAAGCTTTAACGATTCCTAACACTTTATTTATATAAGAGGGTTTTATTCCGCAATATAAAGGAATTGAAGCTGCTGTTGGAGAAGAAGACGTCACCATTGGATAAGTTCCATGATCGATACATAACAGAACTCCTTGAGCGCCTTCAAACAACACTTTTTGACCATCAGCAATTGCTTGATCAATTAAAAAAGAGGTATCAGTAACAAAAGGTTTAATTTCTGCAATTAAAGGTTTATATTCATTATAAATCGTTTCGGCATTTAATATTTTTAAATTATAAGCAGATAATAAAATATTTTTTTCTTTAATTAATTCTTTTAATTTTGCTAAAAATAAAGTTGGCTTAATGAATTCGCTTACTCGAATACCAACACGGCTATATTTATCTTCATAAGCCGGGCCAATCCCTTTTTTAGTTGTTCCAATGCTATTTTTACCTTTTGCTAATTCACGGGCAGCATCTAGCTCTTTGTGTAGATCTAGAATAATATGCGCGCGATCAGAAATAAATAAATTGTTATTAACAATTCCCTGAGTTTTTAAAATAACTAATTCTTTTAAAAAAGATTTAGGATTAATAACCATTCCATTAGCTAAAACATTTTTAACATTAGGAGTCAAAACACCAGATGGAATTAATGATAATTTATATTTTATATTATCAACCACAATTGTGTGTCCGGCGTTATTACCACCTTGATAACGAACTACCATATCAGCTTCTTGACAAGCAAAATCAGTTACTTTTCCTTTTCCTTCGTCGCCTCATTGGGCACCAACAATAGCTAGTGTTTGATAATCTCTCATATTAAAACCAACCTTTTTAAGTTTTATAGTAATCCAACTCTTTTATAAATATTATTTACTTGACGTAAATGGAATTCTGGATTAAAAATATTTTTAATTTCTGCTTTTGTCAATATTTTGTTAATTGATGCATCATTAATAACTGCAAGATAAAAATCACTATTATCATGAAAACATTTTTTAGCAATTTTTTGCACAACATCATAAGCATTTTCACGATTAAAATCTTTATTAATTAAAGCGCTCATTAATTGTTGGGCATAAATCAAACCTTTAGTTTTATTTATGTTAACTTTGATTTGTGCTTCATTAATAACTAAATTATTAATTGTTTTTGTTGCTCGATTTAAAATATAATCGATTAATGTTGTTGCGTCTTGTAAAATAACGCGCTCTGCTGAAGAATGTGATATATCACGTTCATGTCATAGGGCAACGTTTTCAAAACTTGTTAAAACATAACCACGAATAACTCTTACTAAACCGTTAATATTTTCTGAAGCAATCGGATTTCTTTTATGAGGCATTGCGCTTGAACCTTTTTGATTTTTGGAAAAACTTTCTTCCAATTCACCAACTTCAGTTCTTTGTAAATGACGAATTTCTAAAGTTATTTTTTCTAGTAAAGTTGCAATCAAAGCAATCGCACTAACATATTGAGCGTGGCGATCTCTTTGTAAAACTTGTGTTGAAATTTTTGAAGAAGAGATTCCTAAATCAGCACAAACAAAATCTTGGATTTCGGGTTTTGTGTTTGCAAAAGTTCCGACAGCACCAGAAATTTTTCCAACTTCGATATTGTTGCAAGCAGCTTCAAACACCTCATTAATGCGATTTAAATCATTAAATCAAAGCGCAAATTTTAAGCCTAAAGAAGTAATTTCAGCATGAATTCCATGAGTTCTTCCAATAATTGGTAAATCTTTATATTTTAACGCTTGTGCTTTTAAAACTGTTTTTAAATTTATAATATCTTCTTTAATTATTTGATTAACTAGTTTTAAACGATATCCTTGAGCAGTATCAACAACATCAGTTGATGTTAACCCATAATGAATTCATTTTTTTTCTTCGCCTAAAGATTGACTAACAGATCTAGTAAAAGCAATTACATCATGACGTAACTCTTTTTCTAGTTTATTAATAACTTCAACATTGAATTGAGCATTTTTTAAAAGTTTACTTAATTCTTGATCTGTTATTTTACCTTCTTTATTAAGCGCTTTACAAACACTTAATTCAACTTGTAATCAACTATTAAATTTTTCATAATCACTTCATAAATCAGCCATAGGTTTTCTTGTGTAACGAGAAATCATATAAGAACTCCTTATATTATTTTATTAATAATCTGAGTATTTTAACACTACAAAGTTTACGCCTCGTAGAGAAGAAAGTTTTTTCCACCAGAATAAGAAATTGAAGATTGTAAATCTTGTTGCATTATTTTTAGAGTTTCTCAGATTGAACCTCTAATTTTAATAATATCTTTTTTACCTTCGACATATCTTTTTTCGCCTTTATTATATTCAGATGCTGAACCAAAATATTCTTTATATTTTACTCCATCATTATTAGTTACTAAGTTACCAGGAGACTCTTCGTGAGCCGCAAACATTGAACCAATCATTGACATTGTTGCTCCAAATCTAATTGATTTAGCAACGTCTCCATTAACTCTTAATCCACCGTCTGCAATAATTGGTTTAGTAGCAGCTTTCGAACATCATTTAACATTTGATAACTGTCAACCACCTGAACCAAACCCAGTTTTTAATTTTGTAATACATACTTTTCCAGGTCCAACTCCAACTTTAGTAGCATCGGCTCCTCAGTTTTCTAAATCACGAACAGCTTCAGGAGTTGCTACATTACCAGCAATTACAAAAACTTTACGTCCTAAACGTCTCTTAATATGTCTAATCATACGACATACAGTATCAGCATGTCCATGAGCTATATCAATAGTTATAAAGTTTGGTTTAACATTATTTTTTTTGAATTTATCAATTAAGTCATAGTCATCTTGTTTAACACCAACAGAAATTGAAGATACTAAATTCATTTTTTCCATTTTAACTACGAAAGAATAACTATCAAAATTAAATCTATGCATTACATAAAAATAACCTTTTTTAGCTAATTCGATTGATAATTCTTCGTTCACTACTGTTTTCATATTAGCGGGTACAACAGGCATTTTAAAAGTAAATCTACCTAATTTTACAGACGTGTCACATTCAGTTCTTGATTGAACTATACATTTATTAGGAAGTAACATTACATCCTCATAATCAAAAATTCGCATTTTTATCACCGAAAATATTATAATCTAAAAATTAAAAAAAAACAATATTTTTTCAATTTTTCTTAACACGTGTTAAGAAAATCAAAGAAAATATTGTTTTTTTTAAGAAGTTGTCATTCTAATAACTTCAATTAATTGTTGTAAAGTTAATAAAATAATCGTAATTCATAAAATAATCGTAATATGGTTGTGCTTTGCTTTAATATGAATTCAAGATCCTATAAACGATCCCATAACTGCTCCACTTGCAATCGCAACTATATAATATCATTTATAATCAAAATCAATATGTCCGGTTGCTGATGAAGATAATAATACTAATGCTCCTGTTAAAGCTGTGAAAAACTTAACAAACATTGCTGTGCTAGCGGCTTTCTTAGATTTGAAATTAAAGAATATTAACAAACCAGGAACTAACAGGATCCCCCCGCCAATTCCTAAAGAACCAGATGCTAATCCAACAAATAATCCTAATAATGCGCTTAAAAATAAAGGACATTTGAATTTTAATCTGCTACGGAAAAACATTAAAATGGTAACTACTACCATTAATAATAGAAAGACAATATGCAATGCTAATTTTGAGTCTTGGAAAATAGGGGCAATTTTCATTGTCCCAACTATTTCTCCTGGTATTGCTAACAATACAATAAAAAACCAAGCTCTATAATTAGGTTTTGAAGATTTAAAATAACGGTAATTAGAAATAATAGACATTATAAAAATCGCCGATAATGAGTACAATGTGGCTGGTAACGGATCAATGCCTAGAAATATTGTCATGATTGGCATCATGATAATTCCGCCACCAATTCCGATAATTCCACCTAATGTAGTAGCTAAAAATCCAGTTAGAATTAATAAGCTAATTATTAGATAAATATTCATTTCCATAGTTTACCTCTTAAATTTTATTTTGAATAATTGTCAATAATTATAACATACTCACCTTTGATATTTTCAGGTAAAGAGTTTATAACTTCATCAGCATTACCAAAATAAAACGTTTCATATAATTTAGTTAGTTCTTTAGCTACCATTACATTAGGTTTATTTTCAAAAATAAGACTAATATCTAATAAAGTTTTTTTTAATTTATATGGTGAGCAATAAAAAATTAAACTAAAAGGTAAAGTAATTAATTTTTTTAATTCTGTTTGTCTTTTACCACTTTTAGGTGCTAAAAAACCAAAAAATAAAAACTTATGATAAAAACCTGATGCGGCCATAGCATTAATTAATGCACTAGGTCCTGGAATAACTGTTAAATTTAAATCATTTTCTTTAACTAAATCAATTAATCTGAATCCCGGATCAGAAATAGTTGGCATTCCAGCATCACTTACTAAAGCAACATTGTAACCTTGATGTAAAAGTTTAATAATTTCTTGACTGACTTTAATTTCATTATAATTATGATAACTGATTAAATTTTTACTATGTATATCTAAAGCTGATAATAATTTTCTAGTTACTCTCTTATCTTCGCACGCAATAAAATCAACTTCTGTTAAAGTTGAAATTAATCTTTTGGAAACATCTGATAAGTTTCCGATTGGCGTTCCAGTTATGTATAAAGTTGAAGTTGGTTTTTCGTTCTTGTTAAAAGGTTTGATGATTTTCATAATTTATCACCTAAAATTATTTATTTTCATTTTTATCATTTTTTTCATCATTATCATTTGAATAAAGATCCATATTTTCCATATCTAAATCTGTTATTTTATAGCGTTTTCCTGTTTTTGGATCAATTCAAGGTAATTCATCCTCAGTATTTTGTTTATGTTTTAATCCCATATTAATTCTCCTTAATTTGAATTTTTTGAATTTTTAAACTATAAACCACACTTTAATTGTACTCCGCAATTGACACAACTATTACATCCACCAATTTCTTTAATAACGCCCTCGTTACAAATTGGACAAAGATTATCAATCTCGACTCCAATTGTACGATTCATTTTTGAACCTCTTAAATTACCATCAATTTTTTCATTTAATTCATTGATTTGTTCTTCATTGTTATTGTCATCAATTACTTTAGTATTTGATAGATCATTTTCTTCGTTATTTAAAGTTAATATTTGTGATTCTCTCGAACCATCAACATAAACTGTTCCACCTTTAGCTTTACCATTATAAAGTTGTGAATAAATTTCTTCAACCTGACTAACAGTATAACCTTTAGGAGCATTAACGGTTTTTGAAATTGATGAATCAACTCATTTTTGAATGATTAATTGGACGCTAACATGTTCTTCAGGACTTAATTCCATTGCACTAATAAAAATATTTGGTAATCCTTTTTTATCAACATCATAATTATGGATTTCTGCTCAATCTTGAACAATTTTTTGGTTAACTTCCATAAATTTTCCAAGTCTTCCAGAACGATAATATTTAAAAGCAAAATATGGTTCTAATCCAGTTGAAACTCCAACCATAGTACCAGTTGATCCAGTTGGAGCAATTGTTAAAATGTGTGAATTTCGAATTCCATATTTTAAAATACCTTCTTTTATTTTAGAATTTAAGTTTTTGATAAATCCAGTATTAATCATATTTTCACGATCTTTTAAAAATGGAAATGATCCTTTTTCTTTTGAAAGTTCAATAGAATATAAATATCCGGTTTCTGTAATACATTTCATTACTTTATCAATTAATTTATTTGCAGATTGTGAACCATAGCGTTCTCCTGCTCAAATTAACATATCATGTAATCCCATAATACCCATACCTAAACGACGTTCTCCTAGAGCTTGAACTGAATTTTCCTCTAAGAAATAAGGTGTTGCATCAATTACATTATCTTGCATTCTAACACAAGTTCTAACACTATCTTTTAATTTTTCAAATAAAATTGCACCAGTTTTTTGGTTCACAAAATTTGCTAAATTAAGAGCTGCTAAATTACAAACTGAAAATGGTGCTAATGGTTGTTCCCCACAAGGATTAGTACAGACAACTTTTTGACCATAAGCTTTTGCGTTCGTCATACTATTAGCTGTATCGATGAAAAATACTCCTGGTTCAGCCGAATATGTAGCGCAGAAATTAATTAAATCTCATAAAATTTTTGCTTTCAATGTTAAATGAATTTTTACTGGTTTACCTAATGCTTCTCATTCTCTAACATCACCAATTTCATGTCATTTTTCATCATAAAAAGCTTTATCTTCAGCATTTAAATTATCAATGTCTGGAAATTTTAAATCTCAATCAGTATCTTCTTTAACTGCTTTCATAAAATCATCAGAAATGGCAATTGAAATATTTGCGCCTGATAAAAATTCAGGATTATTAACTTCTCAAACACCAGAATTTTTAATAATTTTTCTTGATTCTTGAGATAATTTTTGATTCTCTTGTTTAAATAGTTTTTCAATTACATCAATTGAATGAGTGCTTAAAGATTTAAATGTTAATTTTTCAGATGCTAATTTTCTAATGTATTCATAAGGAGAATTATTTTTTAAATGTTTTAAAATATTAGAGTTTTGCATTTTTGAAATCATAAATTCTAATATATCAGGATGTCAATCAGCCAACATAATCATTTGAGCACCTCGACGAGATCCTCCTTGTTCAACTAAATGAGTTAAATTTGCTATATCATTTAATCAAGAAACAGCACCAGATGATTTTCCGCCAACTCCTTTAGCAGAAGCACCGCGTGGTCTTAATGTTGAACCGTTAGTTCCGACTCCGCCACCACGAGACATAATTTCCATAACTTTTTCTCGATGACGTGAAATCCCAGTTCTTGAATCTTCGATATAAGGCATAACAAAACAATTAAAATAAGTAACATTAAACCCTGAACCAGCACCAAATAATACTCTTCCAGCTGGAATGATATTTAAATCAGATATTTCTTTCGAGATTTTAGTAGACCATTTATCTTTAGCTTCTTGAGTAATTTCTTGCTGAGCTAAACTAGTTCCTACACGATTAGCGATTTGTTCGAAATATATTTCTAATGGTTTTGCTGTATCGTGTTTACTTCTAACAATTGTTCCGGTTTCTAATTCCTTACCAGTAAGTGATCCTCAAAATTCTTCTTCTAATTTAATGCTAACTTTAGTTCGTCCGAGTTTAGTAACAACACCAATACCTTTAGTTGGGTATTTATCATCTTGTTTAACAAGTGTTAATACTAGGTCTCCTACTTTTAAAGTTTTTAAGCTTTGATCTTTTTGAGAATATCTATCAAGCATAACCAATCTAGAAACTCCATCACGACTTAACTTCATATTATTATCTATTTTTGTTAAATGCGAATAATTATTTGTTATAGCCTCATTTATTGATTTAACTATAGAATCATTATATTTCATCATCAATCTCCCTGGTTTTTCTTATTTTTAATTTATTATTTTTATTTTATAAAATTTTAATTAAATAGTAAAAATATATTAACAAATTAATATATTATCAAGACATATTATAATACATAAAATGATTGATTTGATATTAAATTTACAAAACGTCTCTTCAACTACTATTGAATTTCTATTTAACGTCTGTTTAACAAGTAAAAAATATTTAAAATACTATTAATAAAAGTTTGAATATTATATAATATTTTACACTTATAATAATAATTATAAAATATAATTAACTTAACTTGATAAAATATATTATTTTTTATATATAATTGATATATAATAAATACGAGTACAAAGTCATAAAAGTATAAAAGAGGCGATTTTAATGGATTCAACAAAAGGTAATATAGAAATTATAGTTGGGCCAATGTTTTCTGGTAAAAGTGAAGAGTTAATTCGCAGAGTTAACCGTTTAAATTATGCTAAAATAAATTATTTAGTTTTTAAACCAATGATAGATACTCGAGAAAACAATATTATAAAATCTAGAAATGGTCAAAAAACAAAAGCTATTAACGTTTCTTCGTTAGAAAAAATAGATAAATTAATTACAGAATATAAACCTCAGGTTGCTATATTTGATGAAATTCAATTTTTTGATAATAAAATCAGTGACTTATTAAATGAATTAGCAAATAGAGGTATTAAAATAATTGCAGCTGGATTAGATCGAGATTTCCGTGGAGTTCCTTTTGGACCAATGCCTGCATTATTAGCGCATGCTGATAAAATTGATAAGTTACATGCAGTATGTTTGAGTTGTGGTAAAAATGCTATCTTTACACAAAGACTAGTTGATGGTGCACCTGCTAATTTTGAAGAACCAATTATTCAAATAGGTAGTAGCGAAAGTTATGAAGCTCGATGTCGTGAACATCATGAAATACCAGGTAAACCTAATTATCTATAAAAAAAATAAAGTTTTACTTTATTTTTTTTTGTAGATTTTTAATTCAAATTCATCAAATTTAGTATTAGATATTAAATTAAAATTATCATAATTTATAGAAGTCATATAAACATTACCTTGATAATTTTGTTTAATAAACGATACATATAATTTTGTTACATATTTTAAAAAGGCGTTAAATAAATATGAACCACCAATGATAAAAACTTCTTCTTCAGAATTTTGATACTGATTAATAATTTCATTAATATTATTTATAAGAATAACTGAATCTGGTAATTTTAAATTTTGGTTTCTACTGATCACGATATTTTCTCGATTAGGTAGTGCTTTTTTAATACTATCCCAAGTTTTCCGACCCATAATAATTTTATGGTTTAGAGTTATTCGCTTAAAATTAACTAATTCCTCTTTAATTTTTCAAGGTAATTTTTGATCTTTTCCAATTACTCCATTATGAGATTGAGCTCAAATAAAAGAAATCATTAAACTGCGACCTTACCTTTTATTCCTGGATGACATTTATAATCAATAATTTCAAAATCATCAAAAGTAAAATCATTAATGTTTTTTACTGCTCTTTTAATCACTAATTTTGGTAAATGGAAAGGTTGGCGACTTAATTGGGTTTTAATTTGTTGAATATGATTTTTATAAATATGTGTATCCCCAGTTGTGTGAATGAATTCACCAACTTCTAATTTAGTAATTGAAGCAACCATATGAATTAAAAAAGCATATGATGCAATATTAAAAGGTACTCCTAAAAATACATCAGCTGATCGTTGATATAGTTGGCATGATAATTTATTATCATTAACATAGAATTGATAAAATGTATGACAAGGTGGCAAGGCCATCTTATTAATTAATGGTGGATTTCAAGAACTAACAATTATTCTTCGAGAATTAGGATTAGTTTTAATATCTGAAATTGCTTTTTGCAATTGGTCAATGCCACCAAAATCACGCCATTGTTTACCATATACAGGTCCTAAATCACCAAATTTATTTGCAAAATTATCATCTTTTTTGATTTTTTCAACAAACTCATGCATTGTTTCATTTTTATATTCATTTGATTTTTTAAATAATTCATATGGTCAATCATTTCAAATTCGAACATTATTTTTAACTAAATTTTTAATATTTGTATTACCACTAATGAACCATATTAATTCATGTAAAATTGATTTAATATGTACTTTTTTTGTAGTTAAGAGTGGAAACCCTTTTGATAGATCATAACGAGTTTGTGTTCCAAAATAAGAAATTGTACCTGTTCCTGTCCGATCATCTTTTTGAACACCTTTATCTAAAACTAATCTACATAAATCTAAATATTCTTTCACAAAAAAGCTCCTTTTTAATAATTATCAATTGTTTGGCGTTTAGCATTAATTGCGTTTTTACGATTATAAAAATCCATAAGTTGATCTTCATTATTGAAAAAAAACTCAATAAACATATTTAAATATTTTCAAATATTGATAATTGAACTTTGTGGATCACTAGCTAAATTAATTAATTCGAAAAAGTTTTGACCTATATTTTTATCATTAATTTGAACTTCTTGATGATTAATTTTATTATAAAAAATATTAGTATCTATTTGACTATTTTTAATATATTCAGAACTAATACTTAATGTAAAATGAATAACATCGATCAATTCTTCTTTTACTTTATTAAAATCTGGTTTTTTTTGACTTCAATATTTAAACCATTTAACTTCATTTGCGAATTCACTAATTTCAATTAAAAGGGCAAATTTTCGTTTGAAATTAATAACTTTTAAATTCGAAGGATCCATACGGTCACTAATAATTTTATCTAATTCTTTTTGTTTTTTTATCAATAGATTAAATTTCTGAAAACTAATTAACATTTTATTTCACTTCTTTTTTATTTTTTCAGGTGTATAAGTTATCTATTTCTTTTGAATAATTATTATTTTGATCATGCACAATAATCGGTTTATTAATTATTAATTTATTACGACCTTGATAAATTAATTCGATAAAAACAGATTTTGATGGTTTATCAATAAACGGGTGAATAAAACGCATTAATTTAATAGCGAAATCATATTTTGTAGATAGCAGAATAATTTCACTTAAACGATATGCTGGATATATTATGTGTAAACTACCTTTATTAATAAGTAAGTTAGCTGATTTTGAAAAAATATCTTCTGCTGTTAGTTTTGACTCATGACGTGCTATTTCTAGTTTTTTATTCGGATTTATTTTGTGATCTGCCAATTTATAAAAAGGTGGATTGCAAATGATAGCTTCAAATTTATTTGTTTTATTATTTGAATATCATAAATTAAAATCTGTATTAATAAGGTTAATATTTTTATCTACTTTATTAATAATAAAATTTTCATTAGCTAATTCAACTGCTTCTGCTTGAATTTCTAAAGCAGTTATTTCTAGATTGGGACTTCTCTTAGCTAACACAATACTTATAATGCCATTATTAGTTCCGATTTCTAAAATTTTTTTAATTGTTATCTTAAGGTTTGATAGTCTTGCTAAAATTAAAGAATCAATAGAAAAATTAAACATATCAGTATCTTGGTATAAAGGCATTGTTTGATTTTTAAAGATGTAGTTTAAAACTTTCATTTTTTTAATTAAAGTATAATTCTAAATCAGCAAATAAATTAATTACAAAAACTTCAGCACTCATTAGTTTAGAAAATTCATTATATAAATTCATTATTTTATCTAGAAAGATAATCACTTGATTGTACTCGTATTTTTCTAAATACTTTTTAATTCATATATGATTTTCTGATAAATCGTATATGACATATTCTCTAACCATATTAATGATTAATTCAAAAGAAATAATTGCTGTATCATGATTAATGTTTTTTAAAAGATTAATTTTTCCTAAATTATATTTTTTTTCATTTTTTTGAAAAAAATCATTAATAACATTTTCAAACTCATGTTTAAAATCATTATATTTATTTGTTTTAATATCTAAATTATTAATTATTATTTTATCAATATTTTTATAATCATTTGGAATTAAATGAATTTTTTGACTACGAGATAATATTGTCTTTAAAACTTTTGATTCATTGATAGCTGTCATTAAAAAATAGAAATTTTTAACATTTTCCATTAATTTTAAAATACTGTTGCTAACTTGAACTGTTAATGTATCTACATTATTAATAATAAAAATTGTTTTTTTATCATTGTGATGATTACAATAATCAATCATTTGTAAAATTTTTTCTTTTGAAAGTGATTGATCTTCTAAACCTTTATTAATATCATAGACATCAAAATCATTTTCGTTAGTTATTAATTTTGATACTTCTTGAACAATTTCATAATTTTCTTTTTTTAAAAAACCTATAAATAATAAACAATTAGGTATTTTTTTATTATGTACTAATTTTTTAACAAAGTTAAAAGCGATTGGTTGTTGTTCTAAAGAATATTCTTTTTGATTTTTATTTTTCATTTTTGATGTGCTCCTTCAATATTGTAAACACTTTCTTAATAACTAAATTTAGTTTTAAAGATGCATCTACTTTATGAATGCGATTAGGGAATAAATCTAATAATTCTAAATAACCTTCTCTGACTTGTTTATGAAATTCAATTTTTTCATTATCTAATCTATTGTTTATTGTATTACGATTAGATATTCTTGTTAATCCTATTTCTGGTTCAATATCTAAATAAATTGTGATTGATGGTAATAATAAATCGGTGGCAAACTTATTTAGTTCCATAACTTTAGTAATTCCAATTTTACGAGCTTTACCTTGATAGGCAAGCGAGGAATCAACATATCTATCACTTAATACTAATTTATTTTTTTTCAAAGCTGGAATTATTTTTTCGACTAAATGTTGCCTTCTTGAAGCTGCATATAATAACGCTTCTGTTCGACCATCCATAGATAAATTATTATTATCTAAGATGATGTGACGAATTGATTCAGAAATCAAGACACCCCCAGGTTCTCTCGTTACTATAACTTTATTATAATCTAAATTTAACTCCATATCTTTAATTAATAATTTTTTAATTTCTTCGATAACCGTAGTTTTGCCACTGCCTTCGCAACCTTCAAAAGTTATAAACAAATGATTATTCATTAAAATAATCCTGGCATTCCAGCACTACCTTTAGGCATTAAGCTGTTTAATTCAATATCTATTTTTTCCATTAATTGGTTAATTGTGATTTGTAATAAATCATTTAATGTTTCAATATCTGTTGGATCTATCAATATTTCATCAATATTAATGCTTAATATTTTTTTCTCTCCAGACATTTTTAAAGCAATCCCTTGGTTTTCAATACTAAATTCTTTATCATTAAATTCTTTTTGTTTTTTAGCCATATCTTTTTGCATTTTTTTAGCTTGCTGCATCAACATTTGAATATTCATATTAATGTTCTCCTTAGTTTATATTAATCTTGTTTTAAGTAAATAATATTATACTATTATAATTTAATAAACTATAATACTTTCAATTCAATTAAAACATTTTTTAATTCTGCTGCTCTTTCAAAATCTAATTCTTTTGCAGCATTATGCATTTCGGTTTTTAATTGTTCAATTAATTGATCTTTTGATTTTTTGGTTTTTGATTTATTTTGTTTAATGATTGTCATGATTGCATTTTCAGTATGATGATTCTTAATAATTTCTCGAATTGGTTTTTTAATTGTAGTTGGCGTAATATTATGTTTTTCATTATAATCAATTTGAATATCGCGGCGACGATCAGTTTCATCAATAGCATTACGCATTGAATTTGTTATTTTATCAGCATACATAATTATTGTTCCTTCTTTATTTCGAGAAGCACGACCAATAATCTGAATTAAAGATCTAGTGTCTCTTAAAAAACCTGCTTTATCAGCATCTAAAATAATTACTTTCGCAATTTCTGGGATATCTAATCCTTCTCGTAATAAATTAATACCAATCACTAAATCAATCTTTCCCATTCGTAAATCTCTGATAACTTGTAAACGTTCTAAAGTTTTTAATTCACTATGTAAATATGAAACTTTAATATGTTTTTCTTTTAAAAATAAAGTTAATTTTTCAGACATTTTTATCGTTAAAGTTAAAATCATTAATCTTTGGTTTTTGGCAGTTGTTTTTTTAATTTCATTTAAAATGTCGTCTATTTGTCCAGATGTTTCTCTGATTTCGATTGTAGGATCTAATAATCCTGTAGGGCGAATAATTTGTTCAACAAATTGATGATCAACAATTTGTGATTCGAATTTACCAGGAGTTGCCGAAACATAAATTGTATTTGGCATCATTGCTGTAAATTCTTTAAACTTTAATGGTCGATTATTAAGAGCACTTGGAAGTCGAAAGCCATAATTAACTAAGTTACTTTTTCGAGCAAAATCACCATTATACATTCCACCAATTTGCGGAATTGAAATATGGGATTCATCAACTACTAGTAAAAAATCTTTACCAAAATAATCAATTAAAGTATATGGTTTTTCATCATCATTACGTCCTTCTAAATGTTGGGCATAATTTTCAATTCCAGGACAAAAACCAAATTCTTTTAATGAATTAATGTCGTTTAGAGTTCTTTCTCTTAATCTTTGATGCTCAATTAATTTATTATTGTTATTAAAAAATAATAATCGTTTTTCTAATTCTTTAGAAATACTTATAATAGCTCTATCTAAATCTTCTTTAGTAGTACGATAATCTTTGGCAGGAAATATCGTATATTTAAGATAACTTTTAAGAATTTTTTTATTTAACTTATCTAGTAAATAAATGCCATCAATTGTATCCCCAAATAAATCGATTCTAATATAATATTCATCATTTCAACCAGGAGATATTTCAATCACATCTCCTCGAACTCTTATACTTCCTGGAACTTTACTTTTATCATTTCTAACATATCCCATTTCTATTAATCTACCAATGATCTTTTCACGATTAATTTCTGTATTAGTTTCAACTTCAAAAAATAACTCTTTGTATTTCTCGGGATTGTACTCACCATAAATTGCAGCTACACTAGCGACAACAATAACATCATTTCTTGTAGTTAAAGCATTTAAAGATGATAAACGCATCATTTCGATTTCGGCATTTGATTGAGCTGTCTTTTCAATATAAGTATCACTCTTAGAAACATAAGCTTCTGGTTGATAGAAATCAAAATTTGAAATAAAATATTCTACTCTATTATTCGGAAATAAAGATTTCATTTCACTATATAATTGAGCTGCCAAAGTTTTATTTGCGGCCATAATCAAAGTTTTTTTATTTGTGTTTTGGATCACATTGGCAACTGTAAAAGTTTTTCCAGTACCGGTTGCTCCCATCAAAACTTGATCTTTTAAATTATTTTTAACTCCTTTTGTTAATTTTTTTACTGCATTGATCTGATCACCTTGTAATTTATAAGGTGCGACTATTTTAAAAAGTTTTTTATTCATATATCTATTATATATTCTTTCTGGATTATAAGATTAAAAAAACACTTAAAGATTTAAGTGTTTTTTTAATATTTATAAATTTAATTTTGCGTATTTACCGATTGTTTTATCATAAAACTTCAATATTCATTGGACTAGGAATCCAAAAAATAATGGTGATAAAGTCGGAATACCGAATAAGTTATGAAAATCTTTAACAGGAATAAAACACAAGAATAAGAGAATTGATAATACTCCTGTAGCAATATCTGCTACTACACGAAAATATTTATACTCAGTCTTAAACGAAATACATCCTCATATTGTAAACCCATTATAAGGACCTTGGAACAGAAACCCACGAATAAAAGTTGCTACTCCAAAAGCTAATACAAGAACTGCAACTCCACCCATAGGAATAATTCCATAATAGTTATTATGATCATACATTGAATTAATTCAACTAATAAAATGAATTTGATTCAATACTTCAGATCACATAATTATTAATTTACCAGATAGAAATGCATATGTTAAAGTTGCTAGTAATTGTAATACTATAATTCAATTTTTAAATTTTTTTAATATTTTCAAAACTAATAAATCAACTATAAATATTGAAAACATGAAAATTCAGACTATATATCCCACATATTGACCATTAGTATAATCCCAGCCAGAGTTGGGAAAAAAATGTTGAACTGTGGCTACAATAGCTATAAAGAAACCATCCAATGGGTCATAACCACTATGAACTGCTGTGATTAACTCTATTCCTAAAGTTAATGCTAGTATTCCGATTATTGTGATTATTATTTGGATATAAAAATCTTTAGTTTTTAAAATATTTTGTTTCATTATTTTTTTCTACTTTCTAAAAATTTTTTTTATAACCACTACCATATAATTCTTGAGCGAAATAAATAACATTTTTATCCCAAGAATGTTTTTTTGTTACAGGATATTTTTTTAAATATCCTAAATAATTGTTATAATCAAAAACTTTTATTTGCTTAGACATTTCAGTTAATAAGTTTAATGTTGCTTTTATATCATCTAATGAATTATGAGCGTTTCCAATATCAATGCCATAAGTTTGACAAGCATTAATTAATTTATGAGGGTAGGGGTGGAGATCACGATAAATAGTTAAAGGACATAAAATATTTTTAACTAATAAAGGTTTTTTAAGAAATTTTAAAAAACTATTATGTAAAAAATTTAAATCAAAAATAGCGTTATAAGCAACTACTAAATCTGCACCTAGCAATATATCATAAATTTTGTTAAGAACTTTTATCGGATTATACCCATTTTTCAATAAAAAATCTTTTGAAAGACCATGAATTTTAAATGCGCCAATAGGAATATCTATATTATGATTAAGATAGATATTGTGTTTGTAAGTTATTTCACCATTAATAGTGGCAATAATACCAATTGATAATATATTGTCTTTTTGAGTATTAACACCTGTTGTTTCTAAATCGATGTAAACAATTTTCTTGAAATTATTTATTAAAATAGTAAAACTCTTCCGGCGATAAAGGTTACAGGTTCTACTGGGGGAGTTTTTGCTTCAATAGGAACTTTGTTTTCTTTAATTTCAACATTTTCATTTGTTGCTTTGTTCTCTAAATTAGCATTCATAATGATTCTAACTGTATTATGAGCGATTTTTCGTTTTAATTCTTGAAATAATTTATCAGCTTCTTCAACATATACTTGAAGTGGATTTTTTTGCGCATATGATCTTAAATAAATTCCGTGTTTTAATTTATCTAATTCATCAATATGTTTTTGTCAATTTTGATCAAATACTTGAAGAGATAGTGTTTTTTCAAATGAATTATAAGCATCTTCTAATTCGCTTTTTTTACTAATATAATTATTTTTTAATTTTTCAAAAACAAATTTTTTGATAGCATCATTATCTTTGTTTTCAATTTCAGCAAGAGTTATTTTGTTATCATAATTAGCAAAATGAGATTTATTTAAAGCATTAATTAATTTTTCTTTAACAACATTTCCTTCACTATCTACTAAGAAAGGTAAATTAATAATATCTTTAGTTACTGATTTTAACATACTATAAATAATATTAGTTACTATTTCATTATCAAGAAAAGCTTGTCTTTGAGAATACATTATTTCACGTTGTTGTCTAATAACATCATCATAATCTAAAACATTTTTACGAGAATCAAAATTCATTCCTTCGATTCGTTTTTGGGCTGATGTAATTTTTCTAGAAATAATTTTTGATTTTATTGGTTTGTCTTTAAAAGAAGCAAAGATTTTCTTCAATTTATCATAAGCTGTAAATCTTCTCATAATAGAATCATCAATTGAAATATAGAAAACAGAGTCCCCAACATCACCTTGACGACCAGAACGACCACGCAACTGATTATCTATACGACGGGCTTCATGTCTTTCTGTCCCAATAACAGCTAGCCCACCAATCGCTTTAACTCCTTCACCAAGTTTAATATCAGTTCCTCGACCAGCCATATTCGTCGCAATAGTAACAGAATTTAATTCTCCTGCTTTAGAAATAATGTGTGCTTCATTTAAATGGTTTTTAGCATTTAAAACTTGATGATTAATTTTTTCTGATTTTAATAAATTTGATAAGTGTTCTGAAAATTCAACCGCACTAGTACCAACTAATATTGGTTGACCTTTAAGATGTTTTTCTTTAATCCCTGCTACAACTGCTTTTCATTTAGCATCCATATTAGAAAAAATAATATCAGCTTTATCATCACGAATGATTGGTTCATTAGTTGGAATGATAATTACACGCATATTATAAATCTTTAGAAATTCTTCTTCTTCAGTCTTAGCAGTACCAGTCATTCCAGAAAGTTTTTTATACATTCTGAAGAAATTTTGGTAAGTAATTGTTGCTAAAGTCTTAGTTTCTGGTTCGATTTTAACGCCTTCTTTAGCTTGGATTGCTTGTTGTAATCCTTCACTATATGAGCGTCCTTCCATAACTCGACCAGTGAACTGATCTACTAATAAAATTTCATCATCACGTACAATATATTCAATGTCATATTTCATAATATAATTAGCACGTAGTGCATTTTGAATACGATGAACTAATTCTGAATGTTCCATTGAAAACAAATGTTTTAATTTAAAAAACTCTTCAGCTTTTAAAACTCCTTCGTGTTCTAAAGAAATACTTTTACTTTCATGATCAATTTTATAATCTTCTTCTTTTAATGTTTTTACAAATTTATCAACACTTATGTATAGTTCTGATGGTGTAGTATCTCCCCCAGAAATAATAAGCGGTGTTCTAGCTTCATCAATTAAAATAGAATCAGCTTCATCAATTACCGCGAAATGACATCCACGTTGAACTTGATTTATTTTTGTTTTACACATATTATCTCTTAAATAATCAAAACCTAGTTCTGAGTTTACTGTATATGTGATATCGCAATTATATGATTTTTGTTTTTCTGGATTACCTAAATCTTTTAAGTTAACTCCTACTGTTAAACCTAAAAATCGATAAACTTCTCCTGTAATTTTAGCATCACGTTCTGCTAAATATTCATTAACAGTAACAACATGCACTCCTTCGCCAGTTAAAGCATTTAAATATACTGGCATAGTAGCAGTTAATGTCTTTCCTTCTCCTGTTCGCATTTCGGCAACATCACCACGATGAATGGCAACTGCTCCAATAATTTGAACTCTATAAGGGTATAATCCTAAAACTCTTTGAGAGGCTTCGCGAACAACGGCAAAAGTTTCAACTAAAATATCTTCTAAGTCTTTTCCGTTTTTTAATTCTTCACGAAAATAATTAGTTTTATTCTTTAATTCGTCATCGCTTAATTTTTTCATTTCTTCAGCTAAGTTATTTATTTCGTTATAGATTTTTGCTGTTTTTTTAATAAATAAACTATCTTTGCTTAACTTGTTTAATAATTTCATTGTTGACCTGTACTCCTTTAAAATTATTTGCCTAAAAGTAAAAATATACTATGTCTATAATTATATATTATAAAACTAAAAAAGTTAAATAATTTTTCGAGAAACTATTAATAATTTAACTTTTTTTGGATTATATTGTTGAATTTTATACTTTAAAGATAATAATGTTGCACCAGTTGTTAGTACATCATCCACTATTAAAATATTTTTATTTGTAATTTGAGATCCGTTATTAATATTAATAATGTCACATATTTGGTCTCTTGTTTTCAAATTTTGTAAAGCTTGTTTTTGGTTTTTGGTTTTATAAGCTAAATCTAAAAATGGTAATTCTAAAATACTAAATATTGATTTTACGTGGTTAAATCCTCGTTTATAATCATTCAAATAATAAGAAGGTGCAGTAATAATATTGTAAGATTGGTATTTTTTTACTAATTCTTTTTTAAAAATCATTAATATTTTATTTGCAATGCAAAATTTATTTTTTACTTTTAAATCAATAATTAATTTTTTAATGATTTTGTTATAACCATATATAACATGAATTTTTTGATTTTTAATAATAACATCTTTATTAATAATAATTAATTTTTGAAAACAATTTTTACATAAGAATAATTTATTAATTCTAAAAAAATTAACTACTGTAAAAATATTAGTGTTGCAATAAAGACATCTCATCAATATTTTATCTGCTGAAAATTAGTTTTTTCCTTTAATCAATTTTTTGTATTTCTGAAATATTAGCTTTTTCCAATAAAAATAGCGATAATTTAAACAAGTCAATTTTGACAAATATGCTAGTTATATTTTTACTATCCATTTTTATTAAAGGATTTAGAGTGGGATCATTGGTTTTCAAACTCAATTTATTATCAGAATTTCTATTTTTACGAAATCCTAACTCTAAAACTTGATAAGCAAAACGGTAATACTTATTATAGACAAATAATGAAGCACTTAAATTAATGTCATTATAAAAATTATGCTCTGTTTTATAAGTTGATTTTGAATTTAATTTTGAGTGTAATCCATAAATAAGGACGATTTTATGTTTTTCAACAATTGCATTTATGCGTTCTTCAAATGATAAATAACCAAATTCATTTTCTATTTCTTGAAAAGAAATAATTTTTGGTTCCCGTTGGTTTAAAAAATTAATTAAATCAGGAAATTTATGAACTATTTTTTCATTAATGGTTTTTAAAATATTGAAAATAACTGTAAAATTATTAATTAAATATTTAAAATTAGAATTTTCTATTTTTGTCACTAGTTCCATTACTAATTTATTATTTTCATAAAATTCAACTGGAGTCGGTGTCGAACTTCGATCAATTGCATGATTGAAAGTCAATAAGCCTTTACCACTATTAATTTTATAATCAATTATATTTTTTAAAATAATATTGTCATATTTACTTAATAAAGTATAAATTTTAAAATCATCTTTAGTATCAAAATTAATATTATCATTTTCTGAATTAGAGGCTTCTTCAAATTTAGGCATCATTAATTCCAGTAAATTATACTGTTGTTTTAATGATTTTATTAAAATGGTTTCCACCAAATTTTTAGCTTCTAAAGTTTGGAAAACATCTAAAATAGAAAGATAATGTTTTGGCAACTTATAAATCATAAATTATTACCTCTTCGATTTGTCGTAAAACTGTCCAGCGGCTCGTGGAGCATATGCTTTATATGATGTAAATATTAAGGCGATTATCGAGATTGCAAATGGTAAAATTAAGAATAAATTTTCATTTGCTGAAGCGATTTTATATCAAATCGAATCATGTGATGTAGATCCTAAAACACCTTTATTAAGTGCGAATCCTTGTAAAGCACCAAAGAATATAGCACTAATGAAAACTGTGTGAATTCGTCATCTTCCAAAGATTAGAATTGCTAATGCGATAAATCCTAAACCAGCGATTAAACCAGAGAATTCTGATGTAAATTGAACATATATTCCACCAGCAATTCCTGATAAAAATCCAGATATAAATAAAGCAATATATTTAATGCGATTTACATTGATTCCAACAGTTGCTAATGCATGAGGATTTTCTCCACAAGCACGTAATTTAAATCCGAATGGTGTTTTGTATAATAACACTCATCCTCCAATTAAAATTAAAACTGATAGAATTAATGGAAAATTAATTAAATGTCAGAAATTATTATATGTTCCGTTTAAACTTAAAGAAGAATATGGTGAAATAATAATTGCTTTCTTTTCGATTGATGTAATTCAAAATAATGCTAATCCGGGCGCTAATAAATTAAGCGCTGTTCCGGATATAATTTGATTAGCTTTAAATTTAATACATGCAACAGCGTGCAATAAAGCAAATAATCCCGTAATTAGTCCAGCGGCTAACATTATTCAAATTTGATTATATTGCGATCCTTTAACATGACTAGAGATAACAGCATATGATAGGGCACCTATAATCATCATACCATTTATAGCAATATTGAATACTCCTGATCTCTCAGAAAATAACCCTCCAATAGCTGCAATAGATAGGATACTGATAAAAATCAGCATCGTTAGAACAATTCCAAATCCTGTAATATAAGATGAACTATGATGAGCGGCATTAATAAACAACATTATTTAATCAGAGCTCCTTTTTTACTTAATTTATGATCTTGAAACTTCTCTTTTAAAGTTAATTCAAAAGTTTGTTTTAACATTTTTAAATTATGGTTAAATATTTTTTTAGAATCTGATAGTTTTGAATATCCCATTTCTTTTAAATCATCATGTAAATCTCGTTTTAATTTGATGATTTGAGATTCTTTATCTTCAAAATTAGAATTTTTATAATTAATTGTTTTTCTTAATTCACGAATTGTTAAATCAGTTTCTTTAATTAAAGAAAAACCTTTATGGCGATTTTCTTGAAAAACCTGTTTTGATTCTTTTAAAGAAACTTGATGATTTGTTTTTAAAGTTTTAACATCTGCTGTGTATTTTTTATATGTATGAGTAAACTTGTTATTAAATCTTTTAAATCAAATTTTTTGCAATCCTTTTCAAGGTTTAAATTTCATAAATACTGCTGAAATAGCGGCAAAATAAATAATTGTTCCAATTGTTAATTGCATTACACTTTGATTTACTCCGGCAACTGCTTGGGCATATGATCCCCCAGATTTCATCGCTGAATAAAATAAAGCGGCACACACTACTCCGATTGGATTATTAAAACCTAGTAAAGCAATCGCAATTGCTGTAAATCCAAATTGTGGAAAAGTTTGTAAAGTTGGCATTACTGAATTATATCCACAATATAATATTGCTCCAGCAACTCCAGCTAATCCTCCAGAAATTGCCATTGAAATAACAATATTTTTCTTAATATTTAATCCGGCGTATTTTGAAGCGTGTAAATTTGATCCTAGCATTCTGAAACTGAATCCTAATTTTGATAAATTAATTACAAAGTACACAATTGCTAATGATATTAATAAAATAATAATCCCAACTATTCAACCATGACCAGATCCATCAGTAGATCAAATTAATCGTCATACATTATGGATTGGACTTGAATCAATTGTTGATGGTTTATGTACTAAACTTGCTTTTGAAGGTGTAAATAAATATTTTATAAAATAGTAAATAACTCAATTTAATAAAATAGTTGATACTACTTCATGAACTTTAAACAACACTTTTAGTAGTCCTGAGAAAACAGCTATCGAAGAACCAACAGACGCTGATACTACAACAGCAATAATAATTGCTAATCAATGTAGATGAATGTTAACTGTTGTTGTAATTCCTAAGAAGGCAGCCATTGCCCCACCCATCATCATTTGACCGGTAACTCCAATGTTGAAAACACCAGATTTAAAGGCAACCGCTATAGCTAAAGCAGCCATTCCAAAAATTGCTGTTCGAACTAATGTTGTTGTAATATAAAACTTATTGAATCCTCCAACAATAAGACTAGTAATTGCTAAAAATGGATTAGCTCCACTCATAAGCATGATTATAGCGGCGATTGCTAAACCACATAATATTGCTAATACTGAAGATTTCAAAGCATTTAATGAAGGTTTAATACTTTCAAAATAATTTTTTACTTTACTCATGAGAAGTCTCCTCTACAGAAATATTTTTATTAATCATCATCATTGCTATTTCTTCTCTAGTGATGTTTTTGATGGCTTTAAATCCAACAATTTTACCAGAATTTAACACTGCTATTCTGTCAGCTAATGCCATGACTTCATCTAGTTCATAAGAAATTAATAAAACTGCATTCCCGTTTGCTTTTTCTCTTAAAATTTTATTATGTATATACTCAATAGCTCCTACATCTAATCCTCTAGTTGGTTGTGAGAAAATAATAAATTTATGTTTTCGTTCCATTTCTCTACCAATAACCAATTTTTGTTGATTCCCACCTGAAAGCGATCTAATTAATTGGTGTTTGTTTTTTACTCCTCTAATATCATAATTTTTAATGATATTATTGGCGTAATTATTAATAAGTTTTTTTCTTAATATTCCAAATTTATTACTTAACGGTTCTCTATCGTAATTTTGTAATACTAAATTATCAATAATTGGGAAATCTAGAATGATACCAAATTTATGACGATCTTCTGGCACATATGACATTCCTAAATGATATCTTTTCTTAGTTGGCATTTTTGAAATATCAATATTATCAAGTTTTATAGAACCGGTTTGTAATTTACTCATTCCCATTAGAGCTTCTGCTAATGCTGTTTGTCCATTTCCTTCAACTCCAGCAATAGCGACAATTTCTCCGCTTTTAATATCAAGTGATAGGTTATCAAGTGATAATCCTTTTATACCCATTGCTCTTTTAACAGAAATATTTTTAATTTCTAAGACTTTTTTATCAGAAATAATTCCTCCAGAATTTAATACTGGTTTTAAAGAACGTCCCACCATTAAATTAGCAACTTCTGATAATTTTAAAGAATGGTTTGGAAAAGTTTTTATACTTTGTCCTGATCGTAAAACTGTAACCATATCGGCGACTGCTTCAATCTCTTTTAATTTATGAGTAATCAAAATTATTGTTTTTCCTAATTTCTTAAAATTTTTAATAATTTTTAAAAATTCTTCAATTTCAGTAGGACTAAGAACTGCTGTTGGTTCATCAAAAATTAAAATATCAGCATTTTTATAAAGCATTTTCAAAATTTCAATTTTTTGTTGAATTGACACAGCGCTATTTTCAACTCTTGTTTTTAAATTGATTTTAAAATTATATTTCTTCATCAGAGATTCAATTTTTAATTTTGCTTGTGATAAATTCATAATTACAGGTACTGTTAAATTTGTCACAGGAATATTACTAAGTGCAATATTTTCTAAAGCAGAATAGTTATGAACTAGTTGGAAATGTTGATGTACCATTCCGATTCCTAATTCATTGGCTTGAATTGGATTTTTAATATCTGATTCTTCGCCATTAATTTTTATGTATCCAGAATCTGGTTCATTAATACCAAATAAAATTGACATTAATGTTGATTTTCCAGCTCCATTTTCACCAACAATTGCATGAATGTCACCTTTTTTAACTTTTAAATGAATATCATTATTTGCAGTGATTGAACCAAATTTTTTTGTAATTCCTATCATTTCAATTGCATATGTTCATTTTTTTAAGCTATTATCTCGCAACATTTTTTATAACTCCTCATTTCAATTTTTTAAAACACTTAGATTTAAAAAGTTATCTCAAGTTAAGACTTTAGCAGATGCGTGAGCTGTAACTCAGTCATTTTCTCATTTAGTATTACCATTTTTTTCCATAGCATTTTCTGTATTTAAAAAAGTTAATGCTTTTGGTAATGTTAGTGGAGAAATTGTTTTTCCTCAATTTAACTTTGCTAATCCTGTGAAATGGTTTTTAGTAGTTCCAAAAGTATTAGTTCCAAAAGGTTGGATATTGGAATTTGTAAAATCGATTTCTTTATTTTTATTAGTGAAATTTTCTTGATTTCCAAATCTCTTAAACATACCAACAGCTGCTGTATTTGTTGAATTTTTATCAACTTTATCTATGTTCTGAATATTTTTTAAATAAATTGCATCCATTGCATAAGTGATATTTTTAAGAATAGAAGTGAAGAAATTATTTTTATATTTTGAGAATTGTATTGACATGTCAGTATCAACTCCCAGAACTAAAGCTTGTTTTTGTTCTTTTTCGATTTCTTTTAAAGTTCCTAGAGTACTAGCTCCAGCAACCGGCATAATTACATTAGCTCCTTGAGCTAATAAAATTTGTGTTTTAGCATGAGCAATTTGTTGGTTATCAAAACCAGCATTAGTTCATTGATTATTTTTTAGAAACTTAGCTACTGCAACATTTTTTCAACCAGCAGTTTTGTTTTGTTTGTTAAAAGCATTAGCTCCTTTAACACCAGCTAATCATCCTAAACTATAATCAGTAACTCCAGGGAAATTACCACCACCATAAGTAGCTACCTTAGGTTGAGAAAATTCTTGTGCTCGATAAGCAGTATAGAATCCCCCAAGATAGGCAGTTAATTTCATATTAAATATAATTCCTGCAACTCGTTTACCTACTATTTTATGACCTGCTGCTGAATCTAAACTTCCATCAGAATCGGCAACTATTCATTTTAGTTTTGTATTTGATTGTTCTTGACAATAGCTATTAATTGCTGCAACATGATAAAAACCGGGCGCCAAAATATATTTGGCCCCGGTTGCTTCTGCCGCACGATAACCATCTGCAATACTGTTTGCAAGATTTGTGCTTGGCTGATATCAATGTTTTTGGTTAGGTGCTGAAGTATTTGTAATATCCGCAAGTGAATCATACGCAGACTCGTTAAATGACTGGTCAGTAATTACACCTGAATCAGTCACCAAACGCACAACACTACCCTTAGTTCAAGAACAAGAAGTAAGCGGTAAAGCACATGACGCGATGAATGAGCTACCTGCCGCTATTAAAAATATGAATTTTTTACTATTAAGTTTCATTTTTTACTCCTTGAATTAATTTAATATTATATCAATTTTTTATACAAATATCATTATAGCAAAAAAACAACAAATTTTAAATAAAAATATAAAAAAAATAAAAAACGCTTTTAAAAAAACGTTTTTTAGTGTATATTTTTTTACTCTCAATCAACATTTGTAATTGCGAGTGGTTTTTTATTAAGGGTAGCACTATCAATAGTTCCGTCTTTCATCTTAATTACCATATCAGCAATTTTGGAAATTTTAGTATTATGCGTTACTAAGATAATTGTCATTCCGAATTTTTTATTAATGTCTTTTAAAGTTTTTAAAACTTCTAAACCAACCTTGTGATCAAGGGCTCCTGTTGGTTCATCAGCAAATAATAATTGCGGATTTTTAGTGATTGCTCGAGCAATTGAAACTCTTTGTTGTTGCCCACCAGATAATTGTGATGGTAATTTTTTAGAGTGTTCACTCATTTTAATATTTTCAAAAATTGATTTAACAGAAATGATTTTCTTTTTATCTTTTTGTAAATATGAACCCATTTGTACATTTTCTTCAGCTGTTAAATTAGGTAATAAATAATATTCTTGAAATATAAACCCTGTATTATAACGGCGAAATTCTGTTAGTTGTTTGTCATTCATAAAAGATAAATTATGATCTATGGCAACTAGATCACCATCAGTTGCTCGGTCTAATCCTGAAATAACATTCAATAAAGTAGTTTTTCCTGATCCTGATGGTCCTAAAATTACAACAAATTTCCCAGCAGCAATTTCTAAATTAATATCTTTTAAAATATGAGAAAAGATCGTTCCATTAGTATAGTATTTATTTAAACCTTTGGCCTCAATAATTAAACCAGGTTTGTTAATACTTTTAATAACACCTTTTCTTTTTTTATTTTGTTTTTTAATTTTTTTAGTTAAAGTTTTAGTATGTTTTTTATTATTATGCTCATCAACTAAAATTTTATCTTGGTGTTTATGATCTTTATATTCTTTCCGAATTTTTTCTGCATCAACTTTAATGGCGTTTTTAGCATACTGTGATTTATAAGATTTATTTCATTTATTTTTATCTTGTGAATTTTGTTTTTTCATATATTAATTTCCCCTTTCTTTTAATGTATCAATTGCTTTTTTCTTCGATAGTGTTTTTCATGCTAATAAATAACTAAAGCTAAATATAACAACTACAGCTCCAAGAGAAATTGCAAAATATCATCAATGTAATGGTGAAAGAATATAAATTGAAGTGTTTTTAAAAATCGCAAAGTTAAATGTTTTTATTAACCAGGATACTAACGGGATTGCTAAGAATCCTCCCAATATTAATGCCGGTGTATAAATTGCTAAAAATATATTTGATATTTCACGGTTTCGAAATCCTAAAATTTTTAAATTAGAAATAATATTTTTATGATCAGAGATAACCATATTAGATGCTGTAATCGTAATAATTGATGAAATAATTAACATTGTAATAAAGATAATTTTTTCAATTCTATTTTCAATAAAAGTAAAATTAGTAAACATAAAGTCACTAGCATCTTTAGGCGTCACATTAATAACAGAAGATAAATATATTGATTTACCATAAATATTATTAAATTCATGTATTAAGTTAGTCGGATCAATTGATTGTGAATTTAATGAATTGTTATTAATGATATTCAAGCCTTTAAAAGCATTGATTGTTCTTGAACTTTTTAATAAGTCAATCGCGCTCTGATCATTAGGATCGAAGCCATCCATCGCTGGATATAATCCTGATGGTGAATAAATATTCATTGTTTTACTTAAATAAACATCAGTGTTATTGTTTGAAAAAATTCCATTAAAATGAACTTTTTGATTTTGGCCATTTGCATCATCGGCAATAAAAGTATTGACGCTCCCAAAAACTCCTTTTTCTGGATCACTTGAATGATTGTAAGATGTTGACATTGGATCATCGAGTGGAAATTCTGTATTTCGCTCTGATGGTACGTCTACATTTTTACTATTTATCATTTTAGGAATGCTCTTCATAGCATCAAATCCTAATGCATAATTAGCAGAATCTTGAGAAGTGAAAAACTCGGAACCTTGATAACTATCACTAATACCAACAATTTTAAATTGAGTTGTTGATTCAGTGCTAAATCTTGATTGTACTAATCCAGGTTTTGTTCAAAGAGGATTATTTTCAATATGTCGCTGATAACGATAAATATCATTTACAACTTTAAACGAGATGTAGTCACCAACATTTAAGTTGTATTGTTTTTTAGCAAACTGATTAATAATTAATGGATTTGCTGCTGAACCATTAAATAATAAATTATTAATTGAGGTTTTATCATTTGTTAAATTAATGAAACTAGAATTTTCACTAATTCCCATAATTTTTTGGTCTTCTAATTCTTTACCGTCAGCACGATGAATATTAGTAGAACCATTGATTGATTTAATAGGTCCATTAATTGAACTATATGTTTCATCATTTGTTTCTAATGGAATATATCCATAATTTAGACGATACGAATCATAATTATTTAATCCGAAAGTCATTAACGAAACGAAGGGACTTGATGGTCCTGTACCTTGGTTTTGTCATAAAGCATAAATTCCTGTTAATGTTTTTAATGTGTGGTTTTTATCATTATTAAAAAATATTTGTGTGACATTTGCAACCGTATTAGTAGTTGATTTGCTTGTTACAGGATTAATATAAGTAATATTATTATTTTTATCTTGCAACATTGATGCAATCATAAAATTATATTCATTATTCATAGCGGCTCTTTGATTAGGTGGCATTTTTGAAACAGCAATGTTTCAAGCACCACTACCAGAATATGAATTAAGAGAAAATTTTGTTTGCACATGTTGTTCTAAATAATAGGGATCATTAGCAGAGGGTAGAGAATCTAAAACAGATGGAAAATGGATATTACCTAATTCTTTTTGATGTGTTAATTGTTTATAAATTGGAAATGATTGTGAAGCTGGAATTTGACCATAAACTGAATTAGTATTAAATGGTGCTCCTTTTTTAGATAAAACGGCATCGATGTATTTCATTGATAAAGCATCGTTTGTAAAACCTAATTGTTTAAACGGAACAGCGCGATAATCGCCACCTTCAATTGTTGGACTTTCTAAATCAACAGCAAATTTATATTGCATTTCTGCTTGTGTACTTTTTTGTGCATTCGCAAAAGAATTATGATTTGATAAATAAAATGTCGCTGTTGTGATTGTTACTCCAATAATTGAAGTTAATGTTAATAACTTACCAATTGAAGAAAACGCTAGTGAATATTTAAATTTTGTTGGCGCTTTGAAACCATTAAAAATTTTTGTGAAATGTTTTGCTAAAATATTAACTTTAAATCCTGAAGAAGGATTTATTAAAATTGTTGGTTTTTTTCTTAGTTTTACAAAAGCAACAATGTAAGTTAATAAACTTAATCCAACAATTGGTAAAATAAACATTGTTGAAAATGAGATTCAAGAAAAACGAATCGTATTTGTTGGGATTGTTCAATAATTAATAAATAAATTAATCATTTGAGTTTGTAATGACAATCCTAATAAATATCCTGTTGTTGCTCCGATCGAGGAAGCTAAAACCGCAAATACTAATAACGATGTTGCAATTTTAAAATTATTATAACCAAGTGATTTTAAAATTCCTAAACTAGATCTTCGAGATGTAATATATTTCGATGTAATAATAATACTAATAAATGCTGTTAGAGCAATTAAAAATATAATTGTTGCAAAAGAAATATGATTAATCGTATTTACTAAAGTTCCAATAAAACCGATTCTTGCAGCAGAAATTCCGCTATTGGCATAATCATTATTTAGAGAAGCAATTTTAATATTAGACGGAAAATTCATAACTTTACGAGCTTCAGTATTAATATAATTTAAAATATTTGTTTTTGTACTACTTGAAGAACCAGTAGGAAATGTTCCTACTAAAAATTTTTCCAAAGGATTATTTCGGAAAGCCGTATGTGTTCCTTCGTACCCTCTTCAATCAGTATAAACTAGTGCTTCATTTGAAGGATTTGGTGTTAAATGCTGAGCATCCATTATAGGATACATAAAATCAGGACTTAAACTAATTCCTCGAATAACAAAATAAGTGTTATCAACTTTAACTTTGTATTGATCAGGTAAAGCATTTAATCACGCCATATAAGCATCAACGTCATATTTAGATTGACCTTGACCTTCAGTTAAGAAAGTATTTAGTTGAGTAGCTAATTCACCAGAAATAACTTTTTTATTATGGGCACTTGCAAATCCAGGTGAAATATTGGCAACTGTTGCTGAGATTGATTTAATACTCGCAGAAGCTGGCATTAGTGCACCTTTTCAACTAGCGATTAAAGTTGAACCATGATCTAATCAAGTTGCATCTTTTGGAATTTTTTTATTCTGATTTAATAGAGCTTGCTTTAAAACACTATATTTATCAGGTGCTACTAATCCAGAACCACTAAAAACATTTAATTTATCAATATTTTTAGCACTTCAATTATCAGGATTATTAATTGGTAAATTTTTATTACCATAACTTAAAGAATTATCAACATCATAATGGTTTTGGGTTGATATTACTTTATAGTAATTATTATCTGCTGAACTATTAATATTAATAGCATTAAATTGATCAACATCAATACCTTGATATTGACTTGAGTTTTTTAATTCTTTAATAAAATTATATTCTTCAGAATTTTGGATATTAGTATTAATTGTATTTTGTTCATTACTATATAAAGAATTATTTATTAAGGTCCCGATTTTACTATTAACATTAATTGTAAAAGGGGCTTTATCATTAGTAATTCCTTCGGTTTGTAATTCTTTAAAATATGCTAAATAAGCAAGCGTTGTTTTGCTTTGATTTCAACTCATATTAACTATTACTTTTGTTTTAGTCATTACTGTTGTATCAGTATTTAGAAAGTTAACTATTGTATTAAAAAAAGTTTTATTAGTTAATTCACTAATAATGCTTGTTGTTTTGCTTCCTTTAGTTTCAGTGACCGATATTTGACCCTCAGTATTATTAATTATTATTTTTGGTGTTGTTTTGTCTTGGTTAGTTGTTTTTTTAAATAGTAAATTTGTTTGTGAATCATTAATATTAAGATTATAAGTATTTTCGTTGTAAGTTAACTCAACTGAATTTTTATCAGCTAACACTAACTTCATATTATAATTATTAGTCTTTGACGCTAAGTCATTTACTTGATAATTAACTTCTCCGGTAACAGAAAAATTTTCCTTAATTGTAAAATCATGCAAATTACCTACTTGCACAAAATTATCGTAGGATTTTCTAAAAGTATTAGAAGTATCATTTAATAAAGTAAAAACTGCAGACGTAAAGAAAATCATAATAGTTAGAGCTATCATAGGTAATTTATTAAACCCGAGCGCTCTAAAAGATGATTTGATTAAATTTTTGATATTTTACTACCTCCTTAGTTAATTCGACAAAACTAACTAAAAGGTATTTATTCTAATCAGGTACAATGTTTTAAATTTTTTTCAATTTTTGAAAAATTAAAAGACACTGAAGAATGATTTGTTTCAGGATCAATAATTTCCATATTATATGAATTGATAAAATTAAATAAATCTGCAAAATCTTGAAATTCAATATTAAGATCTTTTAATAATTTATGAAATTTTAATAATTTTTTATATAAAATTTTTAAGTCTTTTTTTGATAATTGATTTTCCGTAGCTCAACTATTAATTTGAATTATTTCATCAATATTAATTTTTGAGATGCGCTTAATTAATTTTCTTTTTTTAAAAAAACTTAATTTTTCAAAGTTATTAGTTACAAATAAATTAATATCTATATTATAAAATATACTAATGATGTTATTAGTATATTTTATAATCTGATTTTTAAGATTAATTTGCAACATAATACTCCTGTTTAAATTTTATTGAATAATTAAATATATGATATCACATTTAATCGCGATTAGAAAATACTGATAATATTTTAAACACTAAAAACATACGATATTTGATTAATAGAAAAGCCATTTTTACTCGAAAACTCATTTGTTTTTTTTCGATTTTTAAAGCTTTTTTACCAAAAGTATATTTCATTAAATCTATATTAGCTTTTATTTTTTGTTTTTTTTCTTTATAAGTAAGACTTTTATGTTTGAAAATAAAATATGAATTAAAAGTGATTAAATGAATTTGGTAAAGAGTTTTTGTTTCTAAAATTGTTAAATTTTTAGAACCATATTCTAAAGCATTTATCAAACTAAAAATTTTATCATTTTTAGTACGCGTTAATGAATTACTATGAATTCTATAAAATAATAAAGTTTTTGTAATGTTTTTGATATTTTTAACATTGGCTTTTTTAATAACATTAAAAACTACTGCTAAATCTTCATAAGCAATATTTGGAAAGATTTCATTTTTAAATAAAGATTTTTTAATAATTCTGATTCATAATGAAGCATATTCAAAATTAATCGCTAGTTTATAATTATCCAGTTTTTTAATATCAGAAAAATCATTTGAATTATTATGAAAAATACCAATGTTTATATTTATTATTTCTACACCAGGATTTCTTTTAATTAAATTAATAATTTCAGAAATTGCATTTGAATTTAAAATATCATCGCTATCTATAAATCAGTGATATTTAGAATTGGTTAATTTTAAAAGATTATTTCGGGAATTAGCTATACCTTGGTTTTTTTGGGAAATCAATTTAATAAAGTGATATTTTTTAACATAGCTTTCAACAATTGTTATCGTATTATCAGTTGAACCGTCATCCAAAACAACGACTTCTAAATATTCTTCAAATCCTTTAGCGCTTGATAAAATACTATCTAATAACATCCCTAAATAATAAGCATTGTTATAAGTTGGAATTCCAATTGATAATAATGGTTTTTTATTCATTACGTTCTTTCATATGCGGGAAGAAAATTACTTCTCTAATAGTTTCATTATTAGTAAATAGCATAATTAGACGATCAATTCCAATTCCTAAACCGGCAGTTGGAGGCATTCCGTGTTCTAAAGCTTCAATAAAATCAATATCCATTCCACTAGCTTCTTCATTACCTAGCGAACTTTCTTTTAATTGATTTTCAAAACGTTGATATTGATCAATTGGATCATTTAATTCAGCAAAAGCATTGGCATATTCTTTTTGACAAATAAATAATTCAAAACGATCAGTAAAGCGAGAATCTTTATTATTTCTTTTTGATAATGGCGAAACTTCAACTGGATGACCAAATACAAATGTTGGTTCAATAATTTTTTCTTCACAAAATTCTTCAAAAAATAAATTAATAATATGTCCGATACTATGATGGTGATCTTCTAATTTAACATGATGTTCTTTTGCTAATGCTTTTCCATTTGCAAATGTCATGTCATTTCAGAAATCAACACCAGTATTCTCTTTTATTAAATCAACCATATGAACACGACGGAAATCTTGACTCAAATCTAAATCGTGACCTTTATAATTAATTTTAACTTTTGAGATTTCTTTAGCAATATATTGAATAACATTTTGCGTTAAACCCATCATATATTCCATGTCTTGATAAGCGGCATAAATTTCTAAAGATGTGAATTCTGGATTATGAGTTGCATCCATTCCTTCATTACGAAAAATACGTCCGATTTCATATACACCATCAAAACCACCAACGATTAAACGTTTTAAATGTAATTCAGTAGCAATACGTAAATAAAATTCTCGACTTAAAGCATTATGATGTGTAATGAACGGTTTTGCTGCTGCTCCACCTAAAATAGAGTGTAAAACTGGTGTTTCAACTTCCATGAAATTTTTCTGATTGAAAAATTGGCGCATTAAAGAAATTATTTGACTTCTAATAATGAAAGTTTCTTTCACTTTGTCATTCATAATTAAATCAACGTAGCGACGACGAAAACGTTCTTCTTTATCAACTAGACCGTGAAATTTTTCTGGTAATGGTCTTAGTGCTTTACTTAATAAGAATAATTTTTGAACTCTTAATGTTAGTTCTCCGCTATTAGTTTTCATTAGTTTAGCTTCGATCCCAATAATGTCACCTAAATCTAAATATTTGATTAGATCTTGGGTTTTTTCATCAAGTTCTTTTTTAGGAATATAAAGTTGGATTTTTCCAAAAGAGTCTTTAATATGAGCAAATGATCCTCTTCGCGACATTAAACGTCCCGCTATGATAATTGGAGATTGTTGTAAACTACTAATTTCTTCTTTTGAAAAATTTTCATATTTAGCAATTAAATCTTTTGAATTACTATTACTGCTAAATTTAGTATAACCAAATGGATCGTAATGATTTTCTTTAATATATGCTAATTTATCTCTTCTAATCTGTTCTTGTTCAGTGAATTTTCTCATCTTTATTTTCCTTTCATGTCAAAATATTTTTTACAAATATCGATTAATTCTTTTAAATTATTAATTTTATAAATTTCATTTTTAATTTTTTTATTATTAGGCATTTTACGAACATAGTTAACTAAATGTCCACGCATTTCTAAAATCGCCGTTTTTTCACCTTTTAAAGCAATCAAGTTATTAGCATGTTCAACAATTGTTTTTAATATAACTTCATCGCTTGGTCTTGGCAAATGTTTTTTATGAGCTAAGAAATAATTTATTTCTGCAAAAATAAAAGGGTTTCCTTGTGCTCCGCGACCAATCATAATACCATCTACTCCTGAATAATTAATTTTATCAAGAGCGTCTTGGGCATCACTAACATCACCATTACCAATAACAGGTATTTTAACAGCTTCTTTGACAGCTTTGATTAAATCTCAATCAGCTTTACCGCGGTAAAATTGTGATCGAGTTCGACCATGAACAATAATTGCTTTAGCCCCAGCTGCTTCCGCAACTTTAGCGATTTCAACAGCATTAATGCTTTCTTCATCTCAACCAGATCGAATTTTTAAAGTTACTGGTTTTTTTACAACTTTGACAACACTACTAATGATATCTCTAATTTTATCAATATCTTTTAGTAATGCTGATCCAGCTTGAGATCTAAGAGCAATTTTTGGAACCGGACAACCCATATTAATATCAATAATATCAGCATCACTATATTGATCCACGATTTTAGCAGCTTCTAAAATTGTTTTTTTATCTGATCCGAAAATTTGCATTGATACCGGATGTTCCTCTGGGTGAACACGAAGCATTTTTCATGTTTTTTCATTTCCAGAAATTAATCCCATATCAGAAACCATTTCAGCACAAACTAATCCAGCACCATATCTTCTTGCTAAAATGCGATAAGCCACATTAGTAACTCCTGCCATAGGCGCCAAAATAATTGGTGATTCAATTTTTACATTACCGATTTTAAACATAGTGCTACTCCTTTTCCTCTACAGAGGATTGTTTTTAATTTGTCCAAAATTTCTCGGATATTTTAAATTTGCATTTTTTAATTTTTCAATCATAATATTTGCTCTAATGTCTTGGTTACTAAATAGTTTTAAAATTTGAATTTCTTTAATAGCTAAGTTTAAAACGTCAAAGGCATTTTTAGCCTCATCAATTTCTTCTTGAAATTTTCTACCTTTAAAGGCAATAATAATTCCTTGTGGTTTTGCTAAGAAACTAGTTATTTCTAATAAAATACTTAATTTTGCAACGGCACGCGAACAAACAAAATCAAAACTATTAGCTAAATTTTTAAGATCTTCTGATCTTTGATTTAAAATTTTAACATCTGTTAATTTCAAAGTAGTAATTAACTCTTTTAAAAATGAACATCTTTTATTATTCGGTTCAATAATAGTTAATTGCATATTTGGATTTAAGATTTTTAAAGGAATTCCTGGGAATCCTGCTCCAGATCCAACATCTGCCAAAGAACGGTTATTAAAACTTAATTTTTCCATAATGATCAGACTATCGAAAAAATGTTTTTCATAAACTGCTGGTTTTGCAATTATTGCAGTTAAATTCATTTTCTGATTTCATTCGGTTAGCAAATTAAAATATATTTCAAATTGTGAAAGTTGATCTTCACTAACACTAATATTATGTTTTGCTAAAATATTTTGGAATTGTTCAATTGTCATTTTTGACACCACCATTACATTACTAAAGCAGTAATCTTAATTTTGCAATTAAAATTACCACTTTAATAAATTATTTTTTGTTATTAAATTAAACTTTTTCTTTCGAATTTGTATCTTTTGGTTTTGTTGTTTTTGAATTTTGAGCTACTTTAGTTTTTGGTTTTGCATTTACTTTAGTTTTTGAAGGCTCTTGCTTCAATCATTTTTTATTAATTTCAAGTTTTGAAGTTGGTTGAACTTCTTTTTCGTTATTAATATTTTTAACAGCATTTTGCAATTTTGATTTAAGATTTTTGTCATTAGTATTTACCACAGATTTAGTTGGTAATTTACCATGTTTTTCAATATACTCAATCTCTTCTTTTACTAAAGTTTCTTGTTTAATTAAAGCATCAGCTAAAGCATGTAATAACGGTTTACGTTTTTCAATTATCGCTTTCGCTTTTTTATATGCTTCTTCAATAATAGCTCGAACTTCTTTATCGATTTCAAAAGCAATTTGTCCTGAATAATCACGTGTTTTACGATCTGCTCCTAAGAACATTGACCCTTCTTCGCGTTCATATTGAACTGCTCCTAAACTAGACATCCCATATTGGGTTACCATTTTACGGGCAATATTTGTTGCTTGCTCAATATCATTATGAGCTCCAGTTGAAATTTGGTCTTCACCATACATAATAGCCTCAGAAGCGCGACCACCCATATATGATGCAATTGAAGATAATAACTCAAGTTTTGTTTTTGTATATTTCTCTTTACGAGGCATCATTAAGTTATATCCACCAGCTTGACCACGAGGGATAATTGTTACTTTATGAACAATGTTTCCATCAGGTAAACTTAAACCAACAACAGCGTGACCTGATTCGTGAAAAGCAATCATTTGTTTTTCTTCAGGAGAAATTATACGTGATACTTTTGCCGGACCAAATGATACTCGGTCAATCGCTTCATCGATTTCTTCTCTTGTGATTAAAGGAATATTATTACGAACAGTTAGGATTGATGCTTCGTTAATAACGTTTTCTAATTGCGCTCCTGAAAAACCAGGTGTTCTAGCTGCAATATTAGAAAATAGAATTGAATCATCAAATTTCTTACCACGTGAATGAACTTTTAAGATTGCTTCACGTTCTTTAATATCGGGTAAAGCAATTGTAATTAAACGATCAAATCGACCAGGTCTTAATAAAGCTGGATCTAAGACATCGGGTCTATTTGTAGCCCCAATAATAACAACTCCTTGAGCTGTTTTGAATCCATCCATTTCTGTTAATAATTGATTTAATGTTTGTTCATTAACTGATAATTGACCAGAATTACGTTTACGTCCTGCAGCATCTAATTCATCAATAAAAATAATACATGGTGCATTTTTTTTCGCTTGTTCGAATAAACTTCGTACACGCGCAACTCCAACACCAACGAATATTTCATCGAATTCTGAACCAGACATTGAGAAAAATGGTACTCCAGCTTCCCCAGCTACTGCTTTGGCTAATAGAGTTTTCCCGGTTCCGGGTGCTCCACCTAGTAAAACCCCTTTAGGAATACGAGCTCCTACTTTTAAATATTTTGCAGGAAATTTTAAAAAGTCAACGATTTCACGAACTTCTTGCTTGGCTTCTTCGTTACCAGCAACATCGCTAAATTTAACGCTAGATTTTTCAAGACGCGCTCTACTTTTTCCAAGAGATGTTAATTTACTCCCTGCTCCTCCAGTAGACATTTTTGTGAATAATCAAAAAATTAATCCAGAAATTAAAATAAATGGTACTCAAGTTGTTAAAAATGTGTGAAAGAATGTTGGTGCTGAAAAGTTTTGATAATTATATTTAATTCCAGCTCCTGATAATGCTGCGATGATTCCTGAATAAACAGAATCTCCTACAGGTGGTAAACCAACAACAAATCGATGGCTAACACCGGAAGCGTCAATAAACACTCCGCTAGCATTATGATAATTATCATCAAATTTTAAACTTCCGAAATGACCCTTACCTTGTGAGGCATCAGTTATTCAAGTGTTAAATTGATCTAGAGATATTAATTTATTATGATGAAAAACATAATAAATAATAATTAACAATAGTATTACACCAATAATAATCAAAGGTATTAATAAGCTATTTTTGTTCTTGTTCTTTTTGTTATTTTTTATATTTGGGTTGTTATTATTGTTCATAACTTTATAATCTCTCCTATCTAATGGTTGAGATAATTTTTAATAATATATTATTTATATTCTGATTCGTTTAATACTCCAACAAATGGTAAATTACGAAACTTCTCTTCATAATCTAATCCAAATCCTACTAAAAATTTAAATGGTATTTCAAAGCCAATTCAATCTACTTCAAGATTAACTTTGCGACCTTCTTTTTTATTTAGGAATGTTAGAATTTTGACACTTTTTGCTTTTTTAATTTGTAAATATTCTTTAATTTTACTAATTGTAATACCAGAATCAACGATATCCTCAATTATAATAACTTCTTTACCTTCTATTTCAGCATTTATATCCATAACAATTTTTGCACTACCAGAACTTTTATGAGATCCGTGATATGAAGAAATTGCCATAAAATCAATCGAAGCATCTATTGATACATGTTTAAATACTTCTTGCATTCAAGGGATACAACCTTTAAGAATACCGATTAAAATAACTTCTTTATTTGCATATGTTGTATCAATTCATTTAGCAGCTTCAACTGCCCTATTTGATATTTGATCATAAGTAATAAGTATTTCTGATACACGGGGATCTGAAGTTTTCATTATTAAATTCACTTTCTTTGAACAAAACTTTTTACTTTATTGTTTAATCTGTTTCACTCAATAGGTAATTCATTATTAATTATAAATATTCAAAATATTAATTATCTAATTTATGATAAATTGCGATAAATTGCAAAAATTTTCATTATATTATTAGATTAAATAATTATATTATTTTTTACTGATAAAAGCAAGGAAATTTCTTTTTTTAGTTAAGTATATCTGACTCCCGATTCGATACATTTTTCGGTGATCTTTTTTTAATAAAAAATCACAAATTGAATTTAATTTGCTCTCAGATAAGCTAACTTCTAAATTATAATTATAAATATATTTAAATATTAATCTTTTTCGTTTTATAATATCGACATTATTAATAAAATCAATTTCAAAATTATTTTTTTGTCATTTGATAAAATCATTATTAATTTCTATTTCTAAAACTGCCAACTTTTTATTGAGATCTTGGTAATGTTTAATCATCATATTTTTTTGATTCAGAGTTTTAGACGATAATGTATGACGTATTTTATTACGAGTATAATTATCACTATTATTACTTTCATCAATCCCATATTTAATATCATGATGATCTAAATATTCTAAAATATCAGTTTTATAATAATTCATTAATGGTCGAAAAATATTTAATCCAAATAAATTTATTGATTCTTTGATACCGTAAAAATTTAGTTGGGTTTTTTTAATTTCTTCTTGTCAAATTGCTGTTTCTAAAAAATCATCACGATGATGACCTATACAAACACTGTTAATATTGTTTTCATCTGCTACTTTTCGAAAAAAATCATATCTGATTTTTCGAGCTTTATTTTGAAAATTATTAATTTTTTTGTATTTTGAATAATTTTCTTGATTCATTTCTAATATTTGAAACTCAATTTTATTTTGTTGACAAAAATCTATCATAATTTTTTGATCGCGATTTGATGTTATTCTTTTATGATAATTAACGTGGCAAGCAATAATATCGTATTTTTGCATTTTTAGAATATGCAAAAGTAAAATACTATCTGGTCCTCCCGAACAACCAACTAAATATTTTTGATTATGTGAAAGATTTAATTGAGGAATGATCATTAATTATAATCATTCATTAATTTAGTAAAATCACTATCTTTTATAAAATCATCAATTATCTTTGTACTAAGATCAATAACTTCATTTAGTAATTTTTTTTGATCTTTACTAAATTTTTGTAATACATAATCTCGGGTTTTAAAAGGTTTATCTGAACCAATACCAATTTTCAAACGTTTAACATCTTGAGTTTTTAAATGATTAATGATATTTTTCATTCCATTCTGACCCCCACTTGATCCTTTAGGACGCAATTTATATGCACCACTATTTAAATCTTTATCATCATAAATAACCAAAATATTAGGAATGCTAATATTAAAAAAACTTTTAATATTAGCAACAAACTCTCCTGATAAATTCATATAAGTTAAAGGTTTAGCAATGATAACATCTTGGTTAAAAATTCTAGTTTTGATGAAAATACCATTAAATTTATTTTTATCAAAACTAATATTATTTTTATCTAAGTAATTATCAATAACGCTAAATCCAATATTATGTCGCGTTGCTTGATATTCTTTTCCCGGATTACCAAGTCCAACGATTAATTTTAAATTACTCATAAATTATTTATCATTTTCTTTATTATCTTTAAGAACGAAAGTTTTGATTGCGTGTTCAATTCCATGATTATCGTTATCTTTAGTGACGACATCAGATGCTTCTTTAACAATTTTTAGCGCATTACCCATAGCAATACCTAAATTAGCCATTTTTAAAACTTCGATATCATTTTCTGAGTCACCAATAGCCACTAAATCATTAGCTGATAAATGTAAACGTTTTAAAACTTCTTGAACACCAGTTGCTTTTGAAGTGTTTTTAACACTAAATTCGACTGCTGTTTCAGATCCTCTAACAATATAAGCAAAATCTTGAAATTTTTCCTGTAATTCTTTCGTAATTTTGGCAGCTTTATCAACATCTTCAAAGTAAATTAAAACTTTTAAAATTTTATGGCTATCAATAAATTGTTGCACATTTTTATCATTTAAATGACTTTTAAAATTTCGATAATAACCTTCGAACAATTTTAATGATTTATCATCATTATCATGATGTAAATAGTGAACATCGTGCTCACCATAAATTGTTGCTCCAATACCGATTTTCTTTAACTCTTCAATAATTAAATGAGCATTTTTAGTATCATGGGGTTTAGTATAGATGATTTTTTTTGTTTTTACATCATAAACTTGAGCTCCATTACAAGAAACTATATAATCAATATTACCAATTTCTTCTGCGATTTGTGTTGAGTGAGAATATAATCTACCAGTACAAATAATAGTAGTGTATCCGGCTTTTTGAAGTTTCTTAATACTTGATTTAGTCGAATCTAGAATCTTACGATTTTTCGTTAATAACGTGCCATCAATATCAAAGGCCATAATTTTATTATTATTTTTATTCATTATTTTTTACAATTTTCTTAATTTTTTCAATAATTGAAGTATATTCGTTTGATATTGATTCATTATTAATCGTAACGCTAATTGTTTTAGCTAAGAAAGAAGCTACTGAGATAACTTTTAATTTAGGGAAATGTTTTTCATGATCTGTTTTAATAGTATCAGTAATAACAACTTCTTTAACTGGAGCATTAGCTAAACGCTGACTTGCTGGGTTTGATAATACACCATGAACGGCAGCAATATAAATATCTTTTGCGCCTAATTCTTTAACTTTTTCAGCTGCTTTGACAATTGTTCCAGCAGTGTCAATCATATCATCAATAATAATACAGTTAGAATTTTTAACTTCTCCTAGTATTCCCATGATTTCTGATTGGTTTGGATTGCTACGTCTTTTATCAATGACTGCTACTTTAGCATGAAATAAATCTGCTAAATAACGAGCTCTAGCAACTCCACCTTGATCGGGAGCAACAATAACTAAATCTTGAATATTTTTTTGTGCAAAATATTCCATAAGTACGAAAAGACCTTTTAAATCATCGACTGGGATATTAAAAAATCCCTGAATTTGTGGTGAATGAAAATCAAAAGTAATTAAACGAGTTGCGCCTGCTGTTTCAAATAAATTGGCAATTAATCTACTAGTAATTGGTTGTCTACCATGAACTTTACGATCTTGTCTCGCATATCCATAATAAGGATTTATAACATTAATAGTAGCGGCTCCAGCTCTTTTTAAAGCATCCATAAAAATTAATAATTCCATAAGATTATCATTAACTGGGGCATCGGTAGATTGGAAAACAAAGACTTTTTTATTTCGAACAGATTCTCTGGCTACTGTTAGAATTTCCCCATCAGCAAATTTGGTAATATCAACTTTGCTTAAAGGTATTCCTAAAATATCTGATGTTTTTCTAGCTAATTCGGTTGATGATGATAACGAAAATAAAACAACATTATAATTATTATCTTCGCAGCAATTATGTTTTTTATTCATTTTTATAACTCCTTCAAAGTCATCTCTTTAACTCTAGCAAAAACTTTTGCTGGGTGATCAATATCTTTGGTTATTGTAGAACCGGCAGCCACTATAACATTATCGGCAATTTTTATTGGTGCTATTAAAGTAACGTTTGCTCCGATAAAAACATTTTTTCCGATTACTGTTTCAACAATATTTTTACCATCAAAATTAGCAACTGTAACTCCAGCTCCAATTGAAGAATTATTTCCTATTGAACAATTACCTACAAAAGATTTGTGGCTAATCGTCACATTATCTTTAATATCAGAGTTTTTAATTTCACAATATGGTCCAATTGTAACTTTGTTATTTAAAATCGTGTTTTTTCTAATGAAAGAATAAGGGCCTATTAAATTGCCATTATCAATATTAGAATTTTCTACAATTGCTCCCATTTGAATTTTATTGCTATTTCCAATAATAACTTTTCCTATTAAATAAACATTAGGAAAAATAATATTATCATCACCAATAACAACATCTTTAGTAATAAACACTTTATCGATATCGACAAATTGTATGATTTTATCTTTAAATTTTTTTAAAATATCTGATTTATTCATGAACTTTGGTTCTTGCATATCTATCTCCTGTTTACCTAATTGTTATTTATCAAATATAAAATTATTAGTCTTTTAAATTATATCTTATATATTGGTAAATTAAAATATAAAATTTATTTTAGTTGGGTTAAAAAGTAAATAACTGGATCCACTACCAGTTAATAAATATTTATATTTATTATTTTTAAATCGAATTGGTTTATAAATTTTATTGACTGATATTTCCAAATCATTAAATAATAATTTCATAAAATTCATATTTTTATTCTTAAATTGTTGGTATAATTCTGAAAATTTATGTTGTGATAAAGGTAATAAATCATAGATTTCAAAAATTTTTTTAGTTTCAAAATGTTTTTTTGGTCTTAATAAAATATTTAAATAGTTTAGTTTTGCTTTATTATCTTTATAAATAAATTGAATTTTTGGAAACATTAATTTAATTGGTTCAACAAATTGACCATACATTCCAACATAACAAGAACCGCCTTCAACAAAGAAAGGGACATCACTGCCCACTGATAAAAGTAATTCTTTTAAAATTCCTTTTTCTCATGGAATGTTTAATAATTTAGTGATTATTCTAGCTGTTGTTACTGCATTAGATGAACCACCACCTAATCCTGAACCAATAGGAATATTTTTAATTATTTTAATATCGAAAAAACATTTTATTTTATAATGTTTCCTTAATATATCAATTGTATTTGAAATAGTATTGGGATAACCAATTTTTTTAATGTGGTAAAAGCGATCTTGTTCTAAATCATTAATTTTAATCGTTATGATATCATAAATTTCAGCTTTTATTTCAATCATAATACTTTTTACTTTATGGAGTTTTTCGTTTTTTAATTTTGGTAAAACCCCTAATCCTAAATTAACTTTAGGATAGCTGCGCATCATCAAAATTATTCACCTCTTTAAACAGAATAATAAAATCTTCTACTTTTAATTCTTCTGCTCTAATACTTTCTGATCAATTAAGATTATTTAATATAGTAATAATTTTTTGAGAACTATATTTAATTTTTAAATTATTAACTAAAGTTTTTCGTTTTTGAGAAAAACAAATTTTTAAAAAAGCCATCATTTGATGTTTATCAATTTTTAGAAATTTATTATGTAATACGAATTCTACAACTGAACTTTCTACTTTTGGTTCAGGTAGAAAGTTTGTTTTCGAAACATCAATCATAATTTTAAAATCATAATAAAGTTGTAGCACAACATTTAAATAATTATATTTTTTATTTTTAGCACCAATCAACAATCTTTGAGCGGCTTCTCTTTGAGTCATTAAAATCATTTTTGAAATAATAATATCTGATTTTAATAAATGAGTAATAATTTGACTAGTGATGTAATATGGTAAATTAGCAACAACAACAATTTCATCAGTTTTTTTAAACTCAGGAAATGTTTTGCTAAAAATATCAAGAATATTAACTTTTAAAATATCTGCATTAATTAATTTAATGTTATCAAAATATTTTAAAACTTCGTTTTCTAATGGTTTGATTAAATCACGATCTATTTCAACAGCTAATAATTGTTTTTTCAAAAGTGCTAACTCTCAAGTTAAGGCACCAATTCCTGGGCCAATTTCTAAAATATAATTTGTTTTTTTAAGATCAGAAATTTCAATAATATTTCTAATGATATTTTCATTAATAATAAAATTTTGACCTAAAGATTTATGGGCAGTTAGCTCATATTTATCAATGATAGCCAATGTTCTTTTTCTTGTTGCGATTGCTTCCATATAAACCTACTTTAAGTGATTTTTATTTAAAATTTCTAATACTTCATCAGCAGTTACGCGCATCATTTGTAATCGTTTAAATAGTTGTTTCCCGTTGCAATATAACATATCAAAATGATCAGTAACAGTTTTGCGAAGCGATGCTGAATCATTATAACCAATTAAATTTAAAGTAAAATATTCTTCTCAGGAAATTGATGGTTTATTATTATGAAAAGTAATAACGTTTTTCAAACTCATATTAATTACTTTCGTGCTAGCATGTTCGATACCAATTTTTTTACGTGGTCCACGAGCTTCCTCAATTTTTAAAAAAGCATGTTTGCAACTATTGTTAAGAAAGTTTTGAATTTTTTGACGGATTTGTTTCCCTTGATAATCAGGATCAGTAAAAATAATAACGCCATTTTTATCATGGGCAATTTTAATAAGATTTAAAACTTTCTTATCTAGCGCTGAGCCGTTAGTTGTAATAACATCACAATTCAAAAATGATAAAAGTTTCTTTTTATCATTTTTACCTTCAACTATAATAGTTTCTTTGATTTTAATAATTATCCCTCACAATCATTTATTTTAACGAAAATAAAGTTTGAGCGTTTGCTGTTGTTTGTTTTTCGATATCTTCAATTGATAAATTTTTTAACTTTGCAATTTTACCAATAGTATAACTAATATTATTCGGTGTATTAATTTTTCCTCTTAATGGTTCAGGAGCTAAATAAGGTGAATCAGTTTCAACTAACATATTACTTAATGGGATTTGTTTGACAACTTCACATAAAGTTTCGGCATTATGAAAAGTGACAATTCCAGAAAATGAAATATATAAATTAAGAGAGATGAATTTTTTCATCATTTCAACACTACCATTAAAACAATGCATTACTCCGCGAACTTTTGGATAAGCTGATAATATTTGAAATGCTTCTTCGTAAGCATCACGAACATGAATACTAACTGGTAAGTTAGCTTCTTTGGCAATATCTAACTGTTTTTTAAAAACGGCAATTTGGATTTTTTTACTTGGTGCTGTTTTATAATAAAAATCAAGACCAATTTCACCAATAGCAACTACTTTGTCCTGCTTTGCCATTAATTGTAAATGTTTTTCAATATCGTCGTTTCAACTATCTGATTCTAAAGGATGGATTCCGACTGCGGCAAAAATATTACTATAATTAGTTGCGTTTTTTAAAGCATCTTTTGACTCTTCGAAAGATGCGCCAATATCAATAATATATTTTAAACCATTAACTTGGGCATTTTTAGAAATTAAAGCAACATCATTATCAGTAAATTTAACACTACATAGGTGCGCGTGGCTATCTATAATTCTCATAATAACTCCTTGTTTATAATTAGTTTTTAATATTTATCATTATTTTAATAGCTATATATATTAATTATACAAATTATTTACCTAAACAAAAACGTTTAAAAATTTCATCTAACAGAGTTGTCTGATGGGCGTTGCCTAAAATGATCGATAAATTGTTTCAAGCTGATTGTAAATCGGTTAAAACAATATCTGGGGTAATGCCTTCTTTTAGTGATCCAATCGCTTCTAAAATATCATGCTTAACTTTGATTAATAATCCTAAATGTCGTTGATTGCTAACCATTTCATCATTCGAAATATTGAAATCTTTACTAATGAAAATGTTTTTAATAACGGCTTCTAAATTATTTAATTGATTATGTAAAGCACTAATTTTAATAACTTTTTCAGTGCTGTAAAAACTCTTAGTATTTTCATTTGGATGTAAATCAGATTTATTGATAATAATTAAATGGCGATATTGTTTAATTTTATTGAAAAGTTCTTTTTCTGGTTGGCTAATTTCTGGGCCAAAACTTGTTGTCACAAATAATACTAAATCAGCTTGTGCCAAAATTTGATAACTTTTATCAATTCCTAAAGCTTCAACTTTATTATTAGTTTCTCGAATTCCGGCAGTATCAATTAAAGTTGTTACTAAGCCTCCAAGATTAAAACTAATTTCTAAACGGTCTCTAGTAGTGCCCTCGATGTCAGTTACAATTGCGTGATCTTTGTTAAGAATTGCATTTAGTAAAGATGATTTTCCCACATTTGGTAATCCAATAATGGCGATTTTAATTCCTTGATAAATGTTTGCTGCTTCTTTTGAATTAGTAATAATATTTGTTAAACGATGATTTAAGAGACTAAGTTTATTTAATAATTTGGGAGTATCAATTTGTTCAATATCATCATATTCTGGATAATCAATATTGACTTCGCAAATAGCAATATTAGTTAATAACTCATCTTGTAAATCTTTAATTAATTTTGAAGTTTTACCAACAATATTATTAATTTGTAATCGGGATTGCATTTTTGATTTTGCATTAATTAAATCATTGATTGATTCAGCTTGTGAAAGATCAATCTTATTATTTAAAAATGCTCGTTTACTAAATTCGCCCCGTGTTGCGTTTCGGCCTCCAAGAGCAATAATTAATTCAATAATTGTGTTTGTTACAACAACACCACCATGACAATTAATTTCAATAATATCTTCACCAGTAAATGAGTGGGGTTTTTGATAAAAATGAATCATTACTTCATCAACAACATTTTTATTATCATCATATATTTTACTATATTGACAATGATTTTTTTTGAAAAAAGTTGGTTTTTTATTAGTTAATTTACTAACAATTTCCAATGATTCTGGACCGCTAATTCGAATAATTGCGATCGCTTGATTCATTGGCGCACTAGCACTAGCAACAATAGTATCAATAATCATAAATTCCTCCTTGAGGATTAGTTTAATTATATTCTTATTTTGTTAAAAAAAACTAAATCATATCGACTTAGTTTTTTAACATTAGTTCTTTTTCACTTTAGTACGTTTATTTAAAAAGACGAAGTGATTAATTAATTGTGTCACAATTGTGAATAACCCAGAAGCTACTCAATAAATACTCATTCCGGCAGGAATAATGAAACACATTACAAACATTGCGGCTACCATAATATAAACCATTTTGTTTTGTTTTTTTGCAGCTTTTTTAGCAGCTTCACTGGAATCTTTTCGTCTTAATTTTGCTAACTCCATTGGAAGTACAACTTGAATAACTTGCACTATCAGGGCAGGGACTAACATAATTAAATAAATTCAGTGTAAATGTGATAAACCAGCTCATGAACTAACTGAGAAATAGAGACCATTAAATGATGTTGTTTTAATAATTGGGTTACCCTCAATTACTCGTCACATCGTTAAGAAGAATGGCATTGTAAAGATTATTGGAATAATCATTGCGAAAGGATTAATATTCTCCCGTTTATAAAATTCCATAATTTCTGCTTGTTTTTTCTTCAACATATACGGATTATCTTTATATTGCGTATATTTAGCATTGATTGCAGCAATTTGACCTTGAACTTCTTGCATCTTGTAACTTTGATTCATACTTTTAAAACTTAGCGCATATTGGAATGAACGAATTAATAATACAAGTGTTACGATCGTAATGATAACTGCTAAAATTCCAATATTACTAAATGAATGTAATAAAGCATTTGATGAAGCAAAGATTGGAAATACTAATAATCCATATCATGGTCCATAATGTCAAGCTGATGCTCAACTAACAATTGGTCGTCAAGTTTTTAAATAGTGATCGGTATTTTTCTTAGCATATAAAAGACCTTTAGCATTAATATTAAATGTATTGACTTTTTTACTAATATCACTAGACTGACTCCCGTTAGGAGAAGCTTGATATACTTTTGAATTTTCATCATATAGTGGAGCATTAACTGCTTTTGGTGATCATTGACTTCCTTGAGCTGCTGTTGGATTATATTGAAATCCTGCAACTATTTTGGAAATATTTTTATACCCATCAGCATCTCTTTTAATAACACCATAGACTTTATATTCTTCAGTGTGAGTAACAGTATTTTCTGATTCGGCAATTACTGCCACGATTGGGTAATAGCGACCAACATAGTTTGTTGGAAATTCACTTTTATATTTCGAATGAATAAAACTTAATACACCAACAGTGTTTCCTTGATCATCTTTTGTTTTCATATCATCTGTTAGGGAATTACGATAAGAATTACCATTAGCTTCCGAAATGATTTCTTTGCCATCTTTTTCGTGAGCCATAATTGAAAATGGTTGCACTTTTGATGTGCCATGATAAAATTCAACACCATTACCAATATTATTTTGTGTTCTAATTGAAAAGTTTTGCCCACAAGCAGTAACTGTTAACATTAATAAAACAATGAAAAAAGATATTTTAATGAATTTTAAAGCTATTTTCATATATTGCTTTGGTGACAATTTTGGTTTTGAACCATCTGGATTAAATCAACTATAAGGACTATTGTTGTTTGAATTATTGGTCTTCATTAATTTATCCTTCCTATTTTAAGTTAATTTATATTAATTTTTGTTTTTTTAATGATCTCTGCTACTAACTTTAAAAATGAATCGCTATTTTGTTGATGTAAATTAGTCAAGAATTGTTTTCTTAAAATAACGACAGCGTCAACATTGCATTGTGAAATATTTGCTTCTTGAGCAATCGAGCGCATTTGTCTTCTTAGTTTAACTCTTTTGACAGCATTACCTAATTTTTTAGATGCGGTAACACCAATTCTAATATGATCAAAATTATTTTTCTTATAATAAATCACATATTCAGCATTAATTACGTGTTTAGAATTGCTAAGAAGTTTTTGGAAATCTCAATTTTTTAATAATCGAAACTGCTTTTTCATAATTAACAACGACCTTCTTTAATGTAATAAAATATATTTAATCTATACAGTTAATTTATGACGGCCTTTAGCACGACGTTTACGTAAAACGTTTTGTCCACTAGCACTTGCCATACGAGCACGGAAACCATGTGTTTTTTTATGTTTCGACTTATTCGGTTGGTATGTTCTTTTCATATTAATTCTCCTTTGATAAAAAATTTGTAACTATTATTCAAAAATATTAAATAATTTAAATATAGTTTTATGCTTAAAAAGTATATAATTTATCTATTAAAAAGTCAATTAGTTTATTTGAATTTGTAAATTAATGGTATAATTAATCTCCGGGGATGTACTGGATTCGACATGGCTCAACGGAATATTTTATGCAGTGGTCTGCAAACCTAAAGGCGCGAGGTTCAACAAACGGAAACTCAAAAAAATTATCTGTTCCAACATTTATGCTAAATAACGCATCATCTTCAATGATGATGGCTGCTACAGCTTAATTTAATTCTCTTTACAAAAGAAATTAAGGAACCACTCTGAAGATTTGTTCTAGGTTTTCTCTAGTGTTTTTATAGGACTAGCTTTATATTCTTCTTCAAATATAAAAGCGAACTTTCGAAGATAGTTGCATTTTAAGTTTGTCTATTTATCTTAAAATAAAACGAATTTTTCAAAAATATTCTAAACTGTAGATGTAAAATATTATGTGGGTTGTGGACCCGGGTTCAATTCCCGGCATCTCCACCATTTTTTTTATTAATTTTTTCAATTATAATTAAATATAAGGGTTAGGTGGTAAAAATAATATGCATTTTTTAGCGGAAACAATTTTATTAAATTTTTATTTTTTTATCGCTTTTACATTTTTTTATATAATATTTAAAATTATTAATAATAAGTTTGTAAACAATGTTTACAAGAAAAATTTATCGTTAATACTTCTAAGTGTAATATTAAACTTGTGATTGCTTTATTTATTATCCTTAATAAATAAAGAATTTAAATCAAGCCAAAACACAATTTTCTTTTTATATAACTTTTTTTTCTTTTTATTTATTATTGTTGTTAGTGTTTTTTTAAATCAATTTCATACGATCATCACAACCATTATTGGGGTTGTCTACATTTTAATTAAAAATCAAAATTATGGAATATTAGTTTTAATTCCTTTTATATTAATTATTATATTGATTATTTTTCAAAGTATTTTTATCAGAAACCCAAGAGGAAATTTTTTCAAACAGAACTTAAGTTTAATTCTTATTGCCTCTGGTATTCCTTTATCAATCATTATTTTTTTATTAAATGCAATATTAAAATATAATGTCCGCTATGATAATGCTGGAATTTTAGCAATGATAATTATTTTTTGAATTTTAACTTTTACTTTTACTAGCTTAGTGTTGCATTTTATTAGTAAAGTATTTTTGAATTTAGATAATATTTATAATAATTCATTATTTGCCACAGCTGGTGTTTTTCAATCTGGGATTGCTCCCAAAATTATCAAACACTTCTTACAAAGCGAAAATGTCAAAGTTGCTTATTTATTTGTCTTTCAACAAGAAACTGATATTAATTATTTACAATATCATGTTAATGAAAAAGATATTTTTGAATCAATTAAAAAATTATTTGATTCTTTAGAACTAAATAATAATCAAAATAATAAAGAGATTAAATTTAAAATTGATGAGAAGCATTTTGGATTAATTTTAAAAATTGATCAAATTAAAAATTTATCACATAAATATTTTGGTAATTTTTTAAAAAATCGTGATTTCGATGATGATTTATTATTTTATCAAAATGAAGTTAATAAATTTAATAAAAATAGTAATTCTCATAAATTTAATTGTGGGCTTGCGATTTATGGCATTCATAGTTATTCAATCAATAAACTAATCCATTATGCCAAATTTGCAATTCATTGATCGAAATTAAAAAAATTAAATAATAATGTTCAATTATTTAATCGTCAAAATTTATTTAATTTTAATCAAGAGAAAAAACAAATTCAAGAATTAAATAGTATGTTTAATTTATATCAACATAAAGATAATACTGATCTTGTTAAAATCAACAATAGTAATGATGCCATATTAATTTATAATATTCGGAATCAATATAAATTTAAAAGTTTATTTAATAAGTATCTGACTAATGATCATTTGTTGGAAAGTGATTTTAAACGTTATTCGATTTACCAAAAATTAAAACATTTAGAAACTGATAATCGTTTAAAAATTACTAAATTATATTTTCAATACCCATGGAAAAAAATTAATGAAAAATCATTTGACATTAATACGATGATTAATAATCTTAAAAAAACTGCTCCAAAAATTAAAAAAAGCATTATCTTTAATATCGATGATCAAAATTTCCAAAATTTGAGATTACAAAAAAATATCATTATTTTAATAAAGAATAATATTGAAATAGTTTTAGATCTCACGACAATTAAAAATGATAAAAAACTTATTAAAATAGTGAATTTTTACTCACCAAATGCTATTATTATTAATAAGCAAGATAAAAAAATTGAAAAAATAAAAATAATATTAAAATCAAAAAATGAATATTATTATTTTTAAATATTGAAGGAGTAAAAAATGAAAAATATAGTTGTTAGTACTGATATTAGCAATAAAGCTTTATTAGCAATCCTTATAAGCGTTGTTGTTGTTATCTTTCTCTTACCTTACGGTGCTAAATTAGTGTTATGATTTTTAAGTAGTAATAAATTTAAAAAATTAAAATCTGAACAGAAAAAGATGATTCTCCATAATATTTGTATTGCGATTGATCAATTAATCGTTAAAAAAATTGGAGCAATTGTTACAATAGAACGAAAAATACCAGTAAAAAACTTTGTCAATGCCGGGGAAGAAATTAACGCAGAAATTAATTCATCATTAATTCATGCTATTTTCCAGAATAAATCACCATTGCATGATGGTGCAATTGTCATTTCTGGTGATAAAATCACTTTAGCCGGAACTTATTATCGTGTCTCAACTAAAAAAATTGATAGTAAATATGGGACTCGTCATCGTGCTAGTTTAGGAATTAGTGAACAAACTGATGCTGTGACAATTGTCGTTTCTGAGGAACGTGGCAAAATAAGTATTACGCGTAATGGTTCTATTAAAGCAATTAATAGTACCGATCTTTATACTTTTTTAGAATATATTTTTGTTTAAAAACTATCTTTCATAAGGGGGTTATTTCATGGATATTGATAAAAACAATATACAAGAATTAAAAACTGCAGTATCATTATTAGATTTTCAAAATATTAGAAAATATTTTGAAAATCATAATGCTGCTGATGTTTCAAAATATATCATTGATTGAGGTGAACAAGAAGTCGTTATGCTCTTTCGTTTATTGTCAACGAAGAAATCGGCCGAATTATTTACCTATTTACCACCAACATATCAAAAAAAAATTGTTGAAATATTAACAAGAAAAGATATTGAAAAACTTTTAACTGATTTATATAATGATGATATTGTTGATATTTTAGAAGAATTACCAGCTAATTTAACGAAGAAAATTTTAAACTATGCTCCAAAAGAGGATCGCGATATTATTAATCGCTTACTTAATTTTCCCGAAGATAGTGTTGGTTCAATTATGTCTGTTGATATGATTCAATTACGTAAAAGCGATACTGTTGCAAGAGCAATTAAAAAAATTCGTAATGCTGCCAACGATATAGAAATAACACATTATTTCTATGTTGTTGATAAAAAACACCGTTTAATTGGTTATTTATTATCAGAAGATTTAATTTTAGCAACTAACAATACTAAAATTACTAAAATAATCCATAAAGATGTTATTTCAGTTAATTCTTTTGATGATAAAGAAGGCGCTGCTAATGCCTTTAAATTTTATGATATGTCAGTTTTACCAGTTGTTAACAAAGATAATTGTCTAATTGGGATGATTACTTCTGATGATATTATTGATGTTATTGAAGAAGAAGCAACTGAAGATATTCATAAAATGGCCGGGATTAACCCAACTGCAAAACAATATACAGAAATGAATACATTTGAAATCTTTAAATCACGATTCTTTTGATTATTATTTTTAATGCTATCCGCTACGCTTTCACAAGCAACATTGGATTATTTTCAAAAATGAACCACAACAATGACTGGTGTTGTTGGTCCAACAATTATATCAACAACGATCACAGCTACTTTGGTAGCAATTGTCCCTGATTTAAGTGGGGCTAGTGGGAATGCTGGTTCACAATCATCAACGATGGTAATTCGTGCTCTGGCAATTGGTGATATTAATAAAACTGATTACTTAAGAGTTTTTCTAAAAGAATTAAAAGCCGGAACTTTAATTGGTTTAGGTTTATTTGTTGCTAACTTTATTCGATTAGTAATTTATTACACCGTGAGAAATCATAGTTTAACGAATTTAGATATATGGATTTCGTTATCCGCCTCTTTATCACTCTGATTAGTAATTGTCTTAGCGAAATTAGTTGGGGGAATGCTTCCATTACTAGCCAATTCAGTTAACTTAGACCCAGCAGTAATGGCAGCGCCATTACTAACAACATTAGTCGATGCCTTATCAATTTTAATGTTTTTCCTAATTTCAGTAGGAATATTAAAATGAGCAGGCGAGATTCCAATCCATGAACATGCCCAAACATTTATTAGCTATATCAGAATTTAAAAACAAGGAGATATTAAAATGACACCACACATTAAAGCAGCCAAGGAAGATATTGCCAAAGTAGTCTTAATGCCCGGAGACCCTCTACGAGCTAAATTTATCGCCGAAAATTTTTTACAAAATATTAAATTAGTTAATAGTGTTCGAAATATGTTTATGTATACTGGAACTTATAAAGGAACAAGAGTGACAATCGCTGGTTCAGGAATGGGAAATGCCTCAGCAGGAATTTATTCATATGAATTATTTAAATTTTATGATGTTGATGCAATTATGAGAATTGGTAGTTGTGGCGCTTATAGTGATAAATTAAAGATTAAAGATATTGTTTTATCAGAAAGTGCTTATAGTGAATCAACTTATGCAAAAACTGCTTTTGGAATCAACGAAGATATCGTTTATCCTGATAAAGAATTGTTAGCAACAATCGAAGCTGTTGCTCAAGAACAAGCAATCACTATTCATAAAGCGCGTATTCATGCTTCTGATGTTTTCTATAACCACCAAGAAAATTATTGACAACAAATCTTAAAAAATCATAATTGTGATTGTGTAGAAATGGAAAGTTTAGCTTTATTTTCAAATGCTAATGCTCTTGGAAAAAAAGCTGCTACTTTATTAACAGTTTCTGATTGTCTATATGATGGTTCATCAACTTCACCAGAAGAACGTCAAAATACTTTTACGACAATGATGAAATTAGCACTTGAAACAGCTCTTAAATTAGCAAAATAATTAAGAATTATTATTATTAAAAGGAGTGTTTGATTATGTGATTTAAAAAGTGATTCATTAATAATCATAGCGATAATAATTTAGGTGCTAGATGAGAATTAGCGGAAATCGAAATTAATCAGCATCTTAATAAGATTTTTAAAAAAAATCCACTCTTATATCCGGGAAATTATTATTTTTGAAAAAAAAATAAAATGCATATTAAACTAGAGATGATTGAATCTTTCAACTTCTATGTTAAAAAACATGAAATTATTGTTGAACAAAAACCAGTATTTTCGAACAATAATGGTTTTTTAGTAATTGATTTTAAAAAACAACATGTTTATTTTAAAACTCAAAGTTATAATGTTGAAATTAATATTCTTGATATTTTATTTTTAAAGTTAGACAATAGCATTGAAAGTGATGGTTATGACACTTTTAAACATAGTATTCATTTAACAAATATTTTTTCTACTAATAATGCGGTTTTTAAATTTTTGTCAATTGAACCGCTTAAAACTGTTCTAATCTTACATATAATGATTCGCGTTTTAAAAGCGAAATCATTATACTTACACAAAATTAGTAATTTTATTAAAATTAAGGGGTAATTAGTGTGATTAAGAATTCTAAATCAAAATTAACAGTTACCGAATTGGTGAAAGAGTTTAATTTGAATATTGTTAGCGGTGAAGTGAACATCGATAACACGATTCAAATTATTGGTCTTAATCGCGGGGGCTTAGAATTAAATGGTTTTAACTATTATAAAAAAGGGAGCAACCGTCGAATTTTAATCTTTGGATCAAAAGAAGCTGCTTATTTAAAATTTCTCGATCGAGAAACACGCATTAAAAATTTTGCCATTTTAGAAAAACAAAATATTCCTGCTATTATTTTAGGAAAGCGCTTTAATGCTTTAAAAGAAATTGATGAAATGAATAATAATATTATTCCAATTTTAAAAGCTAAGTTTACAGTTACAGAAATATTTTCTAAAATTGGTTATTACATTGATTTTCGTCTTGCTAAAAGAACTAATGTCCACGGGACATTAGTTAGTATTTATGGCGAAGGTGTTTTAATTATTGGTAATAGTGGAATTGGTAAATCGGAAATTACATTAGAATTAATTCGAAAAAAACATTATTTCGTCTGTGATGATCGTGTTGATATTGTAGAAATTAATAAACGCTTATTAGGGTATGCTAATCCTTTGATTAAAAACATGGTTGAAATTAGAGGAATTGGAATTTTTGACATTACTCAAATGTTTGGTGTTCAATCAGTAATTGAAGAAGCTGAGATTAAACTAATCGTAAAACTTGAAAAGTTTGATAAAAATGCTAAAATTGATAGAATAGTTGAAAAATTTCAAACACAGCAAATTTTAGGACGTAAAATTCCAGTAATTACTATTCCAGTTGCGCCAGGGCGCAACTTGGCGGAATTAATTGAAGCTGCTGTTATCAGTTATAAGTTACGAAAAAATAAAATTAATACGTTAAGTCTTTTAAGAAGACGCTTAAAGAAAGCTTTGAAGGAGTCGGTGTAAATTGTTAAATAATATTTTATTAGGGGTCCTAACTAGTCCAAAGGCATGACCTGCTCATGATTCGGATAGTTCAAGAGCCATCTTCCATATTTTTGGAACTACAGTTCATTGATATGGGGTGACAATGGCTTGTGGTTTCATTATTGCAATCACAATCAGTTATATTATGTGAGTTAGAAAAGGATTAAACAGTTCGATTCTAGATTGATTTATTTTATTAACTATTCCTGTTTCAATTATTGGAGCACGATTTTGATGATGTTTATCAAATCTAACTAATCCTGATTTTGATCATCACCATTTATCGAATTGAATTAATTTGAGTAATGGTGGTTTAGCTATTGAGGGTGGTGTTCTCGCTAGTGTAATTGCTGCTAGTGGATACTTTCATTATTGAAGACATCAAATAGATTGACATGTTGCAATTGACATTATTTTACCTAATGTATTATTAGGTCAAATAATGGGACGTTGAGGGAACTTTTTAAATGGAGAAGTTTTTGGTCACGTTACTAGTTATGAAAGCTTAAAATGATTACCAGAATTTATTAGAAGCGGAATGTATCTATCAACTGATGATGGAATTACTGCTTATCGTCAACCGTTATTTTTATATGAAGGTATTATTAACTTCTTTGGTTATTTATTCATCTATATTGGTTTACGTCAAATTAAAAGAGTGCAACCAAAATTAATTCCTACTGGTGTTATTGGTTCACTATACTTTATTTGATATGGAACAATTAGAGCAATTTTAGAACCTTTTAGAAACGAATCTGATATTATGAGATGAGGATCAGTTTCAACTACTGAAATAATGTCAGCGATTTGAATTATTTTAGGAGTTGTTTTAATTGCTTTTATTTATTTTAAGAATTATCGCAATAAGGATCTTAAAATTGTCAGCGATCCTAAAAAACAGTAATATATTTAGATTAATAATGGAATTAGAGGTTTAAAAATTATGGACAAGAACAAAATATGAGACGTTATTATAATTGGAGCAGGCCCAGCTGGACTGACTGCTGCTGTTTATACATCACGTTCAAATATCAAAACTTTAATTATTGAAAAAGATGCCCCTGGTGGCAAAATGGTAAAAACTTATTCGATTGAAAACTGACCAGGAGAAGAAGAAATTAATGGTGCTGATTTAGCGATCAAAATGTATAATCATGCAATGAAGTTCGGAACCGAATATCATGGTGATGAAGTCGCTGAAATCAAACAAGAAAAACCCTATCATCGTGTCGTTTGTAAAAGCGGGGCTAGTTTTTTAACAAAATCAGTGTTGATTGCTAGTGGAATGGTTGAGCGTAAACTTGGTGTTCCTGGTGAACTTAAACTAGAACATAAAGGTGTATCTTATTGTGCTGTTTGTGATGCTGCATTATATAAAAACCAACCGATTGCAATTATTGGTGGCGGGGATAGTGCTGTTGAAGAAGCCAACTTTGTTGCTGGTTTCGCATCACATGTTTATGTCATACATCGTCGTCAAGGTTTTCGTGCTAAACCACAATATTTAAAAAAACTTCAAGGTAAGGAAAATGTTAGTTTTATTTTAGATGCAGTCGTTAAAACAATTAATGGTGAGAACGAAGTTAATAGTGTAACTTGAGAAAACACAATTAATAAAAAACGTATGGATTTAGAAATATCAGCAATTTTTCCCTATATTGGTTTAGACCCGGTAACGGAATTTGCTAACGAAAAAATATTAACAGCAGATAAATTTATTGATGTTAATAGTAAAATGGAAACTGATATTCCCGGAATTTATAGTGCTGGTGATTGTAATAAAAAAGATCTTTATCAAATCACCACAGCTGTTAACGATGGTGCGATTGCTGCGCAAGCTCTAGCTAATTATATAGATACAATTAAATAAAAAAAATATGGTATAATTAAAACACTTTAAAAATTAATGTAATTTAGAAAGGTAATTTTATAAAAATGAGAAAAACGAAAAAAATATTTTCAATTATAGCTACTTTAGGAGCTATTTCAACTACATCACTTTCTTTAATTAGTTGTGGTCATAGTTCGACATTAACAAAAATAAATGATAATGCTCAATATTTATTTGGTGGTCAAGGAATCTTTAAATATAATGCATCTTCATCAACATGAACTACTACTAAAAAAATTGGTTCAGGTAATTACATTGCTGTTGTTGGTAATAGTGGTGCAACTACTACATGAAAAATGTTGTATAACGCTGAACCGAATGCACAAATGGGATCAGATGCTCATACTTGAGATGTAGCAACTCATAAAGATTCTACTTATGGTGGATTCTTACCAAGATTTTTATCTAATACTATGAGTAACGGAAAAGATAATGCTGGTCAATGATTAGCAAGTAATCATATTAGTGTGATTTTATTAGAGTATAAAGCACTTAAAAATGGTGATTTAGCATCTAGTTCAAAAGCAAAGGACGCTACTAAGTTTACTAGTTTAGTATCTGATTTAAAAGCTAATGAACAAGGTAGTTTAGCTTTTATCAAAGGTTCATCATTAGTGAAAAAAGATAAAGATAAACATATCGATCCTTCAAAAGCTGTATTTTCAAATCCAGCGCAACCACAAAATGATATTTGAGAGCAAATTCAAAATATCTTTAATACACCAAAAAGAAATGTTTAACTAAAAAATATATCACAAATAAAAAAACCAATAACTTAATATTGGTTTTTTTTATGTAATGAATCTCTTATTTGTTTATTAAATAAGTTTAGTTTTTAAATTAATTATTGATTTAAATAAATTTACCTGGAGCAGTTCATGATAGAGCTGAACCTTTATAAGTAATTGTTAAACCTGCAAAAGTATTTGAAAGTGTGTTTGCAGTATTGATAAAATGTAATGTAGCTTTTTTAGGAGTTGATGTTCCATCAAAAGTATTTAGGAAAGGTACACCATTAGTTAATGATAAGTTTGATACTTTAGTTGGAGCAGTTCCACCAGCTGTATCAAATAATTCTCCATTAACTGATAAATATCCATAATTAGCACTTAATGCTGAAATATGAGTCATTGCAGCAGTTTTATCAGTTGGCACATTATACATTTGACGTGCTGAACTTAGATATTGTACCATACCTGTTAAAGCACTTTTTTGTCCTGTAACATCATAAGTAGCTTGTCCAAAAATTAATCCTTTATCAGTGTTTGAACCCTCATTTGGATTAATTATTGTTCCATCAGGATAGAATCCGCTAAAGTTACCTAGAGTAGCTGGGATTAATTCACCTGATGTATTATTAGGATCAATAATGTAAGTTTGGTTTTTGTTACCTGTTGAAAGTAATTCAAAGGCATTTTTACCATTATTAGCAGAATCCATATAACCATAAGATCAAGTACCGGCTGTATTACCAGATACCGTAGTTTTATTTTCGGTGTTCATATCATTAGATAGGAAACCAGTATATTTTATTTTACCTGCTAAAGTATTGTGGACCATATCACCTGAAATTATTCCATATACACCTGTATTACTTGCAACAATTGTTGTTGTTCCGCCTTTTGATGCAGAACCACCAATTGTATAACCTGTAGTTTTAGAATTCAAGGCGCTGAATGTAGGTGCAGCAGTATTAGGATTTTTAACTGTTACTTTCTCTACATAACCTCCATTAAATGCTAATCAAATAGCTTTACCATTTGGTGAGATACTCATATTTTTAAGTCCACCACGGTATCATTCAGATGAATCGGGATTAGCACTATTAATACCTACTCAAGCTTTTGTAGAAGGTCCTTTAACGTATACACCATTTCAAACCGTGTCGTTGGAATTGTTTATTTTTGCTATATCTGTAGCATATAATTCATTAACACCTTGTGCTTTATTAAATTTATCTACAGACATGTGAGTTCCTGCGTAAATTAAATTACCCATAGAATCAACATCAAAATTACCAGTAAAAAGCATTTGGTTATTATTTCAATTATTTATATTCTGAGGCCCATAATAACCTGTTAATAAAAACGGCATTATTGTTGCTACTTGACTATCTGTTTTCGCAACATATTCTGTAGTATGATCGGCAGCTTTTCCGCCTAAACGACATATTCATAAATCACCAACAGAAGCTTTTTTTGATGTATCAGTATACAATGCAGCCGCAGTAGTATACCCTTTTCCAGGTAATTGAGATGCAGAAATATATGCAGTTGTCCCATGTCAAACAATTCTAGCTGTGTCTGCTGGCATACCAGCCTTGCTACCATCAAAGGTAAATCCTAAGTAATCAGATAGAACACCTTTATAAGTATACTTTTTGTTTGTAGATCAAGCAACTCCACCATTATCACTGAATCAAAGAGAATTTTTAGAAACTCCGATTAGTTGCATAGGATTAGTTGGGTTAGCAGAAACTGCCAATCAAGTTTTTGGTGCAGTAGCGGGCTTCCCGTTGTTACCATTAATAAATGTTTCGGCAGCTCCTGGAGCTGCTTTTCCTCATGTAGGAGCAGTTTTATTAAAATAAGAAGTATTATTTAAGTTATAATCAATTGTTGTTAACAATTTTTTCATAACTAATAAGTGACGTTCTTTAATATCAATTGAAATTTCACCAATTAAAGAAGAACTAGGTGTTCCATCTGTTGATTTTCCAGCTGAAAATGTTGTATTATCATAATTAATTGTAATTGAAGTTGGTCTTGAACTACTATTTTGAGAAACATGGACAGTATCTTTATGGGCAGTATTATTTTTATCAGTAGTAAAACTACCAAAAATATATAAATGTTTGAAGTAACTATCATTAATATCTAATTTACCATCAGAGATAATTTTATCTGCGGCTTTTGTAATATCAGAAATAGAGATTTCAAAAGATTTTTTAGCATCTTTTGAAACTGTTGCCGTTTCTGTTCTTTTTGCGGTAATTACTTGAGCAACGGCCTCTTTTAATACCTCAGCATATTTAGAAGTATTGTCAGTACCAGAACCACAACTTACGATTGAAAGCGACGTCGCTCCAACAGCAGCTAAACTAGCAGTTCCTACAAGCAAAGTAGAAAATATTTTTTTCATATATTGTATCCTCCATTTTTATAAATTTTTATTTTTATTTTTTACGTTAAATAACCTGATTAATTTTTATAAATTTTTCTTATTTTTTTCTTATTTTTTTTAATTAACATAACTTAGTTGTTATAACAATATAATATAATGATTATCAATTATTGTCAAAATAAATCAAAATAAATATTATTAAATAAAATTATGATATTTAATAATATATTGTTAATTGATTTAAAGAATGAAAGTTATTTAAAATATCAGATAACTAATAAAATTTGGTATAATATTAACTGGTGATTAAAAAATGAGATATTTATCAATAATTTATGGTAATTGTGAGAATAGTAAAACGATTGCTAAAAACTGATTAAAAACCCAAGGTTTTCAAGCAGTTAGCTTCACAGAGTGAACAAATAATAAAGAGATTAAAAAAGGTTATATTAGTGATTTATTAAGTCGTCAAGAAATCATTGAAATAAAAAAAACAACAGATTATAGTTATAAATCAGCTTACTTTATTAACCGTCATATTAAATGAGCTTTCGATAAATCAGAATTAGATATTCGTGATGAATTAAGAAACAACATTGACACAACTTTTATCGATGATGCAAATATTAAAAAAATTATTGAAATATTTTTTGATATCAACTCTTGAGATAAACCACTTTTAATATTTAAATCTTTCGGATTTAAATATGGAATTATTCAAGATCTAGATATGATTTTTAATGTTCGTATTTTACCAAATCCATATTGAAATGAAACATTACGTCATATTTCTGGAGAAAATCAAGAAATTGTTGATTTTGTATTAAAAGATGACTTTTCAAAAAAATATTGTGATCAAATTAGTTTAACAATTAAAGATTTCTTAGATAAATCTTTAATTAAACCTAATGGAAAACATTTATGAGTTATGGCTCTTGCTTGTACTGGAGGAATGCATCGTTCAGTAGTTAGTGCTAATTTAATAGCAAATCAATATACTAACTTAACAAACAAGTATAATGTTATTGTATGACATGATAATTTAAATAAAATTAAGGTGATCTAATCATGGAAAATAAAAAACCAAAAGTTGTTGTTATTGGTGGTGGCACAGGTTTATCAATTTTGCTATCAGGGATAAAAGAAATTAAAAACATTGAATTATCAGCAATTGTAACTGTTTTTGATAACGGTTCTTCAACTGGTGCTTTAAGACGTGAATTCCAGATTCCTGCTGTTGGTGATATTCGCCAAGTTATCACTGCGTTATCAAATAACAAAAATCAAAATATTTTAAATAGTTTAATGGCTTATCGTTTCAAAAACAAAAACAGTGTTTTAGATAACCATTCATTAGGTAATTTAATTATTACTGCTTTAATTGATATTCAACAAGATTTTAAAAATGGTATTGAATCATTATCAACAGCTCTAAACATTGTTGGTAAGATTATTCCAGTGACTGATAAATCAATTGATATTAATGCGGTTACTATTAATAATAAAATTATTTCTGGTGAATCTAATATCGGTAATAGTAAAGAACCTTTAAAGAAAATATTTTATAGTGATGATGCGAAAGCTAATCCTGATGCCATTATGGCGATCAATGAAGCTGATTATATCATTTATGGAATCGGTTCTTTATACACATCAATTATTTCCAATATTGCTTTAAAAGATATCAAAGAGGTCTTACGAAGCACAAAAGCAACTCAAGTTTATGTTTGTAACATTATGCAGCAAAAAGGCGAAACATTAAATTATAATACCCAAGATCATATCGATGCGATTGAATTACATCTAAATAAAAAGGTAATTGATGTCGCAATAACTAATTCAACGATCATTCCTGATGATATTATTAAAAATTATCAATCTATGAATCAAAAGATCGTTCCCATTAAATTTAACAATCATAAAATTAGAATTATGAATGAACCATTAATTAAAATTACAGAAGATCGTGTTATCCGTCATAATCCTAAATTAATTAAAAAAACTTTTGAAAAATTAATTTTTAATTAAAGTAACGAGGTTTTAAAGTCATGCATTTTTCATTTTCTGCAACAGTTAAAACAGAAAGTATTAAATATGAGATGAGCATCATCCAACTAAAATATTTTTTAGCTGGATTTTTTGTCGTGCATGGAACAACTCAAATTGCTAAAAATATTAACAACATTAATTTTAATAGCACTAACGCTACAATTATTAAAGAAATTTATAAAAAGATTAATAAAAATTTTCCTAAATTCAAAACTAATATTTCTGTATTAAAAACAAAAAAATTTAAAAATAATAGTATTTATTTGTTAGAAATTGAAAATGGTTTAGAATTTTTTAATTTATTATTTGGTTTTGATTATCGTAATATTAGTAATAATTATTTAATTCCGGAACATATTGACCAAAATAATTACTTAAAATATTTTATAAATGGTATTTTTGTTGCTAATGGTTCTGTTTCAAGACCAAATTCAAAATTTTATCATTTGGAATTTGGTGTTGATAATATTCCGCTAGCCAAAAAAATATTACCAAAATTAAAAAAATACTTTCCTAATTTTAAAATTTTAGAACGTAAGCACCGAGCAATTTTCTATATTAAAAAAGCTAATGATGTTTCAGATTTTTTAAAATTTATTAATGCTCCTGATATGGTAATTATGTTTGAAAATAGTCGGATATCACGTGATTTCATTAATTCAATTAATCGATTAAATAATTTTGATATTTATAATCAAGAAAAAATTAATGATGGTTTTAATCGTCATTTAATCATTATTAAAAAATTAAAAGAACAAAAATTAATTAATAACCTTGATCATAAATATAAAGATTTTATTAAAGTTAGACTTGCTAATCCAGAATCTTCATTAATTGAACTTAGTCATATTATGAATAAGAAATATGATTATAATATTAGTAAATCTGGTCTTAACCATTGAATCAGACATTTAAAAAAAATTAGTTCATAGCATTGAACTAATTTTTTTTAATATCGATTTATTCTACGATCTGATTTTTCTTTTAATAAATTTCGTTTATCATGTAATTTAAGACTTTTTCCAAGTCCGATAGTAATTTTTACTAAACTACGTTTATTAAAATAAATTTTTAAAGGTACTAAAACTAATTGTTGTGTTTTCATTAAATAGTTTAATTTAATGATTTCTTTTTTATGTAATAATAATGGTCTAATTCGCATTGGATCAACAGGAATGTAATCAGCTGCATATTTATAAGGATTAATATGCATGTTAATAATTTTAGCTTGTTGATTTTTAATTGAAACATAAGCATCAATAATGCTGACTTCACCTTTACGTAAAGATTTTATTTCTGGACCACTTAGAGAAATTCCGGCTTCATATTGTTTAATTATTTGATAATTATGAAAAGCTTTCTTATTACTAGCAATTTTCATAAATTTAACTAATCTTCAAAAATGATTTTTTTAGATTGAAACTGGCGTCATTGTACTCCAGATGCTTTAAGCATTTTTTTACTAGCTTGTACTGCTACTAGGCCAGCATATTTATCTGAATCATAAACAATATTTGTTATTCCGCTTTGAATTATTTGTTTAGTACATTCATTACAAGGAAACAATGTTACGTATAATGTCGCTCCATCTAAATGATTAACTGAGTTAATAATAGCATTAGTTTCTGCATGAACAACATAAGCATATTTTGATTCTAATAAATTATCAGATAATTCTCAAGAAAATTCATCATCACTAATTCCGCGAGGAAACCCATTATAACCAACACCAATGATTTGATTTTTAAGGTTAATAATACAAGCTCCTACTTGTGTATTTGGATCTTTAGAGCGTTGTGCTGATATATGAGCAACGCTCATAAAATATTGATCTCAACTAATATATGATTTACGTTTCATTATTATCACCCTTTAATTTTAATTATTTATCTGTTTTTGGATCTGTTTTTATATCTGTTTTTGGAGCAGCTGAAATTAATTTAATACCGCTAGGTTTTTTATTATTAGTACTTTTTGGTGAATTAAAAGCACGGTTTTTCTTTAAGTTAGGATTGATTGTCATTTCTGTTAATTCTAAATCAATTTTACCCTCGGCACGATCAGCACCAGCAACTACAACTTCAATAATTTGTCCTAAAGAAAATGTTCTCTTAGTATTTAAACCAATTAATTGTAATGAGTTTGGCATAAATTCATAATCATCGTCTGTTAGTTTAGTACTATGAACTAAACCATCGAATAATGAGTTAATTTCAACAAAGAATCCGAAACTATTAACTGAAGCAATGATCCCTTTGAATTTCTTACCAACGAATTGTTCGAAGTATTGTGCTTTTTTCATATCATTAACAGCACGTTCACATTCAACAGATTTAACTTCACATTCACTAATTTGTGTTGCGATAGCATGAATTTTACGTAATTCTTCTGCTTTATCAATGTTATCGTTACCTTCGAATAAATATTTTCTTAATAGGCGATGTACTATTAAATCAGAATATCGTCGAATTGGTGATGTGAAATGCGTATAATCTTTTAATGCTAAACCATAATGTCCAACTGGTTTTTCACTATATTTAGCTTTTTGCATTGTACGTAATAATAAGATTTTTACAATGTGGGCAATTGGACCTTCTGGAAAATTATCAACTAAATCTTGTAATTCTCCTGATGTCGGTTTTTGAGAAAGTGTTTTTGTATTAATTCCGAAAAATTTAACCATTTTCACAAAATCAATAATTTTTTGTGGCGTTGGTTTTTCGTGAATACGGTAAATAAATGGTAATTTTTTAACATTAATAGCATGAGCAATTGTTTCATTAGCACTAACCATTAAATTTTCAATTAATTGTTCAGCTTTATCACGAGGATAAGCTTTAATTTCAACTGGATTACCAAATTTATCAACTTTAATTTTTGCTTCTTGTAAATCGAAATCAAGCGTTCCATTATCGTGACGTTTTTTCGTTAAAATATTTGATAATTCTAAAGCTAATTTTAAAGTTGGTAAAACTTTTTTATGATCAGTTAGTGTTTCTTCACTGGCTGTTTTGTTGAAAATCGCATTAACATCATCATAATTTAATCTTTTTGTTGTTTTAATAAACGCTGGAAAAATATCATAATTAACAATTTTACCTTTGCTATCAATTTCCATTTTACAACTAATTGTTAAACGGATTACACTAGGATTTAATGAACAAATCCCATTTGATAAAATCGCTGGTAACATTGGTACAACACGATCAACTAAATAAGTTGAGTTCCCACGTTTTAATGCTTCTTTATCTAAATTACTATCTTCAGTTACATAATGAGAAACATCAGCAATATGAACACCTAATTCAAAATTACCGTTATCTAATTTAATAATACTAACAGCATCATCTAAATCTTTTGAATCTTTACCATCAATTGTCACTAGAATTTCTTTTGTTAAATCACGACGTGATTTAGGTTGGTTCTCAGCTTTTGGCTCTTGAGCTAATTCAGTAGCATCAGCCATTGTTGCATCATTAAACTGCATTCTAATATTATGACGATAGATTTGCGATAAGATATCTACTCCGGGATCATTTTTATGTCCAAGAACTTCTTTGATCTTAACTTGAACAGTTCCATTTTCTAAATATTTAATAATTTCACAAGTTACTTTATTACCATCAACAACTTTTTCAGGATTTAAAATTTTAAATTGTGGCATAAATTTATTATCATCTGATTGTAAAATTACTTGACCTTCTTTTTTATAAACTAAACCAACAACGATGTTATTAGCACGTTCAGTAATAGCAATAACACGAGCATCAATTTTATCTTTTTGGTAAAAAGAAACAAATGTTTGATATTCAACACGATCACCATTGTAAGCACCTTTAGCGAAATCACTTGCTACAAAATAATCAGAACTATTATTTTCGTCTTCAAGATCTGGAGTTATAAATCCGAATCCTTTTTTATGAATGCTGATTTTACCAGTTCCAGTTTTTAGAACTTTTAAAACTACAAAATCACCCATTTTATTTTTGATGATGCTGTTTTCAGCTTCTAAAATACTAGTAGCTCGACGAATATCTTTAAATTTGAAACCTTCTTTTTCAAAGATAGTCGCTAGTCTTCCTAGACGAGATGGACGATAATATTTACTTTCCATATGTTTAAGGACCAGGTCTTTTAATTTGTGAGTATTATTGTTAATTAACATTATGTTCTCCTTTGTTTGTTTAATCATCAATACTTAAAAAAAGGCTAAAGTGAAAAACTTCGCCTTTTTCCAATATTAAGCAACATATTTTTTAACTAATAAAGCAAGTAAAATAAATACAAAAGCAAAAATATAAGTCAAAATAGTTATTAGTTTGTCATAACCACGTTCTTTTGTTTTACCAAATAAATCAATTTCATTAGAACCCATTAAGGCACCAGAAACACCTTTGGCTTTACCGGCTTGTTTTAATCCTAGATATACTAAAATTAAAGATGTAATAAATAATGAACTTACTAAAAAATCTTTCATTTTCATTCTCCTTATATTTATCAATACTATTATTTAATATATTATACAGCAATTATTAAAATTCAACTTAATAAATATGTAAAAATTATTATTGATGATGCTATGATATTAAATATTTTAGATTGGAATTTAGTTTTAAATAATTTTCTCAACAACATTTTCAGCAGTAATATTGTTGCTATAACGGCAATTCCCATAGAAATTCAAGAAATTGTTTTATCGTGATTTACCATTTTAAAAATACTTTCTTTTGTATAAAAAATATCAGCAAAAAACAAAATACTAAAGTTAAAAATTTGTGCTCCTAAAATGGCACTCATTGCCATTGAAACTAATCCTTTACGCATTAACAAGAATAAAGACAAGATTTCTGGAGCAGCCATAATTCAAGATAAAATCGTTCCCCCAACAGTATGTGGTTCAATGTTATAACCACCTTCAGCGTAAGGTTTTACCATAATATCAGCACAAGAATTTAATAACAATGATGCTGTTACTAAAATTAAACTATAAATAATTAATAATAAAACAGTTAATTTAACAGAAACGTTGGCGCCATGTTTTTGATGTTTTTCTTCTGCTTCATTTTCTGATTCAGAATTACTATTTTTTTCATTAAACCATGAAAATAATAAAAATAATAAATAAACTAACATTAAAATAATTGGTAATAAACCAACATTATCATGAAAAATATTAATGTTAATATTAAATCCTGTAAAAACAAAAATACTAATCGTTGCACTAACAAAGAAAACAGCTCAAACTAATAACCGATTATATTTATTTAAATTATTAAAAACAAAAAGTTTAATAAAAAATAAATCACATACTGCTGTCATTGTCATATTGAACATATTAGAACCTAAAACATTACTGATAGCAATATCGGGATGATTAGTACTAGATTGGAAAATTGCAGTTGTTAATTCTGGGATTGATGCTACAACCGCCAAAACTAGAACACTAATAAAACTACTAGAAACTTTTGTGTGTTTCGTAATTATTGTACTGTAATTAACTACTTTTACTGCCGCTAACATCATAATCGTGACGAAAACCAAGAAAAATAGTCAAAGGGTAGCGGGGCTCGTCAAATATTCAATTCACCTAGATAAAAATTCCATTAAAAACTCCTTTTAGTTTTATTATATAATTACATTATATTAGATAAGTTAATTAAGGTGGCTAAAATGATTCAAAAAATCCTGCAAAAAATGAATTTTACTTATAAATTTAAAATTCGTTTTATTGATTCAAAAAAAATAAATAAAATTATTTACAATGATAAATGATTAATCATTGATATTCGACCAGGGGCAGAATTTAAAACTTCTCATATTGTATTATCAAAAAATTTAAATATGATTAGATTTAAAAAAAACTTTCATAAATTTTTTGACGTTAAACAAAAAGTTCTTTTAGTTTGTCGCAGTGGGCGCCAAAGTCATAGCATGGCTTTATTTTTACAAAAAAGAAATTATTATAATATTTATGTTTTAAAAAACGGTTATAATAATTTGTTATTACAAAAACATCCTTTTATTATTGATTAAAACTAATGTTTAAGTTTAATTTTTTAATTCAGAAAAATGATTTTTTGAAAGTGCGTTCTTCACTGTTAATATCAAGAGCAATAATTCCAAAAGTTTCTTGATAAGCTTTTATTCAATTTCAACTATCAATATAACTTCATAAATGAAATCCAAAACAGCGTGCTGAATCTTTGATCGCTTCTTTTACTTTTAGTAAATGTGATTCAATATAATTGATTCGAAATTGATCTTGAACAATATTATTATTATCTTTACTTTGCTTTTCATTAACAGAACTAGTTCCACAAGCTGCTATATAAGTTGCTAAATTTTGATAATTATTTTTAATTAACATTAAAGCATCATAGATTCCTTTGGCACTATCAACATTTTTAAAAAGTTTTTTCTGGTTATTTTGATAATTTAATATTAAATGACTAAATAAATTTTTTTTATCATTTAATATTAATTTAGTACTATCGATTTTTTTATTATTGAAATAACTAATCCCTAAAAAATCAATTTTATTAATCTTCATAAATTGATTTTTTATTTCATCAAGATTAATTTTTAGTTTTAGTTCATCTATTAATTGTTCAAATTGAAAATTAAGTTTTCCTTTTAAAATCGCATCTAAGAAAAACTGATAATGGAAAATATTTAATAATTTAGCAATTTCACGATCATTACTTGATAGTTTATTATTGGCTTTTAAAATTTCAATTCTAACAACAATTCCAATTTTACCTTGGTGATTATGATCACGAAATTTTTTAACTGCTAATTTATGAGCAATTGTAATATTAAGCATACTTTTTAATGCTTTTTCATGATTAATTATCGCAGGATAAGCTAATTGATTAAGATATTGATTTCGAATTCCTAGCATTGGTTCATTAAATGTAATTCAATTTTTAACGCGATCGCCAAATAAGTTGAAACATTTTTCCGCAAAAAATAAATAATCATCAATAATTTCGGGGTTATTTCAACCGCCTTTTTCTTCAGCTCATAATGGCATATCAAAGTGAAAAAGATTAATAATAGGTGTAATACCATTATTAATCATTTTATTAATCATATCATTATAAAAAGCAACTGATGAAGGATTAATATTTTTACCATCAGGAATTAAAAAAGTTCATTGAATTGAAGTTCTTAAAGAATTAAAGTTTAATGATTTCGCTAATTTAATATCACTCTCATAATGTTTTAGAAAATTATTTCGGACATAAGTTTGTTCGCTAAAAATTTGTGATTTTTCCATAAATCAATAATCTCAAACAGATAAAGATTTATTACGCCCAATTCCCTCAGTTTGAGGGCCTGAAAAACCAGCACCTCAAAGAAAATCTTTTAGCATAGTGTTCCTCCATATCAAATACAAACTATTAATTATTGTATTTGATTTATTAATTATATAAGTACATTATATTATAACAAAATATTATAAATATAATTAACTAATTATTTAATAAAATCACTATTACTTTTTATAACTGCTTTTTTGAAAATAACATCTAGAAAATAGCCCACAAAAATAATTATTACAAAGATTAATAAAGTGTAATTCAAAATTGCATAAGTTGAAGTTCAACTGCCATTTTTAAACATATTAATAATGTTTACTACTAATGAAATAATTGGGACAATAATAAAGAATCCTGCTCCAATAATAGCTGATGTTTTGAATCATGGAATTTTTTTCACAATAATTTTATTACTGAAGCGATTTTTAACTCCAAAAATAAAAATGATCCCAATCATAAATAACATAATTGCTGTTTGTCAATTAGAAACAACATCAATAAAATCAAGCGTTTTACCAAAGACAAAATGACCAATCAAGAAACTAAATACAACCGCTCCTAATGAAAGCAGATATAAAATTTTTCCAGCTCCTCGCGGACTTCCGTTTTCATTTTTAGTAATAAAAGTTTTTTTTCAAGGAAAGTAATGAGGTGTGTCAATCGAATCACTAACCATTCTCATTCCTCCAGTAGTGAATCCATTTAAAGAACCTAAGGCAGCAATCACAACCGATATATCAATAATTTCACGGAATCAATAAGGGAAACTATTATTTGCAAAATAGATTACTGAACCAGTATCTTGGCCTGATAATTTACCCATATATGTTCCTGCTGTTTTTGAGAATAGTGCTACTGATATTAAAGCATAAAAAATGATAATACTAATAACTCCAATAATTACTACTTTTGGTAATGTTTTATCAGCGTTTCTAATTTGGCGCTTAATTGAAAAAACATAATAGAAACCATCGAAAGCATAAAATACTGCTGGAAGCGCTAAAATCATTCCTAAAAATCCTTTATTTTCAATTAGCTTTCCTTGAACTGCAATATCATTACTATGAAAATTACTAATTGAACTAGAAATTAATCCTGCAAAGACTACAACAATTAGGGGAAATAATTTAAAAAAGGTTGCAAAGTTTTGTGTCATATTTGGTAATTTTATAAAATTAGAATTCACTAAAATAAATCAACTCAAGTAAAATAAAGTTAAAATTAAATTTGCTCACCAAGGTTCTTGGTAACCAAAAATCGCTCAAGTATAATTAGCGCCATAAAAAGATAATGTTGCATATATAAATGGGAAATATAGAAAAGTTAAAAACCAAGTTATTGTTCTCCCATATTTTTTATTAACGAATGCTGAGGCTCAAGAAATAACTCCTGAATCTGTTTCTTTTTGACAAGTAATGATTTCTAATAATGCAATTGCTGCAAAAAGAACTCCGATCCCCCCGACGATTCATGCTAATAAAGTATAAAATCCTGATCCAGTTGTATTGACAATACTAGTATTTTTAAAAAATACTCCTACTCCAACAATAGTTCCAACAACATAAGCAAATGCTGTAATGAAACCAATATTTTTCTTATTGCTCATATTAACTCCTTGTAAGTTTAGTTTGTTAAATTTTATTATTTTAAAATAAAAAAATAAACAACATTAGTTTTTAAACCAATCTTGTTTATCAATAATTTTTAATAATTTGCGAACGATTATTTTCTTTGCAAAGATTTGTTACATATAGAAATAACTTTTAAGTTAATTCTAATGAAAAATAGCAAAAATAATTAAGTTATTAGAAATTTTGACAATTTAATATAATTTAATTAAGGTTGCATTCGGTAATTTAGTTTAAAAGCACATTGTGAAAAATTAATGCTTATAAAACAAACATTATTAGTATTAAAAGATTTAATGCTATTATTAATATTCATAATTTTTTCCTCAATTCTTTCTTTTAAAAATAAAATACTTCTAAAAAAATTATACACTTTTTTGCAATTTTTAGCAAAAAAAAGTAAAATATATAATAAATATATAATTATTAATCCGCAGACAGCAAAGAACAGAAGGTTTATTATGCATTTAATTAAACAAAATAATCACTTTATTTCATTTAATAAAGACCAGGCTGAAAAAGTCTTAGAGAAACTAAAAGATAAAACAATTGCTATTCTAGATTTTGAATCTTTTCAATTAGATTCACAAAACAAAAGAAAATATAATTTAGATATTAATTCTATTCCTTTTTGTTTTGCAGTGGGAATTGTTAAATATAATGAAAAAAATAATAGTTTTCATTTAGAAAAAGAATACGATTATAATTTTTGGAAAGTAGAAAGTTTTAAAGATCTATTAAAAAAACTAAAAACAACTTCTTTAAAATTAAATCAAATTTGTGAAGAAAACAAAGTTGATTTGTTTGCATTTATAGGTGCTGAAAACGAATTAAAATGTTTTGATTTTTTTAATGGTTTATTAAAAACGAAAGCAATGTCAACAATATTTCAAAAAAGCAAATTAATAAAAAGTAGATATTATGATCTTTACAAATATTTTAATGATAAAAAATATTTTAACGTTTTACAGAATAATTTTAAAATTAGTTCTTTTTTCGAAATCAATGAACGTAAAGATCCAATCAAAAGCCGTCAAATAGGGATTGCTGCTGGGAAGCATTTTAATGCCATGATCAGAGGCGAAAATAGTGTTTCTGGAAATCGGTTAATTACAAAAATAAAAGAGCATAATATTATCGATATTTATAAAGGTTATATTATGGTTAATTATTTAAATGATTTGGTAAATATTGATAAATCAAAAATTATAAATTTAAAAAATTTAAATAACGAAGATTGCAAATTAAAATTTTCAATTATTTAAAAAAATGTGTTAAAATAGATATGCCTTTGCAACAATAACCTTTTAATTTGGTCAGGTCCGGAAGGAAGCAGCCATATAGAGAAGTGTTGTGTGCAGGGGTTTTTTTATTTCATTGAAAAGGATGATGTTTATGGAATTTAATAACATTAATTCAGATCAAATATGAGATCGAGTTAATTGATTAGCTCAGCAAGCTTATAATAATAAAGAGATTCCAATTGGAGCTATTTTATTAGATGATCAAGGTAGTATTATTGCTGAGTCTTTTAACTCTCGTGAAGCTAGTAATAATATTTCAGATCATGCTGAAATATTAACAATTAACAAAGCTGGTCAAATTACAAAAAGTTGAAAACTAAATAACTTTTCATTATTTGTTACTTTGGAACCTTGCTTAATGTGTTTTGGCGCAATTATTAATAGTCGAATTAAAAATGTTTATTTTATGTTGAAAAACGAAAAAACAATTAGTAGTATAAAAATTTTTAACTCGCTTATTCAAAAACTACACATTAAAGAATATCGACAAATTGAAACTCAAAAAGCAACTGAAGCAAAAAAAATAATTAATCTTTTTTTTAATCAAATGAGAACAAAAATAAAATAGGAGGTCTGTAATATGACTGATTCATATCAAGTTTTTTATCGAAAATATCGTCCAAAATCATTTAATAAATTAATTGGCCAAGAACACATTAAAGATGTTTTAATGAAAAGCATTATAAATAATGAAATTAATCACGCTTATATTTTTACAGGACCTCGCGGAACTGGAAAAACATCAACTGCTTATATTTTTTCAAAAGCAATTAATTGTTTATCTAATAATCAAGGTGAAGCTTGTAACCAATGTAAAAACTGTCAATTAATTGATAATAATCAAAGTTTTGATATTTACGAAATTGATGCTGCTTCTAATAATAGTGTTGAAAGTGTCCGTAATTTAACAGAAAAAGTTGTTTATAATCCTCTTAATTTAAAATATAAAATCTATATTATAGATGAAGTTCATATGTTGTCAAAAAGTGCTTTTAATGCTTTATTAAAAACAATGGAAAATCCACCAAAACATGTAATTTTTATTTTAGCAACAACTGAGATAAAAAAAATTCCTTTAACAATATTATCAAGAGTGCAAAAATTCACTTTTAAAAATGTTGATTATGTTTCTTTATCTAATTATTTACAAGAAATTTGTCAATTAGAAAATATTAAAATTAAAAATAATAATATTTTATTTGATATCGTTCATCTTTCAGATCGTTGTGTTCGTGATAGTTTATCAAATCTTGAACAATTAGCAATTTATCAAAATGATGAAATTAATAATATTGGTTTATTAGAATTGTTTAATTATTTAGATTTTAAAACTCAAATAAATATTATCAAGACTATTATTAGTGCTGAGCAATCTGCTATGATAAAATTAATATCAAGTTTAAATCAAAAAAATATTGACTACTTTTTACTAGTGGATTCTTTAATAAGAATCATTAATGATGATCTTAATAATACTGAAAAAATATTTGTTGATTATAATAAAATCCTTAATCTTTTAAAAGAATTAATTAAGTTAAAAAGTGTATTACAAAGTAGCAAAAACCCAAAACTTGATTTCCAATTATTGTTATTAATTAATATTAAAAAACAAGTAATAAAACCTTTAAATAAAGTAAAATCTAAAATTATTAGTCAGGTAAAACAAACTAATATTTTAGAGAAAAAAAGTTTTAGTATTACAGAATGTTTTAATAACAATGATACTAAATTGTTGTTAGATTTAAAAGAAAAATGAACTAATTTAAATCAATCAATTATTCAAAATAAGAAATTATTATCAGCTTTATTTTTAACTAATGCTAAGCCATTAAAAATTAATAATGATAATTTAATTATTGGTTTTAAAGAAATTATTAATCGTGATAATTTTAATATTAATAAAGATAATTTTATTAATATTATTAATGATATCTTAAAAACTAATTTTAAAATTGAAGCTATTACTAGAAAAGAATTTTTAGAAATTCAAGAATCACAAAATAATAAAAATGATCTCGAAAATCCAAAATCAAAAAATAATATAAAAAAATATCGCGATGAAATTTTTAATTAAAATTCATTATGATATTTTTTTTATGTTCTTCATATACGGTTGTAATGCTTCAGGTATTGAAATGCTACCATCTTGATTTTGATAGTTTTCTAAAATAGCTGCAATTGTGCGATCAATTGCTAATGCTGAGCCATTTAATGTCGCAGGATATGTGGTTTTACCATTTTCGTCTTTATAACGTAGTTTCATGCGTCGAGATTGAAATTCACCACATAATGATACTGATGATATTTCACGATAACAGTTTTGATCTGGTAATCAAACTTCTAAATCAAAAGTCTTTTGAGCTGCAAATCCAATATCGCCACTACATAATTCAATGACACGATAAGGTAATTTTAATTTTTGCAATAATTGTTCCACGTGAAACAATAAATTATTAAGTTCTTTAATACCTTCTGCTATTGTTGTTATTTTAACAATTTCCACTTTATGAAACTGATGTAGTCTAATAATCCCTCTAGTATCTTTACCAGCAGAACCAGCTTCGGATCTAAAACAAGGAGTATAAGCAGTAATATTGATAGGTAATTCTTGTAAAGTAATAATTTCGTTTCTTCACATTCCAACTAATGGTACTTCAGCAGTAGGAATTAAATACGATTGATTTTCTAATTTGAATAAATCATTTTCAAATTTAGGTAGTTGCCCTGTTGATATTAAGGTTTCTGCTTTAACGATTAAAGGTGGTGAAACTTCTTGATATCCGTTATCAAAGTTATTTTCAAGCATAAAATTCATTAAAGCTCTTTTTAATACAGCCCCTTGATTTTTATAAATATGATAACGAGTTCCCGAAATTTTAACTCCACGTTTAAAATCAATAATATCTAATTCTTCCCCAATTTGATAATGTGGTTTAATTTTAAAATCAAACTTTGGAATATTACCCCATGTTTTAATTTCTTTATTTTCTTCCTCAGAATTACCAATTGGTACTGAATCAGCAGGAATATTGGGAATATTTAATAAAATTTCGTTTAATTCTTTATTAAATTGATCAGCTTTAACTTGTTGATCTTTAATAGTTTTTTTAATTTCACTAATTTTTAAAAAATATTCTTTTGAATTTGCTAAATTATTTGTTTTTTTTAATTCAGCAACTAGTTTAGAAAATTTGTTTTTTTCAAAAGATAAATTTTCTAAACTTAATAAATTTGTTTTGCGAGCTTGATAGATTGTTTTAAATTTATCAAGACCCTCAATTGTAGAATTTCGTGTTTTCAACTTTTTAACAACTTCATCAAAATTGTTAAAAAGATAATTTGCATCAAGCATAAATTAACCTCATATTAGTTTAGATATAAATTAACTTCTTTACCAATTTCTAATTCTTCTTCGCTATTTTTAAACATTGCGATTGAAGATATCTCATCATTATCACGTAATTTAATAATACGGACACCTTTACTAGAACGGGAAACTGTTTCTTTAATTTGGCTAGCAGATATTCTAATAACGATTCCTTTTTTAGTAATTATTAGAATGTCTTCATTTCCAGTAATAGCTTTTAAACATATTAGTTGTCCAGCTTTGGAAACATTGATAGTTTGTACTCCTTTAGAACCACGATTTGTCATACGATAACTTTGAATATCAGTAATTTTTCCAAATCCATAAGCTCCAATTGCTAATACTTTATTACCTTCTAATGATGTTGAACAACCGATTACTTCTGCTTTTTCAGCAATTCTCATACCAATTACTCCACGTGAACTACGTCCAGTATTTCGTATTACATTTGCTTCAAAGCGAGCAACCTTACCATTAGTTGCTCCAATAATAATTTCGGTATTACTATCGACATCTTTAACAAACATTAAACCGTCATCACTATCTAGTGAGATCGCAATTTTACCATTTTTATTAATATTTGAAAATTCTGATTTTAATGTTTTCTTAACAATTCCTTTTTTTGTTACAAACATGATTGAACCTTCATCATAATCATCTAATCTTAATAATACTGTGATTTTTTCGTTTAGACTTTTTGAGATTGGTAAAATGTTGATAACCGGGATTCCCTTAGCTTGTTTTGAAGCTTGGGGAATTTGATATGCACGTAAACGATAAACACGTCCTAAATTAGAAAATAATAATAAATCACTATGAGTATGTGTAATTAATAAACTACTAACATTATCTTCTAATAAAGTGATTCCTTTAGAACCTGTTCCACCACGATTTTGAATGCGATATTCATGAATCGGTAAGCGCTTAATATATCCTTTATTAGATAAAGAAATAACAACGCTTTCTTTTGGAATTAATTCTTCATCATCGATATTATGAATATCCCCAGTGATGATTTCACTGCGACGTTCATCTCCAAAATCATGTTTAATAGTTGTTAAATCTTTAATGATTTCTTCAGTAATTTTAAAATCAGAACTTAAAATATCTTCATATTTATTAATAAAATCTCATAATTTATTTAATTCTAATTCAATTTTATTACGTTCTAATCCTGTTAAACGTTGTAAACGCATTTCTAAAACTGCTTTTGCTTGGTTAGAAGATAAGTTATAAATAGCAATTAAATTTTTAATTGCTTCTTCACTACTTTTAGCGCTCTTAATAAGTTTAATGATTGCATCAATATCTTTTAACGCAATTGTTAATCCTTCTAAAATTTCACAACGTTTACGTGATTTAGCAAGATCAAAAGAAATTTTACGAACTAAGACTGTCTTACGATGATTTAAATAAACGCTTAGCGATTTCTTTAAATTTAAAACTTCTGGACGGCCATTAACTAACGCTAACATATTAATGTTAAAACTAGTTTGCAGAGAAGTTAGTTTAAATAATTTATTTAAAATAATTTCTGCAATTACATCACGACGAACTTCAATAACAACACGAATCCCTTTTAAGTTTGATTCGTCTCGTAAATCGGTAATTCCATCAACGATTTTATTTTTTGCTAAGTTAGCAATTTTTTCAACTAACATTGCTTTATTAACCATATATGGTACTTCAGTAACGATAATTCTTTGTTTCCCGTTAGCTAAAGTTTCTATTCTTGTACGTGAGCGAACCATAATGGCACCGCGACCAGTAGCATACGCTTCTTTGATTCCTTTATCACCAAGGATGATTCCAGAAGATGGAAAATCAGGACCTTTAATAAATTCACATAATTCTTCAATTGTAATTTCTGGGTTTTTAGCTAAAGCGATTAAACCAGAAATTACTTCATTTAAATTATGAGGAGGAATTGAAGTTGCCATTCCAACAGCAATCCCGCTTGAACCATTAATTAATAAATTCGGAATTCTTGATGGTAAAACTGTTGGTTCATGTTCAGCCCCATCATAATTTTCAACAAAATCAACTGTGTTTTTATTAATATCTGAAATTAATAAATTGGCAATTTTTGACATTCGTGATTCAGTATAACGCATCGCAGCAGCACCATCACCATCAACTGATCCAAAGTTACCATGACCATCAACTAAAGGATAGCGTAGTGAAAAATCTTGAGCCATTCGCACAAGCGTATTATAAGCTGCTTGATCACCATGAGGATGATACTTAGCAATTACTTCACCAACAACACGAGCTGATTTTTTATGAGCTTTATCGTGAGTCATTCCCAGTTCATTCATTGCGTAAATAATTCGTCTATGAACTGGTTTAAATCCATCACGTGCATCCGGAAGAGCACGTGATACAATAACCGACATTGCATAATCGATAAAAGAATTTTTCATTTCGTCAACAATATTTTTGTTTAATATTTTATCGTTGATTTGATCTTCTTCTTCAATGTAATCTTTTTCGTTATTATCATCCATATATTTTTCCTTTCGTAGTCGTTCTTAAACGTCTACTTTCGCATAACTAGCATTTTTCTGAATAAATTTACGTCGTGGTAATACATCATTACCCATTAAAACACTAAAAATATTATCAGCTTCAGCAGCATCTTGAATTTCAACTCTTAGTAATGTTCTTGTGTTAGGATCCATTGTTGTTTCTCACAATTGTGAAGCATCCATTTCTCCAAGACCTTTATAACGTTGAATTGAGATGCGTGATTTTTTATCAATTTTTCCTAAAATCATTTCTTTTTGTTGATCTGTATAAGCGTATTCACCTTTTTTACCAACTTTAATTTTATATAACGGTGGTTGAGCAATATAAACAAAACCATTCTCGATCAATTCTTTAAAGTAGCGGAATAAAAATGTTAATAATAAAGTTCTAATATGTGAACCATCAACATCAGCATCAGTCATAATAATAATTTTGTGATAGCGTAATTTATCAATTTGGAAATCTTCTCCGATTGATGTTCCAAACGCTTTAATTAAACAACCAATTTCATTATTAGCAAAAACTTTATCAATTCTTGATTTCTCAACATTAATAACTTTTCCTCTTAATGGTAAAATCGCTTGTGTTTCACGATTACGACCAAGTTTGGCACTTCCACCAGCTGAGTCTCCCTCAACGATGAATAATTCTGATAAAACAGGATTTTTAGATGCACAATCTGATAATTTACCAGGTAAGTAAGCAATATCATTAAGTGGTGTTTTTCTTGTTAATTCACGCGCTCTTAGCGCTGCTAAACGAGCTTTGGAAGCTAGGACCGTCTTATTAATGATTGTTTTTGCTAAGTCAGGATTTTCCATTAGGAAAGCTTCTAACTTTTCAGAAATAATCTTATTAACAATTCCTCGAACATCGGGATTTGATAATTTTGTTTTTGTTTGACCCTCATAGATTGGATCTAAATGCTTAATTGAAATTACGGCAACGATACCCTCTTTAACATCGTCTCCTGAAAGTCTAGTAACGTCTTTTGTAAATAACTTATGCTTAGTTGCATAGTTATTAAAAATTCTTACTAAAGCATCACGGAATCCCATTTCATGAGTTCCACCTTCAATCGTATTAATATTATTACAGAAAGAATAAATGTGATTTGTATAAGTTGAATTATATTGCAGTGCTAATTCAACAACAACATCTTTATATTCTCCTTCAGCATAAACAACTTTATTATGCAGGACTGTACGGTTTTTATTGATATCTTGAACATATTCTTTTACTCCTCCAGCAAAACAATACGTATTTTTTTTATTAGTGCGTTCATCAATTAGTGTTAATTCTAAACCTTTGTTTAGATAAGCTAATTGTTTAACACGAGATTTTAATAATTCGTAATCAAAAACTGTTGTTGTGAAAATTGTTGCATCTGGTTTAAACTTAATTTTTGTCCCAGTGATATTTGTTGTTCCTACGATTTTTAATGGGTTTTCAACTTTTCCACCATTAATAAATCTTTGGAAATAATTATTATTATCACGATAAACGTTAACTTCTAAATAACTAGATAGTGCATTTACGACTGATGCCCCAACACCATGTAATCCTCCAGAAACTTTATAACCACTATCGCCACCAAATTTTCCACCAGCATGTAAAATAGTGAAAACAGTTTCAACAGTTGAGATTCCTGTTTTTTTATGAGTTCCAACAGGAATTCCACGTCCATCATCAAAAACAATAATTTCATTTTGAGCAGTAATTGAAATTGTGATTTTATCACAGTTCCCACTAAGTGCTTCATCAATAGAATTATCAACAATTTCTCAAACTAATTGATGGAGCCCGCGTGCGGCAATTCCACCAATGTACATACCCGGTCTTTTTCGAACAGCTTCTAGGCCTTCTAAAACTTGAATCTGATCTGAAGTATATTCATTATTTACTTTCATTGTGACACGTTCCTTCAAAAAAATATTAATAAAAAAATATCTATAAAAAGTAGTTATTATATAATGCTATATAATTAATACTCAGTATAGATATTTTAACATTTTTTCATAGTTTATCAAAACAATAAAATTAATATATTATTTGATTACTAATTCTATGAATTTTTTTAATATTTATAGACTATTTTACCTAGGACATCTAACTCAACTTTTGAGTATTCTTTCATGAAAGTGTTGAAAGAAATGCTCATTCTTTTTTCTGTTTTTCTATTTAAATATTTTATTTCTATCATATTTGTATCTTTTCTTTCGCTGTATCCAGAAATAATAAATTTTTCTTTTGTATTATTATTTATAAAAATATCTCCACGATTAATAATAAATAATAATTTTTTATTTTCTACAAGATTTCTATATTTATTATTAACTGTTGCCATAGGATCTTCTTGACTTAAAGGAAACCTAGCAGTTGTTCAATCAATTCTAATTGGAACTATTTTTCCTAAATTATCTTGATAAATGTCTACTCTTAATCAACCAAAACTTTCTTTAAAAGAAGTTTTATTAACAGACATTAATTTCTTTTGAGGTGTAATTTCATCACTAGTTTTAATCTTAATATTCTTGATTGGATTGTTAAGATTTTTAGAATTTTTTCGACTAATATAATTTAAATTATTTTTCTCACAAAAATAAGTAAATGGATTTTTATTTTTTAATTTTGGATCAGCTTGAATTTCTTCTAAAGTACTAATAAAAATTTCATTTAACTGATTATAAGCCACTGTATTTTGTGGTTTCGATGCTAACATCAATAAGTTATTTTTATCTTTAGGATTTTTACCAAAATATTTTTCTAAATTTGGTAATTTTTCAGTGTAAATATTCATTTTAGTCATTTTGTAAGTTTTATGATTTATTTCTTTAGTTGCATAAACTGTTGCATTAGTAAGATTAATGTTTCTTTTAATTCGTTTTTTAAAACTAAATTTTGTATCAGTTGTTATTAAAGAGTTTTTAAAATCTATAATTTGACTACTATTGAATAAAGTATCGCTATTATAATCTAAAACTTCTCCAGTGTTATTATTAACTAAATTGTTATCGACAGTTTCAATATCATCTACTAAATGCTGCACATTTTTATTAGCAGTTAGTGCAAAAACAATTAAAGATGCATCGAATGCATGATGACTATAAACATCACGATCTTTACGGATTTTTAAATATTTACGTACAAAATTTGTCATTTTACCATTAATGTTTTTAACTTTAATATCATAATTTTTAATCGATACAAAATCTTTTAATAAATTTAAAATTGATTTTGTAGTTCATCTAGTATCTACTAAATTTCGATTAATAAAACCTAATTGAACATCATATTTAGTGATATCTTCTTCAAAATTTAAGTAATCTAATTTTGTTTTAATGGCTTTTTTACCACCAATATTAGTTGATTCTAATGTTTTTTTAACAGAATCTTTAAATGCACTTCAATTTTTAAATGGAGCTGTCCCACTTTTAACTCAAGCATATGGAGTTTGATTTCCTTTGCTTTGATTGTGACCAGTTAATGTTAAAACTGTATTATTATAAGAATCGTCAAAATGAACTGATCGAGGAATAATATGATCAATTTCTGAATAAAAATTATCATTTTTAATCATATTAATATCTAAGCATTTACCGCTGTAAATATCTATTCCATTTTGTTGTAAATATAAAAATAATTTACGTCTTAATGTTGGACTTGGTTTTTCAATTCCTTCTAATAAATCCTTAATAATTTTATTTCTATCGCCATTTAATCCTTGTAGGAATTTAATTGTTTCTCTTTTTTCTTTATCATTTTTCTCACGCGCTAATTCAATAACAATATTATCGTTATTGTTGATATCATATTTTTTTCATAAAGCATTAATTACTTTAATAGACTCTTTAAAAGATATGATAACTGAGTATGGCATAAAATCCATATAACTATTTATAAATTTATTATCTTTATTTAAAGGAATATATTTATATTTTTTTAATTCTTTTCCTCTTGTACTTGTGCTTTGAAATTTTGATTTTAATTGTGCAAAATTTTCGTTAGAATTTAATAATGGTGTATTAAATGTTTCTAAAGCTTTAATTGATAGACTATGAGTTCCTGTTTTAGATGTTCATTTTAATGTTGAAAAACTTTTAATTTCTTCTATATTATTGAATAATATTTTATTTTCTTCTTCTCAATAGTTTTTGATTTCTTCTATTCTTTCATCAACTGATTCAAAATTACTTAAAATAAATGCCATTTCATTTAAAAAATTAGTATTAGTTTCTAATAAAGGATCAAAATTTATTTTAATTAATTTTAGATCAAATAATTTCTTAACAATTTCTTTATAACCTTCTAATTTAGTTATAAGAAATTTCCCTTTAGGATCAATGCGAAATCCTCCTAATTTATAATTAGGTAATAAATCTTTGTCAACATTTTTATTAATATTAAAAAGTTTAATAATATCTTTTTCATTGATGTTACTCATTGATTTTCCAGGTTTAAAAACTTTTAGTAATAATATTGTTTTATCTTCTGTTGATAATTTTACTGGTTTTATTTTAGAAAATTTATTATTAGTAGTCGAAAAAAATATGTTGTTAAAATCATTTAATAAATTAAATAATTCAGCACTAAAAGAAAATTTAGAAGCGCGATTTTCTTCTTCGAAAACAGAACATTTTCCAATGTTTTTAAAATATAATTTTTCAAATGGTTTTTCTATTTTTCCATCTACATTTTGGTATAAACCAAATTCAGTAGGACTATTTTTACTTCCAGGACCTTGTCAAAATTTACGGATGTTTTTTAATTTATAAATATATTCTTTTTGAAAATCTGAATTTAAAATATTTTTATTAGCAGAAAATATTAAATTTACTTCTTTTTCATAATTATAAATACTAAAATTACTATTATTATTTATAGCATCTTCTTTTTTAGTCGAAGGTAATACTTTGTTGCTGCCACGATAATAATTATTTTCTTTGAAGAATTTTAATTGTTCAACACATGGTATGACATCTTTATTTGTTGTTTTTTCAAAATCTTCAGCATTTAAATAAGTGTATCCACGATGTTTTAAAATATTATACAAAGCTACAATAACTTCTTCTTTGCTAACTTCTGATTTTATAGCTTTATTTCTTATTAATAAAGTTTCTGTATATCTAGATAATATATTTTCAAAGATTTTTTTAGTTTCTTCAAAATTATTACCCCCAACAAATAAGTTGTAACGCTTTGCTAATTTTATAAAATTATCTAAACGAAATCTTCGACGTCTCATTAAACGTCTAGCCCCTCTTGCTTTTCTGCGGTCTTGATTATCATCTGTACTTCCAGAATTAAATAATCTTACTCCTTTTTCAATTACTACATTATCAGTATCAAGAATAGCTCAACCAACTGATCCGATACCTATATCTAGACCAATATTATATTTTTTATTATTATTCATAATATTTGTACCCTCTTTTTATTTTTATTTGAACTAGTTTTAAAATATAAAAAAACTATACCATATTTATCATCTCTTTTTCAAAATTAAGAGTGTATAAATATTGTATAGGACTAAAACGTAATTGAAGGGGACGGTACTTTAACAAAAGTTTAAGAGTGTATAAATATTGTATAGGACTAAAACATCTATGCCTATTGGTTAATATTTTATAGAGTTTAAGAGTGTATAAATATTGTATAGGACTAAAACTACAAAGATAAAGTCTCAGAAGTATTTATGGTTTAAGAGTGTATAAATATTGTATAGGACTAAAACTATTAGAATTACGAAATACCGACTTGAAAAGTTTAAGAGTGTATAAATATTGTATAGGACTAAAACCGCATAACTTCGCCTCACACCTACTCGCTAGTTTAAGAGTGTATAAATATTGTATAGGACTAAAACCGTGAAAACATACCCGAGAGTGTTAAATAGTTTAAGAGTGTATAAATATTGTATAGGACTAAAACTAACATTGCGAGACGGACAAGGATTTCAAAGTTTAAGAGTGTATAAATATTGTATAGGACTAAAACGAAGTTGTGTTCTTGTAAGTACCATTTAAAGTTTAAGAGTGTATAAATATTGTATAGGACTAAAACTGATACTCCTCATTCTTACTGCTAAACTTGTTTAAGAGTGTATAAATATTGTATAGGACTAAAACGGACGGGGCATTTTACCAAATGGTATATATGTTTAAGAGTGTATAAATATTGTATAGGACTAAAACCGTCATATATTGATGGAATAAATTTAAAAGTTTAAGAGTGTATAAATATTGTATAGGACTAAAACGACTTTCATTTTTCTATTTGTTGTCCTAAAGTTTAAGAGTGTATAAATATTGTATAGGACTAAAACTCTCAACACATTTTAACCTAATTCTGCTTCGTTTAAGAGTGTATAAATATTGTATAGGACTAAAACTTGATTACCCTACATTAATACAATGTCAGTGTTTAAGAGTGTATAAATATTGTATAGGACTAAAACAAAATTTGGAAGGTATTGTAAAACAAAATAGTTTAAGAGTGTATAAATATTGTATAGGACTAAAACATAGAAATACACCTATTTTATCATCATTTAGTTTAAGAGTGTATAAATATTGTATAGGACTAAAACAACATCTTTAAGTTGATAGTCCATTTCAGGTTTAAGAGTGTATAAATATTGTATAGGACTAAAACAAAAGCGGGAGAGGAATTCGCACAAATTACGTTTAAGAGTGTATAAATATTGTATAGGACTAAAACTCTTTATCTAAAATAGAAACTAACTGATTAGTTTAAGAGTGTATAAATATTGTATAGGACTAAAACTGGTGTTTCAGTTTCCGCTGGTACATCAGGTTTAAGAGTGTATAAATATTGTATAGGACTAAAACCTCAAATGCAAGTAGATTAATAGAATAATTTTTTGAATAGCTGCTCGAATTGATCGTTACCAATCAGGTTTAATGGTAGTGATTTTTTTAATGCCAAAATTATTTCTTCCCAATTATTATAATCGCTATTTTCTTCTAAATAATTAAGAAAAACTTCATAATTTTGAATTCCATTAATAAAATCGGTTTCTTGCTTATTGAAAAAGTTAATACTTTCTAATTCCATATTATCTTCAACAAAAACAAAAGGAATATTTGTAAAAATCAAAATTTCAAAATTATGATTTTTAGCAACTTTAATTAAATGGATAATTTCTGCTTCTGTTAGATAATTTTCAGGAAACTCAATTACAATTAAAGTATTATCACTATGACAATAGCGGAATAATTCCATTTGCATTAATGCAAAATCATAATAACTAGCAATGTGATTTCTTGTAGTAAAAATAACATCAATGATTTTCTTTAAATTATCATTATATAAAAACTCCAATTTAGGAATCTTTTCATTAATGTTTTCAATTTTTTCAACAATAGCTCTTTCATTTAAAATATCATGAAAATTATTATTGAAAAAACTATAAAGAAATTCTTTGATTAATTTATTTTTTTTAATATCACCAATATTAAAAAAATCATGATTTAGTTCAATATATCGAACAACACTATACTTATCATCTAGCTTATGTTCATTTAAATAAACTTCATGATCTTTAACATTACGTAGTTGTTTACTAAAGTTGAAAAAGACTTTTTTATTAATTGGTGTTACAAAATATTTAAATATGCCATTAATTTCATATAAAAAATTATTATATCGAAACTTAATCATTTATACCTCCAAATATCTTGAATCATTAGAAACTTCTTCTTGTAAAAATTTTTTACCAGATAATATTTTCATATTTGTATATTGTTTTTCTGTTAAAACTAATAATCTAATATTTCCTTTTAGTGGTAAATTTTGAGAAACACGTTTCATTTGTAATTTAGCATTATTGTGATTTTGACAAACTTTTACATAAATTAAGTATTGAATCATAAAGAAACCATTTCTTAATAATCAATTACGAAAATGTAAATAATAACGTTTATCGCTATCTTCCTTTTGTGGTAAATCATAAAATAGTAATAATCGCATAATTCTATAACTCATTTAAAATTATTTCTGTATATTCTGATTTGTTAATTAAATTATCAATTAACAAATCAATTGCATTACTAATGAAATATTCTTTATTACCGATTTTAACTTTACTATTAAAATGCTTAATGATTTCTTTTTTTATTTCACTCGTAAATAAAAAATTTTGATTAAAGTTTTTCAGCACTCATCAATCTACAAAAGGTCGAAACGGTTCCATCAAATCACTAGCTAAAGCATAAAAATTACCTTGTGATTTATGAAAAAAAGATATTCTTGGATCAAGGCCTTTTTGAATGATGCTCCGACAAACATAAGACCTCAAAATAGTGTAACCATAATTTAAGACACTATTAATTTGGTCTTCATTAAAACGCCGAAAACCATTTTCAAAAACAGCATTAAAATAAACTTTAGCAGCATGGCCTTCACGATTAGTAACATCGCCTGATTTAATTTCAGCAATATACTTATTGAATAGTTCAATGATTCTGCTATCAGGGTTAATTTTCCTAATAATTGTTTGTTGGTTTCTAATTTTATTTGCTATTATTGATTTTCAAAAATCCATTTTAAAACTTTTTTTCCAATTTAATTGCGCTTCAAAAATTTTTAAAGTTTTAAAATGACCATTTAAATTAATTAATTGTCCAACTGGAATATGTTTTTCATTACATATTATTATATTGATATTATTTTCAATTGCTTTTGATATGACACGACCACTAAGCATTAATTTATAACTATTAATGATTAAAGTATCAATGTCATTTAACGGTATTGTATAATTACCTCTTTCTTCAGTAATTAATAAATTATCTAAATATACTTTAGCACTATAAGCATGCTCTATATTAATAATTTTTCATCCCATATTTAAATTATACCGCATAAAAAAACCCCCGAGGGGGCAAATTCAGCAGCTGCTAAAAAGCAGCGCTTTATTTTAGTCGAATACAATACTTATACACTCTTGCAAATTAATTAAAATTTACATATTCATTATAAAATAAAAATTATAAGATGTCAATAACTTAATTAAAAAAATACTTAAAAAGTTCTAATTGGTAAAATTAATTGTTTTAATCAAGTTTTTTCAGTACTTGTGATTAGCGCTGGTTTTGTGTGATTGTTTAAGCGCATTGATATTTTTTTAGCATCAAATGCATGGATAGCATCTTTTAAAAATTTTAGATTAAAACTAATTTCTAAAGGCTTACCATTAAATTTAAAGTTGATTAATGTTTCTTCAATATTACCAACTTCGAATTGATTATTTTTGATAATGATGCGTTCTTGATCAATATTTAATAAAATTGTTGAAACATTATTTGTATTAAATATTTCCATACGGTTAATAACTTTATTCAAATCTTTTGTATCAATGATTAATTCTGTTGAAAAAGATTCTGGAATTAAATTTTTAACATCCGGATATTCACCCTGAACTTTTTTAATTTTTAGTGAAAGGGTATTGTAGTTAATTGTAATAAAATTACTACTGATATATAAAATTAAATCGCCACTGTCATTATTTAAAATTCTTAAAACATCATTAATAATTTTTGATAAAACTGAAAAGTTGAAATCAAACTCAGTATCAGAAATAATATTACTATGAGCTAAACGATAAGAATCAGTTGCTGTAATGAAAATCTGATTCTTATTAAAATTAAAGTTAACACAATTTAAAATGATTCTCTTATTATCAACATCACTAGCAAAGATAATTTCATTAATTCGATTTTTAAATTCTTTTAATGGAATCGTTAATTTCTTACCAGTATTTTCAATATTAATAATTGGGAAGTCATGATCTTGAATTGTATTTAGTTCCATTTTTAAATTTTCAGATTTAATAATTATTTTATTTTTATCTGCTTGATATTCTAATTCAACAAAGTCATTATCAATTTTCTTTAAAATATTAATTAGGTAGTTAGGTTTAATAATAAAGTTTCCTTCATCTTTAACAATTAAGTTTTTTTTATTAAACAAAATAAATTCTTTAATAGATAAAACTCCATTAGAAGCAGTTAGAATGATTTTATCATTTTTGATATCAAACAAAACTCCTTTAAGAGAGTTGATAATATTATTATAATTAATAACTTTAGCAACGTTAGTTAGTGAACTCAATAAAAGAGTTCTTTTTATTTTTATATTCATTATGTTATACCTCGTAATTTTGATTTTGAAAAAAATTTCCATTTTATATTTACAGTATAATTATTATTATTAGGGATGTTAGTAGTGTTGAAAACTTATTTTTTTACCTAACTCTAATTACTATTATTACATAATAGTAATTAGTATAGTTGTTATATTATACATTTTAATCAACATTTAATCAACATTTAATCAACATTTTTTTACTAGTTATCCACAATATTTGATGATTATTTTTTATCCTTTAAATTAATGATAATATCTTTGATAGTATTTTTATAAGTTAAATCACGATTTCTTTTGTTATTTATCTTACGATAAGAGTTCATAATTGTTGTATGATCACGATTGAAAAACTTACCAATTTCTTTATAAGTCATATCTAGTAGATCACGACAAATAAAAATTGCTGTTTGTCGGGCAATTAAAATATCTTTTTGTCTTTGTTTAGAAACGATTTTTTTAGGAGTTACATGGTATTTTTTAGCGACAACTTTTTTAACATCATCAACGCTAATAACATTACTTTTAAGAGCAATTTCCTTTAGAGCACTTATAGTATCCTTCTTATTAATTAACTCTTCGTTATGATTATTTTGAATTGTCCAAAATAATAATCTTTTAATAGCTCCTTCTAAATTTCTAATATTACTATTAAAATTTTCAGCAATTCATAAGATGGCATCCTCTGCAATTCCTGGTAATTCAGGGTTTGATTTTAATTTCATTTTAATAATTCGACATGAAGTTGCAATTGATGGGTTTTGAATCGTCAAATTTAATCCTGATTGGAAACGGGAAATATAGCGATCTTCAAAATCACCCATTTCATTAGGGTTTTTATCACTAGCAATAACAATTTGTTTATTTTCATTAACAAAATAATTAAAAATTTGAAAAAATATTTCCTTAGTTTTTTTCATTGTTGATCAAAATTGAATGTCATCAATCAATAAAACATCATAAGCATAGTATTTTTCTTTAAAATTTTCAACTCCTTGAAAACCAATTTTGATAGCATTTCCTAATTCTGAACCAAATTTAGAACTATCAATATATTTAACTTTAATACCAGGTTTTGGCTGGTCCATTAAAAGTTGGTTTCCGATGGCCTTTAATAAATGGGTTTTTCCGAATCCAGAATTACCATATATAAATAAAGGATTATATAAACCAATATTTTTAGTACTAGTTAAAGCTGCATTATAAGCAGTTGCATTAAATTCACCTTGAACATAATTGCTAAATAGAAAACGGTTTTTTAAACCAGTATCAGAATTAAAAACATTTTTCTTAATTATTCCATCTGATCTATTAAGTCATTCATCTTCTGTTAAAAAAACAATTTTAAAATTACTTTGTGTTAATTCTCTAATTATGTCTTTAAATTTTGAACCGTGCGTAGTTTCAATTATTTGCATAACGAATTTAGAATTAACAATAATAAATACTAAATTATTAGTAATTTCTTTTATTTTTATTTGTTCATGTAAATAATCTTTATAAAATTCATTAGGAATATTATTTTTTAGTTCGATAAGAAAATTTTTATTTATTATTTCTAAATTCTTTTTTATCATGCTCTACCTCTTTGTGGAAAAATATCAAATAAAATACATTTATAATACTAATATTAATGTTGATAAATATCAATTTAAATATAGAAACTCTATATAGTTTTACACATTAAATCTTTATAGTAAAAACTATTATAACAATATTTTTTAAATTTATACTATTTAATGTTAATATTTTTTTTGTGTAAATATAATCTATGTGTAAATAATATATGTTAGTTTTGTGGAAAAATAAATCAATGAATTTTATTTTTATAAAAAAAATACTTTATTTATGGACTTTTAAATAGTATAATTCTAAATATATATACCAAATAAAATTAATTTGTATATTACTATATTAGCTAAATATAAGAAATGGGGTATCATTATGTGACCTTTTAAAAAAACAAAAAATATTGAACCAGAAAAAAAACAAGCTTCAAATAATCAAGAAAATCCTTCAAAAAACATTAAAAACGAGCCCAAAAAAGAATCAGTAAAAAATACACAATCTAATAGCGCAAAAAAACCAACTAAAAAAGTTGTTAAAAAAAGAACAGCTAAAAAAGTTGCAGATAATAAAATCTATATTGGCGACAAGAAAAAAATCATTACATTAAGATTAAGTGAAGAATTATTAGGTAAAATAAAACATCACGCTTCTAATAATAAAAAAATGACTTTATCACAATTCACCCGTCATTTATATAATGAAGAATTAACCAAGTTAGAAAATTTAATTTCTAAACCAGAATTAAATTTAGAAACCGAATAATAAATTCTCTATTATAAATAAAAAAAGAAAATCAATAAAATAGCTATAGTTTTTAATTATAAATATTCTAGAATTTTCTTTTTTTATTGACTTTTTTTTAAATTACTTTTATAATAGAAGGCATAATGTTACTAAATAATTTATGAAACAACCGAATTAATATCACTATTAAAGGCGCAACAAATGCCTCTTTATCTTTTATGATTAATAATTTAAGTTAGTTTTTTAAATAAATAACAGTTTTAAAATAAATAAATCTTTTTAAAAAATAAACTTGAAATAATTACAAATATTATTCTAAGTTTATTTTTTTTAATAAATTTTATTTTAAGATGGCATTATAACTAAAATTCACTCTAAAGAAAAAACAAGGAGAAATGATTAAAAATGGTTTTTTTAAATGGTAAAAAACAAGAGTTAACATTAAAATGTGTTTTTTATAATGAAGTTCAAAATGATCTAATTATAAAAGAAAATTTTAAAGATACGTTAATTTCTGATGAAAAAACATTATATATATATATTGACAAACATCAAAAACATGATTACTTTGAATTATATAGAAAATTATTATCTTTTTTTGAAAAAAATAAATATAACTTAAATATTGATGTTGAATCTTTTTCAAACTCAGAATTAAGTTTAAAAGACACCTTTCATTTATTAGCTGCTTTAGCTAAATATAATAATTATGATGATACTAGATTAAATAGCAAAAAATATCAAGAACTAAATTATAATTTAGAAACTAGATATCAAGATGCTAAAATTGATTTTACAAGATTATCATTAATTAATACGACAGTGAACAAAGTAAGATTTTTACAAGATTTACCACCTAATATATTAAATTCTGAATTATTAGCACAAAAAGTTATTGCTGATTTAGAGGAACATAAAAACTTAAAAATTACTTTATTAGGTCGTAAAGAATTAGAAAAATTAGGCGCAGGCTTAATATTATCTGTTAACGATGGTTCAGCTTACGAAGCTCAATTATTGGCAATAGAATATATGGGAGATCCAAGTTCTGATAAAAAAACTGCCCTTGTTGGTAAAGGTATTACTTTCGATACCGGTGGTTATTCTATTAAATCAGGACAACCGATGCGATTAATGAAGTTTGATATGTCTGGGTCTGCCGTTGTTGGTGGAGTTATGAAAAATATCGCTACATTAGAACCAAAAGTTAATGTTATTGGAATATTATGTATTACTGATAATAAAATTGGTCCCAAAGCAACTGCACCTGATTCGATTGTAACTTCTTACAATGGACTAACTGTTGAAATTAATAATACTGATGCTGAGGGTCGTTTAGTTATGGCTGACGGAATCACTTATGGTATTAGAAATGCTAAAGCTACAGAAATTATTACGGTTTCAACTTTAACTGGAGCGATTATCACTGCTTTAGGAAAAGAAATTACGGGATCGTTCTCTACTTCTGAACCGTTATTTAATGATTTTCAAAAATCTAGTTTATTAAGTCATGAAAAAGTTTGACGATTACCATTTAACGTTACCTTTAAAGAAGATCTTAAACATGCTCAAATGGCAGATATTACAAACCATAATTTTAAAAATCATGGTGGATCAGCTGTGGCTGCAAGCTTCTTAAATTTCTTTACTGAGAATTTGCCTTATTTACATATTGATATTGCTGGAACTGCTAGTCGAAATGAACGCGGAACAGGTATCATGGTTAAGACATTAACTGAATTATTCTGTAAATAATTTATATAGGATTGTATTGATATTTTTAAAGGAAAAATATTTTATATTAATTTTAAATAATTTAATATAAAAGGAGGATTTTAATATGAGTTCAAAAAAATTCACACTTCGTGAACTTATTTGGTACGGTTTCAACTATATGGTTGGAGTAACTTTTACGGCCGTTTTTGCATCATTAGTTTGAGGTAAAGATAAGATTGTCGATGGAAAAATAATTCATACAGGAGTAGGAATTCACTTACTATGAATTATGGCTCTTGGAGGATTAGTTGCTACTGGTTGTGCGATGTGTTTTGCTAAACTAAGCCGTATTCATAATGCTGACAATGGAGCAGCTTACATTTACACAAGAACGCAATTAGGAAAATTTATGGGATGAGCAATTTCGTTCCTACAATATATGTGTATGCCAATTATTGTTATTTCTCAAATAACTTCAATGGTACGTATCAACTTTGTTGATCCAACAAGTATTCTATATGTAGGAGATGTTTTAGGTCATGCAACCAACTTTGTCCTAGATTTTGCTGGTATTTTAGTATATATGCTAGCATCAATGGTTATTTTCTTAGGGTTACGTTTATTTAAGAAGATGGTTAAATGAGCCGTTATTTTAAAATGATCTTCAACATTATTTTTAATTCTTGCTGTATTGGCATTATTATTTATTAATGTGTTTGCCAAAGATAGCACAAATAATTTTCATACATTAATTAAAGATCATTCTCATTTATCAGTTTCTTTATTCGCAACTACTTTTGCTTCAACATTCTTCTTCTATGGAGGATTTGAAACATATATTACAGTTGGTAAAAATGTTGAAAAACCGGAAAAAAATATTGCTCGTTCAATTATTTGAGTAATGTTTATTACAACTACATTTTACTTATTTGTAACAACAATTTTTATGGGAAGTTTCGGAGTGTTTTACAGTGCTAACCCAAATATCCAGGCATTTAACATTTTAGGTGGTAAATGAAATATTAAATGAATTGGATATATCGGAACAATCATTATGCTTGTATGTACAATTTCTTTAAAACTACAAGCAGGAATGCAAAATGCTTTATTCAGTGGGGCGATTTTAGAACCACAATCTCGTGAAGGGTTTATTCCTGAATCACTTGGAGTTCTAGATGAAGAAAATATCGCTCGTAAAGCTAACGTTTTCAACTTATTATTAACTGCGATATTTGCAGTAGTTTGATTATTAATCCCGGATGCAATCCAGTGATTTTCACCCAAACATCAAGCACCATTTGGATATGCTTCAATAACAGCCCAAGTAGGTATTATTGAAATGATCCTTTATGTTACAATCGTATTTATTTGTATTAAATTAGCGTTTGAGAAAAAAATGAAACATCATTTATTTGAACTGATTTTCTGAATGTTCTTATTTGCATTTTTAATATGACAAATCTTTGAATTCTTTACAAGTATTTTCAATGGTATTAATGGAACATTAGGTCATTTTCAAAAATATGCTGATGATCAAGCAGCAACGTATTTCATTGAATTATTCTATTTCTTATTAATTATTATTGCATCAGTATGTATATACAAATTTTACTATTTACCAAAATATCATGCTCGTATGAAATCAGATCCAGAATTACAAAAAAAACTTGATAATGAATTCACAATGGTTGATGATTGAGCAGTAATTTCTCGTGAAATCGAAAATTACATCGATGATTATATTCTTCGATCAAAACGCGTTAATCTAGGTTATGAATTTGAATACCAAGAAACAGCAACGAAAATTAAAGAAACAATTCATAATTCAGAACCAGATATTACTTTTAATTCTCGTGCTAAAAAAACTCTTTTTATTAAAGACGAAAAATAGTTAAATTAACAATTAAATAATTTTAAAAAAACCAATACTTATAAAATATTGGTTTTTTGTTTAAATAAATAAAATATGGAGGTTGTTAAATATGGCAATTCAGAAAAAAATAAAAGAAAATAGTAATTCTGAGGGTGACGAAACCCCGATTAAAAAAACCAAAAAAAGTAAATATGGTTTACCAACAGCTGTTTCTTTAGTAGTTGGGATCATGATTGGTAGTGGGATATTTTTAAAAAATGCCGATGTAATTAAAGAAACACATTCAGTTGGTTTAACATTATTATCATGAGTTATTGGTGGAATTGGTATTTTATGTGCCGCACTTGCTTTAGTTGAAATTATTTCTGCTAAACACAAAGATAATAAAGATGGCATTATTAGTTGGTCGAATACGATCGTTAATAAAAAATTCGCTAATGTTGTAGCCTGGTTTTTTATGATTATATATATGCCAATAATTTATGCCACTTTAGCAGTTTATGCTGCTCACTTTACATCTGAATTAACTAATTATGGTCAAGCAAGTTGGGTCTTTCAATTTTGTTTATCAGTTGCTTTTTTCAGTTATTTTCTAATTGTTAATTCATTTTGAAATAAACCAGGAAGATTATTTCAATTATGTTTAACGATTTTTAAATTGATTCCCTTAGCAATGATTGTTTTATTTGGTTTACTAAGTAAAACTAGTGTTCATATTTTTGATCCTGTTACTGATCAAAAAGGTGCATTATTACACGGGAGTTTTATTGGAATTTTATTTGCCTTGCCAGCTATTTTATTTGCCTTCGATGGTTTCTATTATGTTGCTAGTACTAAAGATGAAATGAAGAATCCTAACAAAAACTTACCAAAAGCAATTATGATAGGAATTATTTTTGCGATTGTTTTTTATTCTTTATTTTCAATTGCGATCTTCAGTATTGGAGATCCAGCTTTAAGAAATATTGATAATGGAGCTGGGGATGTAAATAATTTTGCACCAACAGCGTTCATGCCATGGTTTGCAAAATTTATTGATTGTACTGTTGTAATTGCTACTTTAGTAGGATTAAACGGTTACTCAATAGTTGGATCACGAATTATTAAAAGTTGTAGTGCTCGATTTAAATTTAAATGATCTAAAAAAATTCAGAAAGAATCAAAATGAGGCGCTCCTTTAGGTGCTGGTATTTTTGGATATATTTTTGGATTTGCAGTTATTGTAATTGCTTTATCATTAGGGTTTGCTTACGCTTCTGCTAATAATGATCGCGCCGGAACAAATCATATGAATACTGTTCAAGGATTTGTAAAGATTATTGATTTTCTATCTAATTGAGAAACGATAATTGAGTTATTACTAATGGCAGTAATTTTAGGTTTTGGAATTTTAAATCGCTTTAATAAAAAAGTTGAAGTTGATAAAAAATGATATTTCATTCCAACTGCAGTTATTGCAATCTTATTTTTCTTTATTGTTTTAGGGTCTAATGTCATTCAAACTGCTTACTTAGCTTGAGGACCACCTCATAAACATGAAAAAGAAATTTTAATGTATATTTTAATCACATTTTTAATAATCATGATTTTTGGATTATTTATTAAAAATAGTGATAAATATAAATCGATAAAAAAATAAAAAAGAAGTAGGTTATTAAATAATTATGAAAAAAAATGATAAAACAGAAATTACCAGTAATACTGGTGGAGGAATATTAGTAAAGAATAATTCGAAAAATTATGGATTACTAACTGCTATCTCTTTAGTAGTTGGAATTATTATTGGTGGAGGAATCTTTTTAAAAAATGCTGGAGTAGTTGCCCAAACACAATCAGTAACTTGAACATTAGTTGCTTGACTAGTTGGTGGTTTTGGAATCACTTGTGCAGCACTTGCTTTTATGGAAGTTATTTCTTCTGAAAAAAATAATAGTAATAAAGGAATTGTAGGATGAGCCGATAAAATTGTTGGTAAAAAAATGGGAAATCTCTTTGCATGATTCTTTTTAATAATCTATGTTTGTGCAATTTATACTACGCTTGCTTTTTTCGCAGCTGGATTTACCTTTAGTGCGGTTGGTTATAATAATCCAAAATGATATTTCTTATTATTATTATCTGCTGGATATTTAACTTATTTTCTTTTAGTTAATGGAATCTTTAATAAACCAGGACAAATTTTCCAAGTTTGTTTAACGATTTTTAAATTAATCCCTTTGATAATGATTATTTTCTTTGGTATTTTCGGGAAAACAGCAACACACATTTTTGATCCGATCACAACTGGAGGATCAACATTAAAAAGTAATGGTTTTTCTGGAATGATTTTAGCATTACCAGGAGTATTATTTGCTTTTGATGGATTCTATTATGTTGCTAATGTTAAAAAAGATATTAAAAATCCTGATAAAAATTTAGCTAAAGCAATTCTAATTGGAATTATTTTTACAGTTATCTTTTACGCTTTAATATCAGTTGCAATTTTTAGTATCTCAAATCCTTTTGGACATGATATTAATCAAGGTGGGGGAACAGCTGATACTTTTGCCAAATTTACATTCACACCATGATTTGCAAAATTTATTGATTACACAGTTATTATTGCAACCTTAGTAGGATTAAATGGATACACAATTGTGGGAACGCGTTTATTACGTAATTGTAGTTTAAGATTTAAATTACCTTTTGCTAAATTAATAGCTAAAGAGTCAAAAGCTGGAGCATCTTTTGGAGCTAGTATTTATGCATTAATATTATCGCTAATATACTTAGTGGTTTCTGCTTTAATCGGAGTTTATTTTTACAATAAAAAAGATCCAACATCAGGATTTAGTGAAATTATCAATTTTCTCTCAAATTGACAAACAGTTATTGTATTAATTTTAATTTCTGTGATTTTTATTTTCACAATTATTAATCGATTCACAAAAAAAATAGCATTAAAAAAACAATGATATTTTATTCCAACAGCAATTATCTCAATCATTTTCTTTATTGCTCTGCCAATATATGATATTGCGCATACGATTCATCAAGGTTGAGGAATTTCTGCTAATGGTGATAGTAAAATTTCTAGTTCAATCCATGATAGTAAAATACTAATTTATATATTAATAGCAATTACTTTTATTACTATGTTAGGATTTTTCATTCCTAGTAAAAAAGTTAAAGAACCACCGATTACAAATAAAAAATAATAGTAACTTTCTCAATAATTTATAATATAAAACAACAGTTTCAATTAAAACTGTTGTTTTTGTTGTTTAATAATCTTGATTTTAAAAAGATCACCAAATTGCTTAATACTGACTTAGTCAAATAACTTATGCTATCATACATTTAATAATTATAAAAACAAAAACCACTAAGATCAATATATTAAGAGGAGACTTTGATGAGTTCTAAAAAATTTACATTACGAGAACTAATTTGATATGGCTTTAATTATATGGTTGGAATCACTTTTACAGCCGCTTTCTCAACTTTACTTTGAGGTAAAGATAACCAAGGTGTTGGAATTCACTTACTATGAATTATGGCACTTGGAGGACTAGTTGCTACTGGTTGCGCAATGTGTTTTGCCAAATTAAGTCGAATTCACCATCCTGGTAACGGAGCAGCTTATATTTATACACGGACTCAATTAGGAAAATTTATGGGATGAGCAGTTTCTTTTCTTAAATATATGGGAATGCCAATTGCTGTTATTTCACGAATTACTTCAATGGTTCGAATTAATTTTGTTGATCCAACAAGTTTTCTTTATTTAGGTAATAGTTTAAATCATGCAACTGATTTTGTGCTTGATTTATCTGGAATTATTATATATATGCTTTCAACTATGGTAATTTTTCTGGGTCTGCGCCTATTTAAAAAAATGGTTAAATGAGCTGTTATTTTAAAATGAGCTTCAACATTATTTTTAATAATTGTAGTTTTAGGGTTATTTTTTATGAATACTTTTTCAAGTGGTACTAATAATTTTAAAAATTTAATAGATAACCATTCTAATTTAACAGTATCCACTTTTGCAACAACTTTTGCAGCAACATTTTTCTTTTATGGTGGTTTCGAAACTTATATTGCTGTTGGTAAAAATATTGAAAAACCAGAAAAAAATATTGCCCGTTCAATCATTTGAGTAATGTTTATTACAACAACATTTTACTTGTTTGTAACGACAATTTTTATGGGTAGTTTTGGACAATATTATTCGACTAATCCCAATATTCAAGTTTTTAATATTCTAGGTAAAAAATTAAACTTAGCCTTTATTGGTTATGTTGGAACGATCATTATGCTTGTGTGTACGATTTCTTTAAAACTACAAGCAGGAATGCAAAATACTTTATTTAGTGGTGCGATTTTAGAACCACAATCTCGTGAAGGGTTTCTTCCGGAATCACTTTCAGTTTTAGATAAAGAAAACATTGCTCGTAAAGCAAATGTTTTTAATTTATGATTAACCGGATCATTTGCTGTTATTTGATTATTAGTTCCAGATGCAATTCAATGATTATCTTCAACTCATAAAACACCGTTTGGTTATGCTGGAATTATTACTCAAGGTGGAGTTCTAGAAATGTTTTTAATATGGAACTGTAGTTTTCATATGTATTAAATTAGCTTATCAACAAAAAATTAAATATAATTTATTGGAAGTTATTTTTTGATTATTTTTATTAATTTTTCTAATATGACAAGTAATTCAATTTTTTATCACTATTTTTAATGGTATTAATGGAACTTTACATAATCTAGCTAGTTATGATAAAAAACAAGCTAGCACTTATTTTACCGAATTATTTTATTTTATTTTTATTATTGTGATGACAATATCAATTTATCTATTTTACTATTTACCAAAATATCGTACTCGTATGAAAACGAATCCTGAACTACAAAAAAAACTTGATGCAGAATTTGTGATGATTGATGATTGATCAATCGTTTCTCGCGAAGTTGAAAATCGGAATTGATGCTTATATTATGAGATCGCAACGAACTAATTTAGGACATCAATTTGAATATCGCGAAGTTGCTAAAAAAATTAAAAAAATTATTAAGCGTTCTGAACCAAAGATTAACTCGGAAATAGAAATTAAAAAAATAATTAAAAAATCTCAAAAATAATCCTGAAAATCTAAAAATATTGTTAAATTATTAAAATGATTATTTTTGTATTTTTGATAATAGTTTTATATAATAATTATATAAAGTGATTGTAAATATAGACTATTTATTTAATAATATTATCAGGAGTAATCTATGGCAAAAAAAAGTAAAAAAAAGAAATTAAGACGTAGAGTTCCGATCATAACATTTATAGTAATTATTGTGATTGTGATTATAATAGCTGTGTTCGTACCTTTTATAATTATTTATAAAATTGATAATTTAAAAGATTGAAATAATTTTCAAAAAGATTTTAAAAAAGCATTACCGACTTTAGAAGCTCAAGAAATGAAAAAAAATCCAACATCCACATTAGTATCTTCAAAATTAAAAACAAGTCAATATTATAAAGTCATTTATGAAGACGTTTTTGATGTTAAAAATAACGCCAAAGGGACTACTTTAACAGTTGATTTTGAAGCTCGTTTTTCAAGAAAAACAGTTTTTAATATTAATGAAGTGATTATTAAAGAAAAATGAGAAAAAAATTATCATTATTTTAATAATTTAGCTTTTATGACTAATTTTAATTTATAATTTTATAAAATCAAAGGAGGTTTAATAAATGGAAAATAAATTTATTATTGTTAAAGGCGCGCGCGAAAATAATTTAAAAAACATAGATATTAAAATCCCTAAAAATCAATTAGTAGTAATTACTGGTCTTAGTGGTTCTGGAAAATCTTCTCTTGCATTTCAAACTATTTATAATGAGGGTCGTCGTCGCTACGTTGATTCTCTAAGTGCTTATGCTAGACAATTTTTAGGCGGAAGTGAAAAACCATTAGTTGATAGTATTGAAGGATTATCACCAGCTATATCAATTGAGCAAAAAACAACATCTAATAATCCTCGTTCTACTGTTGGAACAGTAACTGAAATTTATGATTATTTACGTTTGCTATATGCTCGTATTGGAACGCCGTTTTGCCCGAATCATCAAATTCCTATCAAATCACAAACGATTAAAGAAATTATTAAAAAAATTTATCACCATACTATCGGTGATCGTTTACAAATTTTAGCACCAGTAATTCGTAATAAAAAAGGAACGCATGTTGATTTATTCAACCAATTAAAACAAGATGGATTTATTCGAGTTCGAATTGATGGTGAAATTCACTTATTAGATAATGATATTTTATTAGAAAAAAATCAAAAACATAATATTGAAATTGTCGTTGATCGAATCGTTTTAAATGATGATAATTATTCACGTATTAGCGATAGTGTTGAAGTTGGTTTAGAGTATAGTAAAGGCTTTTTAATAGTGAAAGTTAATAATGAAAAAGATATTTTATTTTCACGTCATCATTCATGTAAACTATGTGATTTTCAATTACCGCCATTAGAACCACGTTTATTTTCTTTTAATTCTCCTAGTGGAGCTTGTGAGTATTGCAAAGGATTAGGATTAAGATTAGAAGTTGATATTGAACTTTTAATGCCTGATTTTAATAAAACAATTAATCAAGGTGCAATTGTATATTTTAAAAATACAAAAAATACAGAAAACTTAGAATGACAACAATTCAAAGTTCTCTTAGATTATTATAAAGTTGATTGTAATACAAAAATTAAAGATTTAACGAAAAAAGAACGCAAGATTATTATGCAAGGTTCTGATAAAAACATTAACTTTCGTTTAAAATCTCGTAATAATAATACTTATGAATTAAATAAAAAAATTGAAGGAGTTGCCAAGTTGATTGAACGTCGCTATGTCGAAACGTCTTCAACAGCAGCTCGTGAGTATTACAGCAATTATATGAGTGAAGCTAAATGTGTTGAGTGTGATGGAACACGTTTAAATCCATATCCTTTATCTGTAAAAGTAGGACCATTAAATATTTCTGAATTTACACAATTATGTATTAGCGATGCTAGTGATTATATTTTAAGTTTAGAACTTAGTGATCTGAATAAAAAAGTTTCCGAATTAATTATTAAAGAAATCATTAATCGTTTAAATTTTTTAAACAATGTTGGTTTAGATTACTTAACTTTATCTCGAAAAGCTTCAACTTTATCAGGAGGAGAATCACAACGTATTCGTTTAGCAACGCAAATTGGGTCCCATTTAAGTGGTGTTCTTTATGTTCTTGATGAACCATCAATTGGACTACATCAAAGTGATAATGATAAATTAATTGAAAGCCTTAAACAAATGCGTGATTTAGGTAATACACTTTTAGTAGTTGAACATGATGAAGATACAATGTGACAAGCAGATTGATTAATTGATATTGGTCCTGGAGCTGGAATTGATGGCGGAGAAGTTGTTTCGCAAGGAACACCACTCGAAGTATCAAAAGATGAAAATTCAATTACTGGACAATATTTATCGGAAAAAATAAAAATTAAAACACCTTTAAAAAGACGCCCTTATACGAATAAAAGACTTCTTATTAAAGGTGCTCGAGCAAACAATTTAAAAAATTTAAATGTGGTTATTCCACTAAATCAATTTATTGCAATTACTGGTGTTTCGGGATCAGGAAAATCAACTTTAATTAATGAAATATTATATAAAAGTTTACGCCACTATTTAGGAAATAAACATATTAAACCAGGATTACATAGTGGAATTGATAATATGAGTTTAATTGATAAAGTTGTGCACATATCTCAAGATCCAATCGGAAGAACCCCGCGTTCAAACCCAGCAACATACACTAGTGTATTTGATGATATTAGAGATGTTTTTGCATCTACTTTATTGGCAAGAACACGTGGTTATTTAAAAGGACGTTTCTCTTTTAATGTTAATGGAGGTCGTTGTGATCGTTGTCGTGGCGATGGTTCTTTAAAAATTGAAATGCACTTTCTGCCTAACGTTTATGTTATTTGTGAAGATTGTGATGGAACACGTTATAACAAAGAAACATTAGATATTAAATATCAAAATAAAAATATTGCTGAAGTTTTAAATATGACAGTTGCCGAAGCATTAGTCTTTTTTGATCAAAGAATCAAAATAAAAATTAAACTAGCAACTTTATCTGATGTTGGATTAGACTATATTAAGTTAGGTCAATCAGCAACTAAATTATCAGGTGGAGAAGCTCAAAGAATTAAACTAGCAACTTATTTACAAAAAAAACCAACTGGGAAAACTTTATATTTATTAGATGAACCAACTACTGGGTTACACAGTCATGATGTTGCCAAACTAATTACCGTTTTAAATCGCTTAGTCAATAACGGCGATACTGTTTTAGTAATTGAACATAATTTAAACATTATTAAAGTTGCCGATCACATTATTGATCTTGGAATTGGGGGCGGTAAATTTGGTGGTCAAATTGTTGGTATTGGTCGTCCAGAAGAATTGGTTGATAATCCGAAATCTTTAACAGGAAAATATTTAAAAAAATATCTATAAAAAAAAAGAATGAAATTAATTACTTCATTCTTTTTTATTTCTATCAGTACGGAATATTTTGTCCCAATAAGCGCCAATAATAATAATCGAAATAAAGACTATTAGAATGACTAATAAAACAATATCTTGCTGCCTTATATCTACATCCGAGGAAGTAAAAGCACCGACTATCGTACTATAAATATTTCAAATCGGAATAATTATTAAAGCTAAAACTGTAATAATAGCTGCGGGCATAAAATATTTTCTTTTATCAACTTCGATTTTTTTAGTAAAACGATTAACAACCGCTCCAGCAATAATGATTCCAATAAAAATAAAAATTAATAATGTTTGTCAATTTGATAAATCATTAATAAAGACAAAAACACCACCATCAATATTACTAGCACCGATTTTTGCTAAAGTTCCAAATAAAAAGGAAAAAATCGTAAAGACAATTGCAATTCCAATAATCGCAAAAGTTGAACCATGCGGAACATCAATCTTATTACTTTTAATTAAATGTTTTTTTAGAGGTAATAAATTATAACGCGCTCCATGGCGAACCATACGTGCTCCTGATAAAATATAACCATTCAATCCACCCAAGGATCCCATAATAATACAAATTCCAACAAATTTTTCAAAAACGCCATTAAAGCTATGATGACTAAATTTAATAGCATCCCCAGCATCGCTTCCTAAATTAATTGAGAAAATTGCAACTGAAATCAAGATGTATAATAAAGAGACAAATAATAATCCTAAAATTAATGATAATGTTAAATTTTTACGAGGATTTTTTAAATCTCCTTTAATATTAGTAACGTAATAAAATCCATCAAAGGCAAATAAAACTGATGGTAAAGAAACGATTACTCCCGATAAGCCCTTACTATGATGTAAATAAGTATGAGCTTTTGGAATGTTTGAAGCATTCTTCGTACATAATCCAATAATAACAATAATAATTAAAGGAATTAAAGTTAAGATAATTGCAATCATTTGAATAACATTTCCAGGTTTAAAAGTTAATGCATTAACTGAACCTAAAACAACTAAATAAAAGATTGTGATAGCAAACATGATTCAAGTTCCTGTCGTTGTTAAATGACCATTAATATCACGTGCTCCACTAATTGAGAGCATTGGCAAAGTATAATAAGCACCATAATAAGCTAACGACATAATCATAATTGGTAAATAAATCCAATACATAAATCACATTACTGTGCGGCCAAAGCGATGATTAACAAATTTTGTTCCTCAAGCAACAACCCCACCATTATTAGTACTTTTATTAGTGGAAATTATTTCTATTAAAGCTAGCGCCATAGAAACAATGATAACCCCACCAATAAACCACGTTAAGGCAGTTAATCAAACCGAATGTGTATTATCAATGATTCCTTTATTTTTAACGAAAATACCGGCTCCAACCACATTTCCTACTACTAAAGCAAAAGCAGAACCTAGATTATATTTATGTTTTTTATTTATTTCAATACCTTGCACTTTAGCCACCCATTTTTCTGTACTTATTTTATTTTTTTTAATAATTTTAAAAAATATTAAATTACATTATATAAAGAGATTATACAATAAAAAATCAATCTTTATAAATATTTATTAAATTTTACTTTCTATTTTAATTTTTTTTGTATATAATATAAAGGCATTAAGCAAAAAGAATTAAATGGAGTAGTACTCAAGTTGGTGAAGAGGCGTCCCTGCTAAGGATGTAGGCCGCGTAAGTGGCGCGTGGGTTCGAGTCCCACCTACTCCGCCATTTTTTTTTGCTTTTTTTATGTTAAATATGGTATAAATTATTTAAAGATATCACGATTTTGTAAGTATTAGCTATTAAAACCGAGGTTTTTAAAAATATGTTTAAAAAATTTAAATTTTACCATTTAATAAATATTTTATTTTGAATATTTATTGCTTTAATAATATATTTTATTATTAATTTATTTATTAACAATCATTTATTTTGATTTATTATGTTAGTTTTCGGTTTTCAAGTTATAAATGTTTTTATTTTTTGTCTACTATTTACATCTAATAAAAATACAACTGCTAAAATTTCATGATTTATGGCATTGTGCTTTGTGCCGATTTTTACACATGCTTTCTATTTAGCATATGGATTAAATTTTAATTTTAAAAAATATCAAAAATTAGTAACCGATAAAATTGATAAAGATTTATTAAAAAATAACGCTGAACAAGAAGAATTTTTAAAATCAAATAACGATCCTCAATTACGTGAAATTGTTAGTTTTTTAAGTAAAGTAACGCACAATAATTTATCAACTAATTCAACAATTCGACTATTAGATCACGGGAATCATAAATATAATTTATTATTTAGTCATTTACGAAAAGCTAAAAATTTTATTAATATTGAATATTATTTAGTTCATGATGGTGATATTTTTCGAGAATTAAAAATGATTTTACTCGATAGGTTATCAGATGGAATTGAAGTAAGAATTTTATTTGATTATCTTGGAATTTTAGGATTTCCACTTAAACACATTTATGATTTACGTAAAGCTGGAGCTAAAGTTGTTTATCAAAATAAATTTTTATTTCCGCCTTTTGTAGGATCTTCTAATAATTATCGCCACCATCGTAAAATTGTGATCATTGATAATGAAGTAGCTTTTTTTGGTGGTATGAATATTGGTGATGAATATATTTCAAAATCTAAAAAATTTGGTTTTTGAAAAGATTCTCATTATTTTGTTAAAGGAACTATCATTAGTTCGATTGCTTTAATATTTGCTCAAGACTGGGTTCGATGAACAAAAGAAAAACTTGATGATGATAAATATTTAAAAAGCAATAAAACGCTTGAAGATGACGGTAATATCTTAATGTTTCCATCAGGACCTAATGATCGAGAATTCAATATTAAGCAAATATTATTGAAATTAATTAGTAGTGCTAAAAAAACAATTTGAATTACAACACCTTATTTTTCCCCAGACGATGATATTATTAATGCTTTAAAAAGAGCTTTAGTAAGTGGTATTAAAATTAAAATTCTAATTCCAGGTCGAGCAGATAAACAAATGGTTTACTTCTTAACAAAATTCAAATCTAGTCAATTAATTAAATATGGTGCTGAAGTTTTTATGTATAAAGACATTTTTATTCATAGTAAAACTTTTATTTTTGATTCTAAGTTTGCCATTGTTGGTTCAATTAATTTAGATCATCGTTCTTTATTCTTGAATTTTGAACTTTCAGCATTTGTTAATAATAAAGATTTAATTTATAATTTAGAGAAAAGTTTTAAAAATGATCTCGAACATTCTAAGCCATTAATAGTTAAAGAATTCGAACAGGAAAATTATTTTATTAAAACAAAAAATTTAATTTTTCAGTTAATAGAACCTTTCTTTTAAAGGAAATTCAAAACAACAATTTCAAAAATTGTTGTTTTGAATTTTATCATATATTAAATTTTATTTAATCAAATTGTTTTTATTTTGTGAAACGTTTAAATTTAGTATATAATTTATTAAAGTTTTAATTTTATTAAATAATTAGAAACGGAGACTAAAATCACAATGGAAGCTTTAATAATTATTGATATGCAAAATGACTTTGCAACACCTTCTGGAAATTTATATGTTAAAGATGGTGAAAAAATTATTACTGGAATTAATGATTTGATATTAAAATTTAGATCTAAAAATAATTTAGTAATAGCAACAAAAGATTTCCATCCTTTAAAACATATATCTTTTGCCAGCACTCATAATAAACCATTATATTCATCAGTAATAATTAATGGTAGTTCTCAAATTATGTGACCAGATCATTGTATACAAAATAGTTTAGGATCAGAAATAGTTAAATCTATTAATATTGCAGATATTGATTACATAGTTAAAAAAGGTTATAAAATTAATAATGAATCATATAGTGGATTTAAAGATCAAAATAATGAAGTAACAAAATTAAATGAAATTTTAAAAATGCATAATATAAAAAAAATAACAATAGTTGGGCTGTCTTTTGATTATTGTGTTTTATTTACGATTAAAGATGCTTTGGAATTAAATTATCAAGTATCAACTTATTTAGAATTAACTAAATCAGTAAATCCAGATAATGATAGTATAATTATTAGTGAGTTAAAAAACAGAAATGTTAATTTCAAAGAGGTTCTAAACTATGATTAATAATATAAAAATTTGAATGAAAAAATATAATAGTTATTTACGCTTTGGAATTGATGATTACAGTCCAGTATTAAAAGATGGATTAATTGCTTTTTTTGCATTCATCCTAGGTTTATTTGTTGTGCCAAATATATTAGTAGTATTATATTTTCTGTTTCCAGGACATCAAAATTTAACTTCAATACCTCCAATTACATCAGCTTTAATTCAAATTTTTTCTGAATTACCAATTTGTTTAGTAGCGCTATTATTTATTAAACAATTTTGAGAAAAAATTTCTTTATTAAGATTTAAAGAAGAATGAATTAATTTTTTAATTTTTACATTAGTGGGTATTTTTGCTTTAATTCTTGTTGAAGATGTTTTTTCTCTTATGGGTAATGGATTGTACTCATTAACTCATCATGGAGCTAAGTTACCACGAAATAGTAGTAATGAAAATAGTCTGGATAATTTAAAAAATGCCAATTTATTCTTGTATTTATTATTAGTTATTTTTGTGGGACCAATTTCTGAAGAAATTGGAACTCGTTTAGGAATTATGAATTTAGTAAATAGGAAATGAATCAATCATCAAAATAAAAACATTATTAAATGATCTTTATTTATGGCATCATCTTTATTATTTGGCTTAATGCATGTTGTTTTAAGTGATGATTATTGACATGCCTTTCCATATATTGGCAGCGGATTAGTTTTTTCTTCAATCTATGCTTTTAGTGGATATAAAATTCATTATTCAATTTCTGTTCATTTATCAACCAATTTAATAGCCACAATTATGACTGCAACAAATCATAATTCAATCTTGATATTATCATAAGGAGTTAAAATATGATTATTTTAATCGTCAATCAAAACGATCAAGGAAGACGCTTAGACAAATTCTTGATTAAAACTTTCAACCAAGTACCACATAGTAAGATTTATCGCCTACTAAGGCAAAGAGAAATTAAAATTAACGGTAAAGCGATCAAAGATGGAGTACATAAAATCCAACTTAATGATGAAATTAAAGTTTTCGGACTTGATCCTCAACTAGTTAATACTAAAATCGAAGTTATTCCAAAAGTAAATATTGAATTCGGAATAGTTTATGAAGATAAAAATATTTTAATTGCTAACAAACCAACTCGTTTAGTAGTTCATGGTCCTATTGATAATACTTTAGATAACCAAGTTAAATATTATTTATTTAAACAAGGGGATTATGATCCGAAAAAAGAAAATGCTTTTAAAGTTAGTCATTGTAATCGTATTGATAAATGAAGTCAGGGAATTGTTGTTTATGGTAAAAATTTAATTGCATTACAAACTTTAAATAGTGCTTTTCGTGAACCAGATGCAATTTCTAAATGATATAAAACATTTGTAACGAAAGCAATGTTACCAAAATTAATTAAAGGATACATATATCATGATGAATTACAAAAAATGATGATCTTTTCCTTTACTAAACCAAAAGCCCCAATTAGAGCTCAAATCGCACTTACAGATGTTGTCGATTGTCGCCAAATTGAAAAAAATAAATTTTTATTAGATATTAGAATTATTACTGGACGTAAACATCAAATTAGAGCGATGTTAAGAGCATTACAAAATCCAATCATTGGAGATATTAAATATGGCTCACGTGAATCAGCCGATGATTTTTATCTATCTAGCTGTAAAATAAAATTTAATAATATAGTTAAACCATTAGAATATTTAAATAATAAATCTTTTAGTATTTAAAATAATCGGAGGTTAATAAGAATGCTAGCTAATATTTTTGTGGGGATTTTATTGATCATCTTTTTATTAACAACTTGATTTGCTCTTGGAAGAACATTCCAAGAGCATTTTGCTTTATTACGAACTAACTATTTAATGTCTGTTCCATTAGGATTTATTATTTATTTCTTATTGATTTGATTAGTTAGTTTACCATTTATTTTTTTATCTTCTAGTTCAATACCATTATTTGTCGCAATTTTAATGATCAATGTTTTTATGTTGGTATATATTATTATTAATTATAAAAAATGGTTTCATAAATATATTAATTATCGCGTTTTACTATTAGCGTTTTCATTATCAATTGTTTTGATTATTATTTATTATTCGTTGTGACCATTAAAATCTGATTATCAAAATGAGGATTTCATTGGCTTAATTAACAATAATACTAATAGTAGTAATTTATTGATTAGTTTTAAAGGCTCAGTTATTTCAAAATTTAATGCCTATTATTTATGAATTGCGATGTTAGTGAAATTTTTTAACTTTGATATTGCTTTTTTAACAAATTGAATTTTAAACTTATTATTTTTAATAACTTTTGTCTTTTTTTCATTAGCAAGTATTTCGATTATGGTGAAGACAAAAAATCATACCAAAGGAATGATTGTCGTAGTTTTGTTTTTAATGATTCATTTTCTACTAACTATTTTTCCATGAACAGGAATGTTCTTATGTTTTAATTTAATATTCTTAGCAATTTCCTTTTATATTAGATATTTATTATCTAGTTTTCGGAATCGTTATTATTTAATTATTGCATCGATTATTTCAACGATAGCACTAAATTTTTCAAACCAAATTATTTATGTTAATTTTGCAATTTTTTTCATTGTGATGTTTTTAATTATTTTTAAATATAAAAAGAATTTTGTGCTAGATTTTATGATTACCTTTTTCTCACCTTGTATAAGTTTAGCATTTCTTTTCTTTAATATCGGTAATTTAATTGGGTGAACTGTCTTAATTTTATTTTTTGGGTTTCTATTATATGTCATATTTATTTATTATTGACGTAGTGAAATATTCAAAAAAATAGAAATTAACATTTATGAAGATCGTTATTTAGTAGTTTTAATCGTGCCATCAATTTTATTTATTATTAGTGTTTATTTATTAATTTTAAATCATCATGAAAATTGAAAGCAAGTCTGAAATGCTGATTATTTCTTTAGTTTTAAAAATCACCTCGTGAATTGATTATTTTTATTTTTGGCGTGAGTCTTAGAATTCACAATAATGATATATATAATTATTAAAGGGGTTAAAAAAACCTGAGTCTTTAATAAAATAAATGTTTTAATTATGTGATTGTTTATTAGTACTTTAATTATTTTGAATCCGTTATTTCAAATTTTTTATAAACGTTATTTCAGTCCTGATTTTAATTATCAAATCATGTTGTGAGTAATTATTATTCCAGCAGCTTTCATTTTTTTAAATCTTTCAACTATTATTAAAAAATTCAACTGGTTTATTGCTTTGATTGTGATGTCAGGAACTTTAAGTTCAATTATTGCAATTAATATTCCTAAAATTAACTATCAAAATTATAGTAGTTTTACTTTAGTTAATAAAGGGGTTAAAGATATATCTGATAAAATGGATGATTATATTAATGATCCAAAAAATGATATTAATAAAAACGTTCGCTATTTAGGGGATTATGATTGAATTAATGTTTATTTTAAAAAAGGAATACTAGTAAGAGATCCAAATGCTCAATTTATTGATAATGTTTTAGTTAATGCTCTAACTATAAAATCTTTCAAAGAAGCAATCGGAAAAACTAATATTCAATGGATTATAAAACTAAAAACAAATATTGATAGTTCTATTATTAGCGATTTAAAATATCAAATTATCGTAGAAAACGATTTCTATTATGTGTTTGCTAAATAAATTTACTAAACAAAAAAATAAAATAGAAGTCATAACAACTTCTATTTTATTTTGTAAATATAGTAAATTTTTTTAATAATATAATTTTAACCTGTAAAGATTGTATTGTTTTTCGTAATTATTTTAAAAATTATTTAACGATTTTTAAGCTAATACGACCAAGTTTTTTGTCAATGTTAATGATTTGAACTTTAACTTTTTGACCAACTTTTAAGAATTCATTAATATCTTTGATGTATTCATCGCTAATATTTGAAATATGGATTAAACCATTTTTTTCTACGCCTATATCAACGAAAGCACCGAAACTAACTATACCAGTAACTGTACCTTCAACTACACTGTTTAATTCTAAATTATCCATTTGGACCCCTTGAAACATTTATTTCTAATTGACTATATTTATAAAATTATACTAATTAAATTATAAAAAAGCAACCATTTATTTATATTTTTTTGATATAATAGTAAAAAGATTAAGAGAGGTAGTCAAAAATGCAACGCATACCTAAAATAATTCATTATTGTTGATTCGGTAGTAAAATGCCTGAAAGACTAAACAATAACATAAAAAGCTGACAGAAAATCTTCCCTAAATATGAGATTAGAATTTGAACAGAAGATAATTTTAATTTGTTAGAAAATAAATATTGTAAAAAATCATATGACTATAAAAAATATGCATATGTTTCTGATTATGTCCGTTTAAAAATCCTTTACGAATATGGTGGAGTTTATTTAGATACTGATATGAAAGCTATCAATAACTTTGGTACAATCTTTAATAATAGTGATATGACAATTGGGTTTGAACATCAAAAACTAATTGCAACAGGGTTTATTTCAGTTATTCCAAAACACCCACTAATCAAACAATTATTAGATATTTATGAACTTTTCGATAGTGTAGAATATTATAAAATACCTTTTTTTATAAATAATGAACTATTTACTTTTTTATTATGTAGTGAATATGGTCTTATACTAAATAACCGCTATCAAGAATTACCAACTAGAATAAAAGTTTATCCAATGGATTATTTTGCTTTACAAATACCGACCAAAAATACTGTTGTTTTACATTTGCATGAAGTATCATGAAAAAAAACTAATATTGATATTGTTAAGTTATTAGAATTTGTCCGCAGAAACAAAACTCTAACTTGATTACCACTTCAACTTCATCGATTAAGTTATTTTTCTAAGCATCGTAAGTTAAACAACGAACTTAAAAAACGTATTGGAATAATACCAAATAAAGATTTAGAAAAATCTGGTAAAAAAATCCATAAAAGAGCAACCAAAAAAATCAAAAAAATCTTTATTAAAAAAGACAAGATCAAGAAGGAAGAATAATGAAACTTTTAACAATAATACCTGCTCACAATGAAGAAGCAGCAATCAAAAAAACAGTATCAGATTTCAAAAAAGTTAATCCACATATTGATGTTTTAGTCGTTAATGATGGATCAACAGATGATACTAAAAAAATATTAGAACTCAATAATATCGATCATATTAATTTACCTATTAATGTCGGCTTATCAGGAGTAGTAAAAGCAGGAATATATTATGCTAGTCAAAATGATTATGATTCATTTTTGCAATATGATGGTGATGGTCAACATTTACCAGAATATGTTAGTTTAATGATTGATAAATTAAATGAAGGTAATGACTTAGTTATTGGTTCAAGATTTTTAGATAAAAAAAAACATAAATCAATGCGTATGCTGGGTTCTTCTGTTCTTGCTTTCTCTATTAGAATATCTTGTCGTAAAATTATTACTGATCCAACTTCAGGAATGAGAATGTTCTCTAAAAACATAATAGATCTTTTTATAAAAGAGAATTTAGTTCATTGAGAATCAGATTTAATTACATGATTAATTCACAATAATTATAAAGTTGCCGAAGTTCCTGTCAAGATGATAGATCGTCATACTGGAAAATCGTATTTTAATTTTTTTAACTCTATTACTTATATGTTAACTATATTGGTTACTATTCTATTAATCCAACCATTTCTTCGTAAAAATAAAAAGAGAGGTAAATAAAATGCTTTGAATCAACACTCCAATAAATCCACCTATTAATCCAGGAATAAAAACACCAATTATTTCAATCGGTTTACCTATTCTTATTTTTCTTTTAGTTTTTATGTTATCAGTTTATCTATTAATTTTAATTCAAAAAGGTAAATTACAAATTCAAGAATCAATTTCTTGAACTTTATGAAATATTTTTATGATGCTTGTTTCTTTATCTTTATTAGTGACGCAAATTTTATCTACGGTTGGTAAAAGTAATTTCAATTGAATGCAATGAAGCGCTAATGTATTAGGATTAACTTCTAATAATGGGTGAATTATATTATTGATAATATTATTTATTATATTTTTATATTTTAAAAGCATTCGCTCAACTTTAAAAATCTCTAATTTACAAAAAAAAGTTAGTCGTAGTTTAGAATCAATTGCTGTTTTAGAAAAAAAAATTGACGATATTAATAAAAAATAATTTACAAAAAAGGGGATTTTTTTATGACTAGTAATAATTCTCGGATCCAATCTCGTATTAAGATTTTAAGTGATCAATTAAATACTTATAATAATGCATATTATAAATTAAACAATTCTTTAATAGCTGACCAAGATTTTGATCAGTTATTAAAAGAATTGATTAAATTAGAAAAAGAATACCCAGAATTTAAATTAACAAACTCACCAACAATGCATATTGGGGGCTTTGTTAGTGAAAAATTTTCCAAAGTAAAACATTCTCAAAAAATGCTTTCTCTAGGAAATGTTTTTAATCAAGAAGAATTATTGAATTTTGATAAACAAGTTAAAAAGTTATCAGGTTTATCAGAAATAGAATATGTTGCAGAATTAAAAATCGATGGTTTATCAATTGTGATTCAATATGAAAATCATCGTTTAGTAAGAGCACTGACGCGAGGTAATGGTTTCGAAGGAGAAGACGTTACTCATAATGTAAAAACTATTAAAGACATTCCGTTAAAAATAAATCAAGCAACTGATCTTGAAGTTCGTGGAGAAATTTTCTTTTTTGATCAAGATTTTACAGAAATGAATCAAAAAAGAATGGAAAAAAATCAGAAAACTTTTGCTAATTCACGAAATGCAGCTGCTGGTTCTATCAGACAACTGGATTCCAAAGTAACTGCTGAAAGAAGATTATCAACTTTTATTTATTATTATGTTAATCCTTTAAATAACAATATTACTAAACAATCAGATGCACTACAAAAAATTAAAAAATTAGGATTTCATATTAATGATAATTATTGTGTTGGTAATATTAATGATGTGTGAAATTTTATTTCAGAAATAAATTTACAACGCTCAGAACTTGGTTTTCCAACTGATGGAGTAGTAATAAAAGTTAATGATATTAATCTTTATCAAAAAATTGGTAATACAGTAAAGTTTCCTAAATGAGCCACCGCTTATAAATTTAGTGCTAAAACTGCTATTACAAAATTAAAAGACATTGTTATTAATATTGGTAGAACTGGAAAAGTTAATTATAATGCTGTTTTAGAGCCTGTTAGTCTGTGTGGAACAACAGTAGCTAGCGCAACATTACATAATGCTAAATATATCGAAGATTTAGATATTAGAATTGGCGCAGAAGTAGAAATAAAAAAAGCTGGCGACATTATTCCAAAAGTTTTAAAACCAATAAAAAATGATAATTATCAAAAATTATCAAAATGAATTAGACCAAATAATTGTCCAGTATGTAATACAAAATTAATTAATAAAAAAGCATATGTAGATTATTATTGTTTAAACCTTAATTGTCCATCAAGACATTTAAAAAATATCGTTCACTTTGTTAGTAATCCAGCAATGAATATTGTTGGTTTAGGAGAAAGTATTGTTGAAAAATTCTTTAAATTAGGAATCTTAAAAAGCGTTATTGATATTTATAATTTAGAACAACATAAAAATATTATTCTTAAAGAAGAAGGATTTGGCCCAAAATCATACGATAATATTATTAAGTCGATCAACGCTTCTAAAAACAATTCATTAGAAAGATTGATATTTGGCTTAGGGATTCGAAATATAGGTTTTAAAAATGCAATTATCATTGCTAAAAGATTTAATGACCTCAATGGTTTAATTAATATCCAAGCAGATGATTTAAATAATATTTCTCATTTTGGAAAAATTGTTTCTAGTTCATTATTAAATTGATTAGCAAAAGAAAATAATATCGAATTATTAAAACAGTTTATTTCGCATGGATTAAATCCTAAATATAACGATGTTATTTTATTAGCTGATAAATTAAATGGTCAAGTTTTTTCTATTACAGGAGTATTATCAATTCCCAGAAATGAAATGAAAGAAATGATCGAATTAAACGGCGGAATATTTAATAATACAGTTACTAATAAAGTTGATTTTTTAATAGCTAATAATTTATCAGAAAATAATAGTAAATATAAAAGTGCGATCAGCAAAAAAATTAAAATTATTAATGAAGAGGAATTTAGAGAATTGTTAAAATAAGGAGTTTTTTAATATGACAAAAGAAGAAATTAAAATAATTGCCCAAAAAGTTTTAATTAATATTGATGATGAAGATTGTGAAACTATTATTAGTGATTGAAACTTAATTTCCGAACAATTAAAAATTATTGATTCTATTGATGGTGTTGATGATGTTGAACCAATGAATTACCCTTGTGATTTACAGAATGATTTAAGTTCATTACGAAATGATGATGTTAGTTTTGTTTCCAATAAACAAGATATTTTAAATAATTCTGAATTTCATGATGAAGATTATTTTAAAAATAAAGGAGTTATTAATTATGACGATGAAGTTTAAGACTCTACAAGAAATTCATCAAGATTTAATAAATCAAAAAACAACGCCTCTAAAATTAGTTGAAGATTCATTTGCTAAAATCAAAAAATATAATCAAAAATATAATATTTTTATTAGTACTTTCGAAAAAGAAGCTTTAGAAATAGCGGCCTCAATGACGATGGAAGAAATTAAAAAGCCATTTGGCGGAATCCCTATTAGTATTAAAGATACTTTTGTTTATAAAGATCATATTACTACCGGAGGAAGCGCTTTACTAAGTGATTTTAGAGCTAATTACAATGCTAGTGTAATTGATGATATTTTAAAAGAAAAGGGCATATTGGTAGGTAAAAATACAACAGATGAATTAGGTATGGCAGGTACAGGAACTTTTTGTCATACAGGAATAGTAAAAAATCCCTGAAATACGAAACATATTACATCTGGTTCTTCATCTGGAAGTGCAGTAGCAGTAGCTTTAGGAATTACACCAATTTCAATTTGTTCTGATACTGGTGATTCTGTTAGAAAACCAGCTTCTTTTTTAGGAGTTTGTGGATTTAAACCAAGTTATGGTTTGATTTCTCGTTTTGGAATGTTTCCTTATTCACCATCATTAGATACTGTTGGCGTTATTGCAAAATCAGTTTCTGATTTAGCATATTCTTTTAAACGTTTACAAAAATTTGATACAAAAGATTTAACTTCTCAAAAACAAACATTTAATATTCCGGATCAAATGATGATTAACGATGATTATTTTAAGAATAAAAAAATCGCTATTATTAAAAATTTAGAATATTCAACTAATAAAAATGTTCAAAATATTTTTAATCAACATATGATTAAATTAAGATCATTAGGAGCAAAAGTGGAATATATTGATTTTGATAATAATTTGTTAAAATCACTTTTACCAATTTATATGGTAATTTCTTATGCTGAATCAACATCTTGTTCTTCAAATTTAACTGGATGATATTTTGGTCATAATTATAAAGAACAAAATTGATTAGAAGCAGGAATGGATAATCGTAATCACTATTTTGGTAAAATGCTAAAACATCGATTTACGCTAGGGACATTTTTCTTAAACCAAGAAAATATTGAAGATATTTTTTGCAAATCTAAAAAAATTCGAAGACTAATTTTTGAGAAAATGAATGATATTTTTAATGAATATGATGCTTTTATTTCCCCAACAACAAGTTCAACACCGCCAACTTTAGAAGCAACTACTAATGCTAAATCTGATGTTAGTGATGTTTATAATTTAGCAGACAATATTTTACTGTTAGCAAATTTTGCTGGAACACCATCTATAACAATTCCAATGGGATTTGTTAACGACTTACCAATTGGCATGAATATTAATATGCAATTTCAAAAAGATGATCTTTGTTTAGAATTCTCATATCACTTAGAACAAAAACTTGATATTGAAAAAAGGAATTTAATGGAGGTTATTAATAATGAATAAATATGATGTTGTTGTTGGAATAGAAGTTCATGTTGAATTAAAAACAAAGACCAAAATGTTTTCTAATGCACCAGTTACTTTTGACCAAGAACCTAATAGTAAATGTAATTTTATTGATTTAGGATATCCAGGATCAATGCCATCAGTTAATAAGCGAGCAATTGAATTAGGAGTTATTTTAGGAAAAGCACTTAATATGAAAGTTGCTTCTTCAATTTCTTTTGATCGCAAAAACTATTATTATCCTGATCTTCCAAAAGGATTCCAAATTACACAACAATATAATCCGATTGGACGTTGTGGTAGTTTAGATATTAGAATTGAAAATAAAATTAAAACTATTAATATTACTAGAGCTCATTTAGAAGAAGATACAGCAAAACAAATTCATAATAAAGATAATGGAATAACATTAATTGATTTTAATCGTTGTGGTAATCCATTAATCGAAATTGTTAGTGAACCAGAAATGAACAGTGCTAAAGAAGCCGCTTTATATGTTAAAAAATTACAAAATATTTTATTATATGCCAATATTTCTGATGTGAAAATGGAAAACGGTTCGATGCGTTGTGATGCCAATGTTTCATTAAAATTAAAAGGTGCTTTAAAACTTGGGGTTAAAGTTGAAATTAAAAACATTAATTCTATTAGTAATTTAGAGACTGCTATTAATAATGAAATCGAAATTCAGACTAGAACATTAGATAACAACGAAACAGTTGTCCAGGTTACTAAAAGATATGATGATGATTTAAAAAATAATATTATGATGCGTTCAAAAGGCGATGCAGTTGATTATCGATATATTCCAGAATCTAATATTTTACCGATTTCATTAGATAAAGAATGAGTTACAACAATTCAAAAACAACTACCATTATTACCAGATTTTTATTTTGATTATTATTTACAAAAAAAAATAAATTTAAAAATTATTAATCAATTAATTAATAATAAAGATATTAATTTATTTTTTTATGAGTGTATTTTAAAATTAGATGATCATAAAAAATTAACTCATTGAATTTTAATGGTATTAAATAATTATTTAAATGATCAAAAAATCACTATTAACGATACAAAGTTAAATAGTGATAATTTAGTCAAGATGATAAAAATTATTGAAAATGGTATAATTTCTTTAAAACAAGGAGAAAAAGTTTTTGCTGAATTATTAGTAAAAAACATTGATCCAAAAGTCATTATTAAAGAATTAAACTTATCGCAAATTAGTGATATTAAAACATTAGAGTTGATTATTAAAGAATTAATCGCAAAAAACCCTAATATGGTAGCGCAATTTAGCGATCGTAAAGAAAGAGCAATGAAATTTTTTATTGGTCAAGTTATGAAAGCTACTAAAGGTAGTGCTAATCCACAAATCGTATCAAAAATTGTTGAAGATTTTTTAAAAAAATAATTTATTAATATAAGGGATGTTGTTATTATGCTTAAAAATCGTAATCCAAACAAAAAAATTGATAAATTAAAATCTTTGAAAAATTCCTATTATGAAAACAAAAAAGATCAAGATTTAAAAAATAAAATAAAAAAAGCAGATGAAAAAAGATTTTTTAATAAATTATATAATATTCTAAATCTTAAAGCTTTTTTTATTAATAAAGTTTTTATTTGAATTATTCATATTGTTTTAATTATGAGTGTAACTCACAAAAAAAATCGAGATAAAGAAAAAATCAAATTATTGGAAAAATATATTTATAAAAAAGTTAATAATCCAACAAATGCATTTATGCCATCGGTTTTAGCATTTAGTATGTTCATTACACTGATTCCGATCGCAACTTTTATTGGGATTTTATTTATTGAATTATCAACCGGAGGTAAAGATTCTAACTTTATTGCGGCAATTCAAAATTTTTTAAATTCTCTTTTTGGCCAATCTATTGGAACAAAAATTTTTCAAGATTTATCGAATTCAAATAAAACAAAAAATTGAATTGGGATTGTTTCTTTGGCACTTGTTTCACTTTGAATTTCAATCTCCTCTTCTCGTAAAATTATTATGGTAGCAGGAGTTGTTTATAACGATAAATACAAAATACCTTTAAAGAGTGCTTATATTAAATCTAGTATTTTAATATTTTTATTAAATTTCTTTATTGTTTTCTCAATGCTATTATCATCTTTTATTAATAGTATAATTTCAACAACAGGCCAACCATGGATTTGAACAATTTTAAAAGTCCCTTTTATGATTTTTGTTATATATATATTATTAATAATTATGTTTTTTGTTACTCCTCAAGAACCAGTAACTTGAAGATCAGTCCATCCAGGAGCATTTATCGCCTCGTTATTATTAAATGTTTTAATTACAATTTTAATTACCTTTAATCAATATATTTTAAAATATACTTCTTATTATGGAGCCGTAGCCTCGATTATGTCGATTGCTTTTGTGTTCTTGTTTTTATCGTTTATTATTTATTATGGGTTTGTTATCAACTCTGCAATTTATAAAGTTTATACTAATCCCACAGTTCTAAGAATTAGCGATAAGAAATTTAATAAAATTTTAAAATCTAAAAATGAACGTAATTTTTTAAGATACGAATCACGTCTTAAAGTTATCCACGGGAAAGAAAAAAAGAAACAAAAAAATAATTTCTCTAAAATTCCAGAAGAAGAAATTAAGATTTCTCGCTGACATAAATTATTACAAAAATTAAATAGTTTTAAAAAAAACAAATAATCACTTATTTGTTTTTTTGTTTATTTATTTTGAAACAATACTATTTGTAAATCTTTGGAATTCAGAAACAGATTTAATTTCACCAACAATAACTACTTTATCACCAAGTTTTAAAATATCATCTTTAACAGGTACGAAAGTTTTTCCGTTTCTTGTAATTGTAACAATCGCAACTCCAATTTTTCGTAAATCTAAATTTGCTAATGGCTTAGTTGTGATATTAATATTTTTAATGATTGTTTTTAACATTGCATAATTATCCGAAATTTCTTGAATTTCTGCATAAGATGTAATAAATAATGGGTTAGTAGCTTTTAAAGCAGTTCTTATTCCTGCTTCATGTTCTGGTCTGACGATATAGTCAACCCCAATTTGTTTTAAAATTGTTTCATGGCGTTGTGATGAAGCTTTACAAATAATGTTTTTAATATTTAATTCTTTTAATAAAGCAGCAATCATAACAGAAGATTCAACATCACTACCAACACCAACTATAACAGTATCCATATGTTCTATTCCTTGAGTTTTTAGTGAGTCTGGTTCAGTCGCATCTAAAACAACAGCATAATCTACTAAGTTTTGAATTCTTCTAATTCGATCAGCACTACTGTCGATTGCCATAACTGAATGACCTAATTCAGATAATTGATAAATGATCGCACTTCCAAATTTACCAATACCAATAACGCAAATATCATATTTTTTAGCCATATAAGTCCCCTTTTGAGTCAACTTTGTGTCGATATACTTATATTATAAATTAATTTTTAAATTTAAGTTATTATAACATTATTTTAATATTTATATTTTTTTTTAAAAATTAATTTAAATAGTGTAAAATGTTATAATAAATTAAAAGATAACTAAGCAAATGATGGTGATTATTAAACTATGAATAGACTTAATAGAAAAAAAAGAAATTTAAAATCTGTTTTAAGTAAAACTTATCAAAAATATGGAATTTTATCAACTTCAAGAAAATTGTTCATATATTATTGTGCAATTACTTTTATTGGTGCGTTTTTATTAATGATCCCAATCTCATTAAAAAATAATTCTAGTTTAAGTTTTATCAATGCTTTATTTACATCGGCTTCCGCTTTTTCAGATACAGGATTAACGACAACGACAACAGTAATGACCTTTAACTTTTTTGGACAATTAGTAATTGCAACTTTGATTTTAGTTGGAGGGATCGGTTGATTCGCTATCCGAGTTTATTTTTTATATTGAATTTTTAATCGTCGCTTACCTTTAAAAATGCGCATGGTTTTACAAACTGAGCGTGGGGAATCTAAAATCGGACAAACTAAAGAAGTGATTATTGCCGGAGTAACAGCTGTATTAATAACAATTATTATTGCTACCGGCTTATTAACACTTCATTTTTATAAAGTTAATAATGCTTTTTTATCACCTTCTGTTAGCCCTTATCATAATTTTGGAAGATCAATTTGAATGGCTTTCTTTCACTCGGTATCTGCTGCTAATAATGCTGGTTTTGATATTGTGGGATCTAATTCATTATTACCTTATTATAAAGACTATTTTGTGCAAGTTATTTTTATAATATTATTAGTTTTTGGAGGTGTAGGATTTCCAATTTTCTTTGATATTAAACAAAAAATCAAAATGCGTTTAAAAGGAAAAAACTATGATATTAGTTTATTAACAAAATTATCTTTAATAACTTATTTTATAATATTTTTCATTGGTCTGTTCTTTGCATTTTTATTTGAAATTAAAGCACCTATTCGAGTCCAGGCACCAAACGGAGATTATATATTTAGTTTTTGGCATAAACATAATATTAAAATTAATGGCACCGATCAAACTTATTCTCTAGGGAATCACGTTATGGCAATTGTTTTTAGCGTATTCTCAACTCGTAGTGCTGGGTTTGCGACATTAAATATGGGGACTTTTACTGACCCAACTAAATTTTTATTTTCTATGTTAATGTTTATTGGAGCTTCACCATCATCCACTGGTGGAGGAATTCGAACTACAACATTTGCCCTTTCGATTTTAGGAATCAGTAAAATGTTGACACGAAATACTCAAGTTCAAATTTTCAAACGAAAAATTCCTGATAATACATTAATCAACGCTTACGCCGTTACTATCATAGCTTTAATACTAACTGTTGGAGTTTCTTTATTAGTTATGACAAATGCCTTATTCCCATTAGACGGGGCAGATTCATTAACTAATAATATGAATGTACGGGATTATCATTTCACCGATGCATTATTTACAGTCGCCTCCGCCTTCGGGACTGTTGGACTCGCGAGTTTCCAATTAGCAACAATATCCTGAATATCTAAATTAGCATTAATTTTATTAATGTTTATTGGTCAATTAGGAATTAGTTCGACTTTATTTTTATGAAGTAAAAAAAGAAATGATGAAACACACTTTAGTTATATCGAAGAAGATGTATCAATTGGATAACTGTTTTGATTGTTTTTACAATTAACTTATATTAGAATATACAATGAGGTGAAAACTTATGAAAAATATGAAACCAAGAAAAATGATTCGTGATAAATTTAGTTGATGAGAAGTAGTTGCTGGGGATGTTCCTAAAGATAAAGAAGGAAATCCAATCGGTCGCGAAATTCGTTATTTAACAGCTGACCCAGATAAAAACAAACATGTTCCTTATACAATTGAAGTAGAAGATGGATATGAAGCACGCTGTGGTAAAAACGAATTACATATGGTGACTGAAGAACATTTCATCGCTTATATTGAATTAATCATTGATGATCGTTGACATCACCGTTATTACTTTAAAGCTGGAGATCAACCAAAAGTTCATTTTCAAGTACCAAAAGGTAAAAAAGTAATTGCGCGAGCATTATGTAATTTCGATTCTTTATGAGAATATGAAATGCCAGCTAAATAATTAATAATAAAAAAATAAAAGGATTTTAATTTAATCCTTTTATTTTTTTATTATTAAAATGACAATAACTAAAATTAATAGTAATGATATAGCGATTCACAACATCGTGTGATAAAGTTTATTTTTTTGCTTATTTTTATTATTAATTTGATAATCTCCAAGTAATTCTTTTAAGTGATAGTTTTCTTTTAAGATGTCATTGAACTCATTATTAATTTTTTTAACATGAGCATCAATTAATCTTAATTGTTCATCATTACTTAAATTTTGTTGTTGATCAACATTTTGAATTTTAATGTTTTTATCTGGTCATTCTATTAAATTAATTAAAGCATCTCGATCAATACCTTTGAGATCTTTATTCAGAACGCCTTTTAAAGTAGCGAATTTTTTTAAATCAGTAATATTCATACTATGAATACTATTGTCTTTATCAGGATCTCTTTTATTAATTTTTAATTTTTTTAATTGGTGAAAGTTATTATTAGTGTTACCGCGGTTAAAGTATTTTTTATTAGCTGGAATTTTACTTTCTTTTTTTGCTGTTGAGTTGATTGTTTTTTTCATAGTTTCTACCTCTTTTATATATTTTACAATAATTTGAATATATGATATTATTTTTTTAATATAAATTATAAAATAATTTTTTAGGAAGCGGGTTAATTATGAATATATTTGTAATAATTTTAATAAATAAATCATTGCGGATGCGCATTTATAATTAAATAAAATAATTCCTCTATTTATTAATAAAATTCCATATAGTAAACTTTAAATGTATAATTATATTATATAGCTTTTACTATTAAGGTGATTTTATGTTTCAAAAAATTAAAGATAAAATAAGATCAGAAATCAAAAAAGATGTTCATACTATAATTAAAATAGCTATTATAGTTGGTTCAATAACATTATTTTTGTTTTTAACAATTATTACTTTATTAATTTTGATTTTAATTAAATTATATTAGATATTACTAAATTAATAAAATAGAATTATTATTTAAAATAGTTAGCTTAGTTAACTATTTTTTGATATTCTTAGAAAGAATGATTTATTATGGCAAGTACAAAAAAAACATTTTACATATCAACACCAATTTTTTACCCATCAGGTAATTTACATATTGGACATGTTTACACAACAACGATCGCTGATGCATTAACTAGATATAAAAAATTACAAAATTATGATACTTTCTTTTTAACAGGGAGTGATGAACACGGTGAAAAAATTGAGCAAAAAGCTCAAGAAAATAATATCGATCCTAAAAGTTATGTTGATGAAATTGTTAAAAAATTTAAAAATTTATGAAAATTAATTGATATTGATTATAATAAGTTTATTCGTACAACAGACGAATATCATGAAAAAGCTGTCTCGGATACTTTTTCACATTTACAAAATAAAAATTTTATTTATAAAGATTTTTATGAAGGTTTATATTCTGTTAGCGACGAAGAATTTTTTACAAAACAACAAGCTAAATTAGAAAAAGATGGCAAATATTATCATCCTGTTAGTGGACATTTATTAAAAACTGTTAAAGAGGAATCATACTTTTTAAAAATTTCCAATTTTGGAGAATGGTTAAAAACTTATTTTTATGATAATCCTAAATTTGTAATACCTAATAATCGAATTACTGAACTAGTAAATAATTTTATTGACCCAGGATTAAAAGATTTATCAGTGACTAGAACGTCTTTTAGTTGAGGAGTACCGGTTAAAAATGATCGCAAGCATGTTATTTATGTTTGAATTGATGCGCTATTAAATTACATAACTGCTTTAGGTTATAATTCAGACAACGATGCTCTTTTTCAAAAATTTTGAGAAAATGACAATGCTGAAATAGTGCATCTAGTAGGTAAAGAAATTACTCGTTTCCATTGTATTTATTGACCAATTATTTTAAAAATGTTAAATGTTAAATTACCTTCAACAATTTTAGCGCATGGGTGAATAATTACTAAAGAAGGAAAAATGTCAAAATCTAAAGGTAATGTTATTGACCCATTAATGTTAATTGATAAATATGGGAGCGATGCTTTAAGATACTTTTTATTAAAGGAAATTAAATTAAATGAAGATGGTATTTTTGATATTGAGCATTTTGAAAAAATTTATAATAATGATCTTTGTAACAAATACGGAAACTTAATTTCGCGATCAGTAAGTATGATTAATAAATATTTTGATGGTTCATTTGAAAGTGATTTCAGTATTGAAGATTTTAATTGTAAAGTTTTAAAAAGTACTATTGAAGATACGATATTTACTTATTCTAATTTAATGGATAAATTACAAATTAATAATGCTTTAGATGTTGTGGAAAAATTCTTGCACAGCGCTAATAAATTTATTGATAATACAACACCTTGAATTGTTGCTAAAACAGATAAAGCAAAATTAAGAAACATCTTATCTTGATTATATTATAGTTGTTTAGTAACAACCACTTTACTTTCACCATTTTTAATTAAAAAATCTAAGATAGCTTATCATTCATTAGGTATGAAACCAATTAAACTATTAAGTGAATTAAATATTGAAAATTTAAATACAATAAAAGTAAACGAAAACAAAATTCTATTCCCGAGATTATCATAAACTAAGAAAGGTTATTAAAATGAAGAATAAAAAAATTTTACTTTCAATTGAAAATCTAACTAAAAAATTTGGTAGTTTTATTGCTGTAGATAACGTTAATCTTAAAGTTTACGAAGGTGAATCTATCGCTATTATTGGTGCTAACGGAGCTGGTAAAACAACAATTTCAGAAATGATTTCTGGAGTTTCTAAACCCAGTAGAGGACATATTAAATATGAATTTGGTAGTACAAAAGAAGAAATCGCTAAAAATATTGGTATTCAATTCCAAGATAATATTTTTCCAAACGGAGTTTGAGTAAGAGATTTATTACATTTTTATGCAAGTATTTATCACGTTGATGTTAAGTCAAAAGATTTTGATGATATGCTTGAAGTTTTTGATTTAAAAGATTTTATGAAAAAATCAGCCAGTAATCTTTCTGGAGGTCAAAGACAAAGATTAAACGTAATTTTATCTTTTTTACACAAACCAAAATTACTATTATTAGACGAAGTTTCAACCGGATTAGATATTAAAAGCAGAAACTCAATTCGTAATTATATAAAAATAATTTCTAAAAAAAATAAAAGTACTTTAATTTTAGTTTCTCATAATATGGATGAAGTAGAGTTCTTATGTGATCGAGTAATATTAATGGAGAGTGGAAAAATTATTGAAGATATGCTGATCAAAGATGTTATTGATAAAAATGGCAGTTTAGAAAACTATGCTAATGATTACTTTAACCAAAATAAAACATAAAAGGAGATATTATTAAATGTTTGCAACTTTCAGATTAACTACAAAAGTATTTTTTAAAACCTTTCAAGGTGTGTTTTTTGCATTTGCGTGACCATTATTAATTATGTTTATTTTAAATGCGATTTTTAAAACCATCCCTAACGATAGTAATATCAACTATGTTAACGTTATTTGTCCGGGAATGATTTTTATTTCCACATTTTCTGTAGGATTATTTGGTATGACTAATACGGCAATGAAATTAAAAGAATCTTGTATTTTGAAAAGAATTTGCGTGAGCCCTTTAAGTAAAATGAAATTTTTAATGGGATTAATTTTATTTTTCTTCACTATGCAGATTATCTCATCATTATGAACTTTTTTATGAGCTTATGCTTTATATAGTGGTGATGGTTTAAAAATGCCTAATGGCGGATGATTTTTAATAGGTTGAATTTTTTCAGCACTGTTAAATATTATTATTTCATTATTAATATTAGGTAATATTAAAACTCAAGAAAACGCTTATTCATTAACTATTTTAATTTTAATTCCAACACTCTTTTTATCTGGAGTAATGTTTGCAATTCCTGATACAGGATGAATAAGTTGGGTTTCAGAGGCACTCCCACAACGCCAAGTTTATGATTTATTTTTTCAACCTTGAACTAATGGATCATCAGCATTTCATCCTAGTGGCAGTCATAGTTTAGATGTTTTAAAATGAGTTTCATTACCAATGGTCTTCATGATTGCTTTCTTTTCTTTAACTGTTTGATTGTTTAAATGAGAATAAAAAAAATAAAAAACTACAAACATTTGTAGTTTTTTATTTTTTGATTATATATAATCAAAAATGATATAATCAAATTAATTACCCAAACATATTTTTAATAGAATTAATTATTAATATATAGCAATGCATTACGAGGTATGAAAATGAAAAATAAAAAAATTTTAAAAATTATATTTGCTTCATCTAGTATTTTAAGTTTAACAGCAGCAACTACAACAGTTATTAGTTGTGGTCATAAAAAAAATTCAACTGATGAATCATGAGCTGATTTTCAATCAGCAGCATTGCAAGCTAAAGCACATGAAATAGTTATGGCTGACACACCAACATTATGAAAAGGATTTAATAGTTTTGAATTTAATGATAGTTTTAAACCAGATGATACTAATGAGACAATTAGCGTAAATATCACTTCAACGGTTCAAAAAACAACTGCTACATTCATGATTACTTATAAAAAAGGTACTAATTATAATAAATCTAATTGAAAATGTAGTGTTCAACCACCCGAAGAAGCAAATTGAGCAAATTTTGAAAAAAATGCTCTTGATGCTAAAGCAAGTGATGTATATAATTCCATAAAAACTTCGCTTCCAGATAGTCCTTGAAAAACAGGAGATGTTGCTGTTTTTGATACTTTTGGAGCCGGAAGTGGCGGATACAAAGGAATGCAAGGGAAACCATTTTCTAATAGTGAACAAAAAACTATTACAGCAATTATTTCAATTTCTGGACAATATGGTTATAAAGATGCCTATCCAATTCAAGCAACAGCCCACTTTACTACTGGAGAAAGTTATGATAAAGCCACTAGTTGATCAGCGCCAAAAATTTTAACACAATTTATGGATGTTAAAGAATATCCAAATAGTGTTAAAACGTTTACAGCTCCCTTAATAACCAACAATACTTTAGATAGTATAACTGAAATAAAAGGACTAATAAATGGAAAAGTACCAAGTTATAAATCTATAACAATTTCTTCAAGTGAACTTGATACAAATAATACATTTTCTATTTATATTAGTGTTGTTGGAACTGATAAAACAAGTAAATGAGTATTAATCGCAAAACAAAACAATATCATAGTTCCAGATAATTATGGTGATGGTTATAGCGGCGCTGATTGAAGTATTGCTTCAGTTTAATTTTATTAATCAGAAATTTTTATAATTATATATAAAAGTACTCATTGAAGATTGTTTCTTTGGCTACTTTTTTATATTTTTTATTTAGTATTTAATTTTCTGCCATTAAGTAATTACTAATAATAAGTTCAAAAATTTGATAAATTTTAGATAAATGCTATAATATTAGAAGTTTATATTTTGAATTAATAGAAAGGATTAATGTGTGAAATTATGAATAAAAAATATCAAGTAATTATTGTTGGTGCCGGACATGCTGGAATTGAAGCTAGTCATATATGTGCTAAATTAGGATTATCAACTAATTTAATAACTTTAAAAGATGCTAAAATTGGTCATATGCCATGTAATCCTGCTATTGGGGGCCCTGCTAAAGGAACCGTAGTTAGAGAAATTGATGCATTAGGTGGATTTATGGGAATCGCCGCTGATAAAACCGCATTACAAATTAAAATGCTGAATTTATCTAAAGGTCCCGGAGTTTGATCGATGAGAGTTCAATCAGATATGAATGCTTACTCTGATTATGCTAAGAATTTTCTAGAAAATCTCAAAAATTTAACAATCACTTATGATAAAGTTACAAATCTAATAATAGAGAATAATATCATTAAAGGAGTAGCAGTTGAAAATGGTAATACAATTTTAGCTGATGCTGTAATTTTAACTACCGGAACATATATGAAAGCGAAAATATTGCGTGGTAATGATAATTTTTCATCTGGTCCTGATGGTGCTTCTACTACTAGCGCTTTATCAATCAAATTAAAAGAATTAGGTTTTGAATTAATTAGATTAAAAACCGGAACACCGCCAAGAATAAAATTTGCTTCAATTGATTTTTCAAAAGCAAAATTAGAACCGGGTCATGATAAAAATCTAACTTTTTCTTATACTACTAAAAAAGCAATTAGTTTTAAAGAACAATTACCTTGTTATTTAACTTATACAAATAAAGAAACACATAAAATTCTTTTAGATAATTTAAATAAATCACCAATGTATTCAGGTGCTATTGAAGGTAACGGACCAAGATATTGTCCTTCTGTTGAAGATAAAATTAACCGTTTTAAAGACAAAGAACGTCATCAAATATTTATTGAGCCAATTTCAAACTCTTCAGATTTAGTTTATATTCAAGGATTATCAACTTCAATGCCAATTGAAGTTCAGGATCAAGTTGTTAGAAGTATTCCAGCTTTTAAAAATTGTGAAATTGCTAAATGAGGATATGCGATTGAATATGACGCTCTTAATCCTTTGCAATTAAAACCAACTTTAGAAACAAAAAAAATTACTAATTTATATACTGCTGGCCAAATTAATGGAACTAGTGGTTATGAAGAAGCTGCTTGTCAGGGATTGATGGCAGGAATTAATGCTGCTAATAAAATTCTAAAACGCGCACCACTAATTTTAAGAAGAGATCAAGCTTATATTGGAGTATTGATTGATGATTTAGTTACTAAAGGAACTGATGAACCTTATCGATTATTAACTTCAAGATCAGAATATCGCTTATTACTACGTCATGACAACGCTGATCAACGTTTAACAAAAATCGGTTTTGATAATCAAATTATTAGTCAAGAAAGATATAATATATTTTTAACTAAAATTAAGGATATTAATGAATTGACAATAATGTTATCAAATATTAGATTTGGAATTAAAGATAAAATTCAAGAAGATTTTATTACTAATAATTTAACACCATTACACCAAGGTGTAAGCGCGATAGATTTATTAAAACGCCCAAAAATTAATTTTAATTTTTTAAGCAAGCATTTAAATTTATCTAAAAAGTTTGATATTGATGTAATTGAAGCTGTTGAAATAAATGTTAAATATGAAGGTTATTTGTTGAAACAACATAAACAAGCACAAAAATATATTAGTTTAGAAAATAAGAAAATCCCTTTAAAATTAGAATATAATAATATTAATAATTTATCTCTTGAAGCTAGAGAAAAACTTAATATGATTAAACCACTAACTATTGGACAAGCTTATCGAATTTCAGGAATCAATCCTGCTGATATTGAAATGCTATTAATTTATTTAAAGAAAAATTTTCTCAAATTAAAAAATTTATAAAATAAAAAACTTTTGTTTTTTATTTTTTTATTTTCTTTCACTATTAACTGTTTATTGATAAAATATTATTGTAAAAGATATTTATAAAATAAATTAAAAAATGAGGAAGTAAAAAATGTTAACACCAATTAAACAAGAAGAAAAAAGTTCTTTAAACATAGTATTTCAACTATACAAAGAAGCAATCAATAATAATTCTGTTGATGAAATGAATGACATTAATTTTATTGCTGTTCATAATCAAAGATATCCTGTTGTTTTAGAATGATCAAAATGAATTATTGAATTAATCAATAAATGAAAAAACCAATTAGATAGTGATGGTCGTAAACGATGTTTTCAACAATATCGATATTTGTTAGAAAAAATTGAAATATATAAAAAGATTATGGTAAAAAATGTTCCTGAAGATTTAGTATTACCTTTGGAAAAAGAATTTGATTTTAGAAAAGCTAACTGAAATAAAGAGCAAACAATTTTTACAACCAATTTAAAAAAATGAAATGATGGCAAATTAAATTGCGTCCCACACAAAACTAAAAAATTAGGAAATGTAGATTGTCAGGATTGTATCAAAAATTTTGATAGTATTATTTTAAGCCGTTTAAAAGAAGTGAAGGATCAAATAAATTTTTTACAAGCCAACCAAGTTAACCAATTTAATAAAGAAGGCATAATCAACCAATTAGTAAATTTATACAATAGTTTAATCGATATGCGTTTAATAAATAGAGAAACTATTAAAAAAAATTAGAACAAAGGCGGTATTATGAAAGCGAAAATAATTGCAATTACCAACCAAAAAGGTGGGGTTGGAAAAACTACAACAGCAATAAACTTATCATCAGCTTTAGGTAGATTAGGTAAAAAAATTCTATTATTAGATTTTGATCCACAAGCTAATTCTACTAGCGGAATCGGTATTAAAAGTAGCGAAATTAATAAAGATATTTTTGATGTCTTAATTAATGATTGCAATATTTTTGATGCTATCCATAAGTCTAGTAGTGATAACGTTGAAATCATTCCTTCAACAATAAATTTAGCTGGAGCCGATCTCCATTTAATGAAAAAAAATTTAGATCAAAAAAGTATTTTAAAAGAAAAATTAGTACCTTTACATGATAAATATGATTACATATTAATTGATTGCCCACCATCATTGGGAATTTTAAATCGTAACGCTTTGAGTGCTGCTCATTCTGCAATTATTCCTGTCCAATCACATTATTACGCTTTAGAAGGCTTAACTCAATTATTATCAACTATTAGATTAGTCCAAAAAATGTTTAATAAAAATTTATATATTCAAGGGATTTTGATAACGATGTTTAACCGTCGAACAAATTTATCAAAAGAAATTAAAAATGAACTTAATAAATATTTTAAAGAACGAGTTTATAAATCAACCATTCCACAAAATATCCATTTAGCAGAAGCACCATCTAAAGGTTTATCTATTTTTGATTATAAAAAACATAGTAAAGGAGCAGCTGCTTATAATCGTGTTGCGAGAGAGGTTGTTAAACAAAATGACTAATAAATCATTAAAAAAAGGCTTGGATATTATTTTTGGTGGTAATTTAACAGAAACAATTGAAGAAATCCAGAATTCCAATTCAAGAACAGAAGTTAAAAAAATAGCAGTCAACAAAATAATGCCCAATCCTTATCAACCAAGAAAAGTATTTGATCCAGTTAAATTAGGTGAATTAAAACAATCAATTTTACAAAATGGAGTTTTTACACCCATTATCGTGCGAAATTCAGTTAACGGATTTCAATTAATTGCCGGTGAACGACGTTTGCGAGCATCAACTGATGCCAACTTAAAAACAATCCCAGCAATTGTTGTTGATTTTGATGATGATAAAATGTCAGAAATAGCATTATTAGAAAATTTACAAAGAGAAAATTTAAATGTGATTGAAGAAGCAATTGCTTATAAAACATTAATGACAAACCAAAATTTAACACAAGAAGAATTAGCAATTAAAATTTCCAAACCAAGACCATCAATCGCTAACAAAATTAGATTATTATCTTTACCACAACAAATCACTGAAGCTGTAATGAAAAACCAATTATCAATGGGACAAGTTAAACCTTTGCTAGCATTAAGAAATCCAGAAATTATTAACGAGTTGGGTAATAAAATTATTACTGAAAAATTAACTTCTAGAAAAGTTGAAGAAATTGTTCGTGGTTATTTAAGAAATAAAAATCTTAAAATTACTCAAAAATTAAAACCTGATTATAATTATCAATATATTGAAAATTTATTTAGAAATAAATTATTATCTAAAGTATCAGTTAATAAAAATAAAATCATTATTAACTTTAATAATGATGATCATTTAAATGATATTTTACAAAAATTAGAATTAATAAAATAAAGTCATACTCGGATGACTTTTTTTTATATTATTAATATGATAAAATATTCTAATTATATTAATAATATTTATCTGCAAATTTCATATAATAACAAGGAAGTATCATTATGAGTTTAAAAGCCGGAATTGTTGGTTTACCAAACGTAGGAAAATCAACTTTATTTAATGCAATCACAAAATCTCAAGTAGAAGCTGCGAATTATCCCTTTGCAACTATTGAACCAAATATTGGAGTAGTAGAAGTCCCAGATCAAAGACTTGAAAAAATATCAGCAATAGTTAATCCTAAAAAAATTATCCCAACTTCATTTACGTTTATCGACATTGCTGGGTTAGTAAAAGGAGCTAGTAAAGGAGAAGGATTAGGGAACCAATTCTTAGCTAATGTTAGCGAAGTTGATGCAATATGCCACGTTGTTAGATGTTTTGAAAATAGCGATATCCAACATGTTAATAATAATATTGACCCTGCTGATGATATTGAAACTATTAATACAGAATTAATTCTTTCTGATATTGAAAAAATCACTAGAAGATTAAGTCGAATTGCGAAAAAAGCACGTCAGACAAATGATAAAGATGCTTTAAAAGAAGTAGCAGTATTAGAAAAAGCAAAAATAATTTTAGATAAAGGAAAAAGACTCTTTATTAGTGATATAACTATTGAGGAGAATGACTTAATTAAACATTTAAATTTTATTACTAATAAGCCAATGATTTATATTGCTAATATCAAAGAAGATGAAGTTAATAATTTTGAAAATAATAAGTATTACCAAGCTGTTTTAGAAATTGCTAAATCAGAAAATAGTAATATTGTAGCAATTAGTGCAAAAATTGAATCTGAATTAAGTGAATTGAATGATATTGATCGTCAAATTTTTATGGATGAATTAAATATTAAAGCAACAGGATTAGAAAACTTAATCCGAGTTAGTTACGATACTTTAAAATTAAAATCTTTCTTCACTGCTGGAGTCCAAGAAGTACGTGCTTGAACTTTTAAATCAGGTTATAAAGCTAACCAATGTGCAGGAGTTATTCATACTGATTTTGAAAGAGGATTTATCAGAGCATCAATAGTTTCTTTTGATGATTTTATTGAATTTAAAGGTGAACTAGGTGCTAAAAACAATGGAAAACTTCGTATGGAAGGTAAATCATATGAAGTTCAAGATGGCGATATTTGTCACTTTTTATTTAATGTATAAATAATATAAAGGAGTATAATAAATATGTTTAATAATCTTAGAATCGGGCATAGTAAAGATATTCATCGTTTAATTAAAGGTAAAAACATTATCTTGGGTAATTTGGTTATTGATTGCGATTATCAAATCGAAGCTCATAGTGATGGTGATGTTTTACTTCATGCTATCGCTGAGTCGATTATTGGCGCTCTCGGAAAAGGAGATCTAGGTACTTTTTTTCCAGTTGAAAAAACTAAAAAAAACATTTCATCTGCCAAAATATTAAAAACAATTTTAAAATTAATGGAATCTGAAAATTATCAAATAATTAACATTGATTGTTTAATAGTTTGTGATTACATTAAAATTAGCCCCATTAGAGATCAAATAATTAACAATTTATCAATTCTACTTAACGGTATACCAATTAATTTAAAAGCAACTACTAGTGAAAAAAAACATCCTGATTTTATTGAAGCAAACGTAGTTACGTTATTATATAAAAAATAAATAACTGGAGGAATCATTATGAAAAAACACCGTTTAAGATATGCGCCGAGTCCGACAGGATTTTTACATATTGGAGGAGCTCGAACTGCTCTAATAAATTATTTATGAGCTAAACATTATAACGGAACTTTTATTGTAAGAATTGAAGATACTGATATTTCTAGAAATATTAAAGATGGAGAACGCTCACAATTAGAGAATTTAAGATGATTAGGTCTTGAAATTGATGAAAGTATTGATACAAAAAATTCTCAATATGGACCATATCGTCAAAGTGAACGTATAAATATATATAATAAATATATTGAAGAATTACTTAATAATAATAAAGCTTATCGTTGTTTTTGTAGTTTGGAAAAATTACAAAAATCTAAAGATTTACAAATTAATTCAGGTAAATACGCTACTAAGTATGATAAAACTTGTCGTAATTTAACACCTGAAAAAATTGAGAATAATTTAATTAAGAAACAATCTTTTGTTGTTAGAATAAAAAGTCCTGAAGATATCATTTTTGAATGAGTTGACTTGGTACGCGGACCAGTTTCTTTCCACAGTTCAGATGTTGATGATTTTGTTATTTTAAAAACAAATAAAATTCCAACTTATAATTTTGGAGTCGTAATTGATGATCATTTAATGGAAATAACAATTGCCATTAGAGGAGAAGAACATATTTCCAATACGCCAAAACAGTTATTATTGTATGCTCTATTAAATTGAAAAACACCAGAATTTGCTCATTTAACAATTATTACTAATTTTGATGGTAAAAAACTTTCTAAACGTGATAGCTCTTTACATCAATTTATTGAAGATTATCGTAAAGAGGGATATTTACCAGAAGCGATATTCAACTTCTTAGCACTATTAGGATGAAATCCTGAAGATAATAGTGAAATCAATAGCAAAGAAGTGTTAATTAAAAAATTTGATGAAAATAGACTTTCAAAATCACCATCAATATTTGATATTAAAAAAATGCAATGAATCGGAAATAGTTATATTAAAAAAATGATCTTTTCTGATTATAAAAAATTAGTATTACCATTTTTAGAAGATGCTTATGATCTAAAAAATCATTCTAATGATTGAATTGATGCATTGATTTCTATTTATCAAAAACAAATTTCTTTTGGTCAAGAAATAGTTGGATTATCAACAATCTTTTTTCAAGATGAAAGTTTTACTCCTATTACTGAAACTAACGAAATTTTCAGCAACGAAGATAGTAAATTATTAATTAAATCATTTGCTAAAGAATTAAATAATATAGCAGATTGAAATGTTGAAAATATTAAATTAACTATTAAAAATTTATCAAAAACAACAGGGATTAAAGGTAAAAATTTATTTATGCCATTAAGAGTTGCTAGTTCATTTGTTTCTCATGGGCCAGATTTAGGAATGACAATTTATTTATTAGGAAAAGAAAAAATAATCAATAATATTAATAAAGTAGCTAAACATTATGAATAAAAGTGATAAATTTCTAAAAGTTATTAGAGATTCTGTTCACGGAAATATTGTTTTTAATAAAAAAATATTTATTGATTTAATAAATTGTAGTGAATTTCAAAGACTTCATCGAATTAGTCAATTAGGTGGTACTTTTGTAGCATTTCCAACAGCTAATCACACAAGGTTTAGTCATTGTTTAGGAACTTATTTTGTAACTAGAGAAATTATCAATAATATTAAAAACATTACTTTAAACGAATATGAAAAAGATGTAGTGATGATATCAGCACTATTACATGATTTAGGACATGGACCTTTCTCGCATGCTTTCGAATTAATGTATCCTTATGATCATGAAGAATATTCAATAAAAATCATTTTAGAAAATACAGAAATCAATCAAGTTTTAAATAATTATCATCCTCAAATTGCAAAAGATGTTGCTGATGTCATTGGTAAAAAACATCCCAATAAAATAATGGTGCAATTAGTATCTAGTCAACTTGATGCTGATCGTTTAGATTATCTTAAAAGAGATGCGTTTTTCACAGGTGTATCTTATGCAAACATCGATTTATTTTGACTGATTAAAAACATGGAAATTATTAACAAGAAAATAACTTTTAATTATAAAGCTGCAACGAATATAGAGCAATATCTATTAGCTAGATTCAATATGTTTAATTCAGTTTACTTATATTCTTCTTGTAATGCTTATGAATTAATGATTAGAAACATAATTAATAGATTAAGGTTTTTATATAAAAATAATTATCAATTTTCAACAGATATAACAATTATCAATGAATTAATACAAGGAAAAAAATTAACTACAGCACAATATTTAAAATTAAATGATTATCAAATGCTTTGCACAATAGATAGATTAGTATTTGAAAAAGATGAAATTTTATCTAAATTATCAAAAATGCTAACAGCAAGAAAATTGTTTAAGTCAGTACCAAAAAAAGAATATGAAAACTTTTTAATTAAGTGTGAAAAAGAAAATATTGATGGAAAATTTTTCAGCGCGATATTCTCTAACGAAATATATGCTTATAAAAGTTTTTCGATGTTATCTAGTCAATCAATAATTATTAAAACAGAAAATAATGATTTAAAATTATTAGAAGAATATTCTAATACAGCAAAAGTAATACAAAGTTTAGAAAAGAAAACAACAACATATTATATTTCTCAGGAGGTCTACAATGACAAAAGAAATTAGCATTCATTTTTTAAGTGCTTTTATTCAAATGGGTAATTCAGATAACGTTGATTTTAAAGCAAAAGGAACAATCACAGTTGAAGGTTCAAAAAAGATATTATTCTTTAAGGAACCAGCCCAAAACATTGAAACAACAATAATATATGATAGTCAATCAGCATCAATTAACACAGCAAATTCAATTTTAAATTTTAAATTAAATGAAGCTGTTAAAAATGAATTAGAAACACAACACGGAAAATTCGCTATCTATACACATTTAGAAAAATTAATTAATGCTGAAAATCAAATATTCTTCGAGTACAAATTATCAAATAGCGCTAAAGAAGAAATCGGATCTTTTAAAATAACAATTAATTTTCAGTAATATTATTAATTAAATATCAAAGTGCATAAAGGAGTAATTTATGAAAGACAAATTATCAAATTTGATATCAGATTTTTTTAAATCACAAAATCTTGAAAATATTAAATTTAATTTACATAAATCAAAACAAATAGAACATGGTGATTTTTCAACTAATGCTGCGTTAGTTAGTTTTAAAAAATTAAATCTTGATCTTAATAAAACTACCACTTTATTATCAGATTATTTATCTGCATTTAGTAATATTATTAGTAAAGTAGAAATTGCTAATAGAGGTTTTATAAACATTTGATTATTAACTGATAATAAAGCTCTAATTTTAGAAAGTGTACTTAATCAAAAAGAACATTATGGATCAACTAAACAATCTAAACCGATGAGTATTAATATAGAATATGTTAGTGCCAACCCAACCGGGTTATTACATTTAGGACATGCTCGTAATGCTGCTATCGGAAATGCTTTGTATAACATTTTAAAATTTGCTGGATTTAATACAGTCGGCGAATACTATTTAAATGATTATGGGAATCAAATTCACATTTTAACGGAAAGTACTTATGTGAGATATCTACAACTGTTTGGTAAAAAGATAACTTTACCAGAAGATTCTTATGGTGGGAGCGAAATTATTGATTGTGCTGTAGCATTAAAAAAAGAATATAATGATCGATTTTTAAATTCTGATTTAGGTCATAAAAATCCTTTAATTCGTAAATTTGCACTATCTTTTATGTTGGATGGAATTAAAAAAGATTTACACCAATATAGAGTTGATTTTGATCTTTGAACTAGCGAAACAGAATTATATGAAAATAAAACTGTTGATAAATTATTAGTCACTTTAAAAAACAACAAGTATTTATTTGAAAAAGATGGAGCTTTATGATTAAGAACCTCAGCATTAGGAGACGATAAAGATCGTGTTTTAATAAAGAGCGATAAATCAAAAACATATTTTCTAGCTGATTTAGCATATCATTTATTAAAGCTTAATCGTGGTGCGGATCTTTTAATTGATATTTGAGGTGCTGATCACCATGGTTATATAAAACGAATGACTAGTAGTGTAGAATTATTATCGCAAAAAAAATCTAATATTAAAGTCAACATTATGCAAATGGTTCGACTAATTAAAGATGGTCAAGAAATTAAAATGTCTAAACGCAAAGGAACTGTTATTACTTTAAGAAGTTTATTTGAAATGATGAGTGTAGATGCTGCTAGATACTTTATGGTTTCTAGATCAATGAATACTCATTTAGATATTGACATAAATATGGCAAATGCTAAAAACAATCAAAATCCAGTATTTTATGTTCAGTATGCTCATGCTAGAGCTTGCCGATTATTAGAAAAAATGCAAGATACAAATATAAAATTAGATAATGATATTAATATTGATTACATTAATAGCGCTGTAGAACAAAAAATCATTAATTTAATCAGTGATTTTCCTGATTTAATTAGCAAAATTGCAATTAATTATAAGATTCATAATTTAACTAATTATTTACAAAAACTTGCTAAATTATTTCATTCCTATTATAATGAATATCAGATTATAGACAATGATAATGTTGAAATTTCTAAAAACCGTATCCTATTAATTTTATGTTGTAAACAAGTTATAACAAACGGATTAAGATTAATAGGTGTATCTGCTCCAAATAAAATGTAAGGAGGACTATAAATGTATAAAGATTCTATGACATCTATAGCCAAAAGGTATTTAACCGACCATAACAGAGCTACTTTTAATAAAATTTGAGAAGTGGTACTACCAGTTGTTAAACAAAATTTAATTAACACAGGATTTAAAAAAGAAAAATTAAATGATGCTTTAGCAGATAAACAAACAGATTTATACACAATTTTAATTTTAGATAAAACTTTTATCTTAGTTGAAAAAGATATTTGATCATTAAGAAAGTTTTTCACTTATGAAGAAACTGCTTATAAAACAGGTGAAATGCATATTAGATCAGATGCTGTAAGTAAAAAGAAAAAATAAGTTAAAGAATACTTATTTACATTTGCAAAAATTTATTGTATAATTTAAAAGAGTTTTTTTGTATTCTTAAACGCACAAAAACGCTCCTTGACTTTTATAGTCCATTTTTGACCAAAAGGAGGAATATTTTATGTATAATTACGAAATTATGCTAATAGTTAAATCTAGTCTTAATGAATCTGAGTTAACAAAAATTAACAAGATTATTACAGACATATTAACAACAAACGCTGAAATTAATGATTGAGGTGTGCGTGAATTATCTTATGAAATTCAACACGATAAAAAAGGTCACTATTTATTAGTGCATGCGAAAGCAACACCTGAACAAGTGAAAGAATTACAAAACAAAGTTAATTTAACTAAAGATTTTATTCGTTTCATGGCTATTAATTTAGACAGAGAAACAGGTTATGAAGATAAATTTACTGTTGCATCACCAGATGAAACAAAATGAATCGAAAGAGAAAAGAGAACACCAAATAAGAACTTCTCAAGAAACTCTTATAATAACCATAGATCTAATAGTTCAAAAAAATAATTTATGCTGAAAGGTAGGAAGTTTTATTTATGAATAATGTTGTTTTAATCGGTCGTCTTACAAAAGACCCGGAACTTAAAAAAACAAGCAATAACATAAGTTATTGCAAGATTACTTTAGCAGTTAACAGAGCTTTTAATAATGAAAAAACAGATTTTATTCCTGTTACTATTTGAAGAGCTCAAGCTGAAAACACTGCAAAGCATTTATCAAAGGGTTCTTTGGTTGCTATTCAGGGAAGTATTCAAGTTTCTAGTTTTTCAAACAATGAAAACCAACAAGTGTATCGTACAGATATACAAGCTAATACGGTTAAGTTTTTAGGTTCTAAACCTAACAATAATCGTAGTAACTTTCAACCCGCTTCAAATGTACAAACAGCATATAATAACAATAAAAACCTTAATAACGTTTTTTTAAATGACTCAAAAAAAACTGATTCACCGAAACAGTCAAGCAATGATATTAATAATAATAGCAATGTATTTGATGACGATCCGTGATCAGAAGATTTATAAAAAGGGAGGATTCACATAATGGCTTTCAAGAAAAAGCATCGTTTTTTCGCAAGAAAAAAAGTTTGTTTCTTTACTAAGAACAAAATAACTTATATCGATTATAAAGATGTAACTTTATTAAAGCACTTTATTGCAGCTAATGGTAAAATTTTACCAAGAAGAGCAACTGGGACAACAGCTCGTTACCAAAGAATGTTATCTCACTCAATTAAAAGAGCTCGCCAAATGGCATTATTACCTTATAAAATAAAATAAGTTTTCTTATTTTATTTTTTTTATTTAATAATATAGTATAATTTTAATCACAAGATAAAAGGTAGGTTTTATAAATGATAAAAAAATTTAAATATTTATTTTGAATCGGATTAGCATTCCCCACTTTATTTGTGGTATTAGGTGTAATTTTAACTTATGTAAAAACAACAGGTGATTGGTTTTACTATTTTATTTTAATTTTTAATTATTTAATTATACTATTTTATTTGTATTATTTTTTCATTTCAATGCAGAATAATTCTGGTTTTTTGAATGAGTTAATTGGAATTCATTTTGAAGAAATTTTTTCTGATTCTAGTTTAGGACTAATTGTATACAATAGTAATGATGATATTATTTGAATTAATGAGTATTTATTAAATAATGGGTTTAAAAATTTTATTGGAAAACCGGTTAATAAGATTCATTTTAAAATTAATAAATTGTTAAATAATCATGGTGATCAAGAAAATATAACATTAAATAATATTGATTTTTCTGTCACTAATCATTTTTTAAATAATACTTTAATTTTTAAAAACATCACTAAATATGAAGTGTTAAAAAAAATGTATATTGATGAAAGTAAAGTTATTGGATTTATTAAAATCGATAATTTTAGAAATTTAAATAGCACACTACTAACAGTAGATCTTTTTAAAGCTAAAGAACAAATTATTAGAGCTATTCAAAATTTTAGTAGAGATTATGAAGCAACCGTTAAAGCTTATTCTGATGATGAATATATTGTTTTTATGAACGCAAGTAATTTAAAGCAAGCAATGAAAGATGATTTTAAAATTTTAAAAGTCATTCGTCAATATTCTAAAAAAGAAAAACTTTCTATTTCTTTATCGTTAGGTTTTTCTTATAATCATAGTAATATTTTAACTTTAGAGAGTTTATCATTAAAATCTTTAGAATTATCAAGATCACGTGGTGGAGACCAAGTGGTAGTTTATGAATACGGAAAAGGTAATCACTTTTTCGGAGCTACAACTGAATTAAGTTCTAATAATTCAAAAGTAGAAATCAAAAACTTTACAAATAATTTTGTTAAAAGCATGTCTAAAATAGATAATATAGTTATTTTTGGTCATATTAATGCTGATTTTGATTGTATTGGTGCAATGCTAGGAATAGTTCATTTAGCAAAAAAACATAAAAAAAATGTTTATTTTGTCGAAGGAAGTATTGAAGAAAAAGCAGAAACATTTTTAAAGAAAACAATTAAAAAAGAATTATTAACTGAAGTTTTTGTTAAACCAAACCAAGCATATAAAATAATTAAAGAAAAAACTTTAGTAACGATTGTTGATGTTTCAGCATTTGATCAAGTTTTTGGTAAAGAAATTTTAAGTAAAATTGATGAATCAAAAATATTTATTATTGATCATCATCGCGTTAGCGGAAACAGTTTTTTAAATGTTTCGAATCAACAAAAATATATTATGCCCTCATCATCTTCAACATGTGAGATAGTCACAGAAATGTTGGAGTTTGATAGTAGTGTTCTAAAGGTACCTGTAGCAACAGCTCAATATTTATTAACAGGGATTATTTTAGATACCAATAGTTTCAAACAAAGAACTAGCGCTCGAACTTTTGAAGCAGCAGCAATTTTACAAAAATGAAATGCTAGTATTTTAATTTCGAATGAAGCACTAAAATTAAATGCTCAAGATTCTTATATTATTAAAAAAATAATTGATAATGCCCAAGAAGTTAAAAATAATATTTATATAGCGGTATTGCCAGAACCAGAAATAGCAGATTATGCTCAAATTGCAAAATCTTGCCAAGATATTATAAATATTGAAAATCGTAAAGCGTGTTTTGTTATTGCGAGAATTGAAAATAATAAAATTAAAATATCTGCACGTTCAAATGGTTCATACAATGTACAATTAATAATGGAAAAATTTAATGGTGGTGGTGGACACTTTTCATCAGCAGCTACGATTGTAGAAGCTAAAACAGTAGATGAAGTTCAAAAAGAACTTTATGAAACTATTCAAGAACACGATATTACTACAAAGGGGAAATAATATGGAAGTAATCTTATTAAAAAACATTAAAAATAAAGGTAAAAAAGGCGACATTATAAATGTTAATGACGGGTATGCTAAAAACTTTTTAATTCCAAAAAAGATGGCAGTAGTTGCGACAGACGGAGCAAGAACAGTTAAAAAACATCATGATGATAAAACAGAAGCAGAATTTAATAAATTAAAATTAGAAAGTGAAAAAATTTCCCAAAAAATTTCCACTCTCAAATTAAAATTTGAATTAAAACAAAATAAAGGAAAACTGTTTGGTCATATTTCAGCAAAACAAATAGTCAATCAACTTACAGAGCATAATATTAAAATTACTAAAAAAGATATTACACCTAACAAAATTGATAGTTTAGGGTCAACTAATATAATTGTTAAATTACCTGCAGGTATAAAAGCTAATCTAACAGTATATACAAAGGGAATTTAATTAAAATATGGAAACTTTCACACAAAATAACTCTTTATTAAATATCGAAAAAGCAATTTTAAATATCGCATTATCAGATAATGAAAACTATTTAGATATTGTAGATAAGTTAAGTGTCGAACATTTTAACGACAGAAAACATAAAGCGATTTATCAAGCGATTTTATTTATATCTGATACTAATTCACCAAATGTTCATTTGGTGTCTTTGTTTTTAAGTGAAAATAAGTTGTTAACTAACTCCAATATAGAAGAATATATTTTGGAATTACTTTCTTTTCAAAATGCGGATATTAAAAATTTAGATGAATATATTAAAAAATTAATTACGTTTCATAACCATAGTAAATTAAAGAATACTATAAAAACATGGAATGCAAAAATCGCTAATAGTAACCCTAGTGATCTAGAAGAAATAAAGCAAAAATTAGAAAATGAAATTAATGGTCTGGATTCTTCAAAAAATGACGAAACAACTTATTGTGATGTTATTGTAAAAGAGACGATTTCTAAAATAGATCTAATACAATCTGGTCAAATTCCACCTGGACTAAAAACCGGATTCACATATTTTGATATGATAACGTCTGGATTACAATCAGGAGATTTAATAATTATAGCAGCTAGGCCTTCTATGGGTAAAACTGCCCTTGCTTTAAATATTGCTAATAATGTTGCAAAAAATAAAGAAACATTATTGTTTTCTCTAGAAATGCCTAAAGATCAATTGATTCAAAGAATGCTTTCTTTGAATACAAAGATTAGTAGCCAAAAATTTAAAAAAGTTAATGGACTAAATAACCAAGAGAAACTATTATTATTTCATGGTAAAGATGTTGTTAGTAGTTTAAAATTAGCGATTAATGATAATGCTGGTTTAAACATCAATCAACTAAGATTAATTGCTAAAAAGCATAATAATAAAGCTAAAGTAAGTTTGATCATCATTGATTATTTACAATTATTAAGTGGAAGTAAAAAAAATAGTGAAAACAGACAACAAGAAGTGAGTAATATTTCTCGATCGTTAAAAGCGCTTGCTAGAGAAATTGGGGCACCGATTATTGCATTGTCTCAATTATCTCGTTCTGTTGAAAAACGTGAAAACAAACGTCCTATGATGTCTGATTTGAGAGAATCTGGAGCAATTGAGCAAGATGCTGATCTTATTTTATTTCTACATAGAGAATCTTATTATGAACACGAATCTAACAATAATCCAAGTGAAATTACTAATATAATCGTTGCTAAAAACCGTAACGGTAGTATTGGAAATTTTGATTTATCATTTAATAAAAATTCTAATTCTTTTACTAATTTAAGAAAGAAAGAGTAAAATAATGTTAAAAATTTCTTTGATTACAATCGGGACTATTAAAAACACCAATTTAACTGCGCTAATAAATGATTTCAAAAATCGTCTTAAACATTATGTTGAATTAAATGAAGTAATTATTCAAAATAGTAAATTAACTAATGAAAAAGAAGTTATTAAAATTGAAACCAAAAAAATTATTGAAAAAATTCCGAAAGATTATTATGTGATTTTAATGGATATTAAAGGTAAAAAAATCAGCAGCAATACTTTTGCTGATTTATTAAAAGAACATCAAGATTTTAAAAAAGGTAAAATAGTTTTTATCATTGGTGGTTCTTATGGTGTGGATCAGGAAATAAAAAAAATGGCAAATTTAAAACTTTCTTTTTCAGATTTAACTTTTCCATTTGCTGTTTTTAAGTTTATCTTGTTAGAACAAATTTATAGAGCTTGTAAAATTAATAATAATGAAAAATATCATAAATAATTTTAATATTGAAGTTCTGTTAGAAGATAAAAAAATTGATAATTCCTGAAAACCTTTTATCATTCAAGAAATTAAAAAAGACTATTTTAAAAAACTAAAAAACCATATTAATAAATCTTATAATAATAAAATAATTTTTCCAAAATTTAATAATATTTTTAAATATTTAGAATTACCATTATCAGAAATTAAAATCATATGCATTGGGCAAGATCCATATCATAAAATAAATCAAGCTAATGGAATTGCTTTTTCTGTTGCTGATAATATTAAAACACCACCGTCTTTAAGAAATATTTTTAAAGAACTTTATCAAGATCTTGGTATTACTAAAAATAATAATTCTTTATCAGCTTGATTTGAACAAGGTTTTTTTGCAATTAATTGATCTTTAACAGTTGAATCAGGAAAAGCTAATTCTCATAGTAAAATCGGCTGAAATCACTGAACTAATAATTTAATAAAATACATAGAACTAAACCATAAAAATCATAATTTTGGATATCTCTTATGAGGTAACTTTGCTAAAAAAGTAATTAATGTCATTGATAATAATAACAGATTCATTATTCGTTCAAGCCATCCTTCCCCATTAAGTGCTTATCATAGTTTTTTTGGTAGTAAACCATTTTCTAAAATTAATAATTTTTTAATAAAAAATAAAATAAAACCAATAAACTTTGCTCTTTAAGATAATGAACAAAGTAAATTAAAAAACCAAATCAGAAGATCTAGGAATAGATTTACTGATTTGGTTTTTTAATTTTGTGGTGTTTAAAAAAGATTATTTTATTAGTGTTTTTTAAAATGAATTACAAAGTAAATTAGTGATTTTTGAAAAAGTGCTTTTAAAGCACAGTTTTATACTAATTACAATAATATGATAAAAAAATAATCGTTTAAATTGCAACTTTATTTTTTTTGTGTTATAAAAGAAAGGTGTTATAAAACGTATAATACCTATTTAAATTAAGAAAAATTTATGCATTAAATAAATTTTAAGAAATAAAAAATTAAAATCAAAATTAAAAAAGGAGAAAACAATGTTAAATATTTTTCTAGGAGAATTCTTAGGAACAATGGCACTTATATTACTTGGTAATGGTGTTGTTGCTAATGTTAATTTTAAAAAAACAATAGGTTCAAAAGGAGGGTGAATTGTTATTACTTTCGGTTGAGCATTCGCAGTTTTTGTTGGTGTTTCTATCGCTGATATTTGACATACTGGAGGACATATAAATCCAGCTGTTACAATAGGGCAATTAATCGGAGGCCAAATTACAAGTGCGCAAGCATCGGTATATATAGCTTCGCAATTTGCGGGCGCTATTGTTGGTCAAGTAATTATCAATACATTCTATTGACAACATATTAAAGAAGAAAAAGCTGATGTTGTGCTATCAATGCATTCAACTGGTCCAACACATAAAAAAGCGTGATTTACAAATTTATTTTCAGAATTTATCGGAACAGGGATTCTAGTAACTATGGCATATTTCGCAATAGAAGGTACATGATTCGGTAGTGCTCCTTTAGCAATCGGATTTACAGTATTTGCGATAGGTCTATCATTAGGTGGAACAACAGGTTATGCTATTAATCCATTTAGAGATTTAGCTCCTCGAATTGTTCATAAAATTATGTATAAAACTATGAGAGTTTTAAAAACAGAGAATGGTACTTTAGTTTCTTCAAATTGAAAATACGCAATAGTTCCCGTTGCTGCACCCGTTTTAGCAGGGATCGTTGTCGGATTATTCTTCTTGGTATAAGTTATGAATAAAAAAGAATATGATATTGTCATTATTGGTGGGGGAATCATTGGCACGATGACTAATTATTATCTAAGTAAATATAAATTAAACGTATTACAATTAGAAAAAAATAATTATTTAGCTGATGAAACAACACAAGGAAATTCTGGAGTTTTACATGGCGGTTTTGACGCTGAACATCCTGTAGAAGTTAAGTTAAATATTCTTGGAACCAATTTATGAAAAGAAGAAATACTACCTAAATTTAAAAAAATACCTAGAATGAACATAAATTCTTTAGTTCTTGCCTTTGGGAAAGAAGAAGAAAACGAAATACAAAAACTATATAATAGAGGAATTAAAAATAATTTAAAACCAGAGGATATTTCTGTTATTGGTAAAAAAGAAATATTCAGTATGGAACCAAACATCAATCAAGATGTTACAAAAGCACTTTTATGCCGATCATCTGTAGTGATTGATCCTGTTATCGCAACTAAAGAAATTGCTAGAAGTTTAGAAAATTCTTCAGATATATTAACTTCTTCAAAAGTCACAAATATTACTCGAAAAAATAATAAATATATTATTGAGATTAATAATGACTATGAAGTTATTGCTAAAAATATTATTAATGCATCTGGACATTTTACTAATTTAATTTCTCAAATGGCTGATGAAGGCACATTAAAATTAACTACTAGACGCGGTGAATACAGAGTTTTATCAAAAGAAGAAACTCATAAAGTTAATAGTATTTTGTTTAAAGTCCCATCAATATATGGAAAAGGAGTAATTGTATCTCCGATGCCTGATGGAAGAACTTTAGTTGGTCCTACTGCTGAGGATGGCGTAGATATCAATGATACAAGACTTGTCACTCAAGAAAAATTTAAACTAATTGCCCAAATCGGAACTAAAATTATCCCAACTTTGGATTTAAATAAAACAGAAAGAGTATTTTCTGGTTCTCGACCAATATATATAGATACTAATGATTTTCATATTGCATATGGAAAAAATAAAGAATTTATAAATTTGGCAGGAATTAAATCACCAGGACTTAGTTCTTCTCCAGCAATTGCTTTAGAAGCTATTAGACTATTAAAAAATAATAATGTTGAATTAAAATTAAAAAATAATTAAGGAAGGTCAAACCATGGATAAAGAAAAATATATAATGGCCATTGATGAAGGGACAACTTCTCTAAGAACATTAATTATAAATAAAAAAGCTGAAGTTATTGCAACTTCTCAAAAAGAATTTACACAAATATTTCCAGAATCTGGTTGAGTAGAACATGACGCTAGCGAAATATGAGGCGCTCAAAAAGCGACAATTAAAGAAGTTAAAAGGATTGCTCATATAAAATCTACTGATATTGAAGCTATTGGTATTACAAATCAAAGAGAAACAATTGTTCTTTGAGATAAAGAAACAGGATTACCAGTTTACAATGCAATAGTTTGACAAGATACAAGAACAAAAGATTACTGCAACAAACTAATTAAAGAAGGCCACCAAGAAATGTTTAAAGAAAAAACAGGGTTAGTAATTAATCCTTATTTTTCAGGAACAAAAATAAAATGAATTTTAGAAAATGTTGAACGTGCTAAAAAATGTTTAGAGAAAAAAACATTGCTAGCAGGGACAATTGATTCATGATTAATTTGAAAGTTTACTGATGGAAGAGTTCATGCAACAGATTATTCTAATGCTTCAAGAACTTTATTATTCAATATTAAAGAAGGTAAATGAGATAAAGAAATTTTAAAACTTCTAGACATTCCGATAGAAATTTTACCAGAAGTTAAATCTTCATCTGCCCATTATGGGTATGTTAATCCTAAAATTTTCTCTAAAAATTCAGAAGCTAAAGTACCTATTACAGGTGTTATTGGAGATCAACAATCAGCATTGTTTGGTCAAATGGCTATAAATTATGGAGATGTAAAAAACACTTATGGGACAGGAAATTTTACATTAGTTAATACAGGAAATAAATTAATTTATTCAAAAAATAATCTTTTATCAACTATCGCTTGAAAAATTGGTGACGAAGATATGGTTTATGCAATTGAGGGGTCAGTATTCGTAGCTGGAGCCGCAATTCAATGGTTAAGAGATGCCCTAAAAATAATTTATAACGCTAAAGAATGTGACTTACTAACTTCATACGTAAAAGATGATTCACAAAAAGTTTATTTTGTACCAGCACTTGTTGGATTAGGAGCTCCTTATTGAGACACAACTTCAAGAGGAATGATTTTAGGAATCGAAAGAGGAACAAAAAGGGAGCATATTGTAAAAGCTACTTTAGAAGCTATTGCATATCAATCTTATGATTTAATTTCAACAATGGAAAAAGATATCGATTCAATTATAAATACTATTAAAGTTGATGGAGGTGCCACTAAATCTAATTACTTAATGCAATTTCAATCTTCAATTTTAGGTAAAGAAATAGTTCGACCTATTAATATTGAAACTACAGCTATGGGAGCAGCTTATATGGCTGGTTTAGCTACAGGTTTTTGAAAATCAATCGATGATATTAAACAAATATCTGAGGTAGATAGAGTATTTATGCCAAATATGCATGAAGATCTTGTTAGAGAAAAAATCGAAGGCTGAGAAGATGCAGTTAAAAGAACTAGAAATTGAATTAAATAAATTATTAAATATTATAAAAACGAATCACTTAATTGGGATTCGTTTTTCAATACAAAATTTAAAACTACAAGTATTTAAAATTAAAATTAAAAACGATAAAGTTATAGAGTTAATGAGTATGGTAAAATATAAGTATATAAAAGATATTTAATTAGCTAGTTTAATAGTTTAAAATTTATTTTAAAAGAGGCTTAATATGAAAAGATGAAGTAATCGTAAAATTGCGGTAGTGGGATTGTTTATTGCTATTGGAATAGTATTAGTAATACTAGGAAATGCATTTGTAACTATTCCTTCTTTTAAAACCGCTTTAGCAGGCGCCCCTGTTAAAATAACAGGATTTTTATTAGGTCCAGTTGCTGGAGGAGCTAGTGGTATAGTAGTTGATTTATTATCACTATTATACAGACCTACTTTTTATTTTCCGGGGTACACTTTAGATATGATTATGGTTGGAGTTATTCCTGGTTTTGTGTTTTTGTTACAAAAAAGAAGTCTAAAAAAAGCAAAAGCAGCAGGTCGAGATGTAGCTAGCAATAATTCAATTTTATTTTTAATTATATTTGCAACATTATTTGTTTTATTAGCAGCAACTATTTTTATAGTTGTTATTCCAAATTCTTTTTTTCAACCAGTTGTTACAAAGAACGGTGAGGTTACCAAACCATTAATTACTAATAAATGAATATATTTAATTTTAATTGATACTGAAGTAGCTATTTCTTTAATTGTTATTTTTATTCTAAAATTTTATTTACGAAAAATGAATTTTAATAATCTTTTACCAATTATTACATTTTGTTTTTTTATAGAATATTATTTAATTTTTTCAACTCCTTTATGAGATAAAATCACTTTAGGAATCCCTTACTCTGTCGGGGTAACGTTTAGAATAACTTTTGCAACTGTTAAAATGTGATTTAATGTTACTGTTTTATATTTTATTTGAAAAGTTATTCATCCAATGATCAAGTCTGATGAAATTGAAGAATCTAATGTTGTCACTAGTAATTTCTATGAAAAAAAATTGTCATTAAAAAAAGTTAAAAAAAATAAGAAGAAACGTTCAAAAGATATTATGTTATAAAAATTATATGATATAATTAAAAAATATATATTAGAGCCGATTAACATTAAATGTTTCTTAAATATGGGAGTACAAATTTAAGAAACTATTAATTAAATTTAATTAAAATGTTATTCTCATCCACTAATATAAATGATTTTAATGTTTATACTTTGAAATTAAATGCTCCCATTCTTTATCGAAAAGGAGTATTTTTTATTATGAAAATTAACGAAAATGATGATAATGCAAAATTTATATTAAGCATTCCGATGTTTATCAGTAACGATAGTACTAGTCCTGAAAATAAATATAATCTATGATTAGAATGTTTAAAGTATTTTGGTGATCCACAAAAAAAAATTAAAGTTATTCAAGTTGTTGGAACTAATGGTAAAGGATCAACAACTATGTATTTAAACTGAATATTAAAGAAATATTATGCTAAAGTTGCCACTTTTACATCACCTGCAACAATGTTTTTTTATGATCGAATTCAAATTAATAATAAGATGATATCTAGTATAAAATTTGGTCAATATTTAGAAATCATTAAACCATTTATTAATAAATTTAAATTAAATTTTTTTAAAATATGAACATTAATTGCCTTATTTTATTTTCGAGATAATAACATAAATATTGCTATTTTCGAAGCTGGAATTGGCGGTCGGATTGATGCTACTAATATTTTTTTTAATACTCAATTAGCTGTTATTTTAACTTCAGTAAGCTTAGACCATCAGCAACTTTTAGGTAATACTGTTGAAAAAATCATGGAAGAAAAATTAGGGATTATTCATAGAAAAAACAATTTATTTGTTTCAGAAAAATTAAACAAATATCAAACAATTATTAATTCTTTTTGTGATAACTTTGAATTAGTAAATAAAGTTAAATTACCTTTTAAAACAATTCCTTATCAAGAAAATAATTTTGCCCTTGCTTTAGCTGCGGCTAAAGTAATTACGAATCAAAAAATTATTAATTATCAAGATCTACCAAAGGAAATTATTTTTGGTCGATTTTCACAAATTCATAATAATCCTAAAGTTATTATTGATGGGGCTCATAACATTGAAGCAATTAATAATTTAATTTCGTATGTCAAAACTTTAAATATTAATTTTAATTTATTAGTTGGTTTTAGCCAAGGAAAAGAAATAACTAAAATGCAAAGATTATTAAATGTCAATTTTAAAAACGTTAATTATGTTAATTTTAAATTTTCAAGATCCCATATTTTTAATAATAATATAGACTATAAAATTAAAATTATGGAATTAATTAAAAACCAAAAACCAATCTTAATAACTGGTTCCCTTTATTTTATCCATGAAGTTTATGATTGAATGAAAGAACAATACAATGTCTAATTGATTATTACTAAGCACTAATATAATTGCCTTTATTTTAATGATTATTATTTTTTCTGGAGTTTGTTATTTTCAAAAATGACATACAATTACAGTAGCTGATTTAACAATTAGTGGTGCTTTAATTGCGATGGCAGTTTTATTAAATGGTTTTACTACTAATATTAAAATTACAGGATTTATTAATTTGCGATTAGGCGATGTTGTGATTTTCTATATGGGTTATCGTTGCAGTTATTTATTAGGATGTACTAGCGCTGTAATTGGAGATTTAATAAAATCAATTTTGTTTAGTAGTGGTGCATTTCATTTAGGGTTTACTTTTAACGCTTGCTTATTAAGTTTTATCGGGGCACTGAGCAAACAATTTAGTAAAGAAAAACCATATTTTTTAATAGGAGCTTTTATTGTTAATTACTTGTTAGTATCGTTTGTTTTTGATATTATTTGATTAACTTCATTAGGTTATATTCCATTAAATAATGTTTCTCTTAGTGCAGCTTATTTAAGTCGCGGCTTTGAATTACTTTGAGCTTTACCATTATATTTATCTTTTGTGCTATTATTGTATAAAATTGATAAATTATTATAAAATTGACTTTTTATAATTTTTAAAATAAAATATAATTTAGAATTATCCCACAATTATTATTAATAAATTTAATTTTGGTTTATAAAAATAATAATACGGGATTTTTGTTTGTTATTAAAATATTGAAAAGAGGTTGAATAATATGTCAAAAATTATATTTGTTACAGGAGGTGTGGTGTCATCTTTAGGAAAAGGGATTGCTGCTTCTAGTATTGGGTCTTTATTAAAAGAAAACGGTTATACTATTAATGTTTTAAAAATGGATCCTTATATTAATTTCGATCCAGGAACAATTTCTCCCTACGAACACGGCGAAGTTTACGTTACTCATGATGGTGGAGAAACAGATTTAGATTTAGGCCATTATGAAAGATTTATTGATATTAAATTAACAAAATCATCAAATATTACTACTGGTAGAATTTATCATAGTGTTATTGAAAAAGAACGTAATGGTGATTTTGGAGGTAAAACAGTTCAAGTTATTCCTCACATTACGAACGAAATCAAAGAGTATATTTATAATTTAATGAAAACAAATCCAAGCGATTTTTTAATTATTGAAATCGGTGGAACAGTTGGAGATATTGAATCATTACCATATATTGAATCAATGCGCCAAATTAAGATGGAAAATTCGAATAATGTTTTAATAATTCATAATACTTTAGTACCTTTAATTAAAGTTGCTGGTGAAGCCAAAACTAAACCAACACAACATTCAATTCAATCATTACGCTCTTATGGTATTAATCCAGATTTCTTAATTTTAAGATCTGAAATACCACTTGAAGAAAACATTAAAATTAAGTTATCAAGATTCACTTATATAAATAAAGAGTTTATTTTTCTGGCACCAGACGTTAAATCTATTTATGAAGTTCCAGTTTTATTACATGAGCAAGGAATTGAAAAAGCAATTTTTAAAGCTTTAAATATTAATAATAATGAAAAAATATTATTGCCTACAAAATGAAATCTTTATAATTCTAAAGTTGATAAAATGAACCAACAAAAAGAAGTTTATCAAATCGCTTTAATTGGTAAATATACAGTTTTAAAAGATGCTTATTTATCTGTTAAAGAATCACTTTATCATGCTGCTGCTGAAATCTCGACTAAAATTAAAATTAATTGAATTAATTCAGAAAAATTAACAACTACTAACATTGATCAAAAACTTAAAAATAATGATGGAATATTAGTTTGTGGTGGTTTTGGAATTCGAGGAGTCGAAGGAAAAATCCTTTCTGCCCAATATGCTCGAGTTAATAAAATTCCTTATTTTGGGATTTGTCTTGGAATGCAAGTCGCAGTTATCGAATTCGCTAGAAATGTTTTAAATTTAAAAAATGCTAATTCTACTGAATTTGATAGTAACACTCCATATCCGGTAATTGATATTTTACATGGTAAAAAACAAGATTCTAAAATTGGGGGAACTTTAAGATTAGGTGAAAATAAATCATTACTAGTTGCTGGTAGTTTAATTTCAAAAATTTATAATGATAAAACTGAAATTTTAGAGCGTCATCGTCATCGTTTTGAGTTTAATAATGAATTTTTAAATCAATTTAAAAATAGTGATTTATTCTTTTCGGGAAAAGATAGCACGAAGCCTTTAGTTGAGTTTTTAGAATTGAAAAATCATCCATTTTTTATAGCAACACAAGCCCATCCAGAGTTCAATTCGAAACCTAATAAACCAAACCCAATGTTTGTTGCATTTATTAAAGCAGCAATTAAAAACCATAATGCTTAACATTTAATAAAATAATTGTTATAATATAAAATAGTATTGGTTATTATAATATCAAGATTAGGAGAATCTTTAATATGAAATTAGTTAACGCAAAAGATATGATTGCAAAAGCATATGCTAATAAGTATGCAATCGCACACATCAACACAAATAATTTAGAGTGAACAAAAGCTATTTTAATGGCAGCTCAAGAAAATAATGCCCCAGTAATTATTGGTGTTTCTGAAGGAGCTTGTACTTACATGGGTGGTTACAAAACTGTTGCTGACATGACTCAAGATTTAATGATACATATGAACATTACTGTTCCAGTAGCGCTTCATTTAGATCACGGAACTTACGAAGGTGCATTAGCAGCTTGTGATGCTGGATTTACATCTGTTATGTTTGATGGTCACAAATTAAGCATTGAAGAAAATTTAGAAAAAACAGCTAAAGTTGTTGCAAAAGCATCTAAATTAAATATTTCAGTTGAAGCAGAAATTGGTTCAATTGGTGGAGAAGAAGACGGTGTTATTGGTAATGGTGAAATCGCAGATCCTAAAGATGCTTCATCAATTACTAAATTAGGAATTGATTTTCTTGCAGCCGGAATCGGTAATATTCATGGACCATATCCACAAAACTGAAAAGGTTTACATTTAGATCGCTTAAAAGAAATTTGCGATGCTGCCAATATGGGAATTGTATTACATGGTGGTTCTGGAATTCCAGATGCACAAGTTAAAAAATCAATTTCATTAGGAGTAGCTAAAGTTAATGTTAATACAGAATGTCAATTAGCATTTGCTGCTGCAACTCGTAAATATATTGAAGATAATCATGACAAAGATGACAAAGGATACGACCCTCGTAAATTATTAAAACCAGGAGTAGAAGCTATCAAAGCAACTATTAAAGAAAAACTTATGTTATTTGGTTCAATAAATAAAGCTAATTAATTTGTTTTTAAATTTAAAATATGATAAAATATAAAAACTATTTTATGTATTTAAACATATTAAAATATTTGAATTTTAAAAAAGGAGACCAAATATATGAAAAAAAACATTCATCCCAAATACGAACGCACAGTTGTTCGTTGTGTTAATTGCAATAATGAATTTGAAACAGGTTCAATTGTAAAAGATATTAAAGTTGATACTTGTGCTAATTGTCATCCTTTTTACACAGGAACACAAGTTGGTGCTAAAGTAGCTGGACGTATTGAAAAATTCAATGCTAAACTAACAAAAGCAAACACAAATAAAAAAACAAGTAATTAAAAAACTTGTTTTTTTTATGAAGAATTTATTTAATTTATTAGTTATTATATTGGTGTATAATTAAATAACTAATATAATAATAGTAAGAGGTTTTTTATGGATAAAAAATATTTACAGAAAATTGAATCAATCGTCAAGCACTACGATGATATCAATACAGAATTAGAACAACCAGAAACATTAAGTGATATTAAAAAATATACAACTTTAAATAAAGAGTTATCTAATTTATCAGATATTGTTAATGCTTATCATAAATATTTGGAAATTGATCGTCAAATTAATGATTCAAAAGAAATTTTGAAAATAGAAAAAGATTCCGAATTAATTGAAATGGCAAAATCTGAACTTAAAGATTTGGAACCAGATTTATTAAAATTAGCGGATGAGATTGAATTATTATTATTGCCAAAAGATGACAATGATGATAAAAATGTTATCGTTGAAATCAGAGGTGCTACTGGTGGCGATGAAGCCAATATTTTTGCTGGTGATTTATATAAAATGTATTCGCAATATGCCGAAGTACAAAATTGAAAATTACAAATATTAAATATTAGTCACACTGATAATGGTCATTTTTCACAAATTGCTTTTAAATTATCAGGAGATCAAGTTTATTCAAAAATGAAATTTGAAACAGGGGCCCATCGTGTACAACGAGTTCCTCAAACTGAATCTCAGGGACGCGTCCATACTTCAACAGCAACAGTAACAATTCTTCCAGAAGTCAGTGAAGTCGAAGTAAATATCAATCCCAAAGATTTAAAAATTGATACTTATAGATCTGGAGGAGCTGGGGGACAACACGTTAATACGACCGATTCCGCAGTTCGTGTAACTCATTTACCAACAGGACTAGTAGCAACATCCCAAGATGGTCGCTCACAACATGATAATAAAGATAAAGCAATGCAATCATTACGTGCTAAAATTTTTCATTATGAATTAGAAAAACAAAATGTTAAAATGGCAGGAATTCGCCAATTAGCTGGTAAAGGGTCGCGCTCCGAAAAAATCCGTACTTATAATTATCCTCAAAACCGCGTTACAGATCATCGAATTGGATTAACTTTAAACAAGTTAGATCAAATTATGAGCGGTAAAATACAAGAAATTATTAATGCGTTAATTACCGAAGATCAACGTCTTAAATTATTGGAAATGGATCACTAATGACTTATCGAGAAATACTAACAAAAGCAAATCAAAAATTAGAAGCTGCTAATTGTGCAGTTGATAATGGACGAATATTAATGCTTTATATGAGTGGCGTAGCTCAAAATAAAATTTATAGTGTCTTAGATCAAAAAATTGATTTTAATGAAGCGGAATATTTTGCAAAATTAGATGATTTTATTAACGGAAAACCACTACATTATATCTTAGGAAAAATTCATTTTTATAATTATGATTTTAAAATTGATGAAAGAGCATTAATTCCTCGACCAGAAACAGAATTATTAGTGGAAAAAGTTATTGATTATGCAGATTTACTTTTCCATGACCGAAAAGATTTATCAATTTTTGATGTTGCTACTGGGAGCGGGATTATCGGAATAACGCTTGCTAAAGAAATTCAGGATTCACAAGTTATTGCTAGTGATATTTCCCAAGATGCAATTGAATTAGCTAATGATAATAACAAACTTTTAAAAGCCGATGTTAAATTTGTTATTTCTGATATGCTAGAATATTTTATTACTAACAAATTAACAACTGATATTTTAGTTGCAAATCCACCCTATATTTCTTTAACTGAAGTAGATATTATGAGTAAAAGAGTTTTAGATCATGAACCAAAAATTGCTCTTTTTGGTGGTAATGATGGTTTAAAATATTATCGTGATATTTTAACAAATGCTAAAAAAGTTTTAAAACAAAAATTTTTAATGGCATTTGAAATCGGAGCTTTCCAAAAAAATGGTCTTACAAAATTATTAAAAGAATTTGATTATCAAAATTTTAAATTTGTGAAAGATTTTTCTGGTCATTGAAGAATTTTAATTGTCAGTAGCCAAGATTTAAATTATTAATTTTTAAAGAGGTTTTTATAATGGTACATATTTATTATGGTTTCGGAAAAGGTAAAACCTCAATATTAAATGGTAGTGCAATTAGAGCATTAGGAGCCAATTTAAATGTTAAATATATTCGGTTTCTCAAAAATCGCCCCACATCAGAAAATAAAATTTTAAATAATTTAGGTATTAAAATAGAAAATTTTCATTTTAATAATCCTAAATTTATTTGAGAAATGAATTTAGTGGAACGAGCACAATTAAAAAAAGATACTGAAATCGGAATTAATCGTTTTTTAGAATTAGTGAAAGACGATACTATCGATATGTTATTGTGTGATGAGTTAACAGATTGTATAACAAATAAATTAGTTTCTGAAGCAAAAATTATTGAGATTTTAAAAAGTAATTCTAATAATAAAGAAATCTTAATTTCTGGACATAATGAACATCAAAAATTACATCAATATGCTGACTTAATTAGTAAAGTTGTATCGGAAAAACATTACTTCGATGATAAATCAATTATCGCTCGCAAGGGAGTTGAGTTTTAATGGAATTAAAGCAAATTGCTAAAAATTTAAAAAATGGTCAATTAGCATTATTACCAACAGATACTGTTTATGGAATTATTGGTCAATATGAAAACATAGTTTCAGAAGCCAAAATTTTTAAAATTAAACAACGATCAAAAAAAAAGAAATTACCAATCGCTGTTAATAGTATTGAAATGGCGCAACAATATTTTATGATTAATAAACAAGCTTTAAAATTAATGAAAAAATATTGACCAGGTGCATTGACGATTATTAGTGGGGATTATGCTCTTAGATGAAGTGATTCAGAAGTTTTAAATCAATTAATTGATTTAGCGGGACCTTTATATTTGACTAGTGCAAATATTAGCGGTCAAGAACCAATTACTAACATTAAAGATGCTAAAAAAATCTTTACTAATAAAATTACTGATTATATTAATTTAAAGATGAAACATGGAATCAATACTAATTCAACGATTATCAATAGTAATGATCTTACTATTGTTCGACAAGGTAAATTAGTTATTGATTTAAAGAAATTGAAGGAGAATTAAAGATGTTAAAAAGTATTTCTAAAATTTTTATAGCTTCCGATCACGCAGGCTTTGAATTAAAAAGTAAAATTTCTCAATATTTAGAGGCACAGAAAATTAATTTTGAAGATTTAGGTACTAACGATGAAAAATCAGTTGATTACCCAGAATTTGGTAAATTAGCTGCACTTGCAGTATCAAATACAAAATCTTCAATTGGAATTGTTGTTTGTGGTTCTGGAATTGGAATTAGCATTGCTGCTAATAAAATTAAAGGAATCAGATGTGCTTTAGTTTATAAACCAGAATTAGCAATATTGGCAAAAGAACATAATAACGCTAATATGCTAGCTTTAGCCGGTCGTTTCACATCTTGAAATGATGCTAAAAAAATTATTGAAAATTTTTTAAACACACCTTTTGATATTGAACATCCTCGTCATAATCGTCGAGTAATGGAACTAAACAATTTATAATAAGGAGTATTTTAATGCTTAATTTAAAAGATAAAGAAATTGAAAAATATATTTTATTAGAACAAAAAAGACAAGATGAGCACATTGAGTTAATCGCGAGTGAAAACTTCTGTAGTGAAGATATTAGAAAAGTTGCTGGTTCAATTTTAACTAATAAATATGCTGAAGGATATCCTTTTAAACGTTATTATGGAGGTTGCGAATACATTGATTTAATTGAACAAGCAGCAATTGATCGCGCTAAAACAATGTTTAATGCTAAGTTTGCTAATGTGCAACCACATTCTGGATCACAAGCTAATGCAGCAGCTTATTTTGCACTTCTAAAACCAGGAGACAAAATTTTAGGAATGGCATTAGATGCTGGTGGTCATTTAACACATGGTTACAAACTTAATATGTCTGGAAATTTTTATGAAAGTCATACTTATGGTGTTAATGAAAAAGGATTTTTAGATTATGATGAAATTTTAAAAATTGCTAAAAAAGTTAAACCACAAATTATTATTGCGGGAGCAAGCGCTTATCCACGTTTAATTGATTTTGCTAAATTCCGTGAAATCGCCGATGCCGTTGGAGCGTATTTAATGGCAGATGTTGCTCATATTGCTGGTTTAATCGTAGCAGGAATCCATCAATCACCACTACCTTATGCTGATGTCGTTACAACAACAACGCACAAAACGTTAAGAGGTCCTCGTGGAGGATTGATCGTAACTAATAATGAAGAAGTTGCTAAAAAAATTAATAAAGCAGTTTTTCCAGGTCTTCAAGGAGGGCCATTAGAACATATTATTGCTGGTAAAGCAATTTGTTTTAAAGAAGCAGTTCAAGACGATTTTAAAGTTTATATGAAAAATGTAGTTAAAAATTGTCAAATTTTAGCAACAGAATTAAAATTACTAGGATTTCCAATTATTTCTGGCGGAACAGAAAACCATTTAGTTTTATTAGATGTTAAAAGCGCCACAGGATTAACAGGTAAGTTTGCTGAAGCACTTTTAAACAAAGTTAACATTACAGTTAATAAAAACACAATTCCCAATGATACTGAAAAACCTTTCATTACTTCAGGACTACGTTTAGGGACTGCAGCAATGACAACTAAAGGTTTAAATGGGGATGATTGAAAAATTGTTGCCCAAATTATTAGTAAAGTTCTGAATAATTCAACTAACCCAGATATCATAAATAATAGTAAAAAAGAAGTTTTAAACTTAATAAATAAAATAAAATAAAAATTTTACTTAACTTTTTTATAAAATAGGAGTAGAATATTTAGCAAGGTGGTGTAAATATAATTATGGGAAAAACTATTATTGTAAATAATGAATTAATTAAATTAAAAATTACTAAATTAAGAAATAAAAATACTAATTTTAATGAATTTTATAAAAATACAGCTCAAATCAGTATGTTGTTATGTTCTTACATTGGAAAAGAATTGGTTTTAAAAGAAACTAAAGTTGAAACTCCGATTGAAAAAACAACGGGATATGAATTAGCAAATCCAGTTATTCTAATACCTATTTTACGTGCTGGTCTTGGAATGCTTGAAGGATTTCGCGGGATTATTGATGAATCTGCGGTTGGTTTTATCGGAGTTGCTCGTAATGAAACAACTTTAAAACCAGAATATTATTATGATAAAATTCCTCAAATCAATAAAAATGCAACAGTATTAATATTAGACCCAATGTTAGCAACTGGTGGATCTGCAAAATTTGCGATTGAAAACATCAAAAAACAAGGGTATAAAAATATTGCTATTTGTGCAATTATTTCAGTTCAAGAAGGAATTGACAATATTAGAAAAGATCATCCAGAAATCAATATTTATACAGCTGTCTTAGACAGAGAATTAAATGATATTGGATATATCTGCCCAGGTTTAGGTGACGCAGGAGATCGTATTTTTGGAACAGAATAAAAAGACTTTAATTCAAAAAATGCACATCCAATTAATTATCACAATACTAGTTATGAACATTGCTTCATTAATCACTAGTATTGTGATTAATAATTATAGTTACTTTTATGGTGCTATTTTAGGGTCTGTTGGAGCATTACTTTATTTCTATACTTTAGTGTTCTCAACACATTTGATTGTTAACAAAAATCGAAGCAGAAAAATTCGAAGGAAACTTTTTGCTTTCGGGATGACTAATTATATTGTTAAAATCAGCATTTTTGCATTAATAATTTTAATTGCTTTGAAAATAAATTATAATTTTAATAGTGGGGTTCATAAAAGTTTATGAGCCACTTCTCTATATCCTATCAATTGATGAATTTGTTTTGGAACTTTATTATTACCAGCATTAAATGCTTTTATGATTAATCTTCCTTGATATAATTCTAAAAATAAAACTTAGGAGGTGATTAATTATATGATGATAAATCATCTATTAGTTAATAATGGTAGTGGAATCATGCGTGATTGAAATGTTGTTCAACCACAAGTAGCTACTATTATCATTGTTTTTGTGATTATAGTTGCTCTAGCAATTTGAGCAAATATTTCAATTCGCAAAACTCAAACAACAAAAGCACCAAGTGGAATGGCTTTTGTGGCAGAATGATGTGTTATGTCGGTCGATTCACTAGTAAAATCAATTACTGGGAAACATTTAAAAGCAATTAGACCATATATTTTCACGTTATTATGTTTCATTATGGTTTCTAACTTATTAGGATTATTTGGTTTAGATGGACCAACTAGTGCATATAGTGTTACCGGAACTTTAGGGTTAATAACCTTTCTTGGAATTTACGTTATAGGAATTATGCATCATAAATGAAGATTTTTCCTGAAGTTTGTTAAAAATCCTGTTGAATTAATCGGTCAATTCGCACCTTTTATCTCAATATCTTTCCGTCTATTTGGAAATATTTTATCAGGATCAATGTTATTATTAGCATTTTACTCATTTACAGGATTTCTTTGAACAAAAATGTTACATGTTGGACCAGATTCAATTCTTGGTCAATTAAATCTTTTGGGAAGTTTAATGGCTCCGCCATTACATTTCTATTCAGATTTATTCGATGGGGTAGTTCAAGCATTTGTTTTTGCGATTTTAACTACTGCTTATTGATCGATGGAAACTAGTTCGGATGAAACTCACAAAAAACCAAAACATAAAAAAACTAAAAATATTGTTATGGTTAAACGTCGTCGTTTAGAACGATATGATCGTTATAAAGGTTAAATAAAAAAATTTAATATTTAAAAAAACACAAAAGGAGTTTTTTATTATGATATCAGAAATTTTAAATGCAACTACAGGACAAGGAATCGGACAAGGGGACGGATTAGTTGCTGTTGGAGCCGGACTTGCAATGTTTGGAACAATGGGTTGTGGAGTTGGACAAGGTGTAGCTGCTTCAGGAGCCAGTGAAGGTGTTGCTCGTAATCCAGAAGCTGAAGCTAAAATTCGTACAATGATGATTATCGGTGCTGCGATTGCTGAATCATCTGCTCTATATTGTTTAGTTATTTCATTTATTTTATTATTCGTATACACAGGTAAATAATTAAACAGAAACGGGGTTGATTAAATAAATGAATATTTTAATTATTGGGACTTTAGGTCCTGATGCTAATCATAAAATCGATGGTTTATTTCCTGCTTGACCAACAATTGTTGCTACAGTTTTAGCAACTGGTATTTTACTTGTAGTTTTAACAAATTTAGTTTGAAAGCCAGTTAAAAATAAAGTAACTGAGCGTCAACAATATATCCAAGATAATATTGATAGTTCGTTAAAAAACCAAGAAGATACATTAGTAGTTCACAAACAAGCACGTGATGAATTAATCAGAGCAAAAACTGAAGCATCAGACATCGTGAGTAGAGCTCATGTAACAGCACAGAGTAACAGCGAAAAAATCATTATTGATGCTAATCAAAAAGTACAACGTATTTTAGAAGATAGCAATAACGAAATTAATCGTAAACGTAAAGATATGCAAAAAGATATTGAACATGAAATTGTGGATATTGCATTAAGCGCTGCGACAGAAATTATTGACAAAAATATGAATAATGATTCTAATAATCGTTTAATTGAAAAATTTATTAATAATGCTAAACAGAACAAAGATCTTGATGATCTAATAGATAACGCTAAGTAATAAAATATGTTAAATTCTAAAATTAAAACAAGTTATATTCAAGCGTTATTAGATATTAGTTTAGAAGAAAAAATTATTGATAAATTTTATAAAAATACAAAATTAATCATTGAAATTGCACAAAATAATCCCAAATTTTTAGAATTATTAAGTTCTTATAATGTTGATAATGACATTAAACACGAAGTTGTTAAAGAAGCACTTTCTAAAAATTGTCACCCACTTTTTATTAATTTTATTAATTTATTAATTGATAAAAATCAAGTTAATCACTTACTTTTAATTTGTAAATCATTCATTATTGATGTTGATTTTACAAATGGGCGTCATCACGGAATTGTTTATAGTACATTTTCACTAGATGCAGAAAAATTAAAAGAAATCGAAAAAATTATTTCAATTAAGCTATCACAAAACATTAGTTTAGATAACTTAATTGACAAACAACTTTTAGGTGGAATTCGTGTAGAAGTTGGAGATTTCGTAATTGATCAATCAGTAAAAGCACATTTTGATAAAATCCGAAATCTAAATCTATAAAAAGGAGGCCTAAAATAATGGCTTTAAAACCAGATGAAATTAGTGCCATAATTAAAGATCAAATTAAAAGATATGGTAGTAAAATTATCGCCAATGAAATTGGTAAAGTAATTTCTGTTGGTGATGGTATTGCTTTAATATCAGGTCTTGAAAAAGCAATGCTTGGTGAATTATTATTATTCCCAAACAACTTATATGGAATGGTTCTAAATTTAGAAGAAGAAGCAGTCGGAGCAGTTTTAATGGGACATGGTCTTGTTAAAGAAGGCGACGAAGTTAAAAGAACTGATAAAATTATTGAAGTTCCAGTTGGGGACGCTTTAAAAGGTCGTGTTGTTAACGCTCTTGGAGAACCAATTGATGGTAAGGGTAAAATTAACGCTATAAAACATAGTGCGATCGAAAAAGTTGCTCCTGGAGTAATGAGCCGATCAGAAGTTAATGAACCTTTAGAAACAGGGATTTTAGCAATTGATGCAATGGTACCAATTGGTAAAGGGCAACGTGAATTAATCATTGGGGATCGTCAAACTGGTAAAACAGCAATCGCGATTGATGCAATTATTAATCAAAAAGGTAAAAATGTACATTGTGTTTATGTTGCGATTGGGCAAAAAAACTCAACAGTTGTACAAGTTTCTGAAAAATTAATTCAGCATAATGCAATGAATTATACAACAATAGTTTCAGCAACTGCATCTGACCCAGCTCCACTACAATATATTGCTCCTTATACTGGAGTAACTATTGCTGAGGAATGAATGAATCAAGGGAAAGACGTTTTAATTATTTATGATGATTTATCAAAACATGCTGTGGCATATCGTGCTTTATCATTATTATTACGTCGTCCACCAGGCCGCGAAGCATATCCTGGGGATGTTTTCTACTTACATTCAAGATTATTAGAACGTGCTGCGAAATTAAACAAAAAATTAGGTGGGGGTTCAATTACTGCCTTACCAATTATTGAAACGCAAGCCGGCGATATTTCTGCTTATATTCCAACTAATGTAATTTCAATTACTGATGGACAAATATTCATGCAAGATTATTTATTCAATGCCAATGTTAGACCAGCGATTGATGCTGGATTATCAGTATCGCGTGTTGGATCATCTGCACAAATTGGTTCAGTTAAAAAAGCATCAGGTTCTTTAAAATTAGAATTAGCTCAGTTCCGTGAATTAGAATCATTTTCTCAATTTGGTTCAGATTTAGATGAGAATACTAAGCAAATTTTAGAACATGGTAAAAGAATTGTTGAAATTCTAAAACAAAATCAATATGTTCCTTATGAACAAGTTGATGAAGCGATTGTTTTATTAACTGTAAAAGAACGCTTAATTCGTTGAATTCCCTTAACAGAAATTAAAGAATTTAAATTAGGATTAGTTGATTTTTTCAAAAGTGATAAAACAGCAATGAATTTAAGAAAAATTGTTCAAGTTAAAAAAGCGTGAGATCCTGAAACTAAATCATATTTAGTAGAAGCGATTAAACATTATGTTAACCAATTTATTAAATCAATTCCAAATTATGATGCTAATGATTATGGTAATCCAGAATTACTAAAAACAAAACCATTACCAAAAGTAGTTATTAATCAAAAACCAAAAGCTACTAAAAAATCTAAATAGTTATCAAGTTATTTAATCAGTAATTTTGCTAAAAATAACTTAAAAAATAATAGGTTAATAGTTTATTTTAAAACTAAATCTAGTAAGGAGTAGTCATGGCGCAAGGAATGCAAGAGACAAAACGTCGAATTACATCAGTTAAAGTTATTTCAAAAATAACAAAAGCAATGAAACTAGTTGCAACTGCTAAATTACGCCGCGCTAAAAATAATTTTGAAAATATTCGCGAATATTATGAGTCAGTTAACAACACTGTTGCTGAGTTAATTAATAATGTTAAAGATTTATCAAAAGTTTTTCCCAAAAACGATAATGAAAAAACATTATATATCGCAATTACTTCTGATTTAGGATTATGTGGTGGTTATAATAGTAATGTTTTACGATTATTGAAGAATAATTTAAAACCAAATGATGTCTTAGTTATGATTGGTACTAAAGGGTATAATCATATGATGTCATTAAATCGCAAACCAGAATTTAACTTTTTAAAGACTGGTGATAAACCAGCTTATGAAATTGCTAATACGATTAGTTTGGAAGCGTTGTCACAGTATTATTCAAATAATATTGGTAAAGTTAAATTAATATATACCAAATATATTAATACTTTAACTTTTGAACCAACATTGCGTACGATTCTACCAGTAACAAAACCGGTTGATGAAAACGGTAAGGTAATAAAATTAGCAACTAAGAATTATGAATTTGAACCAGATGCCGAAACTGTCTTCAAAAAAATGATTCCATTATATGTTTCATCACTAATTTTTGGTTCAATATCAGAATCAAAAATTAGTGAACAATCGTCACGAAGAACAGCGATGGAAAATGCAACAGATAATGCCGAAGATCTAAAAGTTGAATTAGAACTTAAATATAATCGTGCTCGACAAGGGGCGATTACTCAAGAAATTTCAGAAATCATTGCTGGATCAGATGCTAGCTAAGAAGGGGGATTCAAATAATGAAAAATTTTAACATTGGAAAAATAGTCCAAGTACTTGGACCAGTTATTGATGTTCGTTTTGAAAAACAAAAATTACCTAATTTATTGAATGCTTTAAAAATTAACCACAAAGATCAACATTTAATTGTTGAAGTTGCTGGTCATATTGGTGATGACATTGTTAGATGTATTGCTATGGGACCAACTGAGGGATTAGTTCGAGGACTAGAAGTTATCGATACTGGAGCTGCTATTTCAGTACCTGTCGGTAAAGCAGTGCTTGGAAGAATGTTTAATGTTTTAGGAGAACCAATCGATGAAAAACCACAAGTCGATCCAAAAACAAAATTCATGCCAATTCATCGTGAAGCACCAACTTTTGAAGAACAACAAACATCTACTCAAATTTTAGAAACAGGAATCAAAGTTATTGATTTATTAGTTCCTTATTCTAAAGGTGGAAAAATTGGTTTATTTGGAGGAGCGGGAGTTGGTAAAACAGTTATCGTTCAAGAATTAATCAATAATATCGCCAGAGAACATGGGGGTCTTTCTGTTTTCGCTGGAGTTGGAGAACGTACACGAGAAGGAAACGATCTTTATTATGAAATGATATCTGCTAATGTTATCAATAAAACAGCATTAGTATTTGGACAAATGAATGAACCTCCCGGGGCACGTATGCGCGTTGCTTTAACAGGTTTAACAATGGCGGAATATTTCCGTGATGTTATGGGACAAGATGTTTTATTATTCATTGATAACATTTTTCGATTTACACAAGCCGGTTCTGAAGTATCTGCTTTACTAGGACGTATGCCATCTGCTGTTGGATATCAACCAACGCTAGCTACTGAAATGGGAGCATTACAAGAAAGAATCACATCAACTAAAAAAGGATCAATCACTTCTGTGCAAGCAGTTTATGTACCAGCTGATGATTTAACAGATCCAGCACCAGCAACAACATTCACGCATTTAGATGCGCGAACTGTCCTTGATCGTAAAATCTTTGCGTTAGGAATTTATCCAGCGGTTGACCCATTAACTTCATCATCAAGAATGCTTGATCCTGAAGTAATTGGACATGAACATTATGATACTGCTTTAAAAGTAAAATCAATTTTACAACGCTTTAAAGAACTTCAAGATATTATTGCTATTTTAGGAATGGATGAATTATCAGAAGAAGATAAAAAAACAGTTGCGCGTGCGCGTCGAATTCGAAACTTTTTATCTCAACCATTTCATGTTGCTGAAAAATTCACTGACATTCCAGGAACATATGTTCCCATTGCTGAAACTATTAAAGGTTTCAAAGAAATATTACTTGGAAAATATGATGATTTACCAGAAAATGCCTTCTTATTAGTTGGTACGATTGAACAAGCTGTTAAAAAAGCCGCTGAATTAAAGAAATTAAGATAGTTTATGGAAAATAACGCTCTTTTTAATTTAAAAGTTATTACTCCTGATGGGATTTTCTTTGATGGTAAAGTGCTATCAATTGTTGTTAAGACACCAATTGGGGAAGCTGGGATTTTAAAAAACCACGTCCCTTTTGTTTCTACAATTGAAGTTTCTTTATTAACGATTAAAGAAGAAAATCGCACACAACAAACAGCTATTTCTGGTGGGATTCTTTATGTAGAACGAGATCACACTTCGATTATTACTGATAATATTACTTTTGTTAAAGATATTAATATTAGTAAAGAAGAACAAAATCTTGAACGCATTAAAAAAGCAATCGCTAATCAAAAAGATGAAAAGAAAGAATATAATCTTGATTCTCAATTAAGTCAAACACTCAACAGAATCAATATTAAAAATAAAAGTAAAGATAATTAATCTTTACTTTTTTTATTTCTAAAAAATAAAGATATAATATAAGTATAATCACAGTGTGAGGTGTGAAATGAAAAAATCAAAATTTCAAAAACTAATCAACTTATATTATAAATTTCATTATGAAATAATAGCGTTAGTTATTTTTACAGTTGTCGTTACTTTTGGAGTACTTTTAGATGGTATAAATACGCAACCTTCAAAATATTTAGATGGTGAATTACATAGTTATATGTTTGTTTATATTGCCATCATTGGTTTCGCAGTAACAATGCCATTTTTACCAACTTTAATTGGTACTTCTTTAGGGATTGCGCTAACAGAGTTTGTTTATAATGATGATAATTTTTATATTATTGCTTCGTTTTTAATTTCTATAGTTATTATAATCAGCATTCATTTTTTAAAAAATGTTGTGAAACATGATTTTATTTTAATTATTATTGGAGTTATTATTTTTACAATTAGCTACTTATTATCTTGAGGATTTATTAATAATTTTGCTAGTGATCAAATTAATGATTTTATGATTAATTTATTTATGCAATCTGGAATAATTTTAATAGTAAATTTATTAATTGATCAAACGTTAATTTTTATTGCGAAACAAATTTAATTAGTGATATAATATTATTTATGTCAAATACTAAAGCTGTTACAACAAATCAAAAAACATTAGCGGTAAAAAACTCTATTAAAATTTTGCTATGAGCAACAATTAAAAGACTTTTTACTGCTATTTTGCTGTTTGTAATTATGTTTTTATATATTAAAAAATTTTCAGATGAAATCAACGGGATGATCCGTAGTGTTTCCCAAATAATGTTATTATTTTCAATCATTGATGGTGGTATTGGGGTAGCGATAATTTATAAATTATATAAACCAATGTTTAATAAAGATTGAGATGTAGTTAATGATATTTTTTCAGCTGCTAATAAATTTTTAAAAAAAATTGGATGATTTTATATTATTTTAATCATTGTAAATTGTTGTATTTTACCGGCAATTTATATTAATACAACTTTTAAACCATTATATATTATTGCATTAATAGGAGCTGTTTCTTCATATAGTATTTTTGGATATTTTATATCTGGTAAATATTATATGATTTTAAATAGTGATCAAAAAAATTTTGTATTAAACCAAATTCAGCTTTTTTGAAGTTTATTTTTCTCGATATTTACAATTGGATCTTTTTTCTGATTTCCGCATACTATTTGATACACATTAATCCCGTTATTATTTTTAGCAATTGGTAATGTATCAGGTTTTTACATGATATCAATTTATACAAAATGAAAATATCCACAATTAAAAATTCAAAAAACCAACTTAAAATTAGGAAAATTATTTGGAAATTCTTTTGCTCATAAATTATGCTATACATCAATTGCTTATTTAGATGGTTTAATTTTATCTATATCATCTTTAAAATTTAAAGATTCAATATTTATTTTAATTTCTGTTTATGCAGCATTTGCATCAATTGGTGCGACAATCAAAAGTATGTTTGAAGATTGACTTTCTTCTATCAGTTACGCAATTGGTCAAAATCTTAAGCTTAAAAAAAAGATATCTGGAATATTTTTTAATTTTTATGAGTATTTTACAGTTCTGATTATTAGTTTTATTTTTATAATGTTTACTCTAATCTCGCCTTTCTTTATAAATTACTTTTTTGGTAAAAACCTACCTAAAGAATATTTTAATATTGGGATGGCAATTTTAGTATCAGCTTCAATCATTACTTATTTATTAAGAATTCCTTATTGAACTTTAATTACTAGTTATGGTCATTTTCGTGAAACACGATCACAAGCAATTATTGAATTAATACTTAATGTTGTTATATCTTTAATTTTAGTATGGTTTTTAAAAGTTTATGGAGTTTTAATAGGAACAATTGTTTCTTCGTCATATCGCTTTATTGCAATTAGAAGATACTGTTTAAAAAACTTTATCAAAGAATATAGCCATTGATCTTTTTATAAATCAATAAGTATATTCTTAATAATTGCATCGATGACTTCAGGTCTTCTGTGATTTAATGTTAACCATTATGATACTATAAATGTCCAATTAATAAGCTTAATAAAAGTTGGAGTTATTGCATTTGTAACTTATAGTTTAAGCATTATAATATTATCCTTAATTTTCAAATATAAAGATTTCATGATTTTATTATCACAAATTAAATTTTTAAGAAAATATGATTATTTTAAAAATATACATGATAAAAATATTGTTAATTTGCACTAAATATTAATTTATTATATAATATTTAACTATAGAATATTTATATAATTCATTTTTATAAAAACAGGAGGCAGCATGTCACAAATGATATTTTACGTTTTTCTAATTTTATTAGCAGCTTGTATTGGTTTTGCAATTCCGATAATTAAGAAGCGCTTTAAAATCGGAAAAACATTCGATTCTTTAGAATCGGTTGCAACTGGGGTTTTTCTAGGAGCAGCTTTAATCCATCTTATTCCGGATGCGATCAGTAGTTTTCATGACCAAAAACCAAATATTAATTATCCTGTTATTATGTTAATTGTGGGAGCGGTATTTATTTTATTTTTATTAATAGAGCATTCTTTTGCTTATTATAATCATAAAAAATATCACACAACATTAAATATTAATAATCAAGAAATTGATATTGAAGATGAAAAAAAACTTACTTTATCAAAGACTAATACTTTAATTTTAGCTTGTTCAACAACACTAGCTTTAACATTGCATTCGTTTTTTGCAGGAGCTGGACTTGGTTTAGCTAATACAAGAGGTTTAGCTGTAATTATGTTAATTGCTATTTTGAGTCATAAAACAGTGGCAGCTTTAGCATTAACAATTGAACTTTATAAAACCAAAAGTAAAACATGAGTTAAAATATTTTTATTCTTAATTTTTGCACTAGCAACACCATTAGGATTAATTTTAGGTTATACTGTAAAAATTAATTTTGATAACCAAATAATTACACCGATTTTAATTGCATTTTCAGGTGGAACATTCTTATTTTTAGGAACGCTTCACGGGTTAAGTAAATCAGTATTGGGATCAAAATGTTGTAAAGTATGAAACTTTTTATGAGTTATTGTGGGATTTTCAATTATGGCACTTGTTGCAATTTGAACATAAACTAATTTAATAATTATAATAATATAAATTTAAATATAAAAATCAAAAGAAAAGGGGACTGAAAATTGAAAAACAACAAAGTTTTAATAGAATTAAAAAATATTGATAAATATTTTTCTGGTCAAAAAATTATTGATAATTTTAATTTAAAAATTTATGATAACCAATTTATCACTTTCTTAGGGCCATCAGGATGTGGTAAAAGCACCACTATCAATATGATAGCGGGTTTTTTAATGCCTGATAATGGTCAGATTTTATATTATGGCCAAGATATTACAACAATGCCCGCATATAATAGACCATGAAATACAGTCTTTCAAAATTATGCTCTATTTCCACATATGACAGTTTTTGAAAATATTGTTTATGGGCCAAAAGCAAAAAAATTCGCAATCAATAGTAAAATCCACGATCACTTTTTTGAATTACAAATTTTAGAAAAACAGCTAAAAAGTTTTAAAAAAAACCAGAAAAAATCTAGTGATTACTTAGAATTAAAAAATCAAAAAAAAGCTTTAAAAAAAACTATTAAAGAACTTTCGTTAATCGATAAGAAAAAATGAAATAAAGAATATTTAACAACTGAAGTTAAAAAATTATTAAAGTTATTAAATATGAGTGGTTTTGAAAAACGTTATATTAAAGAATTATCTGGTGGGCAACAACAAAGAATTGCTGTAGCTAGAGCTTTAATCAACCAACCAAAAGTTTTAATTTTAGATGAACCATTAGGAGCACTAGATTTATTAACACGTAAAACAATGCAAAAAGAATTAAAGCGTTTACAACAAGAATTAGGAATAACTTTCATTTATGTGACTCATGATCAAAGTGAAGCATTAAGCATGTCTGATCAAATTGTCGTTATGAAAGAGGGTGATATCATTCAACAAGATACACCTGATAAAATTTATGAAGAACCTAAAAATGAGTGAGTTGCCAATTTTATTGGAAATTCAAATATCATTGAAGATGCGATTGTTGTTGATAGTAAAACTATCAAATGAAATAAAAAAACTTATAATTTTGGATCAGTTAATACTAAATTAATTAAAGGGAATTTAGTTGATGCTGTTGTTCGACCAGAAGATATTAAAATTGTTAAATGAGGCGAGGGCTTTATTAACGGTCAAGTTGGAAGCATTGAATATCAAGGTAATTTATTTTCAATCACTATTATTACTAATGAAGGTAATTACTTAGTTAACACTACTACAAAACCAAAAACTAATAAAGTAGCCATTAAATGAAATAGTGCTAATGTTCACGTGATGAAACCATTTGATAATAGTACTTATATTTACGATGTTAATGTTATTGATGCTAATCACATTGAATGAAAAGGACATCATTATAAAATCAATAGTAATTTAAATAATGCCGATCAATTAGTAATCAAAATTGATCCTGATAATATTAAAGTAACTAATTTTAAAGATCAGAAAACAATGATTAAAGGAAAAATTATTCGTCGATTAGAAAAAGATGGTTATTTTGAAATTTATATTTCTGCTGAAGATGGAATAATATATAAAGCTTATATTGATGATATTCCAACTTCGCCATTAGTAGGAATTTATTGAGATCCAACAGCTTTAGAAATTGATGAGTACATTGAAAATGCGCAATAAATTAAGGTTATGACCATACTTTTTATTTTTGGGAATATTCATCATTATCCCGATAATATTAACTTTGATTATTTCTTTTTGTGATTATAGTTTAGAAAATATTATTTGATCATTTTCGTTAAAACATTATCACCAAGCTAATGTTACTGTTAATTTTTGACACATTGTCTTCTATTCGATTTATATTTCTGCGATTACGACATTATTTTGTGCGATATTTGGGATTATTTTTTGTTATTATTTAAATAATATTAAGTCAAATTTTTTAAAAAAACAATTATTATTTTTAGCAACATTACCAATGTGAATTAACGCTTTAATGAAATTGATTGGATTAAAAACTTTTTTTGATTTTCTTTTTAGACCAGAGTTTACTCAAAGTAGCATAGGTTTAGTTTTGGGAGGTATTTATATTTTTATGCCTTTAATGATTATTCCGATATATAGTGTAATGAATAAAGTTGATCGTAATTTAATTGAAGCAAGTCATGATTTGGGTGCAAAACATTTAAAAACTTTCTTTAAAGTTATTATTCCTTTAATATTACCAGGAATAATTGCGGGATTTACAATGACTTTTTTAGCATTAACTACTTCAGTAACAATTCCCCAATTCATTGGTGCTAATCATATTATGATTGGTCAAAATATTTATAATTATGTTAATCAAAATTTAATTAACCTAGCGATCACCACAACAATTTTAAGTTGTGCAGTAATTTTTACTTTTTATGGTTTGATCAAAGTGGTTTTAAATTTAATATTTACTTCTCGTTATAAAGGAGCTAAATATGTTTAAAAAATTATATATCTATTTATTTTTAATGATAGTTTATTTACCTTTAACATTTGTTATTTTGTGATCATTTAATTCAACGAGTGCTAAAGGAAATATTTTAAGTGTTTTTAATCATTTAACGCTTAATAATTACCATGATTTAATGATGAATAGTTCATTTTTGAAATCAATTTTATTAACGATTATGATTAGTTTAATTTCAATGTTTTTCTCAGTTGCTATTAGTTTTAATATTATTTTAGCAATGCGTCGTAATCAGTCAATAATTAATAATTTTATTTTAAGAACTCTAAATTGATCAATCGCTATGCCAGATATTATTACCGGATTAATGTTTCTATTATTAATTTTAATTGTATTAGTCGCTTTCAATATTCATCAAGGATTATTAGCTGCTATTATTATTAATATTGTTTTCAATATTCCGTATGCGCTATTAACGATGTGACCAAGAATGAGTAAAATTGATAACAATCTTTTTAATGCTAGTCATGATTTAGGGGCCAAGAAAATTACGACATTATTTAATGTAGTAATTCCATATATGATGCCAGCAATTATTGGTGCTTGTGCAATCACTTTTATGATGTCTTTTGATGATTTTGTAATTACAAAATTTGCAATTGGGAATCATTATAATACTGTTTCAACAATTATTTATTCAATGTCAAAAGGAATTAAAGCTTACACATTAGCTTTTTCAAGTATTGTCATTATTGGACTATCTTTAATTGCTATTTTTAAAACAGGATATCAACATTATTTAAATAAAAAGAGGTGAAAATAATGAAAAAAGGTTTGAAGTTTTATCTTTCATTTGCCTTAGTTGGGGCAGTGACTTTTTCAACATTATTTTTAACTTTAAATCATCGCTTTTTTACGAGTGATATTTATTTAACAACTTTTGATGATTATTTAGATCCGCAAATTATTAAAGATTTTGAAGAACAAACACACATTAAAGTTCATCTTGATGCCATTAATACTAACGAAGAAATTAAAGCGCAATTATTATTAAATCCTAAAAGCTATGATATTATCATTCCTAGTGATTATATGGTGAATAATTTCATTAATAATAATTTAGTTCAAAAAATTGATTTTAGTCGACTTGATTTTGTTAAAAACGACCACGAAACAAATGGTTCAGCTTTTCAAAAACAATTTTTAACAGCAACTTTATATAATAAATTAAATAATTACAATAGTAAAATTTTTGATTATGCAATTCCGTATTTTTGACAATTCTTATTAACAACTTATAACTATCACGATTATCAGATTAATGGAGCAATTATGCCACCAGGATCAAAAATAAAAAATAAAATTAATGCACGATTCAATAACAGTTGAAATTGAGTTCAAACACTAGATTTTTTAATTACCGGAAATCCTTTTTATAGTGTTGGACAAAATGGTAAACAAGGGAATCATATTAATATTTTTAATTCTGGGAATCATCATTTTCAACCAAAATTAGATTTTAATAATGATTTACGAAATTTATTATTAATTGGTAATAATATTAATAATGTATTACACAATAAAAACATTAATCCAAATCCAAAATCTGATATAAAACCTGGTGATATTAAAAATATGGCTGATCAAAGTTATCAAAATTTTATGGATATTTTTAGCACTAAAGATACTTCTAATTTTCATATTAGACCAATTAAAAGAATGGATCAAACACAAGCTGATGATTTTAGTTATTTAGGAAATACCCACGTTAATGCAATGTTTGGTTATAATGGGGATTCTGTTTCATCGTTTCTAAATTTAGGAGATGACAACACTATTAATAAAGATGACTATGCTTATATCAGTCCAAAAGTTAACAACCTTACTGTTGATAATATTGTAATTAATAAATCTGTCTCGGGGTCTCGTTTGGACAAAGTTTATCGTTTTATTAACTTTCTAGAAAACCATGAATTTCAAAATTTTAAATTCGTTAATTATATGCCAGTTAGTAAAACCTTATACGATCATGATTTTAAAAATTATTTTAATGGTGATCTATTACAAGAGCAAGTTTTAAAATTGCCAATTAATAGTGAAAAGTATTATATTTATAATGATTTCAAAAATATTGATAGTTATCAAGAGTTAGAATATATCTTTGATTCTAAAATAGATAACACAAATTTTTTTGAGTCAAAATAAAATAAATTAAATTATTGTTTTTTAATAAGGTTTATGATATCATATTTTGGTGTAATCGGTGCGGTAGCCAAGCGGTAAGGCATAGGACTGCAACTCCTTGATCGTCGGTTCAAATCCGATTCGCACCTCCATTATATGCGCCTGTAGCTCAATTGGATAGAGCGTTTGACTACGGATCAAGAGGTTCCGGGTTCAAGTCCTGGTAGGCGCGCCATATCGTTTTTATTAAACGACCTTATATATTTAATAAATTTAATTAAAGTAATTGTATAAAAATATATTTATGCTATTGACAAATAATAATTTTGTTATATAATTACTTATACTTTTGCGGGTGTAGTTTAATGGTAGAACTTCAGCCTTCCAAGCTGACTGTGAGGGTTCGATTCCCTTCACCCGCTCCATTTGTATATGATTTATACACCAAAACTAAATCACTTTTTATAACGAACACGTTTAGGAGAATAACAACAATGGCAATTCTAAGAGGTAAAATTATTGATCCGGTTGGATTACATGCACGCCCAGCGTCATTATTAGTTTCTGCATCATCAAAGTTTAATTCTCAAATTACACTTTCTGTTAATGGAGAAACTGCTAACTTAAAATCAATTATGAATGTAATGGCACTTGCTGTTAGAACAAATTCAGAATTTGAAATTAATGCAGAAGGCGACGATGCTGAAAAAGCAATTGCCGCAATCGAATTAGTAATGAAAGATAATAAGATTATTTAAATCTACTTTGATTAACGAAGCAAATTTTTAAAATAACAATTAATTGTTATTTTTTTTATTTTCTTTAGCATTTTTTGTCAAAAAGTAGTAAAATAAGATTATTCGTATATTTCATTTTTAACAACAATAACTTTGAAGGAGTTCGTATGAGTAAAACAATAAAAGGTATTAATGCTTCTGAGGGAATTTCGCAAGCTAAAGTATTGCGTATTATCGAAGAAGAATTAGATCTTAGCAAAAAAATTGGTAAACCAGAAATAGAGATTAAAACTTTAAATCAAGCAGTCGTAAAAGCATCAGAACAAATTAAGCAATTAATTACTAATGCTAGTAAAAATAATTTAGGTGAAGATAAATTAGCTATTTTTAATGCTCATTTACAAATTGCCAACGATCCATCTATGATTGATGAAATTAAAGTAATTATCAAAAACCAAAATTGTAATGCCGGATATGCATTAGCAACTATTCAACAAAAATATGTTAATTTATTCTCTAATATGGATAACGAATATATGCAAGAACGCGCAGCAGACATTAAAGATGTTTGTCACCGTATTCAATTAATTATCGCTAATAAAACTGAAGTTGACCTAGCTTCTATTAGTGAAAAAGTTATTTTAGTAAGTGATGATTTAACACCATCACAAACAGCTATTTTAAATAAAGAATATGTTTTAGGTTTTGCCACTAATATTGGTGGACGTACATCACATGCAGCTATTATGGCACGTTCTTTAGGAATTCCTGCAGTTTTAGGATTAAAAAATATTACTAGCAGTTGTAGTGATGGAGATCAATTAATTATTAATGGTAATGCTGGATATGTAATTATTAATCCAACTGAAAAAGAAATTATCGGGCACCAAACATTAATTGCAACACAAAAACAAGAAAAATTATTATTAGAAAAGTACAAAAACAAAAATACTTTTACGAAAGATAATCAAGCTATTGAAGTTGCTGGAAATATTGGTAGTCCCAAAGATGTTGCGCAAGTTAATGAAGTTGGTGGAGAAGCTGTTGGATTATTCCGTTCAGAATTTCTATATATGGATAGTCCAGAATGACCAACTGAAGAAACGCAATATAATGCTTACAAAGAAGCATTAATTTTAATGAATGGAAAACGCGTTGTTATCCGTACTTTAGATATTGGTGGAGACAAGACACTAGATTACTTTAAATTCCCAGTGGAAATGAATCCTTTCCTAGGTTATCGAGCAATTCGTTTATGTCTTGATCGTAAAGAAATTTTTAGAACACAACTACGAGCTTTATTAAGAGCATCTAATCATGGTAAATTAGCAATTATGTTTCCTTTAATTGCTACTGTTCAAGAATTAAAAGATTCAATTGCTTTCTTAGATGAAACGAAAGCAGAATTAACTAAAGAAAATATTACATTTGCTAATGATATCGAAATTGGAATGATGATTGAAGTTCCAGCAGCAGCAGTAATTGCTGAAAAATTAGCTAAATATGTTGATTTCTTTTCAATCGGAACTAATGATTTAATTCAGTATACTATGGCAGCTGATCGTATGAATGAATCAGTTTCATATTTATACCAACCATTAAATCCCTCAATTCTAACATTAGTTAATAATGTAATTATTGCTGGTAAAAAACATAATATTTGAACAGGTATGTGTGGAGAAATGGCTGGAGATCCAGCTGCTGTTTCTATTCTTGTTGGAATGGGAATCCACGAACTTTCAATGTCGGCATCTTCAATTTTAAGAACCCGTGCTTTAATTGCTAAATTAGAAATTCCTCAAGTTCAAAAATTAGCTCAAGCAGCACTAGATTGTGAAACTGCTGAAGAAGTTCAAAAACTAGTTGATGAATTTAATGAAAAGATTAACAAATAATGATTAATTTATTATTAAATTCAGGCAATGTCTTTTGAGGGGCAATCATTGGTTTTGTAGTAATGATGGTCTGTGCAGGATTATCTTTATGGTGATATTTAAGTTCAACAAAAAAATTAAATGTAGCTAAACAAAAAATTATTCGTGAAATAAATATTAGAGATGGATTTTCGCATAAAAGTAAAGACAATTACAAAGAGCGTTTTTCAAAAGCACGTAAAAGTGCCGTTAGTTTAGAAGCTGATAAAAAACTTAATTTCTTTGCTAAAGGGCAACCAAGTTTTGCAATTATTTGTGGAATTCTATCTATTCTAATTGGTGTTTCTGCTTTATACGAATTATAAAATATATTATTTTATATTTACATTTACAACTAAATTGTTATACAATTAAAATGAGTGTGTTTTAATATTGTTAAATCAATATAAAATTATCTCATTTTTTTGTAGTTTAATATATTAAATAAAATAAAATAAAAAATTGAAAAATAGGAGGATAGAATGAAAGACAGAATTTCTCAACTATCTCGGGGATTCATGTTACCGATTTCGCTATTACCAATTGCCGGATTATTTCTTGGTATTGGGAGCGCAATGGTTAATGTGGTATCTTCTCACTTTCATGGGATCGACCATTTAAGTGAAGGTTGAAATAGTTTTATTACTTTTGCTAATTTTGTGAAAGGATCAGGAGATGTAATTTTTGGTAACTTACCAATTTTATTTGCCGTTGCAATCGCAATCACTTTTACAACTGATGCTGGTGGAGCAGCACTAACAGCTGTAATTGCTTGATTAGTATTTAATGCAGCGCAAGCATCATTAATTACAGCTAATACAGACGGAACATTTAGTTTGTTTTGAAAACATGATTGATCATCTGCCATTTTTACAAACAATGATGGAATGGTATCATTACAAACATCAGTATTTGGTGGGATTATTGTTGGTGCAATCTCAGCATTAATGTATAACAAATTCTATAAAATTGAATTTCACCCAATCGTGTCATTCTTTTCAGGAATTAGATTCGTCCCAATCATTACATTTTTAGCTATTATTCCAGTAGCTTTAATATTCTTATTCGTATGACCATATATCGGGCAAGGCTTTGCTTGGTTTGGGAATCACTCCGCTAAATGACCAGGCGGAATGGATTCATTTGTTTTTGGTTATATTGAAAGAGCACTAATCCCATTTGGATTACACCATGCTTTCTATACACCATTATGATTTTCATCAGCTGGTGGAACATTAAACGGTGATACAGTAGCTATTGCTAGCGGAACATTTCATGTTGCCGGACACGCAATTGCAATTCATAAAGGAGACACTATAGCTCATGATTTTGCTATAGCTGGAGTTGCTTTCAACGCGAGCAGTAGCGGGGATATCAATATGTGATTTGCCGCTGATAATAACTCAATGAATTTTCAAGATCTAAAACATTTATATGGTCTTAACCTAGGTCGTTTTGATCAAGGTAAATATCCATTTATGATTTTTGGATTACCAGCTGCAGCAGTTGCAATGATTATGTCTGCTAAACCACAATTTCGTCGTGAAGCAACAGGAATTATTGGATCAGCTGCGTTAACTTCAATGTTAACAGGGATCACTGAACCAATTGAATTTACATTCTTATTCTTAGCGCCATTATTATTCTGAGGGTTCCATTGTATTATGGCAGCAGTGTCATTTATGTTAATGAATCTTTTAGGAGCGCATGTTGGAATGACGTTCTCTGGAGGAATTATTGATTGATGTATTTATGGTTGATTACCATTCACATTAGGTACAAAACCATATATGGTATTCTTAATTGGTATACCTTTAATTCCAATTTATTACTTTGTCTTTTACTGAGCAATTAATAAATGGGATATTCAAACACCGGGTCGGAACGAACTCGATAACGATATTGCAATGATTACAAAAGCCGAATATAAAGCTAAACAGAAATCCGATAATAGTGATGATAAAAAATCATCTAAATTATCCGAAACGAAACACTTTATTAAAGCTTTAGGTGGCAAGAGCAACTTAAAAGTTGTTAATGCTTGTGCTACTAGATTAAGATTGACATTAAATGATGGAAGTCTAATCGATGAAAATGCCTTGAAAAAATTAGGGGCATTTGGAATCGTTGGTAAAGGAACTAATAGTATTCAAGTTATTTTAGGTGGAAAAGCTAGTGTTGTTAAATCAAGAATTAACGACTATCTTAAAGAACAAACAAAATAACTTTTAAAAAATAAAAAATAAAAACACCTTTTTTATATTGGTGTTTTTATTTTTTTTATTAGTAATTTCCGAAATTTAATTTAGATTTTTGTTAATCGCTATTAAATCTTAAAAAAAGCGATTTATCATTAATTTTATTAAAAAACTAACTTTTTATTTTAAAATTAATGATAAATTACAGAATTTTAAGAAATAAAAACCTTTGTTAATAGGGTTTTTATTAAATATTTTTATTATTTTCTATTTACATTTATGATAATAATGCTTTACAATGAAAAGTGAGACATAAGTAGTAGTAGATTAATGTTGATTACTTGATATCTCATTTTTATATTTATTAAATTTTATAAACAGGAGAACATAATGAAAGAAAGAATTTCTCAACTATCTCGGGGATTCATGTTACCGATTTCGCTATTACCAATTGCCGGATTATTTCTTGGTATTGGGAGTGCAATGGTTAATATTGTAGCCTCACACTTTCATGGAGTTGACAATTTAAGTGAAGGCTGAAATAGTTTTATCACTTTTGCTAATTTCGTGAAAGGATCAGGAGATGTAATTTTTGGTAACTTACCAATTTTATTTGCCGTTGCAATTGCAATCACTTTTACAACTGATGCTGGTGGAGCAGCACTAACAGCTGTAATTGCTTGATTAGTATTTAATGCAGCACAAGCAGCATTTATTTCACCAAATATGGATGGTAATGTTGTTAAGTCTTATAATTTATTTTGAAAACACAATTGAACACCAGCAATTTTTAATAATAATGATGGAATGGTATCATTACAAACATCAGTGTTTGGTGGAATTACTGTTGGTGCAATTTCGGCATTAATGTATAACAAATTCTATAAAATTGAATTTCACCCAATCGTGTCATTCTTTTCAGGAATTAGATTCGTCCCAATCATTACATTTTTAGCTATTATTCCAGTAGCTTTAATATTCTTATTCGTATGACCATATATCGGGCAAGGCTTTGCTTGGTTTGGGAATCACTCCGCTAAATGACCAGGCGGAATGGATTCATTTGTTTTTGGTTATTTAGAGAAAGCACTAACGCCTTTTGGACTACACCATGCTTTCTATACGCCATTATGATTTTCATCAGCTGGAGGAACTTTTAATAGTGCTACAACTGCTATCGCTAGTGGGACATTACATATTGATGGAACTACTGTTGCGATTCATAAAGGTAATACAATAGCTCAAGATTTTGCACTAGCCCATAAAGTGTTTACTGTTAAACCAAGCAGTGGTGATATTAATATGTGGTTTGCCGCTGATAATAATTCGATCAACTTTCAAGATCTAAAACATTTATATGGTCTTAACTTAGGTCGTTTTGACCAAGGTCAATATACAACAATGATTTTTGGTCTACCTGCAGCAGCGGCAGCAATGATTATGAGTTCTAAATTAGAATTTCGTCGTGAAGCAACAGGAATTATTGGATCAGCTGCGTTAACTTCAATGTTAACAGGGATCACTGAACCAATTGAATTTACATTCTTATTCTTAGCGCCATTATTATTCTGAGGGTTCCATGCTTTAATGGCAGCGTTATCATTTATGCTACTAAATCTTTTAGGAGCGCATGTTGGAATGACGTTCTCTGGCGGAATTATTGATTGATGTATTTATGGTTGATTACCATTTGAACTAGGTACAAAACCATATATGATATTTGTAATCGGTTTACCTTTAATTCCGATTTATTACTTTGTCTTTTATTGAGCAATTAATAAATGAGATATTAAAACTCCCGGTCGTAGTGATGATGGGGATAGTGTTAGATTAATGAGTAAAGCAGAATACAAAGCTCAAAAATCTAATGGCAATTCAACTACTAAAGAAGCAGCTAGATTATTAGAAACGAAAAACTTTATCAAAGCTTTAGGAGGGGTTGCTAATTTAAAAATCGTTAATGCTTGTGCTACTCGCTTAAGACTAACACTAAATAATGGTTCTTTAATCAACGAAGGATCTTTAAAAAAATTAGGATCATTTGGAATTATTGGAAAAGGAACTAATAGTATTCAAGTTATTTTAGGTGGAAAAGCCAATGTTGTTAAATCTAGAATTAACGATTATATTAATAAATCACCCAAAAAAATAAACTAAATATCAACTCTTAAAAAAATAAAAATCTTAAAACAAAAAATAGATTTTTATTTTTTGTTTTACAAATGCCAAAAACTTGTTATAATAATTTAGTTATAATAATATTCAATATTTCCTGAGGAGGAATTAAAAATGGGATTGTTTTCTCGTAAAAAAGAAGTTGTAATTTATGCGCCAGTTTCTGGTCGTATTGTTTCAGTAAGCGAAGTTCCGGATCAAGTATTCTCTGATAAAATTATTGGTGATGGAGTAGCTATTATTCCAGATAATGGTAATTTTGTTTCACCAATTGATGGTGTTTTAGGAGCAGTATTTCCATCAGGACATGCTTATGGAATTAAACATAAAAAAGGATTCAATATTTTATTACATATCGGTTTAGAAACAGTAGCTATGGAAGGTGCCGGATTTGACGTTCAAGTTAAACAAGGTGACGCTATCAAAGCTGGAGATCCATTAGTAGTTGCAGATTTAAAATTAATCGAAGCAAAAGCTAAAAGTACAATATCTCCAATTGTGATCACAAGCGATACGCTAGATTCACACAAATTAGAAATTATCAAAATGGGGCAAGTTAAAGTTGGCGAACCTATTTTCAGAATTAAATAATTAGTGTTTTTTAATTATGAAAACTAAAGCTCAAATATGAATTGTTAATGATGAAGAAAATTTCAGTCGTGTGAAAACATTACTTAATAAAATTAAAAGATATTATAAAATAGAAGTTAATTTTATTAATAGCAAAGCATTAAATTCACTTGTTGATCAAAAAGTTCATGTCATTATTTTTGAATGAACTCGTTTATCAAAAATCACTAATGCTTGGTTTAATAAATTAAGAGAACGCAATTTGCACGTTCACTCAATTTATTTAACAAAATCTTTTTCTGAAACAGAAGCCATTAAGTTGTCTAATAAAACAGTTGATTATATTATGTCAGTTGATAATTCTGATGCTTATATTATGGCTAAAATTCGTAACGTACTCAGACGAAAAGCAGATCGCTACTTAAAAGATACTGATTTATATTATAAAAACCTAAGAATTAATTTAATTAATCGTCAATTTTTTTTAAATGATGTAAAAGTCAATTTATCTCAAACTGAATTTGAACTTTTAAAACTTCTAATTGTTAATGCTGGAGAATTCGTTTCTAAAGCAATGATTTTAAGTGAAGTTTGAGGATATAAAGAAGATCAATCCCGATTAGTTTCTCAATATATTTTTCGTTTAAGACAAAAAATTAATAAAGATTATATTCACTCAGTTCATAGTAAAGGTTTTATTTTGAAATAATTTTTCAATAATTATAAAGATTCTATTGTAATTTTTATTTTTTTTGATAAAATAGTAATGCTGGTTCATAAAGAACTATGCATTAACTTTTTGCCCGGGTGGCGGAATGGTAGACGCAGGGGACTTAAAATCCCCCGGGATTTATCCTGTGCCGGTTCAAGTCCGGCCTCGGGCACCATATGTTTGTAATGAGCATTTAAAAGGAGACTAATGTTGTCTCTTTTTTTTATTCTTATTACTAAATAGCACCATATTAATATAAAATGTATAATTAAAAATAGGAGGATTAAATATGAATCAAGTCATCCAATGATATCCAGGTCACATGGCAAAAGCGAAGCGATTAATTATTGAGAAACGTAAATTAATTGATTTATTTGTTGTTTTGTTAGATGCGCGAGCACCCCATGCCAGTTTAAATCCAGAACTAAAAGAAATCGTTAATAACAAACCCGTTTTATATTTATTAACAAAAGCAGATCTAGCAGACCCAGAAATTACGAAATTATGAGTTAGTAATTTCAAAAACCAAAATCAAGACGTTTGAACTATAGCTGTTAAAAATATTTCTAAATCCAACGTTAATAAACTAGTTAATAAAATTAAAGTTATTTTAAAACCAAAAATTTTAAAAGAGAAAAAGCGAGGCATCATTAAACCGCGTTTAAGAATTTTAATTATGGGAATTCCTAATGTTGGTAAATCAACCTTAATTAATGCTTTAGCTGGTCAAAAAGTTGCAGTTGTTGCTAATAGACCAGGAGTTACTAAAAATCAACAATGAATTAAGACAAAACATGAAATTGATATTATTGATAGCCCCGGAATTTTATGACCAAAATTTAATGATCAAAATAGTGCTTTGGCACTTGCTTGAATTAATACAATCAGACAAACAATTTTACCTCTTGATTTAGTAGCGCGAACTTGTTTATTATTTTTGTATAAAAATTATCAAAATCGTTTAGAAGAATTATATATAAGTAAGAATATTAAATTAAACGATATGCAATCATATCAAGATTACTGATTAGCAATTGCTAAAAAATATAATAAAATTCATCAAGATATTACAGTTTTAGAACAATTCGCTCAAACGCGACTTTTAAAAGATGTTGAAAACCAATTATTTGGTCTTGTTTCTTTTGAAAAGCCCCGAAATTAATAAGTGTTAAATAATATTAACAGTTATTAATTTTAATAAACTTGATATATTAATATATTTATAATAAACTTGGAGTATAAATTTAATTTTCAAAGGAGAATTTATGCGTAAAATTTTATACTGTTGGTTATCATTGGGATTAGTAATTAGTTTTATTGGAATTTTTTGTTGAACTTCTAATATGACTGAATTATCAGCTACAGGATCTTCCTCAGTCTTACCAGTAATGAAAGATTACTCAACTAGCTTTGCTAAAAAAAATAAAATTTTAGTAGATGTTACTAGTGGGGGGTCTGGAAAAGGTTTAAGTGATGCTGTGCACGAAAATGCTGATTTAGGAAATATGTCAAGTAACAAAGAAAATGACATTTTAACAAACGCTAATAATAAAAAAGCATGAACAAATAATAATTCCCGCACAATTACTTTGAATAAAGATGCAATCGCGATGGTAGTTCATTTACCAAAAAATTTAGCATCATTAAATAAAAATCATGATTTTACAATTGACGCCACTGCTTTAGCTCATTTATATCAAGGTCATAAAATTAGTTGAGCTCAATTAATTACTAATAGTTGAGCCCAGAATGATACTGATAATAATATTGTTCCGATGGGACGAACTGGTGGATCAGCCGCTAGTGGAACTAGTGAAGCTTTTTTCAATGGTCTTAGCAAACTATCACAAGTAAAATTTAGTGTTGAAGATAAAAACCATGATCATAATAATATTGTTACAACAAATGAATCGAACTCACAAGCATTAAACAAATTAAATAATATTACTGGTGGAATTACTTATTTATCACTCGGTTATTCTTTAAGCAATAGTTCATCAACAGCATTAGTAGCACAGATTGATGGTTTTCCAAGCGCTAGTGCGACTAAAAAAGTTGTTATGGTAGCAACAATTAACAATGCTCAAAATGGGACTTACCAATGAGTGCGCCCATTCAACACAGCTTTTTCTTTTAATAATACAAAAAACATTAAATACATTTTAGAATTTTTAACTTTTATTCTTAACGATCAATTAACAAACAAATTACAATCAATTGTCGCCAAAGATGGTTTTGTTAATTTAACAACCCAAGAAATTAATGATCAATTAATAACTTTGCAACAACATTATAGTGATATAGCATTATATAATGCAAAAAACCCCACAAATCCTTTATTTAAATATCATCAATATGCATTCGGCATTAATACTTAAGGAAAGCATGGCTGTTAATAATGTTTAATTCAAAAAAAGAAAAACAAGATTTATCAAGAAGTAAAATTCGAAAAGATAAAATTGCTAAATGAAGCGTTAGCGCAATTGCAATTTTCCTTTCAAGTCTTTTATTAATTATTTTTGCCTTTATTTTAAAAGAAGCAATTCCTTCAATTAAGAATCATGGTTTCAAAAGTATTTTTCTATCTAGTAATTTTAATCCCAATACTGGTAATTTCGGAATTTGGGGACCACTATTAATTACTTTTATTACAACGACACTAGCAATTATGATTGCGGTTCCGTTAGCGATTAGAGCAAACATCTTTTTAAAATATCGCTTAAATAAAATGAATAAAGTTTTTCGTATTTTTATTGAAATCTTAGCAGGAATCCCCTCAATTATTTTTGGATTATTTGCTTTGACACAATTAAGCCATATTTCAAAATGACTTTTTCATTTTAATAATCCTAATAGTGATGGTGCCAATGTCTTTACAGCATCATTGATGTTAACATTTATGATTTTACCGATTTTAATTTCCTTTATTTTTAATTATTTAAATTCAATTCCAAAATATTACTTAGACAATACTTTAGCGCTTGGAAATTCAAAAACCTATTCAATATACCATGTCGTTAAACAACTCTTAAAACCAGGGGTTAAAACAGCTATCATCGTTGCTACTGGACGAGCAATCGGGGAGACGATGGCAGTTTCATTAATTCTTTCAGGATCAAACTTACATCAACTCCATGGTTTCTGAAGTATTTTCAATTCATCACTAAATACTTTAGGAGGAAATATTGCCTATTATATGGGTTCTGATTCCGGAGGTAGTAAAAGTGGTTTATTTGCGGCAGGAATATCTTTATTTGTTCTGATAATGTTTTTTAATATTATTTTTACGATTAAATATATTAAAAAACCTTTAAAATTAAAATTACCAGTTCAATATCAAGAAAAGAAAACTGAGACTAATAACTGAAGAGGAATTTTTAAATTAGGATTTTTACAAACAAAACATTATTTAGCATTACCATTTCATTTACTAGGGCACATTATTTTTTATTTTAAAATCGGATTAAAATATTTAGTGCATTTATTAGAACATAGTTTAAATTGAATTACTGCCCCACGAATTAAAGATCATAATATTTTTAAATATATGCGGATTCAAGCGAAATATAAATATCGTCATATTAGCGATTATTTAAGACTAGCATTAGAAATATTGTGTTTTGGTTTAATCATTGGTTTTGTCTGTTGAATCTCGCTTGATATTTTAGTCGGCGGGATTAAAGCATTCATTAATTATGGATTTTCAGAACCAGGCCATTCTGATATGGCCAGTGTTTTAGGAACAACAATATTATTAATTATGATTAGTATTTTTATTGCTTTTCCACTTGCTTTAGCAACAGCAATTTATTTAAATGAGTTTGCTGTTAATAAATTTGTGATCAAAATTATTCGTTTCTTCATTAGTTCACTTGGAGGAACACCATCAATTTTATTTGGGATGTTTGGAATGATTTTATTCTTACAAACATTTCATTTAGGACATACTTGAAAAGCAGGTTCCTTATTAGCAGGAGCATTAACAATGACGATCGTGATTATTCCAATGTTAACATTGGCAATGGAAGCTAGTTTAAAAACAGTTCCTCAAGAATTACGTGAAGCATCATATGCGCTAGGAGCTGGAAAATGAGAAACGATTACTAAAATCGTGATTCCAAATTCAATGAATGGAATTATTAGCGGAGTCTTGTTATCAATTGGGCGAATTTTATCAGAAACAGCCCCAGTTTATTTAACAGTCGGATTAATCGCTCATCAAATGGGAATCTTTGATCCTGGACAAACACTAACTTCAAGAATGTTGTTCTATGCGATTTATTCAACTTTTGCTTCTAAACAAGCGCTGGCTTATGCTTATGCCTCAGCTTTAATTACGTATATTTTTGTTCTATTTATTACTTTATTAGCTCATCATTATACAAATATTTATCGTCTGTATAAAAACATAAAAGATAAATGTAAAATTAAATTCGCAACACAAAAAGATCGTTCACAAAAAATGCAACGAAAAACTATTGAAGGAGATTTAAATGTCGAGCAAAACAATTAACATATCAAAACCAACAAAACCAATTGTTTTCAAAGTTAAAGATCTTAATTTTTGATATAAGAATGGTGACAAACAAGCTTTAATAAATATTAATCTTGATATTTATTCAAAAGAAGTTCTTGCTTTAATTGGTCCATCTGGTTGTGGAAAATCAACATTTTTACGCTGTCTTAATCGTATGAATGATACGATTGCTGGAACAAAGTTAAAAGGACTTATTGAATTAGAAAATAAAAATATTTATAGTAAAAAACAAAGTGTTATTGCATTAAGAACACATGTTGGAATGGTCTTTCAAAAAGCGAATCCATTCCCAATGTCAATTTATGAAAATGTTGCTTTTGGGCCACGCGCTCATGGTGTTAAATCAAAAAAAGTTCTTGATAAACTAGTTAAAGATGCGTTGATTAGTGCTGCTCTTTGAGATGAAGTTAGCGATATCTTAACGCATTTAGCAACTGATTTATCAGGAGGACAACAACAACGTTTATGTATTGCACGCGCGATTGCGATGCGCCCCGAAGTCTTGTTAATGGATGAGCCAACATCAGCGCTTGATCCGATTGCGACAAAAAAAATTGAAGCACTAATCTTGGAATTAAAACGAAATTATACGATCATTATTGTGACCCATTCAATGCAACAAGCAGCACGAATATCTGATAAAGCAGCTTTCTTTTATTTAGGAAAATTAATTGAAACTGATAAGACGAAGAAAATTTTTACGGCTCCCCGAGATAAAAAAACGGATGATTATATTAGAGGACGCCAAGTATAAAAAATATTTAAAATTTGTAAGGAGTTTATAATATGCATAAAAACCCAACCATCATAAATAGTAGTGTAAAACAATTAAGATCATTAATTAGTGAATTTTATGACATTGTTTTAAAGGAACATAATTTAATTAAGCGTTCGCTTAGCACTTCTAAAAGCGTGCAATCTAATAAATTATCAAGTGAAGTTTTACGTAATCGTTTAGAATTACATCGAATTTATAATAGTTTATTAGATGATGTTGCCTTTGTAATTGCCCAAAATCCTAACGGTAAAGATTTACGTCGTACATTATCTTATGCTCAAATGTCGAAATCATTGGAACGTTTAGGAAATTATGCTTCTTCAATCGCTTTCTTCATTATTAATAATCATGATCAACCAGAATATGCAATGACTATTAAAAAAGTTTTTAATAGTGCTTATAAAAATTTAGTCGCTTTAAAAACAATTTTTGAATCTGAAAACACAGATGAAATTATAACTTTAATTCAATCAGATGATGAAGTTGATAAATTGTATAAAGATAGTCTGAAAAAACTGATTGCTCATAAACAATCATCTGATAATGAATATTCATTAAAAATTAAAGTAAAAGCTATTATCGCGCTGCGCGCAATTGAGCGTATTGGTGATCAAGTTACTAGTATTTGTGAAGCACTTTACTATATTTCAACTGGTAAACGTGTTGATGTTTGAAATAGCGTTTTAGATTAATAAAGTACTTTTCTTAACAAAAGAGATTTTTACAATATGCTACAATTAAAATATATCCCTTTAGAGATTATAAATTGCAAAATTTAATAAATAAAAAAGGAAGTATTTTATATGGCAACAACAAATAAAAATAATCAATTGGCAAAAAATATGAGTAATATGTCGGCTGCAGAAGAGATTAAAGAACTTAATAAAGAGATCAAAATTTATACAACAGCAGTCGCCCAAGATTTAAAAAATCCCAAACATCTTGGTTTAGTAACAGCTTCTTTAGTTGTTAGTCGAAATATGTTTAGTACTATGGGTTCTGGATTTAAATCATTAGTTGGTGGTCGCTTAAAAGGACAAATTAAACTAATGCAAAACTACCGTGCCCAATTAATTCAAGAGTTAACAGAAAAAGCGCTTTCGATGGGTGCTAACGCAATTGTTGGTTTACGTATTGATGTTGATGATGTTCAAGGTTTTACAAGTTTCTTTGGCTATGCAACAGCAATGAAATCTCAATAATTAAATAACTCGATAACTGAATACTAAAAAGCACCGAATTTTAAAATTCGGTGCTTTTTAGTATTGAAAATTTGATTGGTAATTTTTCCAAAATGATATAATGTTCTTATATAAGTATATGAAAATATAGTTATATGAAAAAAATAAAATTAAAAATAAAATAAAAAAAGGAAGTTAATTATGAAAAAATTAATAGCTTTTTTACCGTTATTATCAGTAGTCTCGCCCTTAGCAGCTACTTTTAATCACCCTAAAAATAACATCACTATTAAAAACCAGCAAACAGAACAAACGACTTTTTATGTTTGAGCTCAGCATGCAATGGTGGAAAAAAACATAAAAACAATTGTTGGCAATGACAAACCAGCAAACTGAAACACTAACAATTATTCATTAACTAATATCAAACTTGATATTAAAAATAATAGCGTTATTATGACAATTAAAAATAGAGGTTTTAAAAAATCAGCAACTTATACTGCAATTTATGCAGGAATAAATTATGATATTAAGCAATGAAAACTAGTTACTGTTGCTGATATCAATGTTTGAAAAACAGCTGTTAAAACAATAACTATTCAGAAAGTGTTTAATCGTTTCACAGAATTATCATCACAATATCATTGAGACGCAAAGAAAACAAAAATAGCATCTCTTCATTTTTCAGTTAATGATAATGGAACATTCTTTGGCGCTTATTTAGAATTACAAAATTCAATTGATGCAACAGCCAATTTTTACATTAAATATAATAAAAAATTATATGATATTAATGATTGAAAAGTGCAAAGTTTACCCAATGGAAATAACGGTCAATTAATATGAAGTCGTGCCTTTTTCTCTTGAATTCATTCACAGGGAAAAGATGATTTCAAACAAGACGTTTTATCACAAATGTTAATTACATATTGAAATGATACTTCGCAAATGCATCGTAATAGATTTGCGCCTGATTGAAATAAATGAACAGATTCTTACAATTACCAATTAATGATGGATCTACGAGGTCGATTTAATTTTCTTAATTTTTTAGGTAAAACATATACAGCATTTAATTCAGCCAGTATCAAAGTAACACCAAATACAATTACTGGAAGAATAAATATTTTAGAAAATTGAGATGACCAATATCATTTATTTTATGTTGCACACTACACGCCTGGAGTTGCTTTTAACTACAAACAAATAAAACCTGATTTAAGTATAAACAAAACTTGATTTTATAATTTTGGAAATTAACAAGGAGAATAAATTATGAAAAAACTAATCGCATTACTACCACTATTATCAGTAGCCTCACCTCTGGTTAGCTCTTTTAATCATTCGCACTCAGCAACTAATGTATCTATTATTAATGTCAATCAAGATGTTAAGACTTGAAAACAAGAAGCTAAAAAAACAACAGCTCAACAATTTGTTAACCATTTTTCAATTCTAAAAACAAAATATGGTTGAAGTGCCCAAAAATCACAAATAGCATCATTTCATTTTTCAGTCAATGATAATGGAACATTTTTTGGAGCATATTTAGAACTACGTAGTTCACATAATACAACTGCTAACTTTTACATTAAATATGATAGTAAAGTAACATATAATATTAATAATTGAAAAGTACAAAATTTACCAACATTCACTAATGAACAATCAATATGAAATAAAGGCTTTACTAGTTGAATCAATCGTATGGGAAGCGACCATCAAAAAAAAGATGTCTTGTCTCAAAAATTATGTCAATATTGATTTAATGAAGTCTATATTCCGAACCGAAAACCTAACACAAATGATCTAACAAATAATTCGGTTATTTTAATTCAGTTAAAAGGAAGAGATAATTTTCTAAATAAATTTTACACAGCATTTGATCCGCAAAGTATTACAATAACACCAAATACAATTACAGGTCGTATTGACGTTGCTTACCCATTACATAGTTTTCATATATATTATATTTTGCACTATACTGCTGGTAGAGCATTCAATTACGAACAAATAGTTCCTGATAAAAATAAAAATATTGATTGAATTGCCGGATAACTAACTAATAAAAAATACTCAATATGAGTATTTTTTTGTTTATATTATAAATATGATATAATAAAAAAGTTGTATTATATTTAAACTTAAATAATACAAACATGGGAGAAAAATATAATGAATGAAAATGTTAAAATTTATACTACTGGGGTAGCCCAAGATGCCAAAGCAATTGAACATAAAGGATTAGTAACAGCTTCTTTAGTTGTTAGTCGTAATATGTTTAGTACTATGGGTTCAGGATTTAAATCTATTATTGGTGGTCGCTTAGAAGGACAAATTAAACTAATGCAAAACTACCGCGCCCAACTAATTCAAGAATTAACAAACAAAGCTCGAAATATGGGTGCTAACGCAATTGTTGGTTTACGTATCGATGTTGACGATGTTAATTCAGTAATGAATTTCTTTGGTTATGCTACAGCTATGAAAATAGAATATTAATCGAAATAACAAAATAAAAAAAGAAATAATCTCCATAAAAGATTATTTCTTTTTTTTGATCTTTAGTTAATTTTTAGCATCAATATTAACAATATTTCAAACTTGATTATTTTCTAAATCAGTTACTGCTCGGGCTGAGTAACCATTATCAACTAAATTATTAACATTTAATTTGGGATCAATTTCAAGAGCACCATCGGCTTTCGCAGCTTCGACATTAGGTAAATCTTGTTTAGTTCCTTTGGAACCAACAGATCCAGATTGATATCAATGTTTAACACGATAAACTGTGTTTTGATAAATAAATATTCTATCTGTAATGTAGGGGACACCGGCTTGAAACATCGTTATTAAACTTTTGGTTTCAGCACCACTATTATCAACAGTAATAGTTTCACTATCAACTTCACTATTATTAATTCCGATTGCTTCAATTTTAAAAGTATGTTTTTGGCTAGTAGGTTTGCTAGTTTCTAAAATCAGATTATTAGCCATACTGTAATACGGATTTGCGCTATTATTATCAACGATGATTTTGTAACGCAAGACATTTTTAACTTCTGTTCAATAAGCACCAAAATCACGTTGAGTAATTAAATATTGTTCAAGATTAATATTGCCACTTACTGGACTAGTTGGACCACCTTTATCACCAAAGTTTTCTAAACCGGACTTAGAAAAACTTAAATTAGGAGCTTCTGCTGGTAAGAGACCACTACTTTTAGGACCACCAGCTCCTTCTGTCTTGGCAGCATAATCACGATTTAGTGATCACATTCCATACATAAAAGCTTTCTTATTACGTAAATAAGTTGCTACATTACTATATTGTTTCAAAGACATTACTTCACCTTTAACATCATTGTAACCAATCATTGGGGTAACGCCTAATAATTTGTAAGCAGCCTCGGTACTGATTTTGTAGATCAAAGATATTTGGGCAACAGTAGCCTCACTAGCATCCTCAGCAGCTTGGTCCATATCAGTGATAACACCCCCATAATCCATTGCCATAATATTAACAATAATATTTTTATGAAGAATATCATAAAAATTTCGTAACAATTGTAATCCACCATTCATTCCAATTGTTAAACCAGTTCTTAAGACCGGCAGAGTTAAACTAAATCTAAATGAAGGATCTTTAACTAAGATTTGAGCACAAGCACTAGCTAATTTTTTATTAGCAGCTACATTAGCAACGACGCCCCCCTCAATATCAAAATCAACTTTTTTGGTTTTGAAATAATTAGCAACTCTTAAAATATCATTTGCTAAATTAGTCGGTGTTGCAGTTGCTAAAGTTCATTCAGAAACACCACCTGAACCACCAAAAGAAACACAAACATCACCACCAACAGATTGGAAACGATCAATTGAATTTTTAATATATGTAGCAGAAGCGGCTGTAGTTTTGTTACTACTATCAATTTCAATTGTACCGGCTCATTGAGCATGAGGAACTTGATAAGCACTTCCTTGTTGGACGAAACCAAGCATCATATGACGGACTCCGGGATTCATATAATAATTAATTAGATTACTATAGCGACCTTTGTCGCTACCTTGCAAAGTAGTGACATCTATAAATGGGGAATATATGCCACTAATAGGAGGTGCTGGAGGGGGGGGTTGGGACTTTTTATGACCACAAGCAGTCACAATTGTGACCCCAACAAGAGTTATAATTGATAAACTAATATTATTTAATATTTTTTTAATCTTCATCATTTTAATCACCTTATTAATATTTTGAGCATTATTAAGAAATAAACATTACTATAATATTATTATATTATAAAAACAAAACTTCAATATCATTATTTAATAATTTGGGTTTTACATAGTTAATTTAATAATGTTATTATTAAAGTAAGAACCAGTAATTATAATTATCAAAATTTGAGGTGAATAAATAAATGAAAAATAAAAAAATTCTAAAAACAATTTTGACGTTGAGTAGTGTATTTGCACTATCTGCAAGTACAGCAACAATAATCAGTTGTCATAAAAGTCCCACAATAGATCAAGGATGAAACGATTTTAAAGATGGTGCGCTCAAAGAAGGCCCAGCCCAAATAGTAGCTGGAGCTAATCCCCAAGAATGAAAAAAAGAAAGTGGTTTTGAGTTTGATGTTAATCCTAGTGCTGATAATAGTAGTCATAAAATTACGGCAACAATCTCTTCAACAACTGCTAAAAATAGTGCTGTTTTTGCGGCGACTTATATAAAAGGGGAATCTTATCAAGCAACCGATTGAGTCTGCACAACGCCACCCCCACATATACCAAATTGAAATGATTTTAAGACAAAAGCATTAGCAATTAATATTACTGATCTTTTTAAAGAAGGTCTTAAAAAAGGAATCACAGATTTTAAATGAACATATGGAACTGCTGACCAAACTAAGTGACATATTGATGATATTCCCGAATATGATACTTTCGGGGCATCAAAAACAAAAGATAAATATCAAGGAATGGATGGTAAACTAAAAGCAGATGATAAAGATACTAAAGTAGTTGCCATCATATCTAAAAAAGATAAAAATGGTGCTTATGATTCTGATCCGATTACTGCAACTGCCCAATTTACATATCGTTCACTTTACACTATTTCATCTTGAACTTTTGAAAAAACTAAAAGTGGCCAACTACAATCTGTTGAACAATTTACAAACTTATTTACAACTCAAAAAAACCTTGCTAAAAATACTGCTAATAATCCAAAAAATTGAACTAATTTTATGAAAGATAATTGAGGCAATTATAATGGTGATAATTCTGGAAACAGTCGTTCAAAAACTATACAGGATATCCTTGCTCAGAATGGAGAACCAGGTTCTCGACCAACTAAGTTTCTTGGTGGTGCGTTTAACTCGATTACAACACCACACCACAAAGGAATAAAAGCTACAATAATACTTCAACTAATTAGTGAACCGGGTAAACCTCACCAATACGGTGCTCAATATTTTGATATGACATTAAGTTTTAATTTTCTTTTTGAAAATGGTGAAGATGTTAATAACGGAGGAACAGCTTTTAATTATACTTATGACATTAGTTGATCTTAAAGTATTTATATTATTAGATATATATAAATAAAAAAATAAAAACGAAGTTAAATTATGAATAAAAAAATTTTAGCATTGTTGCCTTTAAGCGCAGGAATAATTTCCACGGCAACAGCACCCTTAATGTAAAATCACACAACTGGTGATTACAAACAACAAGTAACTAGTTTTTATGTTTGAGCTCAACATGGAATGGTTGAAAAAAACGTTAAACAAATTGTAACAAATAACAAAACTTTAGATTGAAAAGCAAATGATTGTTCTTTTGTTCAGAGAACTTTTAATAGCGATAAGAAGACTATCGATAGAACATGACAAAACAAAGGTTGAAACAACCTCATTAATGATAGAGTTTTAGATAACGTTGTTCATACTTAATATTGAGGTTTAGAAGTTAATGATGCTGGTACTTTATATATTTGATATATGAAATATCAAGTAGTTGACGAACCTAATAGTTATACAATTAAAGCCCAATTAAAATACCAATGAAAACAACCATATTCTGAATCTGAAATAACTCATATTGGTAACTGATATGAAACTTGGTAACTGATATGAAACTTAAGTTATAATCAGATATAATATATAAAAAAACAAACATTATCTTAAATGTTTGTTTTTTTTAATTCGATAATTTTTTTAATAAATGTATGACAAAATTAATTTAGGAATCACAATAAAAATAAATTGATAACAAACTAGTGAATTAGAAGCTTGATAAAATTATGTTTTTTAAGATGACTATGTTATAATTTTTAATACACTAATTTTAGTGAGTAGAAGTTAATTTAATTAACGTTATTACTACGCAGAGTATTTATATTATATATAACATCACATTATCCTTAAGGAGGAAATGCTCGTGGCTAAAAAAATTAAAAGAGTTGCTAAACTGCAATTCAAAGGCGGACAAGCTAAACCAGGTCCTGAATTAGCATCATTAGGAATTCGTATGCCAGAATTCACAAGACAATTTAACGATGCAACTAAAGATCGTCAAGGTACAGTAGTACCAGTAGTTATTACTGCTTATGAAGATAAATCATTTGATTTTATCTTAAAAACAACACCAGCTTCAAATTTATTATTAGAAGCAGCTGGACTTAAAAAAGGTGGAAAAACTGGTGCCAATGATATTGTTGCAACAATATCAAAAGACGCAGTACGTAAAATTGCTGAATACAAGTTACCAGATTTAAACACAAATAATATTGATCAAGCAATGAAGATTATTGAAGGGACAGCTCGTAATATGGGAATTGTCATCGAAGGTTTAACACCTACTTCAAAGAAAGATAAATAGGTAATAACAATGGGAAAAAAATACAACGAAGTATTAAAGAACAATGATTTTGATTCACGTTATTCAGCAGTTGACGCTATTGAATTAGTGAAGAAAACTTCAGTTGCAACATTTGATGCAACAATTAACATTGTTTTCAACTTAAATATCGATACACGTCATGCTGATCAACAAATCCGTGGAGCTTTAGTATTACCTCATGGTACTGGTAAATCTCAAAAAATCTTAGTAGTGGCTGAAGGTGCCGATGCCGAAGCTGCAAAAGCAGAATTAGCAAAAACAGATAAAATCGTTTCAAAACCAGAAATTGATGAAGTAGTTAAAGATGCTAACTTCGATTACGATGTTATTATTGCAACACCATCAATGATGCCAGCACTTGGACGTTATGGAAAAATTTTAGGACCTAAAGGTTTAATGCCAAATCCTAAAGTTGGAACAGTAACTGCCGATGTTGCCAAAGCTGTAAAAGAAATCAAAAAAGGGAAAGTAACTTACCGTGCTGATAAAGATGGTAACTTACATACTATTTTAGGAAAAGTTTCTTTTTCAAAAAATAACCTTTTAGATAACTATAACGTATTATTAGAAACAATTGTTAAATCAAGACCAAACGTGGTAAAAGGAAACTTTATTAAAAATATTGTTATCTCAGCTACAATGGCTCCTGGAGTTAAAGTTAAACTTAGCTAATTGGAGAATATTAAATTTAAAAATTAATAAGGAGAAAAATGATGCAACCAAATTCAAATATGGATAATTTATTAATGATTCAACAACGAATTATTAAAAAATCTAAAATTAGAGACGTATGAACATTTATTACAATGGCTTCTGTTGTAATTGGATTAATTCCAGTTATTGGAACTCTTGTAGGAATTGCTGATTTACTATGATTTATTGGATTTATCGTTCTATATTTTTCAATTAAAAATGATCGATCACTATTAGAAGGATTAATTAACAATATGAATAATGATCCTCAATCACAAAATCATAATTATAATTATAATTTTGTTAATGGTAGTGTTGAAAATTGAAGAAATGTTTTCTTGAATTATCAAGATAATAATGTTCAACAATTATTAAAAGAAAGAAAGCGCTTAGAAAGTAAACGCGATCGCTGAACTTTCATTTATATGATCGTTGGATTCGTTGTTGCAATTATTTTTATAATAGCTATTATGAGTGCTGCTAGTTCAATAATATCATCTAATCCTAATGGAGAAGCAACACATGCAAGTATTGTGAATACTGTAAAATCAATGATGGCAGTCTTTGTAATTCTAGGATTAATTACTTTTGTAGTTTGAATTACATGATTAATAACTTATATTACTTCTTATAGTAGTATTAAAAGATTAGAAATGAATTTACAAACTATGAATTTTAACCATCACAATAACGATGATTACAATCAAACAAATTATCAAGCACCAGATCAAAATTAATTTTTAATTTATTTAACAAACAAAAAAAACAATCTCAGGATTGTTTTTTTTATTATTAAGATTCTATTATTAAGATTTTTTGTTTCTTTTACGATGTTGTTTTTTTAAAAATTTTTGATGATTACTTTTTTGTTTTTTAAATCATTTATTTTGGTAATATATTTGTTTACTTTTAATTCATTTTCCAAAGTCAGTTGTTGGGATATAATGATCTGCTAAATTTAAAACTCCTAATGAAGCCAATAATAAAATTAATAAATTTGAAGATAACGAATAAACTTCAAATCACAAAGAAACATTAAAAACTTGTCCCTCAATTTGACCATGATAGGAAATTATTTGTTCCCGATTAAAAAGTCAATAAATTGCATCTGAAGAATCTCAGAGTGAATGAATCGCAAACAAGATTCATAAAACATAATAATAATATATTTGATTTTTCAAACTACATAATAAAAGCGAAAAGACAGTACAAATAATAAATAAACACCAATGAAATAAAACATCATCAAGACCACCAATAATTCAAATTTTTAAAACATTATTATTGCTAGCGACAACAAAAAATAAATAAATAAAAAAGAAAACAGAAATAGCAATAAATTGTAATATGATAATAGTTCATAAAATAAATTTATTGATTGCAGTTGCAATTGATCGATCAACTGTTTGAGCACCTCGATATTCAATGTTTTGATTTTCATAGCGATCAACAATTTCTTGATAAACATTTTTCTTATAGGTTGAATGATTTTTAATTATTTTTGGTTTTTTTTTGAAAAGCATTAAATCACCCTTATTTTATCTGGTATCGCATTATAAAATAATTATAGCATAATCAATTTATCTTGAATTATGATTACGATTAGTATATAATAATATAACTCTATAATTAACTGCAGACAGTAGCCGAGTGCTAAACTCTTAATATGCTACCGAGGTTGAAATACTTTATAAATATATAAAGTTATTCTTGCTTCTATTATGAAAAGAATAACTTTATTTTTTATTTTAATTACTTGTGTTGATTTGGAGAATGATATAAATTTACTAAAAATATAAAGGAGGTGTGATTGATGAATAATGAAATTCGTGCTGCGAAAGCCGTTGTTGTAAAAGAGATTAAAAAGAACATTGATAACTCTTCATCAACTGTAATTGCTGAAAATGTCGGATTAACTGTTTCTGAACTAAGTGATTTACGTAATGAATTGAAAGAAAATAACATTCAATTCAAAGTTTACAAAAACACTTTATCAAAAATAGCTGTTAAAGATGGTCAATACGAGGGCTTTGCTAGCTTCTTTAAAGGACCAACTATTACTGCTTTCAATAATGGTGATGATGAAACTGCTGCAATTCGTATAATTGACAAATTCAGTCAAGATCACAAAAACCTAACTATTAAATCAGCTTCTCTTGAAGGACGTTTATTAAATGACCAAGAGATTAGCGATATAGCATCAATTCCAGGACGTGAAGGATTGTTAACAATGTTAGCATCTGCGCTTATTAGCCCACTTCGCGACCTATCAATCGCTTTAAATTTATACACAGAAGAAAATAATAAATAATAAAAACAAATTACATTAAGGAGACTTATCATGGCAAAATTAACAAAAGATAGTTTTATTAGTTCATTAAAAGAAATGTCAATTTTAGAAATTAAAGAATTAGTTGACGCAATGAAAGAAGAATTCGGGATTGACCCAACTGCAGTTGCAGTAGCGGCAGGACCAGCAGTTGACGCTGCACCAACAGAAGTAACAGTTACTTTAAAAGCAATCGGAGCTAAAAAAGTTGCAGTTATTAAAGTAGTTCGCGCATTAACAGGTGCCGGATTAATGGACGCTAAAAAAATGGTTGAATCAGCACCAGTTGCTATTAAAGAAAACATTAAACCAGAAGAAGCGGAAGAAATTAAGAAACAATTAATTGAAGCAGGAGCAGAAGTTACTGTTGCTTAATAGTTTCAAAAACTGTTAAATTTATTAAATTAAAAACGTTGATCGCTTTAAAATTGAAGTTCTCAACGTTTTTAATTTTCATAAAATAATTGACTAATTTATTATTTTTTAGTATAATTTTTAAATATTTATGTTAAAATTAAAGTTGTAAAATAATTCTGCATAAATGTTAACTTTAACAATTTAATTCTTCTGAGCGCCATATGTTTGCGCTGAGAAGTAATTTTTATATTTGATTAGAGTTATTTTTTATTTATTAGGGGGCAAAATGAATACTGTTAAATCATTAAAAAAAGATTACAAATTGACAAATTATGGTCCGTATACGAAGCGAAGAAACTATTCTTCAATCAATGTTAAATACGATATTCCGAAATTATTATCAATTCAAACTGAGAAATATGAATGATTTTTAGAAAAAGGTATCAACCAAGCTTTTACTGAAATTTATCCAATCATTTCTAGTAAAAAGAATTTGGAAATTGTTTATAAAGGGGTCCGTATCGAAAGACCAGCACCTAATAGTGTTGAATTACAAAAAGAAATTACACTGGCGAAAGAAAAAGGGACAAATCTTTCAACAAAGATTTATGCCAATCTTGCTTTAATTAATAATGAATCAGGAGAAATCAAAGAATCAGAAGTATTATTTGGTAATTTTCCATTAATGACTGATAGTGGTTCATTCATTATTAATGGTAGTGAACGAGTAATTGTTAGTCAAATTATTAGATCACCTGGGATTTATTTCGAAAACGGAATTTCAGACCAAGAAGATTTATTAAATACTGGAAAAATTATTCCTGATCGTGGAGCTCGTATTTCATGAGAATATAAAACTAACAAAGCTAACTATATGAAATTAAAAATTGATAAATCAAAAAATGTATCAGCAACAATTTTAATGTTAGCACTAGGATTTAGTAAAGAACGTATTTTTGAACTGTTTGGAGATGCTGATCAATTAAAATTAGCGATCCAACGTAATAAAATTGATACTAAAGAAGATGCTCTAGTAGAATTACATAAAGTTCTTAAACCAGGGGATCGTATTACGAACACTTCAATTAGTGATTTACTTGCTAATTTATTTTTCAATAGTCGTCGTTATGACTTAACATTAACTGGTCGCTATAAAATTAATGACAAGTTAAGTTTAATCAACAGAATTAATAATCGCATTTTAGCCGATGATATTCTTGATAATGATGGTAATATTTTATTCACTAAGGACACTTTTATAACAGATAAAATTGCTCTAGAAATCCATAATGCTTTCTTAAATAAATTAGCACCATTAACAGTATTATATGATTTAAACCTTGATCTATATGGATCAATGGAAAACTATGGTCATATTAACCGTGCTAATAAAGTAGTTATTGTTAAAGTTTATGCTGATAATGAGAAACAGAAAAAAGTTATTAATGTTATTGCTAATGATCCATTTGAAACAGCAAGAACATTAACATTAACAGATTTAGTTGCAACATTTTCGTATTACAATAACTTAATTAATAATATTGGTGTCGATGATGATATTGATAATTTATCAAATCGTTTAATTCGTCACGTTGGAGAATTATTACAAAATCAATTCCGTATTGGATTAGCGCGTATTGAAAAAAATGCTCGTGAACGTATGTCTGCTAAAGAAGCACAAAAAATCACACCTAAAAATATTACTAATATTAAACCATTAGTTGCGACAATTAGAGAGTTCTTTAACTCATCACAATTATCACAATTTATGGATCAAGTTAATCCTTTATCAGAGATTTCAAATAAACGTCGAATCACAGCTTTAGGACCTGGTGGCCTATCTCGTGATACTGCGAAATTCGAAGTTCGAGATGTGCATTACACTCATTATGGACGCATCTGTCCAATTGAGACGCCTGAGGGACCAAATATTGGATTGATTAATAACTTATCAATTTATGCACGTATTAATAAATACGGGTTCTTAGAAACGCCATATCGTAAAGTTGTTAAAGGTAAAGTTACTAGTGAAATAACTTTCTTATCAGCTTTCGAAGAAGAACCTTATTTAATTATTCAAGGTTCGACAAAACTAAATGATAAGCATGAAATTATTGCTGATGAATTAGTTGCTAGAACTGCTAAAGGGGAATATCGTACAATTCATAAATCAGAAGTTAATTTTATTGATATTTCACCAAAACAAATCATTTCTGTAGCAACAGCAATGATTCCATTCTTATCAAATGATGATGCTAACCGTGCCTTAATGGGTGCCAACATGCAACGTCAAGCACTACCTTTATTACAACCAAGAGCACCATTTGTTGCAACTGGTATTGAATGTAATATTGCCGCTAATGCTTCATCAGCAATTATTTCTAAAACTGATGGAATCATTGAATATGTCGATGCTAACCAAGTTGATGTTATTGATGCGAAAACAAAAGAACTTTCACGTTATAACTTCCGCGCCTTAGAACGTTCTAATCAAGGAACAGCAATAACACGTTCACCAATCGTAAAAGTTGGGGACCATGTTAAAGAGGGCGATGTTATTGTTGATGGTGCTTCAATGGAAAAAGCTGAAATTGCACTAGGACAAAACGTAACTGTTGCTTTCATGACTTGAAACGGATTCAATTATGAAGATGCGATTATTATGTCTGAGCGTATTGTTAAGGAAGACGTTTATACTTCAGTTCATATTGAAGAATATAAATGTGAATTCCGTAAGACAAAAGTTGGGGAAGAATTACAAACTTCAGAAATTCCTAATGCTGCTCAATATGCAAAACGTAACTTAGCACTTGATGGGATTATTACGATCGGTGCCGAAGTTAAAGAAGGCGATGTTTTAGTTGGGAAAATCACTCCTAAAGGAGATGAGGGTCTTTCAGTAGAAGAGCGTCTAGTTGCCGCTATTTTCTCAGAAAAATCTAAAAACTATAAAGATACTTCTTTAAAAGTAAAACATGGAGAAGCTGGAACTGTTATTGATATCAAAATCTTATCGCATGCTAATGGTGATAAATTAGATGATGGTGTTGAAAAAATCGTCAAAGTCTATATCGCACAAAAACGTAAATTACGTGAAGGTGATAAAATGGCGGGACGACATGGTAACAAAGGGGTTGTTTCAATTATTGCCCCAGTTGAAGACATGCCGCATTTAGAAGACGGAACACCAATCGATGTATTATTAAATCCATTAGGAGTTCCCTCACGTATGAACATCGGTCAAATTTTAGAAACCCATTTAGGAATGGCTGCGAAAGCGCTAAACGTTAAATTTGTAACACCAGTATTTGAAGGTGTAACAAATGAACAACTAAAAAGCATCATGGCAGATGCTGGTATTCCAGAAACTGGGAAATTTAAATTAATCGATGGAAAAACTGGTGACTATTTTGATTCTAAGATTACTGTTGGAGTAATGTATATGATGAAACTAGCTCATATGGTTGATGATAAAATTCATTCTCGTTCAGTTGGACCATACTCACTAATTACGCAACAACCATTAGGTGGAAAATCACAAAATGGGGGACAACGTTTAGGAGAAATGGAAGTATGAGCTTTAGAAGGTTATGGAGCAAGTCATATCTTACAAGAAATGTTAACTTATAAATCAGATGACATTCAAGGAAGAAATCTACTTTATAATGCAATCGCTAAAGGGACTGCTTTACCACATCCAAGCTTACCAGAATCATTTAGAGTTTTAATTAATGAACTTAAAGGATTAGGGTTTAAAGCTGGATTTATTACTGATAAAAACAAAACAATTGATTTAGAAGGTAATGAAATTTAATTTTCAACATAAAAAAAATAGATTATTAATTTAATCTATTTTTTTATTTTTTGTTTTGATATTGGGCTGTTGATTTCGTGAACCAACTTTTACGAATTTTTAATTCGCTAAATTGTTCAATCACTAATTGAGCAGCATAGTCATAATGACAAGTTTTAATTGTTAATTGATTTCAAGATTCATTATCAATTTTCAATTGCTCAAAAATTGTTTTCGTTAAATCAATCATTTGTTCTAAGGAAATCTGAATGATTTCGGCTAAATTAATAATTGAAAATTCTGTACTATCAAGACTAACAATCAGATCAGTTTTATTAATGTGAGAACCAAGTTTTTTATTTCATTTGGGATCATCAATAAATCAACTAACACTCGGATCAGATAATTGCTCACATAACAATGTTAGTGGGTGATGCATTTTAAAATTAGTAATAAATTGATTGGGATGATTATTATTATATTCAACAATCACATTTTGGACTCATTTTAATATTTTATGCATATTAATAATTAATTGATCTAAGTTAGACGGACGCCCTTTTCTAATTTCAAAAAAATAAGTTTTCATATGATCAGCAATAACACTATGATTAATTAATAAGTTTTTAGCGTTGCGATTACTAGGCTCATCTTCTTGAGTGTTTCATAAAAGGAGACTATAAATTTTATTAGCTTTAATGTATATTTTATAAACATCATTAACGTCTAATAGTTTTATTGGGGAGTTTTTTTCAAAATTCATATTTTTGAATCCCTTCTAGTTTGTTTTTTAATAATATAGATTTCCTAATTATAACACTAAAACATTCTTTATAAAAATTTTTAATTGACAATTTTGTAATTTTTAAGTATAATTTTTTAATATTTATGTTAAAATTAATATTGATAATAAACTACTATTCATAGTGATTGTTAAATAATGCTTCTTGCTTAATCGCAAGAAGTTGTTTTTATTGTCTTTATTGGTATTTTTTATTAGCGATTTATTAGAAATTTATGAAAAAACGCATTAGTGGGGGTCATTTAATGAATAAAAACATCTTAGATTATTCAATTAAAGGAGTTAAAATTTCTTTAGCTCATCCAAATGATATTAAGAAATGATCATATGGAGAAGTATTACGTCCAGAAACAATTAATTATAAATCATACAAACCAGAGAAAAAAGGTTTATTTGATGAATTAATTTTTGGACCAGTTAAAGATTATAAATGTCCAGTTTGTGGAAAAAAATACAAACGTTCAGACGAAGATAAAGTTTGTGCTGCAACAACAGATTGTCAAGCAATTAAACCAGTTATTCTTTCTTCGAAAGTAAGACGTACTCGTATGGGACATATTCACCTATCAGCGCCAATAGTTCACACATGATTTTTAAAAGTAGATCATTCAACAATTGCGAAAATTTTAGATATTAAATTTTCGAAAACTGAAGACATTGCTTATTTTAAATCACATATCGTAGTTGATACTGGTGGTTTAAAAACTTTAAAATATAAAGATGTTATTGATATTCGTACAGCGCCAAATGTTTATCGCGATGCGATTGAAGAAATTCTAAAAACACGTATCAAGAAATTATCTAAATCTGATATCCTAGATATTAAAGAAAACTTAAAAGATTTAGTGCAAATTGCTACTTCTGATGTTGGGAAAGATTACGGGATTGATTACTATCGTTATAATAATTTATTAAAGCAATATGCCGGAGTAGATATTACTACTGGTGCTAGTGCTTTAAAGAAATTATTAACAAAAATTAATCTTCAAGAAGAAGAGGAAAAATTGCGTTCACGTATTTCTGGACGTAAAAAAACAAATGATAAGTTATACAAACGTTTAACAATCATTGAATCTTTACTAAAATCTAAACAACGTCCTGAATGAATGATCATGAATGACATTCCAATAATTCCACCAGAACTAAGACCATTAATTCAATTAGATGGTGGCCGTCATTCAACAACTGATATTAATGATTTATATCGTCGTATTATTATTCGTAATAATCGTCTGAAAAAATGAATTGATATTCATGCACCAGATCTAATCGTTCAAAATGAAAAACGTATGTTACAAGAAGCAGTTGATGCTTTATTTGATAACAAACGAAAACATAATCCAGTTACTGGGAAAGATGGCCGTCCTTTAAAATCATTAGCTGATAACTTAAAAGGAAAACAAGGTCGTTTTCGTCAGAACTTACTTGGAAAACGTGTTGACTACTCAGGTCGTTCAGTTATTGCTGTTGGACCAGATTTAAAAATGTATCAATGTGGTGTTCCAAAACAAATGATTTTAAAATTATTTGAACCATTCATTATTCATAATTTAATTAAAGCGCAAATCGCATCATCGATTCGTCATGCGAAAAAATTATTAGAAGAGCGTAACCAAGATATTTGACCAATTGTGGAAAAAACAATTGATAAGCACCCGGTTTTATTAAACCGTGCGCCAACGCTTCACCGTTTGTCAATTCAAGCATTCGAAGTCGTAATGATCAGTGGTAAAGTATTGCGTCTACACCCATTAGTAACACCAGCATTTAATGCTGATTTTGATGGGGATCAAATGGCAATCCATGTTCCAATCTCTCCTGAAGCAATTAAAGAAGCGCGTGAATTAATGCTTGCTTCAAGAAATATTTTAGGACCAAAAGATGGACATCCAATCATTACACCAACACAAGATATGGTTTTAGGGATTTATTATTTAACAAAAGAGAAAGCTGATGCCAAAGGTAGCGGTTTAATCTTTAAAGATGTTAATGAAGTTCTAAAAGCTTACTATCATCAAAAAGTTGATCTGCATGCTCGTGTTATTATCGATGCTAAAAGTTTAACAAAATATAATTTCACAGCTGCTCAAAAATCTGGTCTATTTATTACAACAGTTGGAAAACTAATCTTAAACGAAAGTTTACCAATTGGTTTCCCATATTTAAATAGCAATGATATTTCTGAAAAATGTCCAGCTGAATATTTCGTGGCTCCAGGAATCGATGCACGTGCTGCCTTAAAAGGCTTAGCACTTAACTCACCATTCACAAAGTCAGAAATGTCAAAAATAATTCATTTATTATTTGTTAAATATGAACCAAAAATCTCAAAACGAGAATTGGCAAATATTGTCCTAGATATTAGAAATATTGAAGATATTAAAAGTCTTGATCTAATTCGTCGTCATTGTTTAAATGCTGATGAAGAACATATTCGTTTCTTATCAATTTCAATTCAAAAACATTTTGCAAAAATTGATTTAGAAGTTTTTGAACAATTTTACTTAGTTAATAATGAAACAAAAGAAAATTGATTAGAAAGAATCTGATGAAGATATACGCATATTCTGCAACAATCACTTGATTCATTAAAAGATTTAGGATTTAAATTCTCAACTAAATCTGGAATCACAGTTTCTGTTTCTGATATTTCACAAGCGCAAGGAAAAACTAAATTTATCGATGAAGGTCAAGAATACGTTAATAAATTAAAAGAATTAGAAAAAGAAGGTTTAGTAACTGAAGATGAAAGTTATCGCCTAACAATTCAAAAATGAGCAAATGTTAAAGACAATGTTCAAGATTTATTAATTACTGACTTAAACAAAGATAAAGATAATCCTTTATTTATGATGATGGATTCTGGAGCGCGTGGGAACATTTCCAACTTCGTCCAGTTAGCTGGTCTACGTGGATCAATGGCAAAAGCAACAAAACAGAAAAAAGCCGATGCTAAAGCTGGTAAAGTTGTTAAAAACATTGAAGAGATTCCGGTTAAGTCTTCATTCAAAGAAGGATTAAATGCCTTTGAATTCTACCTATCTTCACATGGTGCTCGTAAAGGACTATCAGATACAGCGCTGAATACAGCAGCCTCTGGTTATCTAACACGTCGTCTAGTTGATGCATCACAAGATATCATCATTAAAACTAATGATTGTTATACTGATCGCGGATTCGTTGTTAAAAACATCATGGATACTAAGACTGGTGCTACAATTGTGCCAATTAGAGAACGTATCATTGGTCGTTATTCAAACGAAAACATTACTAATGATAAAGATGAAATCATCGTTTCACGTAATCAATTAATTGATGCTGATTTAGCAGCAATAATTATCAAAAACAACATTTCTCAATTAGAGATTCGTGCTGTTTTAGGATGTAATGTTATTAATGGTGTTTGTCAAATGTGTTATGGAATCGATTTAGCATCTCATAATATCGTTAATATTGGTGAAGCAGTTGGAATTATTGCCTCACAATCAATTGGTGAACCCGGAACGCAATTAACAATGCGTACTTTCCATACTGGTGGAGTAGCTGGAGCTTCTGATATTACTCAGGGATTCCCACGATTAATTGAATTAATCGATGCATTCAAAAAACCATGAGGTAAAGTTTCCCACATTTCGAAAAACTACGGAGTTGTTGAAAGCATTACTAATGAAGAAGACAACACGAAAGTTAAAGTAACGATTAAAAATGATGAAATCAACGAAACAACCGATTACATCTGTTCTTACGAGTCACGTTTCCGTGTTAAAGAAGGCGACAGTGTAATTCCTGGTCAAAAAATTACTGATGGACCAGTTGATTTACGTCAATTATTAGAATTTACTGATATTAAAACAGTTCAAAATTACTTGTTAAAAGAGATCCAACGAGTATATCGTATGCAGGGAATCGAAATTGCTGATAAGTATATTGAGATTATCATTCGTCAAATGATGTCAAAATTACTAGTTATTAATCCTGGGGAAACTAATTTATACCCTGGATCATTAATTAATATTCATCAGTTTGCCAAAGCTAATAAAGCCGCTTTATTAGCTGGTAAGAAACCAGCATTCGCAAAACCAACTGTTATAGGTATTAAATATATTCCATTAAAATCTGATTCATTCCTATCAGCAGCATCATATCAAGAAACATCAAAAGTTTTAGTTCATTCTTCAATCATGTCACGTATTGATTATTTAGAAGGATTAAAAGAGAATGTTATTCTTGGAAATATGATTCCTGCCGGAACTGGTTCTAACTTCCAACAATTCTCAAAATACGACTTTAATTTAAAAGACGAATTTCCAAGAGAAGAAACAAAACCAAAAGAAGAAGAAGTACCGAATTATATTAAAGCCTTTCAAAATCAAACAATTTCAGAGTTATAATGATAAAAAACAAGCCACTTTTTTGGCTTGTTTTTTTTATTGCTATTTTTTTATTATATGGTATAATTTTTATGTATTTGAAAAAGGTTTGAAATTCAAACTATTATTAAATTGTTACAAATTTAAATTTTTTAAAAGGAGTAAAGTATGAGAAAAAAATTACTATTTAAACGTTTTAGTTTATCGGCTTTGTCAGTAATAGGTGTTGCAACGACAGCATCTACTAGTGTTTTATTGTCTGGTAAATTAAATCGTGCTAAAGACGATAGAACTCACAACAATAATCCGACTTATCCTGGAGCTGGTTCTTCAGGAACAGATCCAAACGATAACAATGGATCAATTATTAATCAAGGAAATACAAAAGTTAACTATGTTGCCCTAGGTGATTCAATTGCCGCTGGATATACATTATTCAATGGGAAAGATAATAACTACGTTAATTATAAAGCAACTGATCACACAACAGCGACACACCAAATTTATGGTGATTCGTATAGTGCGTGAACTGCACGTGCTTTACAAAACGAAGGAATGCTTGGTAGTTATGATAACTTAGCAGTTGGTGGATACACAACTGGTAACTTATTAAAGAGTATGGATGATCTATACACACCAAACACAATTGATAGAGAACATCTTAACGGAATTACCGATCATGGTAAATTTGATAAAGGATTCATCTCTCAAGATGATTGAAACAATTACTTTCGTAATGAAGCCAAAATCAAATCAACAATTAAAAATGCTAACTTAGTAAGTATTACAATTGGTGCCAACGATATGCTGAACTTATTAAACTTACTGGGACGTCCTTTGTTAAGTTTTATGACAGGTCAAGTTGGAATTAAAGATATTCAAGAAATCATTAAAGAAATTACTCATCCAGCTGATGGGAAGAAATTTGATTGAAACACAGCTGTTTCAGTTGATCCAATCAAATTAGCTTCAACGTTTAAAGTGATGGAAGATAATACTAAAAAAGTAGTATCAACAATTAGAACATTAAATCCAAATGCTAAAATCGTAATGATGGGATACGAAATGCCATTAATGCAATTACGTAACTTCTTAGATTTAGCAATTGTTAATGGACAAACATTAGTTGAACAAATCATTTCACAATTAAATCAAACAATGAAAGTAATTGCGAACCAATTTGCTTCAGTTGATTATGTTAATACAGATGATTCAAATAAATTTTTATATAACAATCAATTAAGTGGAAATGTTACTTTACCAAAAGTAAAGGGCTCAGATTATAAATCAAGTTTAACACTAGATCATTACAATCCAGCTTCTTGATATATGCCAGTAAGTATCGATATTCATCCAGGACCATATGGATATCGTGCAGCAGCAGCTGACTTATTATCTTCATTAATTGGAAAATCAACAAACACCGACCCAAATAGTCCTCTTGTTAATAAATCAAGAACAAGAATTGCAACTAATGCTAAAAGTTTAAAAGGATTAAATGGAGATATTACATCTTATAATAATCCGTTTGCTGATATTACATCAACAAGTTATCCAATTAGTAATAAAGATTCAAGACCAGTTGCTTACTTACAACCACAAATTGCTAGTGCATCACTAGATGTAAGTAACAAATCTCAAATCTGAACAGGATTAGATAATTCTTTAAGCGATGTTAATAATATTTTATTAATGATGCGTAGTAAAATTGCTAACGCAATTAACTTAGCTAATAACGCTAATTCAAAAACAGTTGCACCAGACGACATGAAAAACTTTGCTAAAAAATATGCAAAAACAGATAGTAACGGGAAAGCAACAAACGTTACTTTACATGATGTTAGTTTTGATTTACTAAGTGATTTTGGTAAATTAAAAGAGAATATTGCTGATCCGTCTCAAACAACAAATAATTCAGAATACGCATTATACTACATAACTAGTGGTATGATGACATTAACAGCACCAACATCAGAACAAAGAAATGTATTTTCAAGCAATGCTATTGGTTATGTATGAGTTTCTGATTTATTAACTAATCTAAATAATTTAGGTATGTTTAATCTTGCTGGTTCAATAATTCCAATATTAGGATTAGGTGCTACGCAAGAAAGCACCGATAATCTTTCAGCAGGAATACAAGGAATAAATCCAGTTATTGCGCCTATCGGAATGAAAATGTTAATTTTAATTCTTAAACAGGATATGGATTCCAACCCATTTAATGGATATTTTTCTAATCAATTAGATAAAATATTATGAACTACAATAAATAGCATTCAAACAAATTACATATATTGAAATAGTTTATATCATAACGTTATCAAAAAAAATGGATTTTTAGATGGTGTTGCAGAATCATTATTTCCATTATTAAATGCAGTTCATTTTGGAACTAGTGATGATTCTAAGTGAATTAGTCCTATCATATATGGTTTCTTATCAGCACCTAACACACCAGTTACAAACCCGGAGGTAGTTTAATATGAAAAAATACATTGATAAAATTTTAATGGCTACTGCCGGAGTAACTATTGGTGCTGGAGTAGCAACGGGAGCAGTCTTTGCTTTCTATCATCCAAAATCTGAGGGACCGACTGAAAGAAGTCGTGACAAGACGATTGATGTTTTAAACGAAAACAACATTACTTTTTATAACCAAAGTTTAGTAGGAATCTATAAAAAAGGTTTTGCAACTAATATTTTAGTTCAAGCAGTTTCCAAAGGGGCCCCAACTCTAACTACACCAACACATATCTTAGTTAATAAAGTAAATGAATCATTTACTTTACCATTTGTTGATGGAACTTACCATATTGAAGTAAGAAATGCTGCTAACCATGATCTATTAAATTGAGAGATTAATATTAATCCTTCAAATGAAATTAAATTTTCTAAGACTGTAACAACTCACATTACTGGAAAAGTTAATGATGGATCAATTTACACATCAACTGATAGTGTTGTGTATAATGATTACAATATGTTATTAACATCATATTCAGGTGTTGGTGACAGTGCATTATTAAATAATATTAATATTAAAGCGAGAAAAGCTGGTTTATCAGCATTTAGCGCCAAAGAAACAACAACTTCTGAACAAGCAATCTTTAAAGGTATTGGTGATTGAGGAATTAATAATTCAAGCACTTCTTCTTTAATTAAAAGTCAATTAAAAACATTAGCTGATAAAAAAGCTAATACAGTAGTTGAAAAAGCGTATTGTTTCACTAATGGAACAGATACATTTACTCTTATTCAATCAAACACAGGAACAGATGCTACAGCTGGAAGACATTATAGCGAAGCAATATCTGGAACACCATTTAAAGTTTTAGGTGTTAAGATTGATCCTGTAACTTGAGCGTTTCAACATAACCAACGCGCAACTAAACAATTAGGAATCAGATTTAAATATTCTGCCGCTTTTGATAAAGTATCAAGTACAACATTAGCTGGCGATAACATTACAATAAATTCTATTTTAAAAACATTATTAGGAACTCAATAAACATTTAATCTTCATGATTTGTACAGACTACAAAAAAAACACTAATCACATTAATTAGTGTTTTTTTTATTATTTAAAATAGTTAATCAACATTTGAGCTATCATTAACAAACAAATCGTTCCTAAAAAGACAGCTATTAAAATCGAACAAACTTTGATAGTTTTACTAGTTTTCATAAACTTAACCCACCCCTTAAATTATATGATACAAAAAAACAACCAAAAGTGGTTGTTTTTTTTACAAAGTAATTATTTATTACAAGAACATTTGTCGCAATCCGCACTACATTGACAATTTGATTTATCATCATTGCAACAAGGACACCCATTGCATTGACAATTTTCTTTATTTTTACACGCCATAATTTTCACCTCCTTTAGTTATTATTATGCATCTAGTTTTCAATTTTTAATATTATATTTGGTATTGTCTTTTTCACTATAAGTGATGATCACGTTTCATTTATAGGTAGTTGTATATCTATCATCTTGAGCTGTTGCAGTAAACTTTAACGTCCCGCTTTGAGTATGAAAATTATAATCTAATTGTCAACTTTTTTGATCTAAATTCCAACTGCTCGCTTTAATATATTTCTTCAGATTAGCAAATTTTGGAGGATTAACATGTTCAATAACACCTCTAGTTCCACTACTACTTGTAGATGCAGTATAAATATTATTGTGGGCATCACTAATAAATTTTTTAAAACCCCAACTAGAAGTTGCTTGTGATTTTCAATTAGTTACATTATATTTGATACTCTTATCATACTTAATAGTTCAGTTACTTTTTTGGCCTTTCGTATAATCACCAATGCTGACATTGACAGACTTTTTGTCAACATTGGAGATTTTACTAATTTGATAGATTTGATCTTTCTTAGTGTCTCAATTTTTAGGAGCATTGTATTTAACAATGTTATTAATATTTTCTATTTGAGCAGTATTAACAAAATAGAGTCAATTATTAAGACTAGCACTATCATCTAGTGTCCAATTAGCTATGTTGTATTTAGTGTGATTACTTTGATGATAAACAATTTTAATTTTTCAAGTGTATAATTCTTGAGTCACAATATCTTTAGCATTAGTACTGCATTTAATGATACCAGTAGCATTTTCGCTATTGTAACTAACTTTTCAACTATCTTGCACTAAATTCCAAGTGTTTGGAATAACATTAATTGAGTGAAAGTTTTTCGGGTTGATATGTTCAATAATTTTCTGAATCCCACTACTATTATTTGATTTACTAATAATGTTAGCATGAGCAGCATTAATAAAAGTGCTAAATGCTCAAGTTGATACTGGAGTTGGAACTCAATCTTCAACATTATAAGTATCATTATTTTGATAATCAATGCTTCATTGATCTTTTTGACCTTTAGTTAAATCACCAACAACGATACTAACAGAATGATGATCAACATTAGCTCTAGTTGCAACTTGATAAATGGTATCTGTTGTCAGATTCCATTTATCAGGGGGAGAATTATGGATAATATTTTTTAAAGATTCCGTCTTGGCAGCATTTAAAAAATTATCCCAATTATCACTAGGGGGTTTTGGATCTCGATAAACTAAAGGTCTTAAAACATAATAACCACCAGCAATGATTAATGCACTCGATACAGAGATACTAAAAATAGTAGAAATGATTGTTTTTCCAGCTTTTCTCATAATATTAATTACCTCCTCTTTTGTTTAGTTCTTATATTAATTATATCACTATTAAGTTAGTGCTAAATTAGAGCTTAAAAATTATCTATTTTTAAATATATTAAATATTTTATATAATATAAATATACTAGGGATTAATAATTTTAGAGTTATTTAAATTAGTCAAAGATAAAATTTTCTTGTCAAAAATAATAATCGTATATAAGGACGGTTGATAAAATGAAATGAAAAAAATCTTTAAGAAGCAGTTTTATAAGTGCAGCAATTATTATGCCATTAGCTAGTGTATTAACGATGACAGCGTGTGGTTCTAAAAAACCACCTGAAAATACTTTTGCCAATTTTATTAAAGCAGCAAAAGGAGAATCGTTAGTCAAGATTGTTACCCAGACAAAACCAAAAGGTTGAGAACAATTACCAACTGGAGATCTATCAGAAGTAGGAAGTCCAGAAATTGATAATGATTCTCAAACAATTACGATTATTGTTGAATCAACCAGTAAGCAAAATTCAGCTACTTTTGTGGCTCAGTTTCATAATGCCAAATATGTCATTGGTGATTGAAAATGTTTTATCCAACCAGGACCACCAGGTGAAAAGTCTTTTGATTATTTTGTGACCCAAGCAGTTAATGAACTTTGAGCTAACATTGTTGCTCAGACACAACCAAAAGGTTGAGAAGGATTACCAACTGGAGATTTATCAAAATATGGTGAAGTTAAAATTGATTATCAATTAAAAACAGTGACTTTAATATTAACATCAAAATCACAAAAAAATTATGCTGATTTTATCGCTACTTATAAAAACGCAAAATATCAAATTAGCGATTGAGTATGTAGTGTGAAACCAACGCCAACAATGACATGAGCCGCCTTTAAACAAGCTGTCTTTAATTGAGCAAACAATATTAGTGGAAGTATTGTTAGCATGAAAGAATTAATTACTTATCTTTCAATTAATGATCCAAAGTTTCCACCAGACTGAAAAACAATGATGAACAATCCAAAATTCACTTTTGTGGGAACACAAAAAAGTGTTGATGATACGAATCATAAAATACATTATCAAATTTCAACTTCACCAGTTGAAAATAATAACTTTTATACTTGTGATGTCTTAATTCAACAATCAAGTAATTGGGGTTTATCATTATCTGATTTCAGTATTACAAATACTCATCACAATAAATATACTGAACAAGATTGATACACAGATCAATTAACTAATATATCAGAAGCCGGGGATTTTGATTATTCTCCATATACCCAAGTAGTCCTTCAAGCGATCAATGATGATACCAGTAGTAAAACACCAAATTTAAAAACAATTTTTAACGAATACGGAGTATCTGGTTTAACTTTTTTTATTGATCCAGTATCATTCCATAATTTCCCAACTAAAGAAACATCAGGATCAAGTCCAGATAATAAAAATGGTGAAATCCAATTTTCAATTGAAATATGCAAGATTGATCAACCCCAAGCTAATCAGTTAACTAAAGGAGGGATTTTTTACATTGATTGGGATGACCCAACTAAAGTTGCTAATATAAAAACCGATATGCAAAAAACTAAAGTTTTACAAGATGTTGAGATTATTAAAAAGAACCAATTATTAAGAAATGAGGATTATTATGAAAATAATTAAACATTTAAAAAGTGGATTAGTTGGAATGGCAATCATCACTCCTGTAGTAGCAACATCAATGATGGCAACATCTTGTGGTAAGAAAAGTCCTAAAACAACAGCAAGTTTTGCAGACTTTTCAAAAGCCGCAATGAAGGAAAGCCCTGAAAATGTTGTAACTCAGACAAACCCAAAAGGTTGGGAAAAATTACCGACTGGAGATTTATCACCATCTGTTCCCCCAGCATCAGATGCAAATGCAAAAACAGTTACTTTTGTTCTGGTTTCAAAATCACTTAGTGAAACCGCAACTTTCGTTGCTACTTTTCATGATCAAGCTTATAGTTTAAGTGATTGAAAATGCACTATTGCTCCAAAAAATAATAAAGCTTGAGAAGAATATAAAGACGCAGTAGTAACTTGAGCTAAAAACCAAGGAACGCAAGGAAAGTTCAGCGTTACTGATGTTGCTAAAAAAATTAAAGAACAAGCTAATTTTCCAGCATCTTGAAAAACTGGAATAGATTCTGGATATACTTTTATTGCTGTGCAAACTGCTAATAAAACTCCTGATAATGTTAATCACGTAATGTATTACACAATTGAACTAAGCGCTATTTGAATGAATATTTCTGATTATTTCACTTGCGATCTTTCGATTACGCAATCAGGTGACAGCGCTTTATCATTAAATGATTTTAAAGTGTTGACCAATCATGAACTACATTATAATGAAACATCTTGATATAATGATATGAAAGGATATCTAATAAATATGCCTCAAGATGCAAGCAAAGAACAAGCATTATTAGCAAGTATTGACCCACTGGCTAAGAGTACACGATGACCAAATTTAAATAAATTTTTCGCCAACCATAAATACCAAGATATGACTTTTACAATTGATGATAGTAAAATATCAAACGTATTACCAGTTAAACCAGTAGTAAACGGGAATACGTTGGGAGAAATAAAATTTAGTCTAAAAATTTCTACACAAGGTGCAACTATATCAGCATTTTTCTATGTTAATTGAACAGATAAAACACATAAAGCTAATTACAACAAGGATTATAACTTTACTACTATTGAAATTTTTAGCGATGGTAGTTAATTAGATAATGAAAGGATTTTTAAAAATGAGAAATAAAAAATTTAAAGTAGCTGTTATTGGATGTGGTGCTGTAGGAATGAGCTGTGTATATGCGATGATCAATCAAAAACTAGCAACTGATTATTTATTAATTGATATTAATAAATCAGTTGTCCAAGGTAATGTTGATGATCTAAGAGATTGTCGCGTTTTATTAGATCATAGTTTTAACAGTATCAATGTAGGAACATATAGTGATTTAAGCGATGTTGATCTTTTAATTATTAGTGCTGGAAAACCACCAGTTAAAAACAAATCACGTTTAGAAGAATTAGATGTTAATGCTAACATTATGAAAGTAATTGCGACCAAAGTTAAGTCTAGTGGTTTTCAAGGTTTAACAATTATTATTTCTAATCCCGTTGATATTATGAGTACTTTATATCAAAAAATTACTAGTTTCCCAATCGAGAAAGTTCTTGGGAGCGGAACGCAACTTGATACTGCTCGTTTAAACATTAAGTTAGCAAATATGCTAGCTGTTCCTTTAAAAGATGTTAAGAGTTATGTTATGGGTGAACACGGAGATTCAGCTGTCCCAGTATGAAGCTGAACAACAATTAGTAAGAAACCAATTTTAAAATATTTCAAACATTTAAAACGTGATCCCAAAATTTTAAAAACATGACACCAAGAACAAATGAAAGATGTTTTTAAAATTGTCAAAAATAAAGGGAATACTTGTTATGGAATTGGTGCTTCAGTTGCCAAACTAGTGCGAAATATTACAACGCATACCAAAGAAGAAGTTATCATTAGTACGTTTTATACATTACCATCAGAGACTAGTTCCAAACTACCAGGATTTTATATTGGTCAAGTTGCCCATTTAAATGCTGATGGTTGAACTTTAGCTAAAAAAGATCCTCTTAATGAATCTGAACAAGCTGATTTAGATGCTTCATGTAAAATGATTGCCAAATTTACGAAAGCAATTTTTAAATAAGTTCAGAACATAAAAAAACGATTATATATATTAATTAATATAATCGTTAATAAATTGCTGACTAATTGTTGTTAAGTTATTACTTTTATTAAAAATTGCTTCAATGATTTGATTAGCATCAAGAGCTAATTCTTGATTAATAGTCTTGGTGTTGATTTGACCAGTATATTTATTGATAAAAATAATAATTAAACCATCGATTTCAACATTATATAAAGTCATTAATTTTTTATAGATACTTAGTTGTAAAGCATAGATAGCGCTCAACTTCTTAATGTTATTACTATGAACGCGACTAGTTTTAAAATCAGCCAAATAAACTTTATTATTACGCTTGAAGATTAAGTCAATCGTTCCTGCAATTCGATTTTCATCGCTCGTTAGCATTTGCTCACTAGCGATGATTTTAATATTGTTATCACTAATTCACTTTTCGAAATTAATTAATGTTGTTTGACCAACTTTTAATAATTTCTGATTATGATGATCAATATCTTTGCGCCCTTCTTTAATATATTCTTCCAATACTTTATGAATGAACAATCCAATGACGGCAGCTTTCTTCATAATGATCGCTTTGGTTGCTTCATCAATATCAAAATCTTTGTAAGCAGCATCTTGGAAAGCACTTAAAAAACTTGAGGCATTATTATATTGGTAATTAGCAATTTGGTTAGTATAAGTATGAGCTTCCTCATCAAAAATTAATTTTTTTTCATTTTCCTGATTAATAATTTTGACAACTTCTTCAATTTTCATTTTCATTATTATAATCTCCCTTGCATTAGTGGTTTTAATTTTAACATATAAAGATAAATTAAATAAGTTTAATAAAGGAATTTTTTAAATTATAAATGATATAATGTAAAAGAATGTATTTTTATTTTATAATTTAATTAATGGTAAGGAAGGGTGTTGAACTGATATGAATAATACTGATCAAAGAATTGAACCTTTAGAATTTGCAAAAATTATTAAAATGGTTTTTGAAAATTTGAAAAAGAACGATCAAGAATACCAAAAATATGGCGATGATTTTACAAATTTAAAATTACAAAAATTAATGTGATTTTGCTGTATTAATTATTTAAGAGAAACCAAGTCCCGATTAATAAATGAAAATTTTTATGCTTGACAATATGGTCCTGTACTATTACCAGTTTATGAGAAATATAAAAATTTAGGATCAGATTTAATTTTAGATTATTCTGATAAAACAACAAAAAAAGAATATGTGCGATGTACAGAGTTATAGTTTAAAAGCATAATTAAAACTTGTCTAAAATATAAACTGTGAAATGTCTATAATTTATATATGAGTTCACATGATGATTTTTGAAAAAAATATTATAATGATGGTCAAAGAGAAAAAATGCCTTGAGAAGATTTTAAAAAATATTATTTAAATGAGAAAAATGACAATGAGTAAAAATCAAAAATTAATTAATAAATTTAGTATGGAAGAAATCGAAACTACTTCTGAGAGCACTTCAAAAGAAATAAACGCAAACACACAAGAAATGTCTAATAATAATCAAAAAAACTTTTCAAAAAACTTGAATGAAGATTTAACTACATCAATAGTTTTTGTTAATGATGGAAAAACCTCAGAAGATGAAGAAAATTTTTCAAAAGAACTCATTAATAAAAATATAAATTCACAAATTGCTAACAAAATGAAATTTTTCTACGAAAAATATGAAAAAGAATTTCAAAAATTAAACACAATGCAAACTAAATTAGAACCATTAACAGAGCAAGTTACTAAAAACGAAGAAAAATTACTTTTTATTATATCAATAGCTTCAACTGGGGCGTTCCTTTGTTTTGAAATATTTTGAGCAAAACAATATTTTAAGTGAATGGAAGATAAAAGTTTTTGATACAATATAGGAGCTTATACGCTTATTATAGCTATACCAACTTTAATTGTAATTTCAATATTATTCTTTTCACAAAAGTTTAATAAATTAATACTTAAAATTTTAGAAATACTTTGTAGAAAAAATAAAAAAAAAGAAAAATAAATTGTTTTTCTTTTTTTAAAAATCTTACTTGACACGACCGGCATAGTTGTAGTAAAATAATAGAACATTTGTGTATTGTTAAATATAATTAATTTTAGTATGCAAATTTTTATGCATTTTTGTATAAGTGTATAAAATACATCCGATTAGCATATCAGTATATTTGAATTTTATTTTAAAAAGGAGGCAGCGTAAATAATGCCAACAATTAACCAGTTAGTTAACAAAGCTAGAGTTTCAAAGAAATACAAATCTAAAGCTCCTGCTTTAAATAGAGGTTTTAATTCATTAAAGAAAAAAACAACTACTATTGCAGCGCCACAAAAACGTGGAGTATGTGTACGTGTTGCGACAATGACACCTAAAAAACCTAACTCAGCGTTACGTAAGTATGCTCGTATTCGTTTAACAAACGGAATGGAAGTTACTGCTTATATACCGGGAGAAGGACATAACTTACAAGAACATAGTGTTGTATTAATTCGTGGTGGTCGTGTTAAAGATTTACCAGGAGTTCGTTATCATGTTATTCGTGGAACACTTGATGCTTCAGGAGTAGAAGGACGTAAACAATCTCGTTCATTATACGGAACTAAAAGATCTAAAAAATAATTTTGTTTAATTAAATAAAAATTATCAAAAAGATTAATAAAATTAAAACAAAGAAAGGAGTTTTTTCATGAGAAGAAGTAAAGCTGAAAAACGTAGCGTATTACCTGATCCGGTTTATAATTCAAAGATTATTACGAAAGTAATTAATAATATTATGCAAGACGGGAAAAAAGGTTTAGCTCAACGTATTTTATATTCTGCTTTTGATACAATTCAAGCAAAAACTCAAAAAGAACCAATCGAAGTATTCAATGCTGCGATTAATAATATAATGCCTCAATTAGAACTTAAAGTTCGTCGTATTGGTGGAGCAAACTACCAAGTACCAATTGAAGTTTCAGGAGAACGTCGTCAAACTTTAGGTTTAAGATGATTAATCCGTTACGCGCGTTTACGTAATGAAAAGACAATGTCTGATCGATTAGCTAATGAAATTATCGATGCAGCAAACGGAACTGGTGGATCAGTTAAGAAAAAAGAAGACATCCACCGTATGGCCGAAGCTAATAAAGCTTTCGCGCATTATCGCTGATAATGGCTGCTGAACGTAAATACAGTTTAGAAAAAACGCGTAATATTGGAATTATGGCTCATATTGATGCCGGAAAAACAACAACTACAGAACGTATTCTTTACCATACTGGTAAAATTCATAAAATTGGTGAAACACATACTGGTGAATCACAAATGGATTGAATGGAACAAGAACAAGAACGTGGAATTACGATTACATCAGCTGCAACAACAGCATTCTGAAACGATCACCGCGTTAACATTATCGATACTCCAGGTCACGTAGACTTCACTGTTGAAGTTGAAAGATCATTACGAGTACTTGATGGTGCTGTTGCAGTTCTTGATGCTCAATCAGGAGTAGAACCTCAAACTGAAACAGTTTGAAGACAAGCAACAACTTATAAAGTTCCCCGTATTGTATTCGTTAATAAAATGGATAAAATCGGAGCTGACTTTAATTATTCAGTTAAAACTATCGGTGATCGTTTAGGAGCGCATGCGATTCCTATTCAATTACCAATCGGAGCCGAAGCTGATTTTGATGGAATCATTGATTTAGTTGAAATGAAAGCTTATCACTTCGATGGTAAAGCTGATGAAGTATTTAATGAAATAGAAATTCCAACAAACATGTTAGAAGAAGCACAAATGGCTCGTACAGCTTTAATTGAAGCCGTATCAGAATTTGATGAAGAATTAATCGTTAAATATTTAGATGGTGAAGAAGTTTCAATTTCTGAAATTAAAAATGCCATTCGTTTAGCAACTTTAACTTCACAATTCTTCCCAGTAATTTGTGGAACAGCTTTCAAAAATAAAGGTGTTAAATTATTACTAAATGCAGTAATTGATTACTTACCATCACCTTTAGAAATCGAAGCTATTAAAGGAATCGTCCCTAGCGGTGAAGAAGAAATTCGTGACGCTGATGATAAGGCTCCTTTCTCAGCACTAGCTTTCAAAATTATGACTGACCCATTCGTGGGAAAATTAACATTCTTCCGAGTTTACTCAGGAATCGTTAATAAAGGTTCATATGTATTAAACGCAACCAAAGATAAAAAAGAACGTGTTGGTCGTATCTTACAGATGCATGCTAATAATCGTGCTGAAATTGATTGTGTTTATGCTGGAGATATTGCTGCTGCTGTTGGTTTAAAAGCAACAACTACTGGAGACACATTATGTGATATGAAATCTCCAATTGTTTTAGAAGCGATGGTTTTCCCAGAACCAGTTATTTCGCTAGCTCTAGAACCAAAAACTAAAGCAGATCAAGAAAAAATGTCAATCGCATTACAAAAATTAGCTGAAGAAGATCCGACATTTAAAACTTTTACTAATGTTGAAACAGGACAAACAATCATTGCTGGTATGGGTGAATTACACCTTGATATTATCGTTGATCGTTTAAAACGTGAATTCAAAGTTGAAGCTAATGTTGGTGAACCACAAGTTTCTTATCGTGAAACATTGACTGCAACTGCTGAAGTTGAAGGTAAATACATTAAACAATCTGGTGGTCGTGGACAATATGGACACGTTATGATTAAATTCGAAGCTAATCCAGATAAAGGATTTGAATTCATTGATAAAGTTGTTGGTGGACGTGTTCCTCGTGAATACATCAGTTCAGTTAAAGCTGGTTTAATTGCTGCTCTAGATAGTGGTCAATTAGCAGGTTATCCAATGATTGATGTTAAAGCAACATTGTTCGATGGTTCATACCATGATGTTGATTCATCAGAAATGGCATACAAAATAGCAGCATCACTTGCTCTACGAGAAGCTGTTAAAGTATGTAAGCCAGTATTATTAGAACCGATCATGAAAGTTGAAGTTGTCGCACCTGAAGATTACTTTGGTGATGTTATGGGAGATTTATCTTCACGTCGTGGTCAAATTGTTGGTAGTGAGCAACGTGGTAACGCTAAAGTTACGCAAGCTGAAGTACCATTATCAGAAATGTTTGGATACGCTACTCAATTACGTTCATTTACTCAAGGTCGTGGAACATACACAATGATTTTTGAACGTTACCAAGCAGCTCCGAAAAGCATTGCTGAAAAAATTATTGCTAATCGTCAAAAATAATTGTTATAAAATAATTTTTGAAATTTACAAAGATTATGAGTTAAGAAAGGTTTTTAATTATGTTTAAAGTTAAAAAAATCATTCTATTATCATTTAGTATTTTAGCTTTTACAACAGTTGCTATTAATACTACATCTTGTGGTAAAAATAAATACAGTTGAGAAACAGCTAGAGATGCAGCTATAAAAGATTTAACATTAGACAATATGAAAAAATATTCTTTACAAGCTACGAGTGCACAAATCGGAACCTTTCAATGATATGATAGCGATATTTTAGCTTTATATCAAAACCCCAAAGTAGATAATAGTCATCACGAAATCACTTACGCTATGGCGAATTTAAGTTTAATTTTTACTAAGGGTCGTAATGGTGAAACTTGATCTGGAAACAGACCAAGAATTAGCGTTGACTATTTTGTTTGTTGCCCTCAAAGATTTAGCGGATTTGAACCAGGACAACAAGGTTGAGAATATGCTAAAAATTGAACAGATTATAAAAGTGTTTATATACCTAATCACTCATTAATTTGATTTCGATTAAATTCAAATATAACATTATAAAATAAAAAACCTTATACATTTTTATATACAATATTATAATTTTAGTGGTATAATTTTATTCACAAATGTTGTATATTATATATATACTAAATATAAATAAAATTACGGAGGTCAGAAAATGGCAAAAGAAAAATTTGATCGCTCTAAGCCCCATGTTAATATTGGTACAATTGGGCACGTTGATCACGGTAAAACTACATTAACAGCAGCTATTACTACAGTATTAGCTAAATCAGGAAATGCGAAAGCAATGAACTACGCAGCAATCGATGCTGCTCCTGAAGAAAAAGAACGTGGGATTACAATTAATACAGCTCACGTTGAATATGAAACAGCAGCGCGTCATTACGCACACGTTGACTGTCCAGGACATGCCGATTATGTTAAAAACATGATTACAGGTGCTGCTCAAATGGATGGAGCTATCTTAGTTGTAGCTGCAACAGATGGACCAATGCCTCAAACACGTGAACATATCTTACTTTCAGGTCAAGTTGGAGTTCCAAAAATCGTTGTATTTTTAAATAAATGCGACATGGTTGATGACGAAGAGTTATTAGACCTAGTTGAAATGGAAGTTCGCGACTTACTATCTGCTTATGATTTCGATGGCGATAACGCTCCAGTTATTCGTGGATCAGCTCTTAAAGCATTAGAAGGGGAAGCACAATGAGAAACTAAAATCATTGAACTAATGGATGCTGTTGATAGTTATATCCCAACTCCAGTTCGTGATACAGACAAACCTTTCTTATTAGCAGTTGAAGATGTATTCACAATTACTGGTCGTGGAACAGTTGCCACAGGACGTGTAGAACGTGGATCAGTTAAAATTGGTGATGAAGTTTCAATCGTTGGTTTCGGAGAAACTAAAAAAACAATCATCACAGGAATTGAAATGTTCCGTAAATTATTAGATTATGCTCAAGCAGGAGATAATGTTGGAGCATTACTACGTGGTGTAACACGTGAACAAATTCAAAGAGGGCAAGTAATCTGTAAACCAGGTTCAATCACTCCTCATATTTCTTTCAAAGCGCAAGTTTATGCACTTAAGAAAGAAGAAGGTGGACGTCATACTCCTTTCTTCGGAAACTATCGTCCACAATTCTACTTCCGTACATCAGACGTAACTGGTTCAATCGAGTTACCAGCAGGAGTAGAAATGGTAATGCCTGGAGATAACACTGAAGTAATCATTAACTTGATTTCTCCTGTTGCTATTGAAAAAGGTACAAAATTCTCTATTCGTGAAGGTGGCCGTACAGTTGGTGCCGGATCAATCGTAGAAATTATCAAATAATTATAAGACACTGAACAAAAAAACAACCTGATTTATTAAGGTTGTTTTTTTGTTGTTAATTTTTATGTTGATTATTTTAACTTAAATGCTTAAGTTCTATATTAAATGTATAATTATATGCCGAAGTAACTGTTTTACTATTATCAACTCAGGGAATTGGAGCACTTAAGATAAAGTCATAATCACCTTTATGTTGAGAACTACCAGATAAAGTCATTATTATTCCGCTATTAAGATCAAATTTTGTTGGAGAAATATGTCTCACGTTTCTTGTATCTATGTCATTTAAACCAGCACTACTTAAAAGAGTTGCAAAACTTTGACTCTTAACAGTAGTGGGTTGTTTTGGGGGAATTGTTCAATGAGTAAGAATGAAATTATTTCAATCTTTAGCAACACTCATTGAAGTTGCTTTTCCCAGATCAGCTTTTGCTATCTCGCTATATTTCATTGCTGATTGTTTTTGAGTAACATTAGTAAAAACTCAATCATACTTATCGTATTTAATGTCATCAATATCTGATATAACACATTTTATTGGACAAGCACTGCTCAATCCATCTTTACCAATAATAGAAATTATTGCAGTGATTGTGTAATTAGTATCATCATATGTAATTTGACCATTCATTCCTGGGTAGGGATCGTTACCACCACTAGCAGCACCATAAACATCTCATTCTGGTTTATCAGAATCAGTTCATTTTATTGGACCTGTTTCATTATGTCAAATAAAATTACGTCAATAAAGTTCTTTTTTTGCTAATTCTAATAATGTTGTAGTAGACATATCGCTATTTTTAACATCTTGTTTAAAAGCGTTTCAATCATCAATTCCTGGCCCTGATGAGTTCGTTCAATGATAGACATTATATTCTTGATATTTAAATTTAATTTGGAAAACAATTGGATAAGCCATTCCAGTAGAATATCCATTAACTACAATTGTCGCAATAATTATTTGTGAATGACCTCTGACTATTGGTGCAGGATTTTTTTTTGAAAATTCGGGAGTATCCCCACTATTTCAATGATAATTTAAAAGTTCAGTAGTAGTTAATAGAGCTTTCAAGTTATCTGGTGATTCACTCTCAGCCTGCTCTTTAAAATCAGTTCATTCTTCTAGTGAGTTTTCCCAATTACTTTTTTGATATTTTGCACCAGTATAAGAAATATTAAAATCAATTGGTTTTTGATTAGCAGGATCTTGACCTTTGATACAAATAATTGCAACAATTTCCTGGTTATCTTTGAATTGATGCGGAGCACCATTATCATCAAATATTGCCACATCACTAGCGTCTCATCCTAAAGTTTCTAATTTTTGATCACTAATTAATGATTTTAAACTATTTGGTGTTTCAAGCTCAGCACTACTTTTAAATTGACTTCAACTACTGGAATTACTATGATGGCCACAAGATACTAAATTAGTAGTTGTAATACCAACTCCAGTAATTAAAGACGTAGCTAATAAAATTTTTTTAATAATATTCATATTTAACTCCTTTTTTATGATGTTATTTTTGCGTTTCAAATATAATTAAAAGCAATCACACAAGTTTTTGCATTGTTCATATATCTGGAACTGTTAGTAAAATTAAAGTGGACATATTTTAAACTACCATTACCTTCATCAGGATAATGATATTCTGATTCCATATTTACTGAAGAAGGAACTGGTAAGTCGTGAAAAGGATTTGAAATTTTAACATATACTAAATCATAAACTTTAATACCAGCATAATGTTTTAATCAATCATCTAAATTAATTTGTCGATTAACGTCAGAAAAATTTAATTTAGCAAATTTTTCTCAATCACTAATAAAACGAAAGCCAATATCAACTAAATTTTTAATTGGTTTAATTAGAGATTGATATTTTGCAATTGATTGATTTTGTAAAATACGACTAAATTGTCATTGATTAATATCGTAGTGCAGATGAGTCATTCCAAATAGTTCACATTTAATTGGATTAGCACTACTCAATCCTTCTTGGCCTTTAATTGAGATAATATCGGTTATTGTTCTATCGGCATCATTAACTGCAAAATTACCATTCATACCTTGATATGGATCATTACTATCAATACCACCATAAACATCTCATTCAGCAACATCTGTGATTTGTCATACGTTTTCACTTGCTGATCCAAATCATTTAAAACTATTTCAGATATCTTTTTTATTTTTAATTTCATTTAGTAAAATAAAAGGTGTTACTGATTTAGCTGAGTTTTTAAACTCATCTCATTCTTTTTTTGTTGAGCCACCTATAAAAGTTCAATCATTTAAATTATAAGTGATATTTTTATATTGAATAGTAAAATTAATTGGTTTAGCATTACTAATAGCAAAATTTTTAGAAACAATCATTGCACTAATAGAATTACCACCATTATATTTAATATGTGGTTTTCCGGATTCGCTAAATATTGGACTATCAGAATCAGTTCAATTAAATCTTTCTAATTCTTTTTGACCTACTAATGATATTAAATCATTAGCTGTGACTTCAATAGCATTAAGTTTAAAAGTTACTCAATTTTGATCATTTTCTTTTCAATTATGTAAATTATAAGGAATTTTTGATTGATATTTAATAATAAAATTAATTGGATTTTCATGCTCTGATCCAGCACTTCTATCAATTATGAAAGCTGATAATTCTTGTTTGGAATTAAATTGCGCCGGAACACCATTGTCTCCAAACTCTGGAGCATCATTTGGATTTCAATTATGATCAATCAACTGATCATTAGTTAATAAACTTTTTAAATTAATAGCACTGACATTTTCAGCCTGATTTTTAAAATCATTTCAATTATTATGTTGGGATTTACTACCACAAGAAATTAAACTTAATGTTGGAGTGCAAATACCAATAATTAAAAGAATAGATAGAAATATTTTTTTCATTAGTTACAACCTCTTATTTTTTAGGATTATAATTAGTAATTAAATATTATACATATATATATATTAATTATAAGGTATATAAATATAAAAGATAAATATATTTAGCGTTTTTCTATTTTTTTGATATGCTTTTTCATATTTTAATAATTAAAAATCTAAGAATAATAATTATTGTTCTTAGATTTTTAGTTTTAAGCAGCTGTAAAAAAATTAATGTTTAATGTTTTTAAATTGCGGTTACTAATTATAATATTAAATTTATTATTATCAGTAATTGCCCCACCTAACTTAATAGTATAATATAATTTTCCATTTATTTTATCAGGTGCTTTGCCAGCAGTTGGAGTGGCAATAAAAATACTATTATTGATCGTATCTTTTCAAGAAATTGGAAAATTAGGACTATTTTGTAAGCGTTTTAAAACATCAATCATTTTAATATTGCCCTTATTTTGAGCTCATTGATTAACTTGATATTCAAATCTAGTTCATCCATCATTAATGATTGATCCTAAAGATCAAGCAGTAGTTCCAAAAACTGAAACTTTATGATTTTGATTGATTGTAAATGGATTACTAAGCACTAAATTAGAATAATGACCATGACTAATACTTAATTGGACACCACTATTATTACTCATTGGTTCTAAATTTCCTCATTGAGAATCCTGGACAGTTCATGATGTCTTTTTGCTATTATTAATTTCTTTAATAATATAACTTTTTCAGGAAGGGTCCTGAACTGTTGTTGTAGCCTCGTTTTTAAAATCAGCAAAAGTGTAATCTGTTGTTTCTCAATTATGAGCACTATAATTAATACCACTGTATTTAATAGTTGCAATGATTTTTTTGTTTGCAAGATTATAACCAAAATTAGTTGCTTTTTCTAAATGCATTGTAAAAGTAATCGTGTCTTTTTGGTTATCGGTAATCGTGCTAGCTTCCGCATTTAGTTGATAAACACCAAACATTGAATTAAAATTAATATTACTATTATCAGGATTAGCATTTTTGAAACCATTAAAAAGAGTATTTTTGTTAAAACTCTCAACTTGAGTTTTAAACTGATTTCAAGAAATAGCTGGATATGGTTGAATGCTACATTTTCAAGCGCTAACTTGATAAACTTGCCCTGTTATATAAGTAATGTTAAATGCAGCAACTTCATTTTTCGAAGTTGATAGTATGTTGATTGTAATTGTTTTATCAGATATTTTAGGATTACCAATTTTATGAACATCTTTTGCATCTAAATCAGCTCATCCATTCGCTATTGGATGGGCATTACCAATAATGTTAAATGGACTTTCAGCTTCAGCTGCTTTTTGAAATTCGGGTCATTGATTATCGGTTGAGTGGGGCTGAGTAGTGCATTTTCAATTATTAACATTGTAAGCAGTATTAGAAACATATGTGATTTCAAAATCTGCTGTTTGTTTAAGACTAATAGCATTAATAACAATTGTCACTTGATAACCATTAATAATTGTCTTACTTTTCACTAAATCAGTACTAGCGATTTTTCCCCAATCTTGAGCAATCGGATTGGCATGTTTAACAATATTAAAACCGCTCTCAGAATTGATCGCTTTTTTAAAATCAGCAAAAGTCTTTTTATCAGTATTGTGCTTTCCGCAACTAATGACTAATAAAGGCATTGCTGTTATTGGAATCATTGTACTTAATCCAATAAAACTAGATTTGATTATTTTCAATTTCTTTTTCATTAGTTACCTCTTGGTTATTATTTACTTACAGTTTCAGTTCAATCATTTATTATATGAAGATCAGGATTTTGTGATGCTCCATTATCATCATATTTTAAAATAAATGTAATAGTATGAGTTTTTCCATCGGTTGTTATTCCAGGAAGTGAACCTACTGGTTTTTGAGTTGCAGTACAAACTCTAGTAAATGTTCCGTGACCTTTTGTATTATAATTTCTAACATTATTGCTGATAATTTTTCAAGTTGAATTTTGATATGATCCTGAAGGGAAAAAAGCTCTGGCAACAAAATTTCCAACAGTAGCTGGACTTGTTGAACCTGGTTGAATTAATCATTGTGCATTTATATAATCAAGAACATTTTTATATCAAGGACCATATCCTCAAGAAGTAATGCTACCATTATTTTTTCATTGAGTCATATCGTATTTAGAATTTTTATCATTTTCATCATATTTAATTGTTCAAGTTGAAATATCTGAAGTAAATGAAGTTAATGAATTACTAGAAATTTTAGCATCACCAAAACTTCGAGTAATACTTTTATTATCAACAACAACTGCAGCTGTAGTTTCAAAAATAGGATCTGTTAAAGATCAGTTAGTAGGTAATGAACTTTTTATAATGTTATTCATAGTTTCATTTTGAGCTGATTTTAGAAAATCAGCTCAAGTTTCCTTGATCGTATTGGGAGTTGTCGTTTTCTTTCCACAACTTGTTATTGTCAAGCAACTAACACTAGCCATACTTAAAATTCCGATACTATTAAATAAGATTTTTATTTTTTTCATATTAATACCACCTTGTTTTTATTATTACTTATTATTCTCTCTATAATAAAATTATAACTAATTTATTAAATAAAAATAAACAATAGTGAAGTTTAAATGTTATTATATTTATAATATGAAATTTACTAAGAACATTTACAATAATAATATTTTTAATAATTGACTTCATCATTTATGAATTATTGCGAGCCAATATATATTAGTTTTAATATATAGTGCTTTTTGATTATCAATTTCTTTTGCTTTCAAACATCATTGACCACACGTTAAGAATGAGTATATTATTTCTTGAACGATTTATACTTTAATTTTTGGACCAATCATTACTGCTGGATTTACTTTTTGTTGTATTTACGTTGGAACATGATATTTTCGTAATCTATTATGAATGAGTTCGTTTGCCATCGCTATTGCAATTCCTGTAATAACTTTTGGTTATTTTTAAAACAATATTAATGCATTGAAAAAGCTAATTATTAATAATTAGCTTTTTCAAATTTTATGAGTGTTGATTAAATTAAAAGTATCGATAGTTTTACTATTACAACCAACTTTATCAAATAGACATCATCGAAAGATAAAACTTTTGTTTACAAGAAAATTAATTATATTTTAAGTCTGCATATGTGATAAGATTAAATATATTTGTATAGTATAACTACATTTAAAATACGAAACATAAAAATTGATAACAATAATTATCTTTGATGTAAAGAATTTATAGGATCTCACAGTAATGATATAATGATACCTTTTAAAGTTTCTAATATGGATAGTCCTTTATTTCCATTTAAAACTAAAAATTAATAAATAAGGAGTATATAAAATTTTATGAAAATAAAACATTTTAGCAAAATATGAAAATCTGCTTTTGTTATTTTAATAACAGGGATAGGTTTTAATTTAACAAGTTGTAGCCATAAACAAGATCACTCATTAGAAGACTCAAAAAATTTATTAGTTAATTTTTATGATAATGAAACAAAATCTATCAACGAATGAAATTCTTATTCATTTTCACCTTTTAATAAACATAATAACATTTTAGTTCTTAGAGATTTCGCTGAACGAACACGCGAAGAATATAATCCTATTAATTTTGATTATTATATATCTCATAATTGCATCAACTTAATGGATTTATCGCTTAACTGATTTATTACGGGAAACTTTCAATTAACAGGGGATGCTCAAAAAGATTATAATAATTTAAAAAATGACCCGCTAAGATTATTTAACGATTTCCAAGATTTACAAAAAAAATATAATCAACTATTAACTCAATTTGCAAAAATCGGTTATTTTAATCATGGATTTTTCTATGAAAAAATAAATATTTCTTTTGGTAAGTTTAATACATTTACTCAAAATTCCAATATTGCCCATAGTGGTAATTTCTTTTATCCAATAACATTTTATTATGACTATCGTAATAATAAAATTTTAAACACTAAAAGCGTTCTTGATAATTTAAATCTAGCACAAATGAAACTATATGAAGTAGAAAAATAAAAAGAAAGGAATTGAAAATTATGATAAAGTATTTTAATAAAATTTGAAAATCATCGTTTGTAATTTTGATAATTGGACTAGGTTTTAATTTAACAAGTTGTGGTAAAAGTAATGACACTACACAAACTTTGATTAATGATTTTAACAAGATTATTCAAACAAATGTTAATGATTATAATAAAAAAGCTATTGATAACATGAGTAACAGTAAAAACTTAATTACTTTAACTGTTGATAATTTAACACCTAACTTAAAACAAACTATTATGCAAGATTGAGCAATTACAATTACACTAAGTGGTTATTATTATTTAACTGGTAATGCTAAAACAGACTATTTGTTTTTAAAATCACAAACACTTTATATTTTTAATGAAGTAAAAAATGATAACAAAAAAATCATTGATAAAGTTTTAACAAAAGGCGATGACTTTATTTGAAGTATTACTACAACCATCATTTCACAAGATAAATCAAAAGTTCTTTTACCTACAAAATTTAATATATCGTATCTAACATACAATAAAACAATAGATGGTTTCAATCCTGGGATATCAGTTGAATATAATAATGATAATTTAAACATCAAAACAATTAAAGAATATTTTCCAAATGAACATTAAAATTAAAGTTATTATTGACTTTGATCTATTATAAATTAATTTATTAATAATGAGTTTTTCTATGATGATTTAAGAACTTTTGGTTATTTTTAAAACAATATTAATGCATTAAAAAAGCTAATTATTAATAATTAGCTTTTTCAAATAAGATTACTGTTAATGAAATTTAGAGTTTTTAGATTAATGCCAACTTTATTAATTAACGCTTTTATTTTTGGAATTTCAGATTTATGATAGTAGTAGTAATTAATAATTAATTTTTTTCCACTAGTAATTATAGTCGTATTTATTTTATAAAATAGCGGTTGATCATGTTTTGGATTAAGGGCAAATAAATTAACTTCAACAACATCACTAGGACTATTTTTAATTTTATTAATAAGTAATTGATAATCAACACAATTACTTAATCAACTATTTTTATGCATGTTTAAATCAACAAATTCTTGTTGATTTAAATAACCATGGATCATTTTGCTATGACCTTGATAATTATTAATAATGTTGTTATTTAAATGACCGATAACTTCAGGAAAATAATTAAAACTAAAAATTGCATCTTGATAATTTAAAAATTTGCTTTGATAATTATTTCATTGTTTTTGTAAAGTAGCAGGAAAACTTTGATAATTAGTTAAATTATGAAAATAAGTATGCCTATAAAATTCATAAACAGTATTCATAATTAACAGTGCATATTTAATTCAATTAATAATTTTAGTTTTTTCGATTACATTAATTTCGATTCCTGTTTCGCAAACTTGTTGATAAGCTATTTTTTGATAATCAAAATATATAAAGTCTCTAACTATTTTTGTACTGATTTTATAAGCTAAGTTTTGACTTTTATTAAGAGCAATAACAATGAAGTCGTTATTTTCAAATCAATTAATTTTTTGGTTAGTAATTTTAACAATTTTTCAAACTCACTGATCTTGTTCTTTTTGTAATACTTTTTCAACAGTCTTTGGTAAGATTAGTTCTTTATTACCAAACATCATATGTTTAACATACATCGTTGAAAAACTATTTTTAAAAAATAATCGATGACTATTATCAGGATTTTGGTAACCATCTTTTTCACATTTATTAATAAAATTATTCCTTGAGTCAGTTCATTGAATACCACCATTTTCTAAATAACTTAAAAATGTTGTTTTATCATTTAGACTTTTTTGATATTTTTTGTGATTAAAAAAATTACAAAAAATACCATTACCAATTATATTAATCATTTTATTACCTCGTTTTTTAATTTATATAAATTGTATAATAAATTATTAATTTTGAAAATGATAATTTATGATATTATTAAATATAGTGATAATTTAGAGACATAAAAGATATAAGTGATAGTTATTAATTTAAAAATAGGAGTGTATTTATGATCAGTATTTCAGTTAGATTATTAAAAATGCTAACAGCATTTGCTTTTATTATAATCAGAAAAATTAAAAACAAAAAAGAATTTCAAGACATTGACCAAATTAACAATAACAGTAACGACTCAATCTAATTGAGACACTAGAATAATTTGATAAAAAACCATCTATCATATTTTAAGATAGATGGTTTTTTATTATGTTAAATTATTATAATGTTGTTACAGGAATAATTAGAGCCTTTCAAGTATTGTTGAAAGAAGTAGTTAAAGTGGCAACACCAACATTTACCAAAAATAATAATATCGTAAAAAGTTCTTTTAAAGATCAAAGACTAAATTCAACGATAACTAAATCTTTATCCGATAGCTTTTCTGTTAAAGATTTATCACTAATTCGTAATACATTAATTGAAAATACGCCTTGAACTAAAAATAGCAATACAGATATAAATCCAGAAGATTATTATTTCACTATTGGATTACAATACAACTTAAAATATAATGACGTTTTTCAAAATGATACTAAAACTGATCATTGATCATCTGCAAATTTTGATGATGATTTAAACAGTCCTATTAAAAATAGTGATATAAAGTGTGCTATGTATTCAAAACTATTAATATATAATGGTCAATATAATAATGATAATTTCAATGTAGTAACTTATTGATCTGGTCATGGATCAATCTGGAGTGGTATCAAATCACGGCACCCAAAAAATGTCGGAGTACAAATCATTAAAAATTTAAAAGCTAATAGTCTTAAGGGAAATAACAAAAAATATGATTATTCGTCGCTATTAAACTTAAGAAATATAGCATTTAACTTATCTGCTAATGTATCTTGTAGCGCTAAACATATTACCCCTAATGGTAATAGTAAAAGTCAGCAGAAATATGAAATTGGGTTTCAAAATCTTTCAGTATTAATTAATTCTTTTCATTTTCAATGACATCATATTTAAAAATTGATTAATTTTAATATATTTATACTAAAACAAAAACTCTTTAACATTATTTCAAGAGTTTTTGTTTTATTTTTTTATGATATCATTTATACATAGTTATAAATTTATTTCAAGAAAGAAGAGTTGAGTTAAATGAAGAAAAAAGTATGAATATCTGGTGGATTAGCATTGGTGTTAATAGGAAGTTCTGCTACAATTATTTTAACTAATTTTCCAAAACATCACCAAACTAGCAACCCGCCCAAAGTAAATCCATTATGACCAAACTATGATCATCAATATGATTTTGATTGAAATGCGATTTTACCACAAAATAAAATGGTAATTAATCCTTATGGCGATGATGCTTATAGTGGTTTAATGAATCGAAATTATCATTTGATGAATAAATCAACAAGTGATTCTGTAGCGTTAAAATTACAAACAGCATTAAATCCATTAGTAAATATTGGTTTGATAATGAGTGATGGGACTAATCAAATTGATAGTAATGCTCTTAATTTAACATTTTTAAATCAAAGCATTACTAAGATAGTTAAAGACAATCAACAATCACCTAATCAAAAGAAATATAAATCTAAAAACAGTAATATTTTTTATTCTGCCACAGAGCTTAAAACAGCATTTGATAATTTAAAAACAACTCTTTATAGCAATAATAAAATTACGTTAAGATACTATAGTCGAAAACCTCAGAAAAATAATGGTTCTTCATATGATTTAAGTGGTATTTATAAGACGATTACATTTAGCGGATTTAGTCCAACTACGACAGGTATAATAGAGAATAGTTTTGCATATAATACAGGAAAATTAACTTTAAAAAATAATAAATATGTTGGTGGTTTTGATCATGATTATCGTGTTGCTGGGTACCATATTTCTGCCCAAGATAACCAATATGCTTATGATTTAGACACAAATAAAGATAAAAGATATTTTATGAGTGTTATTAATGATCAAAATAAAGCAGATGGATTTTTATATTTTTCACCAGCTTCAATAGCATCATATAATAAAACTCCAGCTACTAATGGTCAAATCAAAACCCATTTATATTTAGAACCAACAATTCAATGAAACACTAAAAATAATAACGGATTCAATAAACGCTTTATCGCTAATCATAATAAAATAGAATTCAACGGGATTATTATGCCATCAATTTTTGAAGATGTTTTAGATGTAGCTAATTTACATACAAATCACACTAGTTATTATAGTTATGGATCTGATAATAATTTAAATGACTACAATGATATGGGAATGATGAATATAAAATCTGACTTAACAAAAACAGGATCTACATGAGAAACTCAAACCGGATTATTTAGCACAATTAATAATACCGATAATGCTTCTGGACCAAGAACTACTAATGATTCAACATTATTTTATCCTGGATCAGATGTTGATAAAAATGTTTATCCCAATCAAATAAATAACTCTTTTCCAATCACAAATACTAAGGTTGTATCAGGAAAAAATTACCAAGTATGAGGTTCTGATGTAGTTGGAGATCCTGATTATAATATTAGAGTACCTTTTAAAATTATTAATTACAATAATTTTTAACATTATATAAAAAATAATAAAAAAAAGGATTAAAAAATGAATTTAATAAAATTATCAAAATTTTCAGTTATGGCAATACCTTTAATATCGGCAGGAACTATATCTTTAATTCCGTCTATAAATTCAAGTTTAACTCATAGCCCTGAAACTAAAAAAATAAATAAAAAACAATTTTTTACAAATAAAAACAAACAAACATATACAAATGTTTCTTATCAAGAATATTTAAATCAAACAGATATAGGTGATACCTATAATAGATTAGGAGATGGTTATGATTTAACCACAGGTAAAACTACCGGGTATAGTATTTTTAATACTTTCAACACTAATCAACCAACAGTATCAATTTATAGTGAAAATTCACAAGGTAGTTTTTCATGCGAAAGTAGTTCTACTGATTTAATTAAAGAATTAGGAGTTAGTGCTAATCTTAGATTTGGGTTTAAAAGATTATCAACATCTACATCAGTCAACTTTTTTTCAAAATCAGAAACAGATTCTAAAAGTATGTCTTTAGTATTTGATATTAAATCTAGTGTTGATATGAGATTTAATTATAATCTTGATTTTAACAGAATAGCTGAAAACCAAATTAATAAATCTTTATCCGATGGAGATTGATCTAATTTTCAAAATATGTATTCTAATAAATTTATAGAGCACGAAACTGCTAGGAGAGAAGTTTTTGTTAATTTAAAAATTTCATCTTCTAATATTAGTACAACAAATAAAATAAACGCTTCTATAGGAGTAAAATATGGATTGGCTTCCGTTAGTGCCTCAATAAATAGTTTAACTAGCTCTGAAAAGAATTCTTTAAATATTAATATGACTTTTTTAACTCTTCCAGGACATGGAAAATCAGTAATTGTACCCAATGATATGCCTCTAACTCCAGATAGTTTTAGTAAATATATAGCAATGTTAGAAAGTAATTCTGAAAATTTTATTGGAGATTATCATACTAATTCAAAAAATTTACCCGATAACGCTGGTGATTGAGTACCCTCAGCAATTGATATTAAAACAGATTTAATGGATTATTCATTATTAGATTTTCGTGTAAAGGCAATAAATCCTTATTTAGATTTAATGGTAAAATATCCAGAACTTAATAAATATTTTGATGAAGCAATTACTTTAAATGAAGATAGCATTTATATCAACAAAAACAAAAACATATTAAAACCTTCAACAGAAGCAAAAAACATTTTACCAAAAAATCAAAATAGGATACAAGAATTTAGTAAATCATATGAACAATTATTTTCAAATAGTAACGAATTAAACGAATTGTTAGATAATCATAATGAAACGCCTATATTAGAAAAAGTTAAGACGTTATCTGACAATGTTAAAAATTATAGCCCAGCATTAAAAATTATAGATTTAATTTATCACACCTCTTTTGAATATAGTGGTGGAGATTTAGGGAAAGGTGCCTACATTTTTGATATGAGAAAAATCGGGAATGGGTTTAGATTATTTATAGAGTCTAATGTAAATGAATATAATACGGTGTTTGGAAGCAATTTTGTTTTTACTGAAAAGCAATTTAATTTTAATAATGAAAATACTAAAAATCTATGAAGTCCAGATAGTATTTATGTAGAAGAAGAAGGAAACTTTTCCGGGTATAGTATTAAACAATCAGATTTTCAAAAAACTGATTTAGGATATTCTGTTGAAACAGTTAAACCTATTTCTGGTATTGGTGTTTTTTATGCTGAAAGTATTTTAAAACAGGGAGTTTTTAGTGATAATTTATATGACGCACAATAATAAAATAAAATTTATATTAATTTTATTTTGAAAGGAAAATTTATGATTAAATTAACCAATATATTTTTATCTTTTTCCGCATTAGGACCACTTTCTATATTAGGCACTTCTTCTATAAATAACCATAATAAAAGTGTGAAAAATCAAAACTTAGAGTATGCTAATGATAATTATGCAAGATTATTTTACACACATAATAGTAATTATAATGATACTTCTAATCGAAAAACACCCATTAAAAAAGAAATTAATTTTTTGAATTCTTTTTCTGTTACTCCAGATAAAAATAACTTAATTAAATTTACCAAAGACCATCCTAATAATAAAATAGATATACCTAACAATAATGATGACGGAGTAGTATTGAACCCTAGGTTCTCCTGGTATAATGATAACAATACTTCTAGTCCTCAAAATAGCATATGTGGTAATTATTACACACACATTAATCATAAAATGTATCTTCAAGATCTAATAAATAATAATAAAATCGAAGAAATAAGAACTAAATTAATAGAAACTGCTCCTTATTTTAGTAATGGAGATAATCCCAATAATTATCATTATACTATTTCTTTACAATCTCATTATTCATATTTTATAGATTTTCATAATAATTCCACAATAGATAATTGGAATTCTTCATATTATTATCCAGAAATATGAGATCAAAACTTTCCTGAATGTGTAATGTTTGTTGGTAGTTCTTTTGGAAGTTTAAAGGATTTTACAAATGATTATATAGGCACAGATGTAAAACGTGAAATAGTTACTGATTTTTGAACTTCGAGTGCAGAAGGTATTTATAACGGGTTAGCTGGTCGTACTTGATCGGTGGACGGTAATATAGGTATAAGTAATTTTCAAAATAATTTTGTGTTAAGCACTAACTTCAACAGTATAAATTTAAGTTTATCAGATAATTTTTATTATCATTTTGGAAAAATTAATCAAACAGATGGGAATCAACAATTTGAAATTATAGCTACAAATGTTGATTTATCAATTGATTCTATTGTCTTTTCGTGACATCACAATTAAATATATTAATAACCAATTAAAAAACAACCTATTTAGTAAATTTAGGTTGTTTTTTAATTATATTACAAATTTTTTCTATATATTTAGTATACTCATTAATAATTAACGCTTTACCAATATCGTTTATATAGATTTTTTTAAATCCTAATTCAATTTTATCTATTTTGTTAATAAATAACTCTCTATATTCTTTTTTAGTTCCTCCTATTTTTTCAAATGAATTATTTATATTGTCTTCTATAATCAAGATTAACATTTTTTCTGGTAAGTGCAGTACATTTTGTGTATCTAAATGAGACATTTTTATATAAGACATTAATTTATTTCGATCTATGATATCCATTTTTTTAAAAATCCCTTTTCCGTTTTCTTTTTTTCAATCAGGAATCTTATGTGGTAAAATCATTATTTGAAAATATAATATATTGTTGCTTTTTATATTTGCTGTTTCACCTAACATGTTTTCAAAATAATTATTTTTATTTTTAAAAAAAGAGTTTAATGGGTTTTTTATACCTATACCTGCAATGATTTTTTCGTTTTGTTTTACAACTATATCAACTCTTTTTTCCATATATATACCTTTTATTTTTTCTTCCTTACCAGTGGTTTCTTTTGTTATAATTTGAAAATTATTTCCTAATTCTTTTTGAATATCTCTTGCAATTTGACCATGTATTAGATCCACTTTGTAGGAACTTCTATTATTTGATTGTTTAGAATTAACAAATTTCAATACACTCTTATATTTTTTTAAAAAATCTTTTTCCATTTTTACTCCTTTAAATTTCAAATTAAATATTTTTCTAAATCTTTCGATGAGAAAAAGAAATATTTTCCATTTTTTTCTTTATTTAGTGATTTTATATAATTGATAAACTTTTCATTCATAATTACTTTAATAATTTTTTCTTCATATTCATAATTATAATTTATATAGTATCCACTATAAACTAAAATATTTTTTTCTATAATTTTTAATTTAATTGAATCTAAATTTTTAATAACAGAATTTATACAAATCCTTTTTTTGAAAGTATCTTTTATTCCTTGGGTTCTAGCAAATGCATATCATTTCTGGCCTCTTAAATCCCTTTTAGATAATTTTTCTTTATTAGTATTGAATTTTTTAATATTTGCAGCATCTAAATTATTAAAGTTAATTAATTTTGCATCATCATCATAAGGGAAGATTATTTTAGAGTAACTACCAGTTGAAATTTTATATACATCTTTAACGAATGTTCCTTTTCAATTATCGTTTATGAAAAAATAGTCTAAATTAGTGGAAATTCCATTTTTTACACTTATTCCAGATCTTTTATCAATTTTCATATTAGTTATTTCTTTAAAGATTTTAATCATTTCTAAAGTATTAAAATAAAAAATATTATTTATGAAAAAATCATAGTTATTATATTTTATTTTATTAAAAGTATTTTCTCCATCATATTTATAAAAAAAAGATTTTGTATTAATTTTTGATTTATCTAAATAAGTTATAGCTGTATAAGTTGTAACGTTTTTAAAAGGATTATAATGTCCTAAGTTAATAATTTCTCTTAATAAATTATTAACTAAAATATATTTTCTAAATTCATAGCCTGCTTTGCTGTTAAAAAATGAATTTGGAGTTATATATATTATTTGCCCTTTATCGTTTAGCATATTTATACTTATTTGAAAAAATATTATATATAAATCAGTCATTCCTTTTTTTGCCAAAGAAAAATTATGATTATTTTTTTTGTCTAAATCATGAATCCTTATATAAGGAGGGTTACCAACAACGAAATCCATTTTATTATTGAAAACCTCTATTTTTGTAGAATCAGCATTTAAAATATTTCAAATTACTTTTTTTATATTGTATTTAAATATTAAATTATTTAAATTTTTAATTGTTTTTTCATAAGATTCTAATGATAGTTCTATTCCGTGAATATATTTTTCTAATTGTTTTTCAATACCTAATAAATTTTTATTTTTATTTTGGTATTCTATAATATATCTAGTCACTACTTCTATTAGAAAAGCACCCTCCCCGCAAGAATTATCAATAATATGTTTTTGTAAAATGTTAGAATTTTTATAATTTATTCTATTTAACATATACTTAACAATTTTAATAGGTGTGTAAACTACCCCTTTTTTCATAATTGACCCTCCATTAGAAATTTTAAATTAAATATATTGTTTAGTAGAAAACTTTATTATCTTTAAGAAATTATAACACCTTATATGAGTGTTTTTATTATAAAATAAAAATTATATATTTAGTAACTATAAATACAATCAACACAAAACATTATATTTGGAAAACTATTTTTATAATATTAATTTTTTTATTAGTTTGCTGATCAACTATTTTATGTTATAATATTGGAACGACTTATTCTGCGAAGTGTAAGGTTGCTGATACGCCAGTATTAGTTGTCTATGGATATCAGGTAATTTGCATGGAGAAGGTCTAAGCTAAATTAGACAAAGGAGAACAACTATGACACAACAAGTATTATCAATTAAACTTAAGTCTTATGATGTACCCGAATTAGATCTAGCATCTAAAAAGATTATTGAATTAGCTAAAAAAACTGGAGCAAGTATTAGTGGACCAATTCCATTACCAGTAAAACGTGAAGTTTATACTATCTTACGTTCAGTGCATGTTAATAAAACATCTCGTGAACAATTCGAAATGCGTACACATAAACGCTTAATCAAAATAACTAATCCTAGTGCTTCAACTATGGATTCATTACAACGTATTGATTTACCAAGTAATGTAGATATTGAAATCAAACTATAAATTAAGTAAAAATTTATATTTTTTTACTTTCTTAAGGAGGAAATTATGAAAGGAATCTTAGGTCGTAAAGTTGGCATGACGCAAATCTTTACACAAGATGGAACAGCTATCCCAGCTACTGTTATTGAAGTATTACCAAATAAGGTATTACAAATTAAGACAGTTGAAAAAGATGGTTACAATGCCGTTCAATTAGGTGTTGAAGATCAAAAAGTTAGCCGTGTTAACAAACCTGATATGGGACGCTTCCAGAAAGCGGCTTCAAACCCTAAGCGCTTCGTCAAAGAAATTCGTAATTTTGATAGCGCAGACATAAAAGAAAATCAAGAATTAAAGGCTGATATTTTTAGTGCAGGAGAACTAGTTGATGTAACTGGTATTTCTAAAGGTAAAGGTTTCAGTGGCGCTATAAAACGTCATAATTATTCAATTGGACCAAAAGCACATGGTTCTGGTTACCATCGTGGTATCGGTTCTATGGGAGCAATCATCAACCGTATATTTAAAGGTAAAGGAATGGCTGGACAAATGGGTAATGCTCAAGTAACAGTTCAAAACCTTGAAGTAGTTAAAGTTGATGTAACTCATAATGCAATTATAGTTAAAGGTTCAATACCTGGACCGAAAAAAAGTTTTGTGATGATTAAAAATACTAAGATGAACAATAAAGTGAAAACTTTAAAAGAACGCGAAATTGTAAATTATGCTAAAAAACCAAATACAAATAGTCCAAAAAGCGAAGCTAAGTAAGCTTATTTAAGGAGTTAATATGAAAATTCAAGTATTAGATGCCAAAGGCAAAAAAACTACAGATTTAGAAATTAACGATAGCGTATTTGGAATTAAACCTAACAAACAAGCAATGTTTGATAGCGTTATAGCATATAATTCAAGTCTTAGACAAGGAACACACAAAACAAAAACTCGCGCAGAAGTATCTGGTGGGGGACGTAAACCTTGACGTCAAAAAGGTACAGGACGTGCCCGTGCCGGTTCTAACCGTTCACCTATTTGAGTAGGTGGGGGAGTAACTTTCGGACCAAACACGGAACGTAATTACACTAAACACGTTAATAAAAAAGTACGTAAATTAGCACTAAGATCTGCTTTATCAGTTAGAGCTCAAGCTAATCAATTGTTTGTAGTAGATAATGTTAAATTTGAAAAACCATCTACTAAATCATTTGTTACTTTATTAACAGATTTAAAATTAAATGATAAAAAAACTCTTTTAATTACTGAATCAAAAAATGACAACGCAATCAAGTCAGGTGCTAACTTACCAAGAATAGCAGTTCTAGATTGTAAACATGTCAACGTAAGTCATATTTTAAATTATCCAAACATTATTATTACAGTAGCTGCAATTAAACATTTCGGGGAGGCGCTTAACTAATGAATATCAACGATATTATTAAACGTCCAATATTAACTGAAAAATCATATGCAAATATTGCTAATAACGTTTATACATTTGAAGTAGACCGTCGCGCAACAAGATTACAAGTAAAACAAACTTTAGAGCACATTTTTAAAGTGGAAGTTGCTAAAGTTAATATTATTAACAATAAACCAAAAACTAAACGTGTTGGTAAATTTGTTGGTAAAACTCGTAATATTAAACGTGCAATCGTAACATTAAAAGCTGGGTCAAAAATTAATTTATTCCCAGAAGAAGAAACTAAATAACAAGGAGGTATTGTAAATGGCTATTCGTAAACTAAAACCAAATACCAACGCGCAGCGTGGTATGACGGTAATTGATTACAAAAAAGTGTTAACAACAGGAAACAATCCTGAAAAATCACTTTTAACTAAATTAGTTAAAAAAGGTGGTCGTAACGCACATGGTAAGATTACAACTCGTCATAAAGGCGGGGGACATAAACGTAAATACCGTGTTATTGACTTCAAACGTAATAAAGATGGTATCCAAGCAAGAGTAGCGACGATCGAATATGATCCGAACCGTTCTGCTAATATCGCTTTGTTAAATTATCAAGATGGAGAAAAACGCTATATCTTAGCTCCTAAAGGGCTAAAAGTTGGTGACTTAATCTTTTCTGGTAATGAAGTAGATATTAAATCTGGAAACGCTTTACCATTAAGTAATATTCCTGAAGGTTCATTTATTCATAATATTGAAATGCGTCCCGGAGCTGGAGCTCAAATCGCTCGTTCTGCTGGAGCGCGTGTTCAATTATTAGGAAAAGATGACGATGGAAAATATGTTACTCTTAAAATGACATCAGGAGAAGTGCGTCGTATTTTAAGTAATTGTCGTGCAACAATCGGTGAAGTTGGTAATGATGATTGAAACTTAGTAAACTGAGGAAAAGCGGGACGTAATCGTCACCGTGGAATCCGTCCAACTGTGCGTGGTTCTGTAATGAACCCCAACGATCATCCACATGGTGGGGGTGAAGGTCGTACCGGTATCGGACGTCCAGCACCATTAACACCTTGAGGTAAAAAAGCACTTGGTGTAAAAACACGTAATAAGAAAAAACATTCTTCAAAACTGATCGTACGAAGAATTAATGATCGCTAGGAGGGTATTATGGCAAGATCAATTAGTAAAGGTCCTTTCATAGACGGACACTTAATGAAAAAGGTAGAAGCTGCTAAAGATAACAAGAAAAAAACTATTATTAAAACTTGATCACGTCGTTCAACAATTTTTCCTCAATTCGTAGGTTTAACTTTTGGGGTACACAACGGAAAAGAACATATCTCGGTTTATGTAACTGAAGATATGGTAGGGCATAAATTAGGTGAGTTTGCACCAACACGTCGTTTTACTGGCCACGGCGCAGACAAGAAAAGTAAGTAGGTAGATTAATATGAAACAAGAAAGTAATATGAAACTAGCTAAAGCTGAAATCAAAACCATCCGAATTGCCCCCAGAAAAGTCCGCCTAGTTGTTGATCTAATTCGTAATCAAAATATAGCAAGAGCAATCGATATATTAAAAAATACAAACAAAAAAGCAACACCAACAATTGCAAAATTATTAAATTCAGCAATTGCCAATGCCACAAATAACGATGGTATGGATATCGAAAAATTATATGTTTACGATATTCAAGTAAACGAAGGACCAACGATGAAACGTTTCCGTCCTCGTGCTCATGGACGTGCTTTTGAAATTTTAAAAAGAACATCACACATCAAAATCGCATTAGCAGAAAAAGGAGGTAATTAATATGGGACAAAAAGTTAATCCTCATGGGTTGAGAATTGGAATCAATAAAGATTGAGATTCAAAATGATTCGCATCAAAAAAAGATTTCGCTCGTAACTTACATGTTGACATTAAAATTCGTGAATATATTGTTAAAAAATACTCACGTTCATTATTAATTGATCGTATCGTAATCGATCGTTTAAAAGATAGTTTAAAACTTTATGTTTATACAGCTAAACCAGCTGCGTTAATTGGTCCTCAAGGAGCTAATTCTAAAAAACTAATTATTGAATTACAAAAAGTTTTACAAGATCGCCATGCTAAAATTACAATTGAAGCTCGCGAAATTAAAAAACCTGAATTAAACGCCCAATTAATTGCAAACGATATTGCTATTCAGTTAGAAAATCGTGCTTCATTTAGAATCTCTCAAAAATTAGTGATTCGTAAAGCAATGCGCGCCGGAGCTAAAGGAATTAAAACATTAGTTGCCGGACGTTTAGGTGGAGCAGAAATGGCTCGTTCTGAAGGTTATTCAGAAGGAACAGTGCCATTACATACACTAAGACAAAACATTAATTATGCAACAGCTAGTGCTCATACAACATATGGGATCATTGGAATTAAAGTATGATTATGTGAAGGTGAAATCTTGAAGAAAGATCGCGTTTTTGGAGGTAATAAATAATGTTAATGCCTAAAAAAACGAAATACCGTCGTCCTCACCGTGTGAGTTACGAAGGTAAAGCTAAAGGTGGAACTTTAATTAGTCATGGTGAATATGGATTACAAGCTCAAGAAGGAGCTTGAATCACTGCTCGTCAAATCGAATCTGCTCGTATTGCGATGACTCGTTATATGAAGCGTGGAGGAAAAGTTTGAATTAAAATTTTCCCTCATTTAGCCAAAACTAAGAAACCCCTAGAAGTTAGAATGGGTTCTGGTAAAGGTGCTCCTGAAGAGTGAGTAGCGGTAGTTAAAGATAAAGTTATTTTATTTGAAATAGCGGACATCACTGAAGAAGTAGCTCGTGAAGCGCTACGTCTTGCACAACATAAACTACCGATTAAAACAAAATTTGTTAAGAAAGGTGAGGAATAATAATTATGGCAACAATTAAAGATTTACGTACTAAGTCTAATTCTGAATTAGAAAAAATGGTTAATGATTTAAAAGCAGAATTATTTACTTTACGTTTCCAAGCAGCAACTGGCCAATTAGAAAAGCCACACCGTATGAAGTTAATTCGTAAAGAAATAGCTCGTGCAAAAACTATTATGAATGATAAACAAAAGAAGGAGGCTAAATAATGACACGTAATTCGCGTCGTACTCTAACTGGTAATGTAGTATCAAACAAAAATGATAAAACAATTACAGTATTAGTAGAGACATATAAAAACCACCCTCTTTATAAAAAACGAGTAAAATACTCAAAGAAATTTACAGCTCATGATGAGAAAAATCAAGCTAATGTTGGGGATCGCGTTAAAATCGCTGAAACACGACCATTATCTGCTACTAAACGTTTCCGTTTATTAGATATCATCAAAAAATCTGAGGAAGTGGTGAAATAATGCTTCAAACAGAATCAAGACTAAGAGTCGCTGATAACAGTGGTGCTCAAGAAGTTTTAGTAATCCACAACTTAGGTGGATCAGTTAAGAAATTTTCAAATATTACTGATGTAGTAGTAGTGACTGTTAAAAAAGCACTAGCTAACAGTAATGTTAAAAAAGGTCAAATTTTTAAAGGTGTTATCGTACGTACGAAAAAAGGAATCAATCGTAAAGATGGTACTTATATTCGTTTCGATGATAATGCACTAGTGTTAATTAAAGACGATAAAAACCCAGTAGGAACACGTATTTTTGGGCCAGTTGCTCGTGAACTTCGTGATGCTGGATATAACAAAATTGTCTCACTAGCACCAGAAGTTTTATAAGGAGGAAATTATGAAAATCAAAAAAAACGATAAAGTTAAAATAATTTCCGGTAAAGACAAAGGTAAAACAGGTGTCGTTTTACGATCAGATCGTAAAAACGAACGTGTCCTTGTTGAGGGAATTAACATTATAAAAAAACATTTAAAACCAACACAATCTAATCCTGAAGGTGGAATCGTTAAAAAAGAAGCCACTATTCATGTTTCAAATGTCGCTTTAGTAATCGGAAGTAAGAAGAATGAATCAATCACTAAGGTTGGTTATAAAATTGTAGATAATAAAAAAGTTCGTTATGCTAAAAAAACTAATGAAGTTTTAAAGTAAGGAGATTTATTTTATGGCAAGCATTCGTTTAAAAACTAAATTTAACAATGAAGTAAAACCAGCATTACAAACAAAATTTAACTACAAGTCTTCAATGCAAATTCCAAAAATTACTAAAATCATTATCAACGTTGGTGTCGGAAAAGCTGCATCAAATAAGAAATTATTAGATGACGCTGTTAATGAATTAACAGCAATTACAGGTCAAAAACCTTTAATTACAACAGCAAAAAAATCAATCGCTACATTTAAATTACGTGCCGGTCAACCAATCGGTGCTAAAGTAACTTTACGCGGGAATCGTATGTATGATTTCTTCGATAAGTTAATTACAATTGTAATTCCACGAATTCGTGATTTCCGTGGACTAAGTAAAAAATCATTTGATGGTCAAGGAAACTATACTTTTGGGATTAAAGAACAAATTATTTTCCCAGAGGTTGACTATGATAAAGTAAAAAATTTACGTGGTATGGATATCACAATCGTTACAAGCGCATCTTCAACAGATGAATCGCGTGAACTATTAACTTTAATGGGCTTCCCATTCAAGAAATAAGGAGAGAAATTTATGGCTAGAAAAGCAATTATAAATAAGCAACAAAAGACTCCTAAGTTCTCGACACGTGCTTATACACGTTGTGAGCGATGTGGACGTCCACACTCAGTAATTCGTAAATTTAAATTATGCCGTGTTTGTTTTCGACACTTAGCATATAAAGGACAAATACCCGGAGTTAAAAAATCTTCATGATAATACCGAAGGAGGCAATATTATGGTTATGACAGATACAATCGCAGACATGCTTACGAGAATTCGTAACGCAAATCAACGTCATTTAGCGACGTTAGAAATGCCGCTATCAAAAATTAAAGTTAAGATTGCGGAAATTTTAAAAGCCGAAGGTTTCATTATCGATTATGCTTTAAGCGGTAAAGGAATCGATCAGATTTTAAAACTTGAATTAAAATACAAAGGTAAAACACGTGTAATTACTGGAATTAAGAGAATCTCTAAACCAGGATTACGTGTTTATGCTAAAACTGATAATATACCAAAAGTCTTAAATGGGTTTGGTATTGCTATCATTTCAACATCGAAAGGAATTATGACTGACCAAAAAGCTCGCGCCAATAATTTAGGCGGAGAAGTGTTAGCATATGTGTGATAAATATGTCTAGAATTGGAAATCGTAAATTATCACTACCTACAGGTGTAAGTGTTAATGTTGATGGTAAAAATGTTACTGTTACTGGACCAAAAGGGACATTAACACTATTTGTACCAACTTTAATTAGTGTTAAAGTAACTGATAACATTGTAGAAACAATTCGTGGAAACGAAATTAAAACTACAAAACAACTACATGGAACAATTAACTCATTAATTAATAATATGATTATTGGTGTCGAAAAAGGATATCAAAAAGTCTTAGAAATTAATGGTGTTGGGTATCGTGCTGCAATCAAGGGAAATATTTTAGAATTAAGCGTTGGGTATTCACACATCGTTAAAATCGAAATCCCTGCAGATTTAAAAATTGATGCACCAACAAATACAAAATTAATTGTTAGTGGAATCGATAAACAAAAAGTTACTGAATTAGCTGCTAAAATTAGAGCAGTTCGTAAACCTGAACCTTATAAAGGTAAAGGGATCAAATACCAAGACGAAAACATTATTCGTAAGGAAGGGAAATCAGCTGGTAAATAGTTGAGGTGTCATTTATGAAACACATTATCAAAAAGCGTCAAGCGCGTATTACGAGACATCATCGTATTCGTAATAAAATTTCCGGAACACACGATATTCCTCGTTTAAATGTTTTTAAATCAAACCAACATATTCATGTTCAATTGATTGATGATATTGCACAAACTACAATCGTTAGTGCAACAACATTAAACCATGAAAATGGGCGTTGTAATATTGAATGAGCAAAAGTAATTGGAAAAGAAATTGCCCAAAAAGCAACGAAAGTAAAAATTACTCAAGTAGTGTTTGATCGTGGTGGATATAAATATCACGGTGTTGTAAAAGCGTTAGCAGATGCAGCCCGTGAAAACGGATTAAAATTTTAGAAAGCGAGGAGTCAAATATGGAAAATCAAGAAATTAAAAAAGAAGCAGTTCCAGTTCAAAAAACTGTCACTGTTATTACACCCGCTCCTCAAGTTGAAGAGCAACAACAATCAGGAGACCGAGCTACTTCGAAAAAGCCAGTTCGTTTCCAAAAACGTAAGAAATTCACACGTCGTCGTAAAGATGATGGTTTTTCTGAAACAGTTGTAAAAATTAATCGTGTTACTAAAGTTACTAAAGGTGGACGTCGTTTCCGTTTCAGTGCATTAGTAGTCGTTGGAGATAAAAAAGGTCAAATTGGATTTGCTACTGGTAAAGCCAATGAAGTGCCGGATGCAATAAAAAAAGCAATCAAAGAAGCGAAAGCTAATTTAATTACTTTAAAAATCAATAAAAATCAAACAATTTCTCATGATTCAATCGGTGTTTTCGGAGCAGGTAGAATTCTACTTAAACCAGCGCCGGCCGGAACAGGAGTTATTGCTGGGGGACCTGTACGTATCGTACTAGAACTTTCAGGAATTAAAAATATTTATGCTAAATCAATCGGAACAAACACACCAATTAATATGGTTCGTGCTACTTTTGAAGGTCTAAAAAATATTCGTGACATTAAAACTGTTGCTGAGTTACGTGATAAAACTGTAGCTCAAATTTTAGGGCGAGGAGAATAGTTTATGGAATTACATAATTTAAGCGCTACTAAAGGAGCGCGTAAAAACAAAACACGTAAAGGTCGTGGGATCTCTGCTGGTAAAGGTAAAACTGCCGGTCGAGGAACTAAAGGTCAAAATGCGCGTAGTGGTGGGGGAGTTCGTCCAGGATTTGAAGGGGGACAATTACCATTATATCGTCGTATTCCAAAACGTGGGTTTACAAACTTTACACGTAAAGAATATGCGATCGTTAACATTAATGTTTTAAATGATGCATTTAATAATAATGATAAAGTTGATCCAACAATCTTGAAAGAAAAAGGCATAATAAAAAAAGAATATGATGGAGTAAAAATTCTTGGTAATGGTGAAATTAGCAAGAAGTTAATTATAAAAGCACATAAATTTTCTAAATCTGCAAAAGAAGCTATCGAAAAAGCCGGAGGAAAAATCGAGGTGATCTAATGTTTGGGCAAATTATAACTGTCCTACGCAATTGAAAATTAATGAAGCGAATCTTAATTACATTAGGAATTTTATTAATCTTTCGATTAGGTGCAACAATTACTGTTCCCGGAGCACATATGAACGCAGCAGTTAGCGGTCAAATGTCAGGTTTTATTGGCCTATTAAACACTCTAGGTGGGGGTGCTATTAAACGATTTTCGATTTTAGCACTTGGGGTTTCCCCTTATATTACAGCATCGATTATTATTCAACTACTATCATCAGATGTCATCCCTTATTTAACAAGGTTATCTAAAGGTGGCGAAAAAGGACGCGTTAAAATTGATAAAATAACTCGCTATGTAACATTGTGTTTAGCAGTGATACAAGGGATTGCTTTATCTTATGCGTTAACTAATGGTGTTGGTGGAACTGCTAACTTTAGTATTAAAGGAATGTTTGGTTCACAATTGTGACTAACTTATGCCTTTATTATTACGACGTTAGCTGGTGGATCAATGTTAACTTTATGGTTAGCTGATCAAATCACTATTAAAGGTGTAGGTAATGGAGTATCGCTAATTATTTTTAGTGGTATCGTTGCTCAACTACCAGTTAAATTTAAAGGAGCATTCAGTCACTTTGTTGATGTTGATGGAAGTCACTCAGCAATGTTGGTTGACTCTTTAAAATTTGGTTCTTATGTATTCTTGTTCTTATTTTTAATTTTTCTGATTGCTTTTATTTATCAATCAGAGCGCCATATCCCAATTCAACAAACGGGTAAAGGTTTAAATTTAAATCATGAAAAGATTCCTTATTTACCAATTAAAGTAAATTCAGCCGGAGTTATTCCTGTTATTTTCGCTTCATCAATTCTGATGATTCCTTTAACAGTAGCGCAATTCTTCTCATCATCACATGTATGAGTCGAATTCATTAACACCCATTTACAATTTACTAATTGACTAGGTTTATTACTTTATTCTACTTTGATCTTATTATTTACGTTCTTCTATGCACACGTAGTAATAAATTCCGATCAAATTAGTGAGAACTTCCAAAAATCAGGAACTTTCATTCCTGGAATTAGACAAGGTAAACAAACACAGCAATATATTACAAGAGTGGTAACAATCTTATCAATCTTAGGAGCGTTATTCTTAACGCTGATTGCTGCGCTACCTTATCTACAAACTAGTTTATTCCAAGTTAATCGTCAAGTGGCGATTGGAGGAACTGGGGTAATTATCGTTGTTGGGGTAGCGGTTGAAACTATCAACCAAATCCGTGGTCGATTAATTACTAACAAGTATAGTGCAGTTAAGAAACAACAAGACAAAAAAACAGTTGAACACAACATTTGATAAAGGTGATTACTATGAAAATCGTATTACTAGGTTCTCCTGGTAGTGGTAAGGGAAGCCTTGCAACTAAGCTAATTGAAAAATATCATTTTCAATCAATAGCAACTGGGGATATTTTTAGAAACGAAATTTCCAAAAATACAAAAATTGGTCAAGAAGCGAAAGCTTTAATTACATCAGGACAATTAATTCCCGATGCAATTACAAATCAATTAGTTAAAAATGTATTAATTGAGAAACGTAATGTTACTCCGGGAATTTTACTAGACGGTTATCCGAGAACAATTAATCAAGCTGAAACACTGGATGCTAATTTAGTAACTTGTGAATCAATAATTGATTATGCAATATATATTAAAGTCGAAGAAAAAATAACAATTGAGCGCATTGTGAATCGTCGCATTTGTCCTAATTGTCATCGAGTTTATAATATGTTATTTTCAAAACCGAAAGTACCTGGTAAATGTGATAATTGTCAAACTTTATTAATTCATCGTAGCGATGATTCGCTACTAGCAATTAAAAAACGTTTACTCTCTTATTACAAAAATACTGAACCACTAATAGAATATTATCAAAAACAGAATAAACTAATTACGATCGATGGTAACAAAACGGTCGACGGTAGTTTAAAAGGGCTTGAAAAAATTATTGGTAGTAGGTTAAATCATGATGACTAAAGTTAAAACTCCATCAGAAATTGCTTTAATGAAGCATTCTGGTAGTATTTTGAAAAAAGTACGTAGCGCTTTAAAAGCAGCTATTAAACCAGGAGTAACTCCTTTAGAGTTAGATAAAATCTCACACAGTATTATTTTAGAAAATAATGCCCAACCATCATTTTTAGGATATGGGGGATTCCCAGCTACAATTTGTAGTTCGGTAAACGATGTTTTAGTACACGGGATTCCTGATAACAAACCTTTAAAAGAAGGTGACATCATTTCAATTGATATGGGTGTTAACTGAAAAGGATTTCATAGTGATAGTGCTTTTACTGTTGGTGTTGGTAAAATATCAGCAGGCGCACAACGCATTATTAAAGTTACTGAGCAATCATTATCAATTGGAATGAGTGTTGTTAAAGACGGCATTAAAACAGGTGATATTGGTTATGCAATTCAAAAGTTTGTGGAAGCTCAAGGTTTCCATTTACCAAAAGATTATACTGGTCACGGAATTGGTAGGGAACTTCACGAAGGACCCTACATTCCTAATTATGGATATCGCAATCATGGTGATATTTTGAAGGCCGGGATGACAATTGCAATTGAACCAATGGTTCAAATTGAAACTGATCAAACTGAAACGATGAGTGATGGTTGAACAGTTAAGTCGCTAAATCGAAAAATCACTGCTCATTTTGAGCACACGATTTTAATCACAAAAGAAGGTTATGAATTCATAACTTAAATTTAGGGGGAAATTATGGCACGAGACGTAATAGAATTAGAGGGAAAGATTATTGAGGTTCTTCCGAATTCTCAATTTCAAGTAGAGTTAGTTAACAAAACTGTTATTCTCGCCCATGTTTCTGGGAAAATGCGTATGTATCGCATCCGTATTCTTCCAGGAGATAAAGTAACGGTTGAACTTTCCCCATATGATTTATCACGCGGACGTATAACTTATCGCTTCAAATCATAAAACAAAATTAATTATTAGGAGGGTCGAACATGAAAGTTAGATCATCAGTTAAGAAAATCTGCGATGACTGTCGCATCATTAGACGTAATTCTCGTATAATGGTTATCTGTAAAAACCCAAAACATAAACAAAGACAAGGTTAAGGAGGAACTACATGGCACGTATATTAAATATCGAAGTACCAAATAATAAAAGAATTGTTATTGCTTTAACAAGTATTTTTGGTATCGGAAAATCACTTTCAGAAAAAATTCTGGAAGAAGCTAAAATTTCAGTTGATAAAAAAACGAAAGATTTAACAGATGAAGAATTAAATCAAATTCGTACTATCGCTAGACAATATAAATTAGAGGGAGATTTACGTCGTGAAGTAAGCGAAAACATTAAGCGTTTAATGGATATTAATGCTTATCGTGGTCGTCGTCATCGTCAAGGTTTACCAGTTCGTGGTCAATCTTCAAAAACGAATGCTCGTACACGTAAAGGTCCTCGTAAAACAGTAGCTAATAAAAAAGTAGCAAGTAAGTAGGGAGGCACTTTATGGCAATTAAGAAAAAAACAACTAAAAAAAGCAAAATTAAAAAAGTTGTAGTTGAAGGATATGCACACGTACATTCAACATATAGTAATACAATTGTAACTATTACTGACTTAAATGGTAAAACATTAACTTGATCTAGTGCTGGAGCACTTGGGTTTAAAGGTCATAAAAAATCAACACCTTATGCAGCTCAATTAGCAGCTCAGGCAGCGATTAAAAAAGCACAAGAATTCGGAATGAATACTGTATTAGTTCGTTTAAAAGGAACAGGTCCTGGTAAAGACGCATCAGTTCGTCAAATGCAAGCTATGGGAATTAATATTAAAGATATTAAAGATATCACACCAATTCCTCATAACGGAACAACGCCGAAGAAAAAACGTCTATAATTCTCTAAGCAAAAAGTAATTATTGAACCAAAAATGTTATATAATATAAATTATAAAAGACATTTAATTATAAAAACCATTTTTGTGTTTTTAATTACTAGGAGTATATTATGAAAATCGTTATTATTGGAGCAACAGGAACAATCGGTAAATGTGTATCAAGTTATTTTGAAAAGCAAAATTCAGAAATTGAGTTAATTAAAGCTGGTTCAAAAGATATTGATATTACAAAACCAGAATCAATTAAGAAATTTTTTGAAAAAATTGGAAAATTCGATCATTTAATTTCAACAACTGGAAAAACTGCTTTTGAAACATTTTTAAAAAGTAGTGATGCTGATTGAAAACTCAGTTTTGACAATAAATTAATGGGACAAATTAATTTAGTTAAATACGGAGTTAAATATTTAAGTAATCCTAATGGATCTTTCACACTAACTTCAGGAATCATCGTCGATCAACCAATTAAGTTTGGAATGATGTCGGGTGTTGTTGGAGGCGCTTTACATGCTTTTGTTAAAGCAGCAGCTTTAGAGTTAAGATCACAATGTCGCGTTAATGTCATTAGTCCTAATGCATTAAAACAATCATTTGAACATTATCAACCATTTTTCCCTGGGTTTGTCCCGGTCGATGGAATGGTAATTGGACAAAATGTTTATAAACTTGTTTTCGGATTACAAACAGGAAAAATCAAACGCATAGGATACTAAAAATCAAGAGGTGATTTAATGAAAAAGTTTACTAAACCAGCTTTTAAACAAGTTAATATTAATCAATCTGATGAATTTCATGGTGTTTTTGAAGCCCAAACTTTAGAACGTGGATTCGGTCAAACACTAGGTAATAGTTTACGTCGTATTTTATTATCTAATATTATTGGTAGCAGTGCTTTTGCTATTAAAATTAAAGGTGTTAGTCATGAGTTTGCAACAATTCCAGGCGTAAGCGAAAACGTTGTTAATATTATTTTAAATGTTAAAAACATTAATTTTATTGTAGACCGTAACATTATTGATGATTCAAAAATATGTGTTGCTGTTTTAGATAGTAAAACAGGAACTTTAAAAGCTAAGGATTTAATCTTACCAAGTGGTGTTGAAGTAGCTAATCCAGAACAAGTTATTGCCCATTGTGCGAAAGCAACTGGCGCTGAAACTAACGCTTTTAGTATGGAAATTTTTATACGTAATAGTCGAGGATTTCTAACTTTTGAAGATAACAAAAAATATATTAAAAACCATGAAGCAAAAATGATATCTGATTTAAAAACAGGACAATTAATTGCAATTGATTCTAGTTTTTCACCAATTTTAAATGTAAATTACAAAGTTGAAAAAGTTACATCAACAATTGATTCAGATGAAGAAAAATTAACAATTAATATTACGACAACAGGGATTATTAAACCTTTTGAAGCGATTTCTCAAGCGGCCAATATTCTAATTGCTCATTTACAAGTATTTGAAAAATTAGCACCAATTGAAGACCCAGAAGAAATTTTTGAACAAGAACTTGAAAGCGTTGTTGAAAACAAAGCACTAAATCTATCAATTCTAGATCTAGATTTATCAGTTCGTTCATATAATTGTTTAAAAAGATCTGGTATTGAAACTATTAAGGATTTAATCACTAAATCTCTAGATGAAGTGCAAACAATTAAAAACTTAGGTAAAAAATCACTAAAAGAAATCATTGATAAAATGGAAGAAAACAACTTAACATTTACAGTTAAAAACTAATTGAGGAGGAGTCTAATATATGTCATATCAACAAGTCCAAGGTAAAAATCGTGCGTGAAGAGAAGCGTTAATTCGTAATTTAGCAACTGATTTAATCTTACATGAAAAACTAACTATTACTGAAGCTCGTGCTAAAGAATTACGTCGTCATGTTGAAAAATTAATTACTTTAGCAAAACGTAATGATTTACATGCTCGTCGTCAAGCAGCTAAAATTTTACGTAATGTTAAAGTTTCTGAAGACGAAGACGTTTTACAAAAATTATTTAACAAAATCGGGCCGCGTTACAAAGATCGTAATGGTGGTTATACAAGAATTTTAAAATTAAATAATCGTCGCGGTGATAACGCTCTTAAAGTTATTATTACTCTTGTTTAAAACTAAATTTCTAGTATCTAATTAAAAAACAACAAAGACAATTTTGTTGTTTTTTTATTATCTTGTTCAATTTTTTTTAAATATCAAAATATTAAATGTTATTGTCAAAAACTAACTTTAAAATTTGATATAATTTATATATATAGTAATCGAAAAATAAAAAATTAAAATAAAGGTGATATTATTGCATTATAATACTAAAATAATTAAAGATAAATTAGCTATTAGTGATAATGAAGCAACTAAATTTTCCGATTTAGAATATGATTTCAAGATGATGATGTTTAAATATATGACTAATATCGAAAGACGAATTAAAGCAGCAACTGTCCGTTTATTTGTCGAGTATTTAAATGTAGCAGCATTACATAAAATTACTACACCAGTTTTTTATTCGCGTAAAGTTGACGACTTAAATGCTTATTTAGGAAAAACAACCCGTGAAATAAAAATCCGCCTTCAAAAAGAAAACCTTACAATTGAAGATTATATTTATAGTATTCCTTTTTCAGAACTTTATAACATTATTGTTTCTCTGAAAGAAGAGTATGTTAAATTTATTAAAAAACAGTTTAATTATAATAAATTAAGTCCGTTAAAATTTAAAGTTATCATTCATAAATTTGTGAAAACACGTAATGTAATTTGTCATAATGGAATTATTTTGTATTTACCAGATTTACCACAACCATGATTTTCAGCTGATTCACTATTAAGAGAATCTTATAAATTTTTAACACCAAATTTATTTCGTATGTTAAAAATTGATATAGAATACTTAATCCAAAAACATAATTATGCTTATCGAAAAATGAAAAACAATTTTCCGAATTTAAATTTTATTAAATAAAAAGGAGGCTAAAAAATATGAATCAAACAGTTAAAGAAATTACTGATATGAAAAACGCAATTATTGAAGTTAAAAATGTTAGTTTTTCTTATGAAACTAGCAAACGTAAAGCAGTTGATAATTTAAATTTAACTATTACTGAAGGTAGTTATACTTGTATTGTTGGTCATAATGGGTCTGGTAAATCAACACTAGCAAAAATTATTATGGGCTTATTAAAACCAAATAAAGGAAAAATTGTTGTTAAAGGAATGGAAATGTCACCAGACACAATTAAAGATATTCGCTTTAATTTAGGAGTTGTTTTCCAAAATCCTGATAATCAATTTATTGGTGCAACTGTGAGAGATGATATCGCTTTTGGGTTAGAAAATCGAGAAGTTAATCCCGATATGATGGATGGAATTATTAATCGAGTTACTAAAATTGTTGATATGAACCATCTCCTAGATAAAGAACCCCAAAATTTATCTGGTGGTCAAAAGCAAAGAGTTGCTGTCGCTGGTGTTTTAGCACTAGAGAGCAATATTATTATCTTTGATGAAACAACATCAATGTTAGACCCAAGAGGGCGTAAAGACGTTAAAAAAATTATGTATGATTTATCGCAACTCCCAAATAAAACAATTATTTCAATTACTCATGATATGGAAGAAGTTTTAAATTGTGACGAGGTTATTGTGTTGCGAGATTCAAAGTATGTTGGTAAATTTACGCCTAATAATTTATTTATCAACGAAGCATTTGTGCGTAAAAATCATTTAGATTTTCCATTCGTTTATAAACTAAGTAAATTAATTAATGCTAAAATTCCTGCTGTTAAGCCGGAATTTGTTCAAGCAATTTTGGTGGATGAAATATGTCAAAAACACAAATTAAAATAAATAACGTAACCCAAATTTATGGTTTACGCACACCGTTTGAACAAAAAGCACTCGACAATGTCTCTTTAACTATTGATGAGGGTGATTTTTTAGCAATCGTGGGAATTACTGGATCTGGAAAATCAACTTTAATTCAACATTTAAACGCTCTTATTAAACCAACTTTGGGAGATATTGAAATTCTGAATTTTAAAATTACGCCATCACGACGTAAATTACGCAAAATTAAAGAATTGCGCCGTCGTGTTGGAGTTGTCTTTCAATTTGCTGAATATCAAATTTTTGAAAGTACAATCGAACGGGAAATTATTTTTGGTCCTAAAAACTTTGGGATTAAGCACGACGAGGCAGTTAAAAGAGCAACTGAATACATTGAAACTGTTGGATTATCAAAAGATATGTTGCAACATAGTCCATTTGGATTATCTGGTGGTCAAAAACGCCGTGTTGCGATTGCTTCTGTTTTATCGTGTGAGCCAGAAATTTTAATTTTTGATGAGCCTATTGCTGGACTTGATCCAAGTGGAGCTTATGATATTTTACAAATTTTAAAAAAATTGAATCAAGAAGGTAAAACAATTATTATGGTAACCCATAATTTAGATAATGCGCTTGAGTATTCTAATAAAACATTAATTATGAAAGATACGCGAGTTGAATATATCGATAATACTAATAAATTATTATTGAGTCCAATAATTTTACATGAAAGTGATTTATTACTTCCACAAGTGACTTCTTTTGTTAATGAATTAGAACATCATAAAATTCAATTACCAAAAAATATTAATAATATTGATTCGTTAGCAAGTGCAATTATTGATTTGTTGAAAAACGATCAAAAGAAAGCCCCATGTAAAACCAATCATAATCCGAAAATTAAAAAAACTGCTGCCATAAAAGTTTCACCATTTAAATCAGTTATCGCTCATCAAAAAGCGAAAAATAATTTAATAAAACCAAAGTCTTCAAAAAAGGCGGTGTCTAAATAATGGGTTCAAAAACATTAGGGCGTTATATCCCTTATAATTCTGCTATTCATCGAATGGATCCACGTTACAAAATCATAGCCTTATTATTTGTTATTGTATCAATCTTTTTAGTGAAAAATATTTTGGTATTTTCAGTTTTTGGCGTTTTTATCTTTATGATATTAATTGCTTCAAAAATCCCTTTAAAAACTTTACTAGGTTTTGTTAAATCGATGTTTCTTATCATTATCATTCTCTTCATTTTAAATTGTTTTACGATTAAAGATGATATGGGAAAAGTGTTTTGATCAACTTTACAATTTGGCTCTAAACCAGCTAAATTTAAAATTAGTATTGGCTCGATTGAAGCTACAGTATTAATTTTTATGCGAATTTTTTTAATGGTTATTACAACGACAATTTTAACAGCAACAACAAAACCACTAGACTTGATGATTGGTTTAGAAGATTTAATGGCACCTTTAAAAATTATTAAGTTTCCCACAACAGTAGTATCAATGATTATTGCAATTGCTTTACGCTTTATTCCAACATTATTAGCTGATGCACAGCGTATTATGCAAGCTCAAGCTTCTCGTGGTGTTGACTTTGAAAATGGAAAAATTTCCGAAAAATTCAAAGCTCTTGTAACATTGATTATTCCTTTATTCTTGAGCGCGTTTTCTAAAGCATACGATTTAGCGGATGCTTTAGAAGCACGTGGTTATAATGTTTTAGCAACTAGAACTCGTTATCGTTCTTTTAATGTCCGATTTACTGATGTCCTTTATTTATTAATTATTATTAGTTGTTTTGCAACCGTGATATTTTTTAGTTTTTTTGCTAATCAAGATTTTGTTGGTTTATCATTACCACATTGATATAATCAATTAACACCGCATCGAGGTTAAGAATGAAATTAAATAATTCTACTAATTTTAAAGTTACTATTATGTATGATGGTAGTGACTTTTTTGGTTGAGCCAAACAAATAAAACACCGAACAATTCGTCATACAATTGAAGAAATTTTATCAGATACGTTAGCTGAGAAAATTTCCATTACTGGTTGTAGTCGAACAGATCGTAATGTCCATAGTCGTAATTTCGTTTTTAATTTTAAAACTGAACGAGCGATTACTGAAATAAAATTATTCAAATTACTAACAATCATGAGTCCTAGAGATATTCAAATATTAAAAATCAGCACTGTTGATGCTGATTTTAATGCTCGTTTTAATGCTAAATATAAAATTTATCATTACCAATTAGCAAAACGTAAACCAAATGTTTTTAATGATCGTTATTATGGTTATGCTGGTGATGGAGTTTTAAATTTAGCTAAAATTAACAAAGCAATTACTTTGTTAATTGGAGAACACGATTTTACTAGTTTTTCATCATATAATCGATTTGCTAAAAATCCAATTTGTAATATTTTTGATTTTAAAGTTAGTGAAAATGAAAATGATTATAATTTTAAAGTTAGTGGAAATCGCTTTTTAAAACATATGGTTCGCATCTTGGTAGCCAATTTAATATTGGTTGGAAAGAACGAACTAAGCGTTAATGATTTTAAGAAATTATTGCTGGCAAAACAACGTCATATTTCTGATGCAATTATTGTTGGCAATGGATTATACTTAGATAAGGTAATTTATTAAAGTAAATGTTGTATTTAATGACGATTTATTATATAATATATCTTGCCCATATTTTTGTGGCGAATGTAGCCCCGGACGATCTACATTTGTTGGAGGTAACAAAAAATGAAACAAACAACTATGATAAACGCAGCTAAAGTTGAAAAGCGTTGATATTTAATCGATGCTACTGATGTAACATTAGGTCACTTAGCGACTGTATCGGCAACTATATTACGTGGTAAAAATAAACCAACATTCACACCGCATGTCGATTGTGGAGATAACATCATTATTATTAATAGTGATAAGTTAATTTTAACTGGTAATAAATTAAATAACAAAAAATACTACCGTCATTCTTTACACCCAGGTGGTTTAAAAGTAACGATAGCTAAAGATTTATTGAAAAATAATTCTATTAGAATGGTAAATTTAGCAATTAAAGGAATGCTTCCTAAAACTAAATTAGGAGCTAAACAATTAAAGAACTTATTTGTTTACCGTAATGCTAATCATAAACAAGAAGCGCAAAAACCAGAACCATATGCAATTAAAGCTAAAGGGGCGATTAAATAATGAGTAAGATTGTTTTCGCAGCAACAGGACGTCGTAAGACTTCTGTAGCTCGTGTACGTTTAGTTGAAGGTAAAGGAAAAATCACAATCAACAAAGTTGAGATTGAAAAATACTTACCTTACAAAACTTTAATTCAAGATTTAGAACAACCTTTAGAACTAACTAAGACAATTGGAACATTTGATGTTCTTGTTAATGTTCGTGGTGGAGGATTCTCTTCTCAATCAGGTGCTATTCGTTTAGGAATCGCTCGTGCTTTATTAGAAGCAAGTGCAGATTACCGTAGCGTATTGAAAAAAGCTGGAATGCTAACACGTGACGCACGTGTTAAAGAACGTAAAAAATACGGACTTAAAGGTGCTCGTAAAGCTCCTCAATTTTCAAAACGATAATTCTAAACTATGTTATTTATTTAAAAAACCAACTACTAGTAAGTTGGTTTTTTCTTTTCGAATTATAGTTTTACAACATTTATTTTTTTAATATTTTATAATATTACATAACTATGAAATTAGCGCAAATTTTTCAACCTTGTATTATTGAAATAATTAATATCGAATCATCAAAATACCAACATAGCTTAATCAATATGGGACTACACAAACACACTACTATTTATATTGAGTCTCGATATGACAACAAACGCTATGTATCTTTTTTATTGTCTGGTGTTGAATACGTTTTAAAACGCAATGTGGCAGAATCAATAGAGGTAAAAATAAAATAATGAAAAATAAAATTTTAATTGTTGGGGCTCCTAATATTGGAAAATCAACACTATTTAATGCAATCACTAATACAGTTTCTAATGTTGGTAATTATTCTGGTATCACTGTGGCTGCATCTGAGGGACAAGTTAAAAAACAGAATTTAATTGCTGTTGATTTACCAGGAGTCTATTCACTTTCGCATAAAAGTAATGATCAAAAAATTATTATGAATGCTTTAATATCAAAACAATTCGATAAAATACTAAGCGTTATTGGAGCTCACTCAATTAGTCGTGATTTTAATTTATTGATTCAGTTGCTAGAAACTGGCTTAGTTAATAACGTTGCCATTAGTATGATCGATGAGTTAGGCGATTCTAAGATTGATACGGAAAAACTATCAACTGCATTGTCGGTCAACGTTTATAGCGTCAATAATTTTGATCAGAAAACAATTAATCCGTTAATGAATAATTTAAATACTGATCAACAAAATTTCAAGATTACTTATTTAGCAAAAATTGAAAAATATATTGATGATTTAAGTCTGTTAATTAATAATAAGACTTTGAATAAAAGATTTTTAAGTTTACAATTATTAGAGAAAAATAAAATTGTCATCGAACATCTAAAAGAGACTTCGACAGTTGAGGTATGAAAAAAGATTAATGATATTTTAAGCAATGTCGCTCCTAATACGATGACTTTAATTAATCTTTGCCGCGATCGATTTATTAAAGGTGTTTTAAAAAATAGCGTTATCTATTCACCAAATTATCAATTAAAAAGAAGTGTTGATAAAAAAATCGACCATATTGTTTTATCAAAAATATATGGTCCGATTCTTTTCATTGCTTTAATGTCATTAATATACTTTTTAACTTACTCAAAATATACCGGACTTTTCTTACAAAATTATTTAAGTAAAATTATGACTGATGGTGATAATTCATTATTGAATAAAATTCATAATTTATTTGCCCATCAATTTCATTTTAATAGTTTGATTAATGATTTTTTAACGAACGGAATTTTAAATGGAGTTTTCACGATTATTACTTTAATTCCTTTTATGCTGATTATGTATATTTTAATTACAATTTTAAACCAGACCGGCTATCTTGCTAGAACAGGATTATTGTTCGATGCGATTTTAGAAAAATTTGGTTTATCTGGAAAAGGTTTAGTCTCGTTATTAGCTGGGACTGGTTGCAACATTCCAGGAATTATGGCAACGCGGAATATTCAAAATGAAAAAGAGCGCATCAAAACTATTATGGTGATTCCATTTATGTCATGTAGTGCCCGCGCAATTTTCTATGGTGGGTTTTCAGCAATGATATTACCAACAGAATATGCTTGAATTTTAGTTTTAGGATTAACGATTTTAGGCTTTGCTGTTTCAGTTCTAACTAGTTTATTATTATCAAAAACCTTGTTTCGTAATCAAGGCGATAATTTTATTATCGAATTACCAAGATGACGAATTCCGAATTATAAAATCCTGATTAAATTAACATTCAATCAAACAAAATTATTTATGATTCGCGCAGGAGTTTATATTGTTATCGGGAGTGCAATTATTTTCATCTTGACTCGTTTAGGGCCAACTGGAATTATTGATGATAGTGCTGTTCATGATTCCTTTTTAGGTTATTTAGGACAAGGATTAGCCTACATTTTTAAACCGTTAGGTTTTGGTAATACATGACAACCAGCAACAGCGCTTCTTTCAGCTTTCCCAGCAAAAGAATTAGCACTAGCTTCACTTGCTATCACAATGAAAGGTAGTGGAGGGATGGCTGGTTTAGCACAGATTTTCACAATACCATCAACTTTATCATTTTTAGCTTTCTTTTTATTATATACGCCATGTTTATCAACAATGGCTGTCTTGAAGCGTGAAGTTGGAAAATGAAAATATTTAATATATCAATTAATATTTTCGTTTATCATTGCTTACGTAATTGCGCTGATTGTTTATCAAATAGCAATATTATTTTAAAAGATAAAAATACACTATTTTATTAATGGTGTATTTTTTTATATTTTTTAGTTTGTTATAATATTATTATAAGATAATCACATAAATAAGAGTAAGATATTTGAATGGAGTTTATTTATGAAAAAATATTTAAGTAAACTATTTGCTTTCTCACTAACCTCAGTAATTGTAGGAAGCTCTGCAATTACTCTAGTATCTTGTAAATCAAAAGGTTCTCAAAATACTTGGGATGATTTTAAAGCAAAAGCATTAAAAGAAAGTGCTACTAAATTACAAAGTCAAATTAGTGATATTGAAAATTTTTATTGAAATAAAGATGATGTAGCTGTTTTTAGTGGTAATGGAAGTCCGGCCCAAAAAGGACAGCAAAAAGTAATTATGGCAACAATTATTATTAAAAATAAAGTTTCAGTCGATAGTTATCCAATTAATTTTGAAATTGATTATGAAAGCGATCCTTATAATGTTGGGGATTGAATTTTTTCCCAACCAAGCAACGCAAATAACTGAAGTCATTTTCAAGATTCAACTAAACAAGAAAATCCCGATTCATTATTAGCAATGGCTAAAAAAAGCGCTAATTGATCACAATTAAAATGATATGGTCAACATATTTGAAAAGATAGCGATGTTCCTGAATGAGATGTTTATGGGGGCACTAGTGCAAAAGGCGATAACATTAATGTTATGCAAGGAAATCTTAAGTTCGATGATCAAAGCACCCCAAAAACCGCAACCGTGATTATTTCTATAAAAGGAAAAGAAGGAATCTATGGTGCCTTTCCAATCAAAGCAACTATTAGTTATGATCCAGAAATTTCATATAATGCTAATTCATGACATTTTAGTGCTATCAAACAATTACAATCACAACCCAAATATATCGAAGTTATGAATCAACAAAACGCTACAATTTATTCAAAAATTGTTTGACATACACCAGGATATTCACCAGAATGAAAAACTTTTATTATCACTAATTGAGTTGATGATAATCAAACTATAAATATTAAAAGTAATTTAATGAACAGATGAAAAAAAGTTCTTTTATTTTCTACTTCCAAAAATACTTCTTTTCAAGTTGATAATCCTTTAAAAGATAACTCTGGAATTAGTACCACTATAACTTTTGACTTTGAAAGTGTAATTAATCCAACAGGTTTAGCTGATGGAACATACACGCTTTCTCATCATTTTAATTATATTAAAAACAAAGAAAACCAATATCTTCATATTGGAAATTGTTTTAACTTTATTTGACCTTATAATAATTTTCTTAGCAAATAGAACAAAGATTAAAAATATATTTGTGTAAATTACATTAATAATTAACAATAATTATGATACTGTTAGTATTATTTTTTATTTATAATATTTTTATAAATTACCATTTAATCATCATTATAATTATTTTTTGTGATAATATTTAATTATATATCATTAAAAAATATAAAAAATAGAAATTATATTAAATAAATTTTTATAACAAAAGGACTATTAAATGAAAATTTTTATACAGTTTTTACTGCAATCACAACAGGATCTATATTATTAACTAATAATTATATAGATAATATTGTGATTGAAAAAATTAATATAAAACAAATAAGTAATTATAAACAAGTTATCACAGCAGTTAATTTTTATAAAAAATACCAAAAAATACTAAATCAAAATGGTAACGTTAATAACGTTGTTCCAAAAATAGTTTCTAAAAAATCAATTGATTCAAATCAAAATAATGAAATAAATAAATATAGATGATTGCCATCTTCATCCCAACATGATTGAGGCACTAGGGTAAGTCATTGGTGAAAGATTCACAACACTCAAAACACTAAAAACAAACTCTTAATAAATGATTTAAAGATTTAGACAATCACATACTTTATAGTCAACTACATAAATTAAATGATGTTTCTAACGGTAGTGTAATTCAATATGAATTATCAAAAAGTACACCTGAAGGAGCAATTTCGTTTTTTCATCAAAGATATAGAGCTTTTAACGGAGATATTGAAAATATAGGAGATCAGGCTGTTATCCATTGAGAAAAAGATTATTTTGCTACCGGGTATTCTGTTACAGATGATGATTCAAAAACTTTTGGTTTTTCAGATAAGAAAGAGACAAAAAGGTACGTTATAGATTCTTGTCCAAAAAACGAAATACCAGATGGTTATTTAAGATTTACTCCATTTAAAATTAAACAATACAACCCTGTAAATAAAGATGGTTCTATAAAAGTAGGAGCAACGTTAAATAAAACCATAGAGTGATCATCTAATTCAGCTTTTTTACAATTAATTCACAAAAGAGAAATAAAGGATCCGTATACAAATTTTAATTTAAATCTTATGCCGACTATTTTTTCTTCTATGATGCATAATGCTGATGAATTAAGTGGTCCAAGTACTTATAATGCGTATGCTGATTATAATAATTCAGGTAGTTTAGAAGGTATGGGTATGTTTAGAACAACAATCGATCCTTCTGATGCAAATAATTTTAGTTCAATTGAAGGAGGAGAAAAAGCAGACTTTGATATAAATAATTCTTCTGATTCTCATTCTGAATTTAGATTTTGAAACAATCAAGCTACTGCTGATTCTGATGGAAATTATTATGCTTGAAGTAGAAACAATGATGCCCCTACCCATAGTGCAGATTTATTAATTCCTTTTAAAATTAATAATATGGATAAAGGGATATTCACTATCGGTGAAAATTATAAAAACACAAGAGCATATTTTCAAAATCATTTTTTTAATTTATTAAACCAATATTATCAATTTAAATTTAATAATTTACCAATTTTTAAATACAAATGTAAATTAAGTGATATAAAACTAACAAACAAATCCAATTTAAATATTAGATAATAATTTTACAGAAAAGAGATAATTTATGAAAGCATCAAAGTTAAAATTATCATTATTAGCTTTTTTATCATTAACAATAACAACATTACCATTAACTTCTTGTTCTCATAATAAGAAACACATAAAAGAATTATTGCGCCTCCAAAGCACAATTAATGAAATAGATAAAAATTGTGAAAATAATTATAATGATAAAGTTATTAAGAATAAAGATAATAATGAAAATAAGAATAATTGAAGTTATAGTTTAATGTCCCTTTGACAATTTAATTATGATGCTGATTATATTACTGATATTAATGCTTTTTCTTATTTTATCGGTAGTATATCAGGTGATCTATATTTAACTGGTAATATAAGCCAAGACAATCAGATTTTTATGAAATACTGTAATGATTTAACTTCGATTTATAAAAATATTATATCAGATCATAAAGTTTTAGAACTGACAGGTAAAAAGACAATCAGAATATCATTGGAATCTTTATTATTAATTCATTCTTTTTCGCATCCTGATAAAGTGCTTTCTCCATATAACGAATTCATATATGAAGATTATAATAACCAATGAACCCCACCAACAAAAATAATTAATCGCTATATTGAAGAAATGAATCAATGAGAAAAAATTTAAAAGGAGATTTGATTAATTATGAATTTTAAAAGAATGATATTTGCTGTTACTAGTGTAATTTTTATTGCTATAACCCCTTTAACAATCACATCATGCCATCAAAAGCCACTATCTCCTTTAGAAAAAGCCTATCAATTTAGTGAAATATTAAAAAAAGATATGCGAAAGAGTAATCATTATGTATTGATAAATAAAATAGGACCAGATGATATTGGTCCAGATAGTCAACTTTTATTTAAAGATATTAATAATAAAAACCATTTAGCGCTAATTAACAATCAAGATAATCCTAATACAAAGAATATTAATTTTAATATTTCAAATGATTTTTATATTTATGGATTAGATAATCTTAAACCAACCCCATCAATATTGGAATGAATTACCAATTTATATATTGATAATTATTGAGACTTAATTACTAATATTATTTATTATAAAGGTCATACAATTATCAAATCTATTAAGGATTTTGATAATCAAGTTAGCACTAGTGGAGTTAATATTAATTTTACTAGTAGCATTAATTGTTATACTGTTAGCAGTACTGAATTACCATATGGTGAACAATACCAAATTCACAAATTAGATAGTTCAAAATTAGATCATCATTTAACATTAATTGATAAAAATAACCAATTTATGAACAAAAAAACGTTAATTAAATATTGAGTTAGAGAATTTTCGCAACTTAATTTTACTCATAAAAAAACAACTATTAATTAAAATAGTTGTTTTTTTAGCACTTTTCAAAATTAATTTATGGTATAATTTATTTGAGAAAATTATAAAGAAAATTGATGTTTATGAACATCATCTAATTTCTAATTAATTTTAAACTATTTTAAATATATGGATAATAATATAATTGAGGAGGCAATGTTATGGGAGATAAATTACAAAAAAACACTACAACAAACATAAACTCTGAATTAAAAAATTCTTTATCAGAACATAAACTTATTGAGCAAAAAATCTTTTTATTAAAACAAAAAAACCATCAACTAAAAAAAGAACTTGCCAATGGTATAAAACATTTAGAGACACTACAAGCTGATGATTTAAACAAAAATTCTAGATTATCAAAAGCTAAAAAACAAAAATATATAATAAAATTTGGAGTTTGAAAAAAAGAAATCACTAATCAGAAAGCAATTAATTTTTTCAAATTTATGAATAATAAAAAAACAATTCTTGCTTGAAAAACAAGTTGCTGAGGAATTGTCATAATTGCATTTTGTATTAGTCTTGGTTTAGCAACAATATGAGCAATCATCAAAATTCTGTTTGTTGCTTTTAGTTTAGGTGCTTAAAATTCATAATTATAAAAAACCAAAATCATTATAACTAGAAATTAAAAAAACAACTATTAATTAAAATAGTTGTTTTTTAATAGTGGTTATTTATTTTTTTTACTCATATCAGATAGTAATAATTGATTTCTGTAACCACATGCTCTAATTGTGTAATAGATTGGAGGAACTATGAATGTGATAAGTGGAATAACTCATAGTCAGATAAAGTGATTTAGTTTTTTTTCTGGTTTAACATCTCTCATTATTAATTCTGAGCGTAATCCCATTGATCTAATCATGTAATACATAACAATTAAGATTCAACCAAATCCAAAAAATATTGAAATTCAAATTATGTGATATAGAGGATAAGCAGCATTAATGTAATTATTAATACTTGATTGAGTACTAGATTGTTGTTTATCGTTGTTGTTATTTGAAGATGATTTACTTTCTGTGTTTGGCGTTGTTTTTTGAGTATCTATTTTTTTACTAGCAGCTGTTTTTTTAACTATTGGTTTTTTAGTTATCGGTTTTTTAGCAGCTGGTTTTTTAGTTGTCGTAGGCATTTTTTCACATCCTGTTTTTTTGATTTTATATCTTGTATATGTAAATTATACTATATTATTTCAAATATTGTTTTTACTTTTTTATAAAAAATAATTTAATTTTTAAAAAAATAAAATTTATCATTGCTAATTTTTTTAAAAGTTATATTATATAATTTAATTTATAGAGGTAGAAAACTTTTGAAAAAAAGGTGAAATAACATGATAAGAGATTTATTAGCAATGGAAGCTTACTTAGATGAGAATCGAATCGTAACTGTTTATATTTCAAAGGCAGCAATTTTTAAAACTGCCCCACAAAGTTTTAAACTAATGAGTGAAAGTGGAAAAATCAATAATTTACGGATTACTAGTGCTGAGGAAAAAAGTGATCTTTTTATATATAAAGCGCGAATTCCTTATAATGTTGCTTTTGATTTTTCACTGAATTATTTTGTAATTGGTGATTCTGGTTTAAAATCACCATTATTCATTGGTGATTTTACTAAATCAGATAAATTTGAAGAAAATTATTTTTATGAAGAAAATGATCTGGGTGCCAGCATCGTTAAAAATAAAACCATTTTTAAAATTTGAGCCCCAACTGCAAGTAAAATGCAAGTGATGTATCGCCCATTTAATACACAAGATTTCACATATCAAAATTTAACAAAATCAAAACAAGGTCTTTGAATAGTTGTAATTAATAAAAGACTAACTAAATATGAATATTTATTTTTTGTGAAGATGAACAATAGTTGACAAGAATTAAGAGATCCCTATGCACATGCTTCAACAGCTAATGGAATCGTATCAGTTGTTTATGATGAAGAAGCTTTTAAAGTTGAAGATAAATTATTGTTAGCAAAACATAAAATTAATAAATTTCAAGATGCAATTATTTATCGCTTATCAATTCGTGATTTTACTAGTAATGCTAGTTCGGGAATTAAAAAAGAATTTCGTGGTAAATATTTAGGATTAACACAACGAAAAACAACGAATCGTTTTAAAGATAGTACCAACTTGGATTATATTAAAAATATGGGTTTCACTCATATTCAACTATTACCAGTTTATGATTTTGGAACTGTTGATGAAATTCGTCCTAACAATAATGTTTATACTTATGGTTATTATCCTGATCAATTAATGATTCCTGAAGGCTCATATGCTAGTAGTGTTGCTGATCCTTATCAAAGAATTCGAGAATTAAAAAATTTAATATCAGTAATTCGAAAAGAGAATATTGGTGTTATTATGGATTTGTCATTTAAACGTCTCTTTAATATTAAACTTTCTGGTTTTCAATATAGTGTTCCAGGATACTACTTTCATAAAGTAGCCAACAAATACATTTTTAATTACAAATTAAAAATGGTTCAGAAAGTTATTATTGATACTTTCATCTGATGATTAAAAACTTATAAAGTTGATGGCTTTCGTTTATCAGATTCAAAAGACATCCCTTTTAACGTCGTTAACAATATTCGTAAAGAACTATTGAAAATTAATAAAGATGTTATTTTTATGGTTGATAGCATTCAAGGAAGTTCATCTTCTGAAATTTCAAAAGCTTATCCGACTGCTTTGTTTGGCCTATCAGTTACTAAAGGAGAACACGTTAAAGGTTATTTAACTGGTAACTTCTTAGAACGTGATAATTTTATTTTAGGATTAACTGGTTTACTAGTTGATAATGATCCCAAAAATAATATTAACTTTTTACAAACACTTCACACAAGAACGCTATATGATACATTAACTAGTTTTGAAAAAAACATTGCGGAATTAAAACTACAAAAAATTATTTTATTATCAAATGTTTGTTTATTGATTTCCCAAGGAATTCCTTTATTTGTTCAAGGCCAAGAATTCTATCGTAGTAAAAACATGCTTTTTAGTACTGAGTTTATGAAAAGTAGCATTAGTGAAATTGATTGAAACAAATTAAATCAACATCATTTAGATTTAAAAATTTTAAAAGATTTAATTTGTTTACGTAAACACAAACTCCCAGAGTTAAGAATGTTAACTAAAAATGAAATTCGTAAAAAAGTACGTTATGAAGTAACTCATAATGGTTTAATTAAAATTTTCTACGAAAATACTAATTCACCAAAAGAACACCGCCCTTTAATTATTTTTATTAATAATTCTGGAAAACCTTTATTAATTAATTTTAAAAAAGAAAACCAAGTTATTTTTGATACAATTAAAGGGACACATAAAAAAATTAAATTAATTAAAGAGTTAGATATTTCGCCTTATCAAATGATAATTTTGCGTGAAAGCATTGTCAAAATCAAAACTATTACGCGTCAAGAATTGATAGATAAAAGAATTTTTGACAATATCAAGAAGTTTAGCTAGTATTTAATTAAAAATTAGTTTATTTTATCACTAAAAAGAGTTATAATTGTTTATATAAAATTATTATTATATATTTAATTATATATAATCTATAATTTTTTATTATTTACATGTTTTAAAAAGAAAGAGGGCTAATCATAATGATAAAAGTCGCTATTAATGGTTTTGGACGTATTGGACGTCTAGTATACCGTCAATTAATCGAACGTAAAGATGTAGAAGTTGTTGCAATTAACGATTTAACTTCTCCTGAAACTTTATTACACTTATTAAAATACGATACAGCACACCGTCAATTTAACTATTTCAAAGAGGTTAAATTAACAAATAACGCAATCGTAGTTAACGGAACAACTACACCAATTTTCGCTGAAAGAAATCCTGAAAATCTACCTTGAAAAAAACTTGACGTAGATGTTGTTGTTGAATCAACAGGATTCTTCCGTAAATTAGAAGATGCTAAAAAGCATATCACTGCTGGAGCTAAAAAAGTATTAATTTCTGCTCCTGGTACTGGTGAAATGAAAACAATCGTTTATAATGTTAACCATAACATTTTAGATAAAAATGATGTTGTTGTTTCAGCAGCTTCATGTACAACTAACTGTTTAGCACCAATCGCTAAAATTTTAAATGATAACTTTGAAATTGTTAAAGGAATTATGACAACAGTTCATGGTTATACTTCAGATCAAAAATTACAAGATGCGCCTCACGCTGACTTACGTCGTGCCCGTGCCGCTGCTGAAAATATTATCCCAACTAACACAGGAGCTGCAATTGCCGTAGGTAAAGCATTACCCGAATTACTTGGAAAATTAGATGGAATCGCAATGCGAGTTCCTGTAATTACTGGTTCAGTTGTTGACTTAGTAGTTGAATTAAAGTCTAATCCTTCAGTTGCAGAAATTAATGCAGCAATGAAGAAAGCCGCTAATGAAACATTAGAATATGCAATTGATCCAATTGTTTCTTCAGATATCATTGGTTCAACTCATGGTTCAATTTACGATAGTTTATTAACTAGAGAAATGAACGTTGATGGTAAAAAACTTTACAAAATCATCAGTTGATACGATAATGAAAACTCATACGTTTCACAATATGTAAGAACTTTATTACATTTAGGGAAATTAGTTTAATTATTGAAAAGTAATTTATAATAAAAACCAAAATAACCACTAGTTAAATAGTGGTTATTTTTTATATATATTTGCTAAAAGCTGTTCTTTGAATATAATTTTCCATAAATATTCAATCAGGATCACCATTAATATCACAAGGTAATTTAATATAACTAGATTTTAGTCTTGTTATAGTCGCGCCATTACTACCTCAAGAAAATTTGCTTTTTACATATTTTTCTAATATTGTTACTATGAATAATGCATTATATTTATTTAATTTAGAATTTCTAATTATTTGTATATTTTGACCACAATAAAAATCATTAACTTGGTAAAAAACTGTTTGAGTATCCAAACCTATAGATATACAATTGCCTTTATTTATAATAGATTTTTCTTGAATTCCTATTTTCTTTAAAAGTCCATTTTGCAATGCTGTTCTAGTTATATAATTATATTTTTTAGGATTAGAATCAATGATTTTCTTTTTATCTATACATTTTTTTGCAGATTGTAAAGAAAATATTTCGGTTATATTAAATTTTTTTCAATTTTCATAATTTATTGGATGTCTTTTTAAATTATTTAAATATTTTTGTGAAAAATTTAATTCTAAATTATTTGATTTTAGTATTATTTTAGTGTAATTTTCCATAAATATTCAATCAGGGTCACCGTTAACATCACAAGGTAATTCAATTAAACTATTAAATACAGCATTTTTTTTAGGTTTATTACCAAAATTATATTTAAGTTTATTTGCATTTAATATAGTTATTATGTACATAGAATTATATGGATTTAAATTTAGGTTACGTAAAACTTCTACATCAGAAGAAACCATAATAGGATAAGGGTGATAGAAAGCATCAAAACAAGCTCCGTTTGTTGATACAGTAATACAATTACTTTTTACAGGGTTCCCTATAATAGCCACCTTTTTAGCAACACCATTATTAATAGATGTGGAACTTATAAATCTAATATTACCTATTTGTTTTGGTATTGATGGATATTTTTTTATTTTTAGTTTAGGAAAAATAGATTCCACCTTAAACATTTTTTTATTTATAGAATCTAAGTTAACATTTGTAGTAATTTTCATATTTTTAAATATTATCCTTTTTTTTAATTAATGTTATTTTCTATTTTGAATGCAACATATTGACGTATTCTTTTAACAAAATCTTTTTCAGATATTTTTGAATAATCAATTTTTAAATGATTTTCATATAATCAATTATCATTGTAATTAAGATCTACTAATAAACCATCTTTGTTTTTATAATTTTTTAATCATTCTGATTCTCGTTTTGTTCATTTTTTTTGATCACATATTCTAACATCATTTTTCATAATTGAAGTTTTATAATGTAAATCATTTTTTCAGTCTGCCAAGTATACTTTACCTTTATGTGGCACGTGGGCTGTAAAAACCATTATACATGTATGCGTACTAGCTGAAGGATTAAATAATTCAGGAGGACAAGTCATTACTGCATTTAAAGTATGTTTCTGCATTAACTCATTTTTCAATTTTTCATTTTTATCACTAGTTGCACAAGATGTAGGTAAAATAATAACCGCTTTACCCTCTTTGTCTAAAACATCTAAACTATCCAATAAAAATTTTAATTCTGGTTTTGAATTTTTTACATTGTAAGGAGGGTTCATTATTAATCTATTAATTTTTTTATTTTTTAATTTTGGTAAATAATTAAAACAATCATCATTTTCTATATTTGATCTTCCGTCTTTGTGAAGCAACATATTTGCTGTTGCCAAACCATATATTGTTATATCTTTTTCTATTCCATAAATTTGATTTTGTTTTATATTTTGTATTAGTTTTTCATTATTATTGGCTTGAGAAATCATCATATCCATACACTTTGTTAAAAATGTTCCAGATCCACACGTAGAATCTAATACTACAGAATTAACATTTACATCTATTAGTTTAACCATTAAAGACGAAATATGGTCTGGTGTAAAATACTGCCCTTTATCATTGCTTAAAGCATATTTGCTAAAAGTAGAAAAAAACAAAGACATAATATCATATCCCTTAGTCGTACAATTCTTTATATATAAATATATATTATGTTTTATATATAATCATATTTCATATAAATGGCCTGCTATTAGAAATGATTTTTGTTTTTCTAAATCTAATTTAAATCTATCATATAGAGTTTCTATTTTTTTTCATTTATTTAAATCTTCTGTTTTTTCTGTGCAACAATAAGAACGTAAGGAATCCTTTACTTTTATTTTTATAGAAGCGATACTATCAGTAACAGATAATTCCATATTTTTATTAATACATACTAAAAAAGTTGAGGAAATAGACGATCTTATATTATCTGCTATGTCATATTTATGCAATTTATTATTTAATTCACTAATATTCTTTATCAATTTTTCTTTATCAAATTTAATATCAATTTGATTAAAGTATCATTCTAGACTATTTAAGCTATTTTTTGGATGATTATCCATTCTTTTCCCATTATAATAAACCGCAACTTGATGGTTTTCATCATTAATTTCTTTAACCGCTATAGTAATAACGTTATTGTATTTATTTACAAGACTACTTCCATAATTATTAACTTGAATTATTGCTTTATTAAAGTTTATATCATTTATTTCTTTATCTTCTATTATTAATACGTTATTGTTCTTTGTGAACATTCAATCAACAATTTTTCTATTTTCTAATCTAACTTCAAATTCCTTGCCTGTAATTTTAGTTTTTAATTGTTTTCTAATTCATTCTTTACAAGTTTTTGGCATTTTTTTAATCACACTTCATTCATTTTTTAACTGGTTATATTAATGTAAAGATTATATCATAATATTTAATTTGTATATTATCTAATTTATACTTGTATTTTGAACGATTTTATTGTATTATATCTATTGCTTGAAAAATACATATGGGACTATAGCTCAGCTGGTTAGAGCACACGACTGATAATCGTGAGGTCGGAGGTTCGAGTCCTCTTAGTCCCACCATATGGGGTGGTAGCTCAATTGGTAGAGCACCTGTCTTGCACACAGGAGGTCGCCAGTTCGATTCTGGTCCGCTCCACCATATCATTTTGACCAAGTTTAAAATATTAGGTTTAACATTGAGTATTTAATTATTTATTCAATTTTAAGGCTAATATTTTTTTATGCTTTTTCAGATATCAAATCAAAAAAAACAAAACTTTAAAAAAGGTTTTGTTTTTTTAAATATAAATTTTCTAAAAAACTAATTACAATCAAAATTAGTTAAAAATAATAACAAGATTTTTATTATTTTTATCATTTTCTCTATGTATATTATTAAAAATATAAAATTATTTGAAATACCCTTTTATTAACGTTTATTTTGTGATACTATTTTTTAGCAAGACATTTATATAAAATAAATTAATAAGGAATTTTAATAATATGAAAAAAATATTAATAGTAGCACCAATGTTAAGTTTAGTGCCTTTACAACAAACACAAATTCATAATTCATATACTTCTGAAAGAGAAGCTCAAGGTCTATCAACTTTTAGTGAAGTTGATAGAACAATCTTTACAAAATCAAAATTAGATTCATATGATTTTGTTGAAGATAATGTTCAATCTATTGGAACCGAATCAGGTTCAGGAATAGATAGTTCACAGATGCATACTGAAAAATATGCAAGTCACGAAACAGATGATGCATCATATTCTCCAGATGCATCAACAATTAGTTTTGGTAATTCATTAACTAAATTAATGCAAGACCGATTAATACAAGGTAACTTACAAAATTATTTACATCCAAATAAAATATATACGATTTATAAAATTGGGTTTATTCCAAAAATGAATATGACATGAGAAGAGTGACATTACCAATATCATGCTCATTATATTGGTCATAATGTGTACGCCTGATTTAGTAATGATTTAGATGAAGGAGCACCTTCGGGACAACAAACAGGATCACCACTACTAATTTTTTCAACTAGTAGAGATGTTGATAATGGTTCTTTTGTTAACGATCTAACAGCTCCAATTTTAAAAGATGGTAATAACTATCAATTTCGAGATAGTAGTAAAAAAAGTTTTAATAATAACATTAGTAGTACTGTAAAAATTGGATTTAGTGAAACATTACATACTAATTTTCAAAATCAAAACTATTATGCTGAAGAAGATCTATATGCTAAAGCAACAGTTAGTTTAGAAATTAAAGTTTATGGTGGTTGAGTTGATCAAAATTGAAACCCTGCAATACAAAATTATAATTATTTAAACAATCTATTAAATAGGAATAAATAATAATTAAAATAAATTTTAAAAAAGGAAACAAAGAATGAAAAAATTATTAGTAATTAGTCCAATTATAGGAATTTTACCAATCCAAACTAGTCAAATATATCAAAATACTTTTGATCTTCAACAACAAAGTGCTATCGCTAAATTTAGCGAAGTTTATAGAACGTTTTATCTTGATGACGAATTACCAACTAATATCACAAGAGACAATCAAATTGATAATGTAGTTGTGAAAAGTAACAACATTATAGATAGCTCACAAATGCATACTGAAAAATATGGTAGTCATGAAACCAATGATGCAAGATATTATCCTGATTCAGTTGAGATTGATTTTCAATCTCAACTATATAGTTTAATGAATAAGGTTGTTCAAAGAGGAAATGAGGGTGATATAAATCATCCTGGAATGTATTATACAATTTATAAAATTGGATTCAAACCACAATTAAAAATGACTTGAAAAGAATGACATCACCAAGAATCATCACATGAAGTATACCATTCTACTTACGCTTGATTTACATCTAATTTAGACAGCAAAGATTTGACTGATGAAGGGAAATCTACCGGATCACCAAAAAATAATTACAGTACATCATTAGAAATGTCTAATAGTTGATTTGCTAATCATTTAAGCGCATCAGATAAAATTGATCACCATTACTTTGAAGATCAAAGCAATCCATGAAATCATCATTGAAATAATGGTTCCGATGCTACTAACACAATCAGAATTGGCTTTGGAGAAAAATTACATTCAGAATTTCATCATACATACCAAGAAGAAGATTTGTATCCTAGTGCAAGTGATTTACAAGTTAATATCAAAGTTTATGGTGCTTGAGTTGATCAAAATTGAAATCCGCCATCGCCACCAAAAAATATAAATGATTTAGAAAAATTATTAAATAGGAATAAATAATTAAAATGTAAATATTGAAAAAATATTACAAGGAGATTTTATGATAAAAACTATTGGAATGGTATTTGGTTTATTAGCTTCGCCCATAAACCAAAATGCCCAAACTATTAATGCTTCCAACCAGCAAGCTCATTATGTTAAAAAAACTGAAAATAACTTATTAAATAACGTTAACAATAATGATGAGGAAGAAAATTTAATTGACAATCCAACAATTGTTAAATCAGCTATTACTAATGCAGAAAAAATTTTAGAAGTAAATCAATATATTACTTCTGATAGTGCTGCAATTTCAATGCGCTCAATTTACAAAGACGGAGGGTTAAATAGAGATAATTTATATTGAGTATCAGGATGATATATCAAAACGTCAAATTTTAGTACTCATAATTTTTATGGAGAAATTAAATTAAACCCAGATAATATTTATCAAGTATTTGAAAATAAACTTGATAAGCAGGATTATGGATTATATGTAAGAGAAAATAATGAAAGCCCCACACCAACAGATAATTTATATGATATTTGATCTGGGTATTGTGAATTCTTTTTAAAGTATAAACACTTAGACAATATTAAAGGAATAATTAATTATAAAGTATTCCCTTTAGAAAATACTAGTGATGGTTTTATGCAAGCGAATCTTAAGGTTAATTATTTTGCTGTTGATGGTAATATAGGTAATATGTCGATGCATTTAGTTTATGATTTTTGAAACCCTTTAAGATCTAAAATCCAAAAACAAACATCAATTAATATTATGGCATCTATACCTGTAGATTCAAAAACTTATAATGATATTAATGGAAAAACAGCATTTCATGCTACATGATATGGTAAAGTAAAAATTTATATCAATGGAGCTACATTTAAAACCATCGCTAAATATGTGCATTTTAATTTTATTATTGAAGAAATGATAAAATCAGGATATGATATTCACTCTTTTAAAAAAGACAGAAAAGCTCTTAAAAAATTTGATGAATTAGTTGAAATACTTTTTTCTACAGAAGGTAATGAAGCAATAATTGCATTAGAAGCAGAAGAATTAGCCATTTCAGGTATATTCATTGAAATTGCTGTAGTTTTAGCATTAATTATTATTTTTATAGCTAAGACTATTATTAATGATTTAATAAAAATTTTTAAAGATTTAGTATTTTTATCAAGTGATTTTCCAAATACACCGAAAAAAGGACTGATTTTAAATTTTAATGGTTTTATTTTTTTTACTAAAGCAACTACACAATAAAACTATTTATATAAGATAAATAAATAAAATTCAATTTTGTAATTACTAAAAACTTTAATTAATTTTATTATATATGATATAATTAATTAAAATTTTTTATAAAATAAAGAAAATAAAATTACAATCTCATTATTATTTATAATCAAGGAACTAATTAAGGAACTAATTATGGAAACATATATAATCTATATAATTTCAACATTTATATCGGCGATGATAATATATCATTTTATTATTCTAAGACCATATAAAGCAAAATTTTATAATAAACCAAATAAAATTTTGATAGATTATTTTGATATCAAAACTTATAAATATAAAAATACTCAGACTTCCATTTTTTCAATTACATCAATTATTCTTTTGTGAATAGGTGGAATGGCGCTTATGTGAGCTGATGGTAATTATGGTGATAAAGAACACTATTCCTCATCATATCAAAATTTAAATGATTTTTTATATTCTTTTGGAATCGTGTATATAGTGTTTATACTCTTATTACGTGCTATTAATGTTCTTGATAACAATACTTGAAAAAACAAAAAAACAAATATTGATATTAATAATAGCGCTAGAAAAACAAAAATAAATTTTTGGTCTAATAATCGTTGAAGTCATCAACCGCGATTAGCACCATTAGTATTAATGTTTTTATTACTAATAGAAATTATCTGAATTTTTCACTTTTTTATAACCTTAAATAATTTAAGTTATTCATCAAGGAGTCTTTTTGATTTTGCTTTATCAATGATTATTGTTCCTTGAATTGTTGTTATTTTTGTTAAAATAATGATAGCTACAATTAACTATTTTTATAATAAAGTAAAAAATAAACAAAAAGGATTAGTAAGTTTTAAAACTTGAATTGCGCAATCATTTAATCATTCCGAATACATAGGTAGTCATTTTTTTGTGATAGTGCCATATTTATTACTATTTTTCATACCTATAGTTTTTATGTTTTCCATTTCTGATTTTCAACATTTTATTGATTTATTAAAGAAAGTTTTTTAATAGTTAGAGGAGATTTCCATGAATATTGTTTATTATATTTTATATGTATTATTATTTACAATTAATAATTTTTTAATATTTCATTTTTTAATATTAAGATCATTTGGTCCTAATATGTATAAATCTAAATGAGCCGAATGCGTAATGATTGGATCAAACACTAATAGAAAATTAGAAGTATTAGAAAACAATAAATGAAAAAGAAACAAATCTACTTTTTGATCGCAACCTTTTACGCTATCTTTTTATGTTAAAAATGTTAATAAAAAATTAAATGAAAAATACGGAATAGAAACTAGAATTAATCGCTGAAAACGAATTGGTTGATATTGAATAATTTTATCAATGATCTTAATTATTGGTTTTGCTGTTTCGAGTGCGATCATTTTTAATTTATTATTTGCTGTCAATATTAATTCAATCTTATTTTTATGATTTTTCTTAACTTCTGTTACGTTAATTTGAGGAACTGTATTACTAATATTTTTATTTGTTTTTTTCGTTTTTACAATTTTGATGATAATTTTGTTTATTATATTTAAAATTAGAAAAAAAGAAATCGATATATTGTTATGAAAAAAGAGTGAAGTTGTTAAATTTCTATTAAAAAGAACTTTAATAGCTTTGAATTTTAATTTGAATTTCTTTTATTCATCAATTGATGAGAAAAAAAATGTAATCACAATTCCTTTCTCGTTCTTTAATATATTTTGTGTTTCATATAAAATAATGTTGTTTGTAATTATTGCTCTAGTATATTTAATATCTGCCTTTGTTGTGACTATGATTTAACATCAAAAAAACAAAACCACTATAAATGGGTTTTGTTTTTTTTATTTGTAATTTTTCAATAAAATGATTCTAATATTAGAACACTAAAAAGTAGAGTTCCAATCAAAAAAATAACTATCCTAGTTTAAAAATAATGTATAATATTTAATAGTTTAGAAAGAAGTGAGAAGTAAATATGATTAATACTGTTGTTTATATAATTTTTGCAATACTAACATTTATATCTTTTATAGGAATATATCACTTTATTGTACTACGTCCTTATCAAGTAAAGTTTTATCAAAAAACAAACATTGCTGAAGAGGATTACAAAGATATGCGCACATATAAAAGAAAATCAAATAGATCACCTTTTTATTTATTATCTAGTATTCCTTTTATGATTTTCTTTTTAGTTGTTTTTTCGTTTGCGTATTATAATTATGATCAGAGTCATCATCAATCTGATCACATTAATAATATTGTCTCGGCATTCATTATATCTAAACCAACAAATTTATTTTTTTGAATTTTTATAAGTTTTATTTTAGTAGTCTTTTGTAATTTTTTTCCATACAATAATAGTCGTAGATGATTTTTTAGAAACACTATTAAATCAAGAAGCTCAGACCACACAACTCGCAATCAAATAATAGAACAAAAATTAAATCTCAAAAACAAAACAATAAACAACAAAGAAATTAAAAATCGTTGATCAAAATTACCAATCTCTCATATTTTGGTATTGCTTTTTATTTTAACTATAATAGTAATTTTCAATTTTAAATTATTTTTTCAATTTACTAATTATCATTATGATTCAAGTGTCTTTTATTTATTTGGAATTACTAGTATTTTGGCACCATGAATTATTTTAATTCTATTAAAACTTTTAATAGGAATCATTAATTACTTTAGCAACATTAAAACTACAAATTTAAAATTAAAGTTTTGATTAATGAAATCATTTAATACTGTTGATTATAAAATTAATTCTGGTTATCTACTATTACCAATTTTGATAATTATGGCATTACCAATAGCGATAACTATATTACCTTTTTCTTATGAAGGAATAATTAAATTTTTCCATTCGTTTTCATCATAATTATTTATAATTAAATTTTAAATACCCTTTTATTAACGTTTATTTTGTGATACTATTTTTTAGCAAGACATTTATATAAAATAAATTAATAAGGAATTTTAATAATATGAAAAAATATTAATAGTAGCACCGATGTTAAGTTTAGTGCCTTTACAACGAACACAAATTCATAATTCATATGCTTCTGAAAGAGAAGCTCAAGGTCTATCAACTTTTAGTGAAGTTGATAGAACAATCTTTACAAAATCAAAATTAGATTTATATGATTTTGTTGAAGATAATGTTCAATCTATTGGAACCGAATCAGGTTCAGGAATAGATAGTTCACAGATGCATACCGAAAGATATGCAACACACGAAACAGATGATGCATCATATTCTCCAGATGCATCGACAATTAGTTTTGGTAATTCATTAACTAAATTAATGTAAGACCGATTAATAGAAGGTAACTTACAAAATTATTTACATCCAAATAAAATATATACGATTTATAAAATCGGGTTCATTCCAAAAAATGAATATGACATGAAAAGATATAATTAATACAGGAACAACAATAGAAGATATTAAAAAAATGCAAAAGTATATGAAGAATTTGAAATAAAAGTATTACAAAAAAAACACTTATTAAACAAGTGTTTTTTCTAATCTAAAAATTTAGTAATATTTAATATATATGATATAATTTTGTAATATATTTAAATTTTTACAAAATAACAAAGACTATATTTAATCTTAAGGAAATCATTATGAATATTTTTTATTATATCTTATATACAACTTTATTAATTATTAATAATTTTTTAATATTTCACTTCATAGTATTGAAACCATATGGACCAAAGTCATATAAAACATCTTGAGCTGAAGCAGAAATGGAAGGATTATATACTGGGCAGTCTTTAGAAATCAAAAAGAATAATGAATTCAAAAGAATTAAACGAACTTGATTTTTTGAATTTAATACTTTGTCTTTTTATGTTAAAAATTATAATAAAAAATTAAATAACAAATATGGAATGGAAAGTAAAATTAATCGTTGAAAACGAATAACACCATTTTGATCTGTTTGATCAATTACATTAATATTGTTATTTTCAATTGCAGCAATAGCAATTTGTTATTTTACAATTAGTAATGATTCAAAATCTATTTTATGATTATTTTTTGTTTTAATTTCTGTTGCTTTAATTTGAGTCTTTACGCTTGTATTGTTTATAGCATTGGTAATGATCGTGTTTTTAATAGTAAGTATTGTTCTTTTTGTTTTAAGAGCTAAAAACCCATCTAGAATAAAGGAAAAACTCTCGTTTAAATTAAAAATGAAAATGATTATTTCGAAGATATGAAGAGATGTACCAGCCTCATTTATGCCTCAATCAAAATCAGATAATAAAACACAAAGAATTGTTACTCCTTTCTGGTTTACTAATATCTTTTGTGTGTCTTATCGAATTAAAATATTTTATATAATATCTGTTTTATATCTTATTGCAATTCCGCTAACTTTATCAATTAAAGGGGTACTTAATTAATGTTGTTTTTTGTTTATGGTTCTGCAATATTTATTTCATTTTCATTAATCTATCATTTTATTATTTTGAGACCTTATCATCCAAGATTTTATCAAGAAACTAGTCTTGAAGATAATTATATAGATATTAGAAATTTAGAAATAAAATATTATAAAAAATCAAAATATACTCATTTCATAATTTATTCATTTTATACTTTGGTTTCATTTTTCTGATTAATAAATTTTGGATTTTTAAGAAAATATTATTTAAGAGGATCTCATGAAAGCTGATTTATTATAAATTATAGTCATTTGGATCATACTATTCTTTATTTTTTAATTGCGGGATTATTTGTTGTTTTAATATCTTTATATATTGCATCTTCTATTTCGATGCGAAAAAATAACGAAGTTCAAAACCCAATCATTATGAAAAATCGCTGAAGCCAACATTCAAAAAAAGTCATATTTTTATTAATGATGTTGTCGATAATATTAATCACTTTATTTTTAAAAATTTTATCAATTATTAATCATAATTATCGTTCAAATAGTTTTATTATTTCAGTTTTATTTATGATTTTTAGTCCGTGGGTATTTGCTATATTAATAAAACTGACAATCGCAATTATTAATTATTTTATAAATCCCAAAAAAAACCGTTTAAATTTTAAAACTTACTTATCATTTGCATTCAATAAAACTAATTATACTCAAAAATTAAATTATATATACGAACCTACCCTAATCATATGCTCATTACCAATGATTTTTATTTTATTAATTTTTGATGCTAGTAAATTAATTAACTTAATGACGATATTAATAAATTAATTAATTTATTAATATTTAAAACCCACCAAATCAATAATGATATTTGGTGGGTTTTGTAATTAAATTGCGTTTTTATGTTTTAATATTATTGTATAGTTATTACATAAAGAATAAATAAAATAAAATAAATTATAAAAAAAGGATGTTAAATATGAAAAAATTACTAGTGTTATTGCCCTTAGTATCGGCAATAACTCCCCTAGCAACAAATTTACACACTCAAAATCCAACCCACAAAATAACAGTTGATGTAGGCCAAGATGTAAATAGTTGAAAACAAAATTCTAAAGCAACAACAGTTCCTGAATTATTAAACCATTTCTCAGTTTTAAAAACAAAATATGGTTGAGATGTTAAACAAGTAAAAATGACAAGTTTTCATTTCTCAGTTAATGATAACGGAACTTTTTGAGGAGCGATTGCTGAATTACAAAATTCATTAAAAGTTTCTGTAAATATTTTTATTAAATACGATGACAATAAATCATATAGCGTTAATCAATGACAAGTTCAAAAATTACCAAGTAGAAGTAATGGACAATTAATATGACAACGCGGATTTAACGCTTGAAGAACATCTAAGGGTACAGACACAATTGCCATCGGCGCTCTACCTTTAGAAGTAGCCAAATATTGAGAAGCTACAAGCCAAGTTTATAGATATAGAAGCAATGGTTCTAATTCATGAAACCATTATTTAATTCATCGTTTGAATCTAAGGTTTAGTTTTCCAAGTTATGTATATACAACAATCAACCATGTTTGAGAACAACCAAATTTAATTCATGGTAGATTTTTTATCAACTCTTGAGGAAGTTTACCAAATCGATATTATTATATAGATTGAACTGCTAGTTATACTGCCGGAACACCTTTTAGTTACAAACAACTAAAACCAGTAACAGGTGATTGAATTCACACATAAAATAATTTAAAAACACAAAAAAATACTCATATTGAGTATTTTTTTGTGTTTTTAAATTAGATTATTATAATTGGTTTATTAATATGATATAATTTTTTATAGTTAAAAATAAATGAAAAATTAGGAGATTTATAAAAATGATTATCTTTAAATATAACTTAAAAAAATATTTTCGTACTGTTTCAACATGAGTTCTTTTGTTTTTAGGTATAGGATTAGTGAGTTTATTTTCTTTAACATTTACTAATACATGACCAATTAATAGTACAACTCATAATTTATTTTGAGAGGATTCAAATAAAAAAGCAGTCCTTAATATATACACTTTATTAACACCAGTTTTAGTAATTTTGATAGCTCTATTTGCTGCTTTTAAAAGTGTTCAATTATTTCGTGATGAAATTAATGAGGGTTCACTTTTGTTAGTGATTTCAAAACCAATTTCACGAAAACGCATTTTAATGCAAAAGTGATTATCATTAATTACTATTTTTGGAATTTTTATCCTACCAATCTTAGCAACACAAACAACAATTATGCTAATTTTTATTAAATATAGAGCAGCACACCATTTAATTTGATTAGGTTTAATGGGTGAATTTTTCGTATTAATTGTTTTCTTTTTACTAATTTCTTCACTAGCTTTAATGCTATCATTGCGTTTAGGTGTTAAATCAGTTTTAGGATTATCATTTGCTTGTACAATATTAGTTGCTGTTAGTAATAGTGTCCAAATGTTTACGTATCATAGCCAATTCCAAATTATTAATTCGAAAAAAAGTGATGTACGTTTTGGTGCTCCAATTATTTCTAAAGAATGAAACATAACTAATAACAGTGTTGATCCTGTGCCAAATTTTTATGCTAAAACTAGTTCTAAAAAACCATTATTTAATAAACTATGACCATTTTCACTAGATTATCAAATCAGCCAAATGAGTAGTATGTTTTTAAATCCAAAATCAATTAGTAATAATAGCGGATACGATAATGATTATAAAAAAATAGTGAAAGTAAAATCAGCTCAAGAAGTAGATTTTACTAAATATGAAAATACATTATTTCTAAATATAAATAGTGATAATTTTTCTAAAAGTTTAACCAACTATATAAATAATAATAATTATAATAATGTCAAAATTAGTGATTATTTAGCACCAACTTTAGTAAATGCAAAAATTTATTTAGCTGATAAAATTCAAAGTTACAATGCTGCTAAACCAAATAATATCTTAAAATTAACATTAAAAGATTTCGCTACATACAATAACGGATCATTCAAAACTAGTGCAGCAAAATTTTCTACTATTATTACTGATATGAATCTTTTTCACTTTATTTGAGATTTTAAATTTAGCTCAAGCAACGATCATGATGGGAACTCAGATGCGCCAACTAATATGCATCCAACCCATAATTCATCTGCAACGAATGCTAAAAATGCCAACAGTTTATTCAATTGGTATTTAAATTATAATATGGGTACAGAGAATGCTAAAAATATTTTAACTAAAAAAATTGATAATTTAGTTTTTGCAAATGAAGACTATAGTGATGGTGATAGTCTTTTAAACTTTTACTTTGATAATATTTCGAACGGAAGAATTAATGGTTCTGATAGTATGATAATTTATAATCCATGAGAGCGACCAATTAATTTTATTTCAACAATAATGAATCAATATGATTATTTTAATAATATTGATTCAAACAAAGACATTGATATGAATGCTCCCTTATCATCGTTCAATAAATATTTTTATCAAGTTAAATTTGAAAACTATGCTAATCCCTATGTTTTAAGTTGTTTATATTTAGGAATCACTATCGGAATTGTGCCACTAACTTATTTATTATTTAAACGTAATGATTTTTCATAAAATAACAATAAATAAAAAATACTCTTTTTAAAATAAGAGTATTTTTTTATTTTACTAAATTTAAATTATTAACGTGCTATAATTTTTTATAGTTAAAAATAAATGAAAAATTAGGAGATTTATAAAAATGATTATCTTTAAATATAACTTAAAAAAATATTTTCGTACCGTTTCTACATGAATCTTATTATTTTTGGGAATAGGATTAGTAGGTTTATTTTCTCTAATATTTACTAATACGTGACCGGTTAATAGTACGAATCATAATTTATTTTGAGAGGATTCAAACAAAAAAGCGATCTTTAATACCTATCTTTTATTAACACCAATTTTAGTAGTTATTATATCTTTGTTTGCTGCTTTTAAAAGTGTTCAATTATTTCGTGATGAAATTAATGAGGGTTCACTTTTGTTAGTGATTTCAAAACCAATTTCACGAAAACGCATTTTAATGCAAAAATGATTTGCGTTGATTACTATTTTTGGAATTTTTATCCTACCAATCTTAGCAACACAAACAACAATTATGCTAATTTTTATTAAATATAGAGCAGCACACCATTTAATTTGATTAGGTTTAATGGGTGAATTTTTCGTATTAATTGTTTTCTTTTTACTAATTTCTTCACTAGCTTTAATGCTATCATTGCGTTTAGGTGTTAAATCAGTTTTAGGATTATCATTTGCTTGTACAATATTAGTTGTCATTAGTAATAGTGTCCAAATGTTTACATATCACAATCAATTTACAATTGTTAATTCAAAAAAAGGTAAGTTTGGGTTTGGTGGTTTAGGAACAATCTCTCAACAATGAAATCTAACTAATAACAGCGTTAATAATGTGCCAAAAATTTATGTTAAAACTAGCAAGAAAAAACCATTATTTAATAAACTATGACCATTTTCACTAGATTATCAAATTAGTCAAATGAGCAGTATGTTTTTAAATGAAAAATCAGTCAATAATAACGATGGTTATACTAATGGTTACAAACGAATGATGAAAGTAAAATCAACTCAAGAAGTTAATTTTACTAAATATGCAAATAGTTTTTTCTTAGATCAGAAGAGTACTAAATTTTCTACATATGTAACTAACTATCTAAATAATAATAATTATAATGGTGTAAAAATCAGTGATTATTTAGCACCAGCTTTAGAAGATGCTCAAATTTATTTAACAAATAAAATCAAATCATTCACACCTGCTAAACCAAATGATATTAGAAATAATACTTTAGAATTAACATTCAATGACTTTGAAACTTATAATGGTGGTGCGTTTAAAAATAGTGCTGCAAAATTCATGAGCGTAATTTCTAATAGTAATCTTGCTCGTTTTATTTGAAACTTTAAATTCAGCGATGGTAGTGGTGGCGATGATTACAATCCTTTTCCCTCACACGATCAACATCCCGACAAAAACTCTCCCAAAACAAATGCCGAAAATGCTAATAGTTTTTTTAATTGAATATTAAATTATCATATGAGTAAAACTAATGCTCAAAGTTTTTTAGACAAAGGTATTGGTAACATAGTATTTCAAAAAGATAAATATCATGATAAAGGTATAAGCAATATTATAGATTTTTATATTGATGATCTTGATAATGGTCAAATTAATGGATACTCTAGCAAACACATTTATAATGCTTGAGACAGACCAATTAATTTTGTATGAACATTAATGCATGAATATAAAATAGTTAATGATCTTAATTTAAATTCAAAGATTGATTTGAATGTTCCCCTATCATCGTTCAATAAATATTTTTATCAAGTTAAATTTGAAAACTATGCTAATCCCTACGTTTTAAGTTTTTTATATTTAGGAATCACGATCGGAATTGTGCCAGTAACTTATTTATTATTTAAACGTAATGACTTTTCATAAAATAACAAGAAATAAAAAATACTCTTTTTAAAAACAAGAGTATTTTTTATTTTATTAAATTTAAATTATTTTTTTAAAGACCAGTTAATAAAATAAAAACACTTTTAAATAAGTATTTTTTATGTTTTAATATATGTATGGGCTAATGAGCCTTTTTAAATGCGAAAAAATAAATATAAAAATTTAAAAAAATAAAAGAGGTTAAAAATTATGAAAAAAATATTAGTACTATTACCATTAATATCGGCAGTGGCACCAATCGCAACAAATTTACATTCTCATAACGTGACTCATAAATCACCAGCTGATTTAGGTCAAAGCGTCAACAATTGGCAACAAAAAGCCAAAAATACTAACGTTCATCAATTACTAAATCATTTTTCAATTTTAAAAACAAAATATAATTGAGATGCTAATAAAGTAAAAATAAGAAGTTTTAATATATTACATAATAACGGATATTTATGAGGGGCAATGGTTGATTTAAGCAATTCATTAAATATTAATGTTAGAGCTATTATTAAATATGATAAAAATACATCATATAATGTTAATAATTGAAACATTCAAAAATTACCCAAAGAAAGTAACAACCAAATCTTATGACAACGTAATTTCAATGCTTGAGTAAATTCTAAAGGAAAAGATACAGAAGCAGTTGGAGCATTAGCTTTAGAAACAACTAGATATTGAGCAAAATTTAACAAAATAGATAAGGATTATAAATCAGTTACTTCTATAGTTACGGCACATTTAGTTTCAAGATATAATGTTTTTAATTGAGCATATACAACAATTAATCACATTAATGTAACACCTCATCAAATTACAGGGAGATTCCTAGTTACGTTCTGAAGCGATCTTACAGATAATTATTATTATATAGATTTTCATGCTAATTTTAAAAATGCAGGAGAATTTAATTACAAAAATCTTATTCCAAATCAAACAGATTGAGTTCACCACGATAGAAAATTTTAATTAATTAAAAAACACCCTTATTAAATTCACTTAATAAAGATGTTTTTATATTAGAGTTAATATAGTATTTTAAGAATTATAGCGTGTTTATTAAATTAAATATGCTATAATTTTTATGATTAAAAGAATAAATTATAAAGTAATAATTTGATTATTTATCAAGGCCAAAAGAGGAAATAATCTAATTGGTGCTGATAATATAAATAAGCAACGATAATAAAAACGAGGTCAATAAAAATGATTCTTTTCAGATATAATTTAAAAAAATATTTTCGTACCGTTTCAACATGAGTATTTTTAGTAATTGCTTTAGTAATTATTGATTTTTTAGCATTTATTTTAACTTATAAATTAAATAATAATCGATTAGCTGCTGGAAGTCCCTTAGAAATTAGCAGAACAATGATTTTATTAGTGTATACAATTTTACCACCATTTTTAATTATGATTATTGCGCTTTTCGCGTCTTTTAAAAGTGTTCAATTATTTCGTGATGAAATTAATGAGGGTTCACTTTTGTTAGTGATTTCAAAACCAATTTCACGAAAACGCATTTTAATACAAAAATGACTATCGTTAATTAGTATTTTTATCATTTTTATCACGCCAATATTAGGATCACAAACAATTATTCTTTTAAATAATATTAAATTTAAATCATTGGATCATTTAATTTGATCAGGGTTCCTTGGCGAATTATTCGTTTCAATAGTTTTCTTTTGCTTATTTTCATCTTTAGCTCTAATGATATCATTGCGCTTAGGAGTTAAGTCAGTAATTGGATTAGCGTTTGCTTGTACTTTTTTAGTAGTGATTAGTAATTCAGTGCAAACATTTACTTATAGTTCTCAATTTACGCTTATGGATTCGAGGTTTGAAGGTATGAGTAATGATCAATTATCAACAATATGAAATGTTGATAATGATAAAAAATCAACTGCGCCAAAATTTTATATTAAAACTAGTGATAAAAAACCATTATTTAACAAATTATGACCATTATCAATTGGTTATCAAATTAGTCAAATGAGTAGTATATTCTTAAAAAATGATTTAGCAACATCAATGCAACAAAATGGGTTTTTAAAACCAATGAAAATGAAGTCTTATCGTAGTGCCAATTTTGAACAATATCAAAATAATAGTTTATTTTTAGGAACACACAGTAGTAATAATGCTAGTGTTATTTCTAAATATTTTGATCAATATAAATTTGATAATCAAATCATTACTGATTACTTAGCACCAGCTTTAAAAAATTCGCATACTTATTTAATGCAAAAATTAAATTCTACAATTACCAATAGAACATTATCGTTATCTTTAAGTGATTTTGCAAGTATTAATTCTCAATTTCAAACTAGTGCTAAAAAATTTATGAGCATGGCACAAGATGATACTTTTATTAATATCTTATTTAATATTTTTTCTGATAGTGGTAAAACAGTTGTTATTCATGATAATTCAATTGATAAATATAATGCAAATGTCATTTTTAACCTTTGATTAAATTATCATCTTACTAACGCTGAAGCAAAATTAATAATGCAAGATAATATTTTGTATTACGATTTTAGTTATAGCGATAATTCTAATAATTTAAGATCATTAAATAACAGCTACAGTAACAATACTTTAGGATTAATATCTGGTGTTTATAATAAATCTTGAACAACAGTTGAACTATATTCGCCCTGATTAAACATTAATAAATTAGTGTTTAACTTAATTAATTCTTATAATGATTATCACGATTATAGGAATGGTGACAATCCTAAAAAGTTATCGTTAAATGATAACTTACCAATTTCAACATATGATCATTATTTTAAAAGTGTTACTTTTAAAAACTATGCTAATCCCTATATTTTAAGTGGAGCTTATTTAGGAATTAGTATTGTATCGATCCCATTAACATATTGATTATTTAAACGTAGTGATTTTAATTAATTTAATGGTATAATTTAATAAATATTAATCTTTAAGAAACGGAGTAACTTATGAATAAAATAAATATCAAAAAAACATTAGCTAAAAACCAAGGTCAAGACAATAGCCCTTCAAAGTTAGATAATGAAAAAACAATCCAACTAGATTTATCAAAAACAAAAAATGAAGATTCACAAATTGCTAATCAAGATTGAAACAGTGAAGCTAAGAAAAATGAACCAGTTATTAAAATTCGTAAATTATTAAAACGTTTTCGTAAATTCCAAGCAGTTAATGGAATTGATTTAAACATTGGTCGTGGAGTAATTCATGGTTTTATTGGTCCTAACGGAGCTGGTAAAACAACAACTATTAAAATGTTAATTGGTGCTTTTATTCCTACTTCAGGAGATATTTTGATTAATGGTCATAAAGCCGGAACGGAAGATGCTAATCGTTTAATTGGTTATATTCCTGAACGTGCTTCATTTCCAAAATACTCAACAGCATTTAAATTTTTAGTAACAATGGCTGAACTTTCAGGACTAACGCGTAAACAAGCACTTGAACGCGCTGATGCTAATTTGAAAGAATTAGGTTTAGAAGGTTTTGCGAAAAAGAATCCTAATGGTTTTTCATCAGGAATGAAAAAGAAATTATTATTAGCACAAGCTTTAATGAATGATCCCAAAATTCTAATTTTAGACGAACCAGCTGCGAACTTAGACCCAACTGCTCGTAAAGAATTATTTGATACTTTATTAAAAATTCGTGAACAAGGAAAAACAATTTTCATTTCTAGTCATGTTCTAAGTGAATTAGAACGAGTAGTCAACGAAGTAACTTTCTTGTTTGGTGGAAATGTAGTTTATTCTGGAACAATCTCAGAATTAGACAAACAAAATGATGAAATTTTTGTAAAAGCTTATGATAATGCCGCTCTAAAAGAATTTTTAACAACAAAATTAAAATTAAAAGTTCGTGGTGATTTAAAAACTGAATTAATTATTAATGCAAAAGATAAAAAACATAGTAAAGATTTAGTTGGTAAAATTTTTGCTTCAGGTTTAGAAATTAAATCAATTAAAGTTAATGATCTACAATCAATTTACAATCGCTTTTTAGAAAAAACTAAAGATACACGTATTACAGATGCTGCTCAACGTAAATCAAATTTTAATTTATTTAAATCAAAGAAAAATAATAACAATAATCAAAAAACAGTTTAATTAAATTAAAATAAAAACCACTATCAAACTCAAAAATTCGATAGTGGTTTTTATTTTTATTAGTCTGATCAAATAATAAAAATTAGGAATTTTATTTTATGATAATCATTGATAAATTTTCATAACTAATTTTCGTATTACCATTATATATCCCTATTAAATAAAGGTTAAATATGGTATTATTTTTAATATAATCAAGCATTATAAAGGCAAGGAAGTTTAGGTGTTAATAGTGGTAGTATATCGTTATAGTTTGAAAAAATTTTTACGCACGCCATCAACATGAATAATTCTTTTAATTGGAATTATGGTGATGTTTTGAATTGGAGGATACCTATCTTTTTATATTATGAGTCGTAACTGAGATTTAAAAAGTACAGCTCAATTAAAAGAGTTAGCAATGAAGGGCGCTTTTATCATTTCCTACTCAACTGTGGGAACCTCGATTGCGCTTTTAGTAGCGGTTTTCGCTGGATTTAAAGGAGCTCAAGTTTTCCGTGATGAAATTGAAGATGGATCATTTCTAATCGTTCTTTCAAAACCAGTTAATCGTATTCGTATTTTATTTGAAAAATGATTAGCATTTATGACAGTTTTCTTTGTTTTTATTGCTCTTTTATCTTCTGCTCATGTTTTGGGATGTATTGCAGCTCAAAAAGGAGATTACATTGGTAAATATTTATTCAAAGCTTTTATTGTTGAATTTTTAATTACGATTATTTTCCTCTTAATTTTCTCATCATTAGCATTAATTATTTCAACATTTTTTAGTGCTAAGGGTGTTATGGGAATTATGTTTGTTGTTGGAATGGGAATTGTTTTTACACAAATCATTTCTGGATTTACTTATATTGCCCCATATCAAACAATTGGTCAAGGCTCAACCGGAGCAGTTGCCAAAGGGAGCAATGAACCTAGTAATTTTTTATATACTCGTCAAAAAGCAATTACCGATAGTGATATTGTAAACGATATTGCATCACCTAATAAAGTTAATAATTTAATGTTTGACCAAAATAATTTATATGCAGTTAATCCAGATAGCATTCAATCTTATAATCATTTTTGACCATTTGATTTAAGCTATCATATTAATTTAATGGACAGTTTAGTACTATCAAATACGGTTGGGAAAAACGATCCAGCTTTCAAAAGTTTTGAAGGTCAAGTTGGCGGTACGATTCAGAAACAAGTCTTTGATGGATTTCAAGATCCTAACCAGTTAAACTTGCAATATTTTATGCAAGGTAATGATTATTTAATTATGGAGAACTTCATTAATATATTTAATCAATTAGCGCAAAATGATCCTAATACTAAAATTGCATTAAATGGTTTTGCTAGTTTAGTAACAGCCACTAATAGTTGATTAAAAGCAACGATTAGTAGTATTAATCAAAAAAGTTGAAATAATAGTGAGGGTTCTTTCAATCTTGATATTACTAATAGTGCCAATTCGGACGCCCCTTTTAATAATAGTGATGCTAATTCAAAATTAATTTATGCTAGTTGAATGGGATTATTAAGAGGAAGTAGCGATTTTAATAATTATAATGCTGAACCAAGTAATGATTTTAGTTTAGAATCATTGTTTGCCAAATTTGGAGATTCTCGTTTTACTGCTCAAACTAATAATCAAGATCAACGCGATCAAACTGACAATAATATTTTTAATGTTATTATGAGCTTTTTTCAAACTGACACATTAATTTCAACAATGCATACTATTGAAAATAATGTTGCTATTAGTAATAAAGAAACGGTTTCCCAAATTGATTTAAGTTTTTATAATTACATTGATAGTGGTTATCAAGAACTAACAACAGTAGCGCGTACTTTAGGTAAACGCCAACCAGAATATAATACATCAGCCACAAAAATTGATTGATCAAGTCTTAGTCATCAAATCATCAAAGTTAAATATCAAGATTTTGCTAATCCATATATTATTATGTCAGTTTATTTAGCAATTGGAGTAATTTTATTACCATTAACTTATGTTATTTTACGACGTCAAGATTTTAATTAAATGATCAAAAAGGAGATAAAACAATGGCAATTTTTCGCTATACTATGGTTAAGTTTTTAAAAACACCATCAACATGAGTCCTCTTTGTCTTTTGTGGAGGGTTGTTATTTTGAATTTCAGGACTACCTTTTCATACTTGAGGACGAAACTGAAACTTTAAAAGTGTCGCAGAACAACAATATGATATGAAAACAGCATTTATTGCATCTTATAGTGCACTAGGTTCGATTTTAGCATTATCAATTGCTTTGTTCGCTGGATTTAAAGGAGCCCAAGTTTTCCGTGATGAAATCGAGGATGGATCATTTTTAATTGTCCTTTCAAAACCATTATCAAGAAGAAAAATTATTTTTTGAAAATGATTAGCTTTCATGACTTTATTTTTAGTTTATGGTTTTGCACTCGCTTTTTTACATGCAATTGGATCATTAAGTGAAATGAAAGGAACTTATATTAAGAATAAAATTTTTGCAGCAATGCCATTAGAATTTTTAATCATTGTAATCTTTGTAATTATTTTTTCTTCAATTGCTCTAATTTTTTCAACCTTTCTTTCATCACGTGGTGTAATGGGAGTAATGTTTGTCTTTGGTCTTGGGATTGTCTTTTCACAATTAATTTCGGCCTTTACTTATATTCCTGCTTTTACTAAATTTGATGTAACGAAACATATTGGTAAAACCGAAACAGCCAATGAATTATACGCTCGTCAAAAAACACTCGTTAATAAAAATTTATTAACGAGTAAACCAAGTGATTTATTTCTGACAAAACACAACTTATATATTTCCAATCCTAACAGCGTTAATACTTATAAAAATTTATGATTTTTTGATTTAAGCTATCATATTAATATGATGGATAGTATTGTTGTAGATACAGTATTACACAATAATATGCAACATAAAAATACTTTTGGGATTCCGCAAAAAGTTGAGTTTAATGGTTATTATGATAATCAAGAATTAACAACTATGGAACAATACAATTTTCTTTCAGGAAATAAATATGAAAACATGAATATTATCTTGAATCAATTTGAAATTTCTAGTAATCAAACATTATGAAATGCAACAAGATATTTACTAGCCGAAACTAATGATTATATTAATCATAATTTATCTGCAATTGCTGGGTCAGGAACAAAATTAACACTAAGTCTTTTTAACAATAAGTTTTACAATTCTACGTATAAAACTACTAGTACTTATGGTGCTAAAACTGGTGATTTAATTGCTCAAGATTGAAAAACAGTTATGTCAAGCGGAATATTAAAAACAACACCTAAACAAATTTCAATTAGTAAAAATAATAACTTATTATCATTATTTTCAGTTTTAGACAATAGCGATTATCGCTTTAGTGCTAATCAAAGTCAAGATCCCTCAATTACTAACGGGGTTAAAAATAATGTCTTATCATTATTAATGGGTTATTTTCAAACTGATGCGATTCAAAAACAAATTAGTAGTTGATCAATTACTCATAGTCATAGTTTACGAGTTAGTTATTACAATTTAATGACTAGTGGTTCTGAGGAATTATCAAAGATAGCAACACATTTAAATATCAAAGTTAAAAGTAATGCTGATGGAACTCTTAATAAAGATTCGATTCATAAATTAGAAAATCAAATTATTAAAGTTAAATTTGTTAACTTCACTAGTCGTTATAATATTTTAGCTATTTATATAGTTTTATCAGTTGTAATGGTGCCACTAACATTTTGATTAATATGTCGTAAAGATTTTTCTTAGTTTATGCAAGCTTTCTTAATCGATCGTCAATATATTAAACAAGCAATTAAAATCGGTTTACCAATTTTATTACAAACATTATTAACAGCTTTAATTAGTTTCACTGATAATTTTATGGTTGGTCGTTTAGGTAGTGCATCATTTGATGGAGTCGTTTTTGCCAATGAATTGTTTTTCATTATTATTACTGTGATTAGTGGAATTTCAGTGACTGCAGGAATTGCAACATCTCAATATTTTGGTGCTAAAGATTATCGCCGGGTTAAAGATAGTGTCAAGTTTAAAATCATTGCTTGCACTTTAATTACGCTGATAGTAACATTATTATTAGTTAATATGCCAAGTGTATTTTTACGTTTTTATAGCAATAAAACTGCGATTGTTGAAGAAGGTAGCAAGTACTTATCTTTAGTAGCGTGGGCTTATATTCCAATGGCAATTTCATTTGCAATTGCTAGTTCATTACAAGAGATTGCCCAACCAAAATACACAATGTATGTTGAGTTTATTTCTTTAATTATTAAAATATTATTTAATTATTTATTTATCTTTGTGTTTCACTGAGGTGTTAAAGGAGCGGCCTTTTCTACAATTATTGCACGTTTAATTGAACTATCAATTTATCTGTGTTTAATGTATCGTTTTCGTGCAATAATTGGAATCAATTTAAAAACTTTATTTAAAATTGATCCTCTGATTCGCTCCCAAATTATTAAGCGCTGACCATTAAGTATTAATGAATTATTTTGAGCAATTGCTCTAACAATGCAAACTGCATTTTATGGAAATTATTTTAGTAGCGATGTTAGTGATGCTGTTAGTCTTGGCTATACAATTAATAACTTCGTCTTTATTTTATTTCCAGCAGTTGCTGGGGTCGTTGTTGTCTTAGTAGGAAATAATCTTGGCGCCGATAATATTAAAAGCGCCGAAAGTAATTCGCAAAAAACATTCACTTTTATATTAATTATTAGCTTATTTATGAGTTTATTATTATATGGTTTATCATGAATTGTTCCAGATGCCTTTAAAATATCAGCAGTTGGTAAAGTTGATGCCCGTTATATGATGCAAATTACTAGTGCGATTTTACCATTTTGATGTTTAACTGGAGTTTGTTTCCATTCTGTGAGATCTGGTGGATTAGTCTTAAGCGTTATTTTGATGGATTCAGTTTATACTTGAATCATCATGTTACCAATTGCCTTTCTTTTTTCTTATTATCATCACCAACTAGGATTAAATTTCATCGCAATATATGCTATAGTATGTAGTGTTGATTTAATTAAGTTATTATTAGGTGCAATTGTCTGAAAACGCAAAAAATGATTACAAAATATTACTTTCGAAACAATGATAACTTAAAAATAAAACACCATTAAAAAAGAGGTTTAAAATTATGAATCCTACAAAAAAACTAAAAGTTCGTAAAGCGATTATTCCTGCTGCTGGATTAGGAACACGCTTTCTACCAGCAACAAAAGCAATGCCAAAAGAAATGTTGCCCTTAGTTGATAAACCAACATTACAATATATTGTTGAAGAAGCAGTTGCTTCAGGGATTGAAGAAATCATTATTATTACTTCAGGAACTAAATCAGCAATGGAAAACCATTTTGATATTAATTGAGAACTAGAAGAACGCTTAAAAATAAAAGGCAAACCCCAAGTTGCTAAAGAAATGCGCGATATTGCCAATTTAGCCAACATTTATTATGTCCGTCAAAAAGAACCTAAAGGTTTAGGGCATGCTATTTGATGTGCACGTTCATTTATTGGTAACGAACCATTTGCTGTTTTATTAGGTGATGATGTTGTTATTAATGAAGGTGGCACACCAGCATTAAAACAATGCATCGATGCTTTTGATCAATTACAAGAATCAATTCTGGGAGTGCAAGAAGTTCCATTAGCTGATGTTGTTAAATATGGAATTGTTGAACCAGATGGAATCGTTACAAAAGGTCAAGCAGTTGCTTTAAAAGGTGTTATTGAAAAACCAGAAATTAATGAAGCGCCTTCACAATTAGCGATTTTAGGTCGCTACATTTTTACAAATGAAATTTTTGATTATTTAGAAAACGAAAAAGTTGGTAAAGGTGGCGAAATTTGATTAACAGATTCAATGTTAAGAATGCTGGATACTGCCAAAATTTGAGCACTACCTTTCCAAGGTACTAGATATGATATCGGAAACAAGTTAGGGTTTATCAATGCCACAATTGATATTGCTCTAAAGCGTCCAGAATTACATGACGATGTAATGAAGATTTTAAAAAGCAAAATTAAATAGTTAAATCTCTGTAAAATAAAAATAGAACTTTTAATAAGTTCTATTTTTATTTTTTAGTTTTATCATAAAGCACAACAGTATATTTAGATGAAGTTTTTAGTTACCGTAATAGAAATGGCATTTTTAGCAGTTATGCTACAAATTCTTGTAATTAGAATTTTAAAAAACAAAATTAAAGGTTGATTTTTTTGTGTTTTTAAACATAAAAAAGATTATGCTAATATTATATTTATACACGATAGAGAAAAAATAAAAATAATATTAAAGAATAAGGGGTTATTAAAATATGAATATATTTAATAAATTATCAATCGCTTTTGTTATACCCTCGGTAATTTTAGGATCTGTTGGATTAGGACATCACAGTTCTAAAAATCCAGTTTCCCATCCACGGCACTTCATTGTTCAAAGCTGACATGCTTTTAAACGTGATGCTGAAACAGTCAAACCAAATGATTTAAAAAATTTAGTTAGTCATAATGATCTAATTAATAATTTTGGTTGAAACATTAATGATAAAGCTGCTTTTGCAACAGTGCCAATGGCAAACAACGAAAATCATACATTAACTACTACATTAATGATTTCTGGTTCATTGTCAGCAACACATCCAATTAATTTTAAGATTAAATATAATCCATTTGAACCTAAGGTAAATGACACTTATTATAATTTACATAAATGAAATTATACAATGCCAATTAATAATAACTCAATTTGATCACATTTTAAAACAACTGCATTAGAAGTAACACCAATGCAATTGTTGAATCAAGCTCAATCTGATAATAATTGATTTAATTGAAATTGATATGGATCTAGCTGAGTACAATCTAATGGTTCATCATTAACACCAGAATTTGATATTTATGGTGGTAATGGAAAAAATGATTCATTTTCTGGAATGGTTGGAAAACCAAAAGCTAATGATTTAAATCATACAATTAGAGCAATCATTTCAATAAAAGGCCGCGAAGGATTAGAAAATGCGTGTCCTATTGAAGCAACGATTCCTAGTTGAAAAAATATTTATAATTTAAACTTATGAACATTTAAACCTATTACACAATCACAATCTTATCAACAATATACTAAAGAATTTAATAAAGTTCTAACACAAGCTCAACAAATAAATACTAATACTAAGTTCGACAATTTTGCTAAAAACAATTGAACTGATGAGCGACATAGCAAAAATATTAAAAGTGATTTTAATAATCAATTATCAAAACATAATTTTCCAGAATGACAATTTGCTGGTTGTCAATACCACACATTTTTTGTGAATAAAATTAAGAACGGTTATCAATTTAGTATTGTTTTCAATTTATACTTAGGTAAATTAGACAGACATACTACTGGTCAATATACTATTTATACAGATTATATTATTTCTCCCGACAACGCCAATGCCACTAATAAAGCCTTTCATAAAGTTTGACCATCTTCATCAATGACAGTTGTTCCTTTTTAATTAAAAATTAATAAATATAAAAAACCATATTTTTAAAATATGGTTTTTTTGTTTTATATAATGACAAATATTTTTCATAATATCAATAAATAATTATGAAAATAAATAAATTAATACTAAACTTGAATAAGTCATTAAAGCAATTTCCGAAATTAAAAAAAAGAAAATCAATCACTTATAATCTTTAAAAAACTGTTTAATAGTTTTTGATTTTAGTTGGTGATAAATCGCAACTAACAATAAACTATAAATAATTATTAAAGCTGGTAATATATAATCTCAACCGATAATAACTTGATTATAGCTTTGATGATCCATAATCGCATTAGCTAATAAGAAAATTAAATAAAAAACATTAACGATTAATAAAGTGTATGCCCCTAACATAATCTGGTTTTTCGTGGTTTTCTTAATTTTTATTTCTTTACCATTAATAACTTTTGTTGATTTAAATTTTCTAATTTCTGAGCTACCATTTTTGGGCTTGCGTAAAATCACAAAATGTAAAAATAACATTTGATAGATTAGCAAACAGCTCATTATTATAATAATATATTTAACCATTTTTTGCTCCTTTAATAAGATAATGTTTATAATAAAGTTTCTCTACAAATTAATATTATCATTTTTATAGCAAATATATAAAATAAAGCTTTTCAGAAAGCGACAAGAAAAATTCATAATTTTTAAGTTTAAAATGTTATAATTTAGGGAATAACAATTATATAATACTAAAGAGGTATCTAATATGTATAACCACAATAATATTGAAAAAAAATGACAATCATTTTGAATTAATAATAAAACATTTAAAACAAATTTAGCAACTGCTAAAAAAACCTATTATGTTCTAGATATGTTTCCTTATCCTTCAGGATCAGGACTTCATGTTGGCCATCCTGAGGGTTACACAGCTACCGATATTGTAGCACGCTTTAAGCGCTTTAATAATTTTGAGGTATTACACCCAATTGGTTGAGATGCTTTTGGATTACCAGCGGAACAATTTGCACTGAAAAATAATAAATCACCAAAAGAATTTACTTTTAAAAACATTCAGAATTTTAAACGTCAAATTCAAGAGTTGGGTTTTTCTTATGATTGAGATTTAGAAATTAATACGACATCTGAAGCTTACTATTTTCAAACGCAAAATATTTTTAAAAAGCTATATCAAAATAATTTAGCTGAATTAAAAGAAGTTGAAGTTAATTGATGTGAGGAACTTGGAACGGTTTTAGCCAATGAAGAAATCATTAATAAAAATGGAATAATGGTATCTGAACGTGGTGACTTTCCAGTAATTAAAAAACCAATGCGTCAATGAGTTTTAAAAATTACTAAATATGCTGATCGCTTACTTACAGGATTAGATAATTTAGATTGACCACACGGAGTTAAAGAATTACAAAGAAATTGAATTGGACGTTCTGAGGGAGCAATAATTAAGTTTCCTCTGGCGAAGCAAAAAGAAATTTCGATTCCAGTTTATACAACACGACCAGATACAATTTTTGGAGTTAGTTATTTAGTGCTTGCCCCAGAAAATAATTTAATTAATCAATTAGAAAATTCCACCTGCTTTCCAAAAAATAGTTAGTGACTATATTGAAATATCAAAATCAAAATCAACACTAGAACGCACTAATAATAAAAATAAAAATGGTGTTTTTAGTGGTTGTTATATAATTTCACCTTTCACTAACGAATGATTACCAGTTTGAATTGCCGATTATGTTTTAAACAATTATGCAACAGGATCAGTAATGGCAGTTCCAGCGCATGATGCGCGTGATTATGCTTTTGCTAAAAAATATCATTTAGCAATTAAATCAATTATTGAACATCAAGAATTACCATTTACTAAAGATGGAATTCATATTAATTCGCAATTTTTAAATGGTTTAAAAAACAAAGAAGCCAGCGAATTAGCAATTGAAAAAATTATTGAATTAAAATGCGGACAACGTAAAGTTAACTATAAATTACATGATTGATTATTTTCGCGTCAACGTTATTGAGGTGAACCATTTCCAATTATTCATTTAGATAATGGAGAAGTTATTTTAACTGATAATGTTAAACTACCAGTTTTAGAAAATATTAAACCATCAAATGATGGCCAATCACCATTAGCTAATGCTAGTGATTGAGTTAATGTTGTAGTTGGTGGTCAATCTGGAAAACGCGAAACTAACACGATGCCCCAATGAGCTGGTTCATGTTGATACTATCTTGCCTATTTATTAAAAAATGGGTCTGATAGTTATCTTGATTTAGAATCAGATTTAGCCCAAGATCGTATCAAAAAATGAATGCCAGTTGACTTATATGTTGGTGGAGCCGAGCATGCTGTATTACATTTACTATATGCCCGTTTCTGACATAAAGTCTTATATGATATTGGTTTAGTTGCCAATGATGAGCCGTTTCAGAAACTTTATAATCAAGGAATGATTTTAGGGCCCGATCATCAAAAAATGTCAAAATCAAAAGGGAACGTTATTAATCCCGATGATATTATTGCTCAATACGGAGCTGACACTTTAAGATTATATGAAATGTTTATGGGACCATTATCTGAAACAAAACCTTGATCTGATACTGGACTATCAGCAGCTAATAAATGAATTAAACGCGTTTATAATTTATTGAGTGATCCAAGTAAACTAAGTAAAACTAATAATAAAAACTTAGATATAATTTATCATCAAAGTGTGAAAAAGATTACTCAAGACTTTGAACAACTAGCGTTTAATACAGCAATTTCTCAAATGATGATTTTCATTAATGCTTGTTATAAAGAAACAACGATTTATCGTCCTTACGCAGAAAAATTCTTAATTATGTTTTCAGCGATTGTGCCTCATGTTGGTGAAGAATTATGATCAATGATTGGTCATACAAAAACAATTAATAATGAAACTTGACCAGTTTGAGAAGAACGTTTCTTGCAATCACAAAATGCAATTGTGATTGTTCAGATCAATAGTAAAGTACGCGCTAAATTGAATACAACAATTAATACACCTCAAAGTGACATTGAAGCATTAGCAAAAGTAAATACTAATGTTGCTAAATATTTAACAGATAAAACAATTGTTAAAGTTATTTATATTAAAAATAGAATTATTAATTTTATAATTAAATAAAGAAAGGAAATCAAGAATGCGAAAAATTAATTATCAAACTGTTGTTGATGCAGTTATTAAATTATGTAAAAATGCTAATTTTAGTTTAGGAGATCAAGAAGTTAGGGCTTTAAAAAAAGCTCGAGATCAAGAAAGCAACCCATTAGCTAAAAGTGTCTTAAGTGATATTTGTGAAAATATGGAAGTTGCTAAAAATAAGAAACTTCCTTTATGTCAAGATACTGGAATTTGTGTTTTCTTTGTTGAAGTCGGCGTTGAAATTTATCTTGATTTCTTATTAAATGATGCGATTAATGAAGGAGTCGCAATTAGTTACAAAGATAATTTTTTGCGTAATTCAATTGTTGATCATCCTTTTGATCGTAAAAATACTCGTAATAATACTCCGGCTGTTGTGCATTTAAAACAAGTTTTAGGTGATAAATTAACAATTAAATTTGCTCCTAAAGGAGCCGGTAGTGAAAATATGTCAATTGCAAAAGTTTTAACACCAACTTCTTCAATTGCTGATGTTAAAGATTTTATCATTAATGTTGTTAAAGAAGCTGGTGGTAAAGCTTGTCCGCCATTAGTCGTTGGTGTTGGTTTGGGTGGAACAATTGAAAAAGCAGCAATTATGGCAAAAGAGTCATTGTTGCGACCACTTGATAATTTTTCAACAGATCCCATTATTAATAAAATTGAAAAAGACCTAATCATCGATATTAATAATACGAATATTGGGGCAATGGGATTTGGTGGAAAAACCACATGCTTTGGCGTAAAAATTAATTATTTTCCTTGTCATATTGCATCGCTACCAATTGCTGTTAATTTACAATGTCATTCAATGCGCCATGATGAGGTTGTGATTTAATTTATGAAAACGCATAACATTAAATTACCTTTATCAAAAGCAGTCGTTAAAACATTGCATGCCGGTGATATCGTTTATTTAAGCGGAGTCATTTATGGGGCTCGTGATCAAGCTCATAAACGGATCTGTGAAATGATTGATCAAGGTAAAAAATTACCTTTTGACTTACAAAATAGTTGTATTTATTATTTTGGTCCTAGTCCTGCTAGAGCAGGAATGGTGATCGGATCAGCTGGTCCAACAACTGCTTATCGGATGGATAAACTAACGCTACCCTTATTAGATCGTGGTCTTTTAGCAACGATCGGTAAAGGTAATCGTGGTGTTGAAATCAAAACTGCTTTCGCCAAATATAGTGCTGTTTATTTTGCTGCCATTGGTGGTACAGGAGCTTTAATATCGCAAGCGATTATTAAAAACGAAATTATTGCTTTCCCTGATTTAGGGACTGAGGCAATCCGGAAATTAGTTGTTAAAGATTTTAAAGTCATTGTAGCAATCGATAGTTATCAAAAAGAAGTTTTTAAATAAGGTGAATTAATTATGAATCAAAAGCAATTTAGGGAAAAATGTTTAAATGCCCATTTAGAACATGTTGGTAAATGAGATAGCAAAGGTTTAGTAAAATTTGATAGTGTTGAAAAATTAAACCTTTATTATGCTAAAGGAGTCGGCATCGTTTGCAGTGCTATTAAAAACCAGGAAATTGATTACAGAACTTGTACTAGTGCAGGGCGTAATGTTGCTGTTATTAGCAATGGAACCGCAATTCTTGGTTTAGGAGATATTGGATGCCAGGCTGGATTAAGCGTTATGGAATCAAAAGCAATCTTGATGAACCAATTAGCTGGCTTAACGGCAACCCCATTAATGATTGATCAAAAAGATCCTGATAAATTTATTGAAATTGTGATGGCGATGAAAGATAATTTTGCTGCCATTCATTTAGAAGATATTAAAGCTCCTGAGTGTTTTTATATTGAAACCGAATTACAAAAACGCTTAGATATTCCAGTTTATCATGATGATCAGCATGGGACAGCAGTCGCAGTATTAAGTGCTGTTATTAATGTTTTAAAAGCAAGTCAAAAAACAAAAACTAATTTAGTCGTCGTTGTTAATGGTGTGGGTGCTGCGGGACGTGCTATTATTCGTCTCTTGCAATATTATGGCATTAAAAAAATTATTGCTGTTGAAAAATCAGGAATCTTAAAATCAAGTATTAATTACGATAATCCTTATTGAAATGAAATTGCAAATTCAACAATTGGGGATCGTATTATTGGCAATGATTTAAGTGCCGCTATTAAAAATAGTGACCTTTTTATTGGAGTAAGTGGAAAAGATTTATTAACGAGCGCTAATGTTAATAGTATGAATGATAATCCCGTTGTTTTTGCACTTGCTAATCCGTTTCCCGAAATCAACCAAGCTGCAATTAATAATACTAAATGTCAAATTTATGCCACTGGTTCAAGTGAGACTAAAAACCAAATTAACAATGTGTTAGTGTTTCCAGGAATGTTTAAAGGGCTTTTATTATCAAAAGCAACTAAAATTACTCAGGAAACTTTCATCAAAATTGCGACCGCGATTGCCAGTTGTGTTTCAGCAACTGAAATTAAGAATCATATTATTGTACCAAATAATTTATCAAGTCTAGTTGTTGAACAGATTTGTGAGATTTTAGTGAGTGATCAAAATGAATCATAATAAAAAAATTGCTATTTTTCCAGGATCTTTTGATCCTTTTCACCATGGCCATGAAAGTGTTGTCAAACAATCATTAACTTTGTTTGACAATATTTACATAGTTGTTACGAAAAATATTAGTAAAAAAAAGAAAAGCGATTTTTTGAAAAGCCAAAAAGAAATTGCGGAACTTTTTAAAGATGAACCAAAAGTTAAGGTCATTATTAATGAAGATCAGCTAACAGCAAAAATCGCTTTTGAGCTAAAGGCAACTTTTATAATTAGAGGAATTCGTAATGAGCATGATGCTCGTTATGAAATTGATGCTAGTTGAATCAACCAGACTTTAAATCAAAAATTAACAACAATTTTAATTCCAACTTTATCAAAAAATCACAAAGTATCTTCAACGTTAATTCGTGAAGTTGCTAATTACGGAATTAAATTAAATAATAACAAGGAGAATAATCATGAATAAAAAACCATTAGTATTAACAGTTATTGATGGCTTAGGTTTTGAAGCTCCCGGTCCCGGGAATGCTTTTAGCTTAGCTAAAACACCAAATTTAGATTACTTAATGAATAATTATCCCAATGTCAAAATGCATGCAGCTGGAGAATATGTTGGTCTACCAAAAGGACAAATGGGAAATTCAGAAGTTGGACATTTAAATATTGGAGCAGGTCGTATTGTTTATACAGGACTTTCTTTAATTGATGAAGCGATTCGTAATGAGAGTTTCTTCACTAACAAAGCATTTTTATTAGCAATTAAAAATGCTAAAAAACATAATTCTAATTTACATATTATGGGATTATTATCTGATGGAGGAGTTCACTCATCACTAAATCATATTATTGGATTATTAAAATTAGCTAGTGATGCCAATTTTAATAATGTTTATATCCATGCTTTTGCTGATGGTCGTGACGTTGATCCTCAATCAATCAAACAATATTTAAAGATCCTTGATCAAGCAATGAGTAAATACGTTGGTCAATTAGCATCAATTGGTGGTCGCTTCTTTGCAATGGATCGTGATGAAATTTTCGAACGTAATATGAAAGCTTATAATGTTTTAGTTAATTTATCAGGTCCGAGTTTTGAAAATGTCTATGATTACATTGATGCCCAATATCAAGAAAATATTTTTGATGAATTTATTATTCCGGCTTTTAATAACAAACTAAAAATTGCGATTAAAGATAAGGATTCAATTATTTTTGCTAATTTTCGTCCTGATCGCGCACGTCAAATTACACATGGATTTATTGGATCAAAATTATATGATTGAAATCCCCAAAAGAAATTAAAAAATTTAACATTTGTGACAATGATGGAATATGTTGGAATTAATAGTAGCATTGCTTTTAAACCTCAAGTTGTTAAAAATGGGTTCGGAGCAGTATTAGCAAAAAATAATTTAAAACAATTACGTGTTGCTGAAACGCAAAAATATGCGCATGTTACATTCTTTTTTGATGGAAGCGTTGATCAAGTTTATCATTTAGAAGATCGGATCTTAGTAGCGTCTTTAAAAGTTGAAGACTTTTCAACTGTGCCGGCAATGTCAGCGCAGGGAATTACTGATGCAGTCGTTTCTAATTTAGGAAAATTTGATGTTATTATTTTAAATTTTGCCAATCCTGATATGGTTGGACATACTGGTAAAATAGCTCCAGCGATCAAAGCAGTTGAAATTGTTGATGATTGCATTGGTCAAATTTATAAAGCGCTTCAAAAAGTTATGGGAACATTAGTAGTAACTGCTGATCATGGTAATGCTGAAATTATGCTTGATGCTAAAAATGGACCAGCTAAAAAACACACTTCAAGTTTGGTACCATTTATTTTAACTGATAATAGTATTGAGTTAATTGATGAGGAACCAAAACTAGCAGATGTTGCAGTGACAATTATGAAATATTTAAAACTGAGTGTCCCCTCAGACATGACAGGGAAAAACTTAATAAAAAACTAAGCAATTAGTTTTTTATTTTTTTACTTAATTATTACTTAATTTTTAATGCCTTATATATTAAATATAATAAGAACTAATATCTAGTATATAATAGATAAAAAAATATAAAAAAATAAAGGGTGATCTCATCAATATGACTTCAAAAGAACTACAACAAAAATATGCTCAAAAGATTATTTGTCTTGTTGGACCAACAGCAACCGGAAAAAGCGAGTTAGCAATTTGGTTAGCTAATAATTTAAATGGTGAAATTATTAATGCTGATGCAACGCAATTTTATCAAAGTATGGATATCGGTACTAATAAAGTAACTGTGACTGAGCAAACTCAAGCAATCCATCATTTATTAGATATTGCCAAGCCCGATCAAGATTATAGTGTTGCTGATTTTCAGCGTGATGGACGCCAGTTAATTAAAGCAATCTTTGCAAAGAACAAATTAGTTATCGTTGTCGGAGGTAGTGGTTTATATATTAATGCTCTTTTATGCGATTATCGTTTTATTGATGAAACAGCCTTAATCAAAGAAAGTCAAAACCAAAGCATTATTAATGATCTATCTAATTTATCAAACGAAGCACTATGAGATCAACTAGTTAAGATTGATCCTCCATATTCAAAAACAACTCATATTAATAATCGTCAACGAGTATTGCGTGCTTTGAAATTTTATTATTTGCATAATAAAACTAAAAGTGCCCATATTGCTGCTCATCAAAGAAGCGAACTTTATGATACAACTTATATAGGACTAACATTTGCTGATAAAAAAGCTTACCAAGATTATCTTTATCAGCGCATTTTGGACCATACTAGTTCTGGGTTAATTGAAGAAGTCAGAAGTCTATATAATAAATATGGATTAATTAAAAATTTAAAAGCAATATCTTATAAGGAAATGATTACTTTTATTGATCATAAAGTTAGTTTAAAGGAAGCACAAATTGAAATTCTTAAAAATAATATTAAACTAGCAAAAAAACAATTAACATGATTTAAGGGTCAAATTAAAAGCATAAAGTGATTTTTTAATGATTATAATATTGATTTTGGAAATCTGATAAAGGAAGTTGAGAATTTTTTAATAAAAATATAAAAAATCCTTGACTTACGTGTTTAATAGTTATATAATTATCTGGCGTTCTTATTTAAGCAGCAACCAAAACTGCTGAAAAAGATTGCGAAATAAATTAAAAAAATTAAAGTTTATGCTTGACATAAGTGAGTAATTGAAGTATAATTTATTAGTTGTCCTAAGTGGTATTAATTACTTCTTAGGAAGCAACAAAGTTATTAATGGTCTTTGAAAACTAAATAGAAATTAACACATCCGTCAATTATTTTAATTGACTATTTTATAAAGCTAGAAATCAAATTTTTTAATGAGAGTTTGATCCTGGCTCAG
>CBDCUK010000001.1:0-367500 GCA_965222755.1 Mycoplasmatales bacterium | reverse complement strand
TTCATACTTGTCTTGATTTTAAAACTAGTAATTTTACACTTGAAAATCTTACAAAATCTTCGTTTAAAAATACTTACTATACCGGTATGGTCAGTGTTGTTTCTGAATTAGAAAATTTTAGTAAGCAAAAATATCCCGCTGATCAAACAAAAACTTTTTTAGATATTTGACAACATAATTTTACATACGTTGATAATAACAACCAAATCATAAATAAAGATTTAACAAATTTAGAAAATACTAATATGACGTGTTGTGGAGGAAGTATTTTTATTAACGCTACTTTTATGATTAATCATAAAAGTAAAACAATTAAAATCCGAACAGCATCATTAAGTAATGTTGGCTTTAGATCTGTGGATAATCCAGAAAATATTAGTTTTATAAAATTTGATAATCAAAACTATGATTTTTCTAGTAATTTATTTAATAAATCTAATATCGGAACTACAATGAATGAAATTTTAAATTTACATCAAGAGGTTTTATAATATTGAGTTTATATTTAAAAATTATAATAGTATTTAATTATGAAAATATTTTTATTTGATTTTTTTATCAAATAACGATGAAAGGGAAAATATGAAAAATAAAATTTTATTATACACGAGCTTATCTGCGCTTTCAAGTGTTGCGCCTTCAATTTGCATTACTCAAAATGTTAAAACAACAAACGGATTATACAAACAGTCTATTATAAATGGTAAGAAAAATAATTATAAAGCTATTGATGATGTGAAATATAGATTAATGTCTAAATTAATTCATAATAATTATATAGGTTCAACAGGATCAAAACCATGAACTCCATGGCCAAGCATTGTTGATGATTTTGATAATTCTTGAGGAAAAAAATTTAGTTTAAAAGACAAGGATCCATATTTTAGATCTTATTATGATAAATTAGTAAAAATGAATTTTAAATGAATTCCAAGAAGTACAAATCAAAAAATCAGTAATGATTTATCCTCATCATTAAATATGAAAATGCTTATAGATTTAGGGTTAGCACTAGCGAGTATTGTTACAGATGCTGTGGGTCTACCAACTGAAGAAATAACTGCAGGAGCATTTTTAGATCTTTTTAGTATTGCAAGCGAAATAAATAGTTTAGGACAAAATATTAAAGCTATAATCGGACATAGCGGACACAGATATGATATTAAAGATATTTTAAAATGTAAAAATACCGTTAATACAATAAAAAGAGCTCTTAAAAAAGGAAAGGGATCAGTTAACACTTTTTTTAGCAACAATTATTCTTCACACCCAAACCCCTTTATACCTGTGGATTTATCAGCAATTGAGCATAATCTTAGTTTTGTGACTGGTTATGATGTATCAGATACATCTAAAATAAATATTAATAGCACTTATACATATCATACGGGAGAATGTTTAGGTACTAAAGATCCATATACAGGACACACTAGATATAGTTGATTATGAGATCATAAATTTCGCTCAGCAGGGTTTACAATAAATCAAAATCAAATTCAAAATGCTTTTTTAAAAACAGGAGTCTCTCAAAAAAATTATGTTTTAGAAGCAGCTGATAACTTAAAAGATACTGATGGATGGCTTTATTTCTCTCCATCAACATTAAAGTCTTATGATAATAATAATATTTCTAATAATCAGATTAGGACACATCTTTATACTCAACCTGCAGTACGTTGAAATACTAATAAAAAAAACGGAATGTATAATACCCTTATCAATCAAAACACGGCACATTTCCATAACGAATCTTATAAATGCGAAATAACACCATCTATATTTGCCAGCGCGTTAAATAATGCTAGTGACGAAACTGGTGGAGAATCATATTATTCATATTCAAAAGACCATGATTCTATTAATGGATTTAACAATATGGGTAATATAGATATTATAATCCCGACAAAAACAACTATGAAAAATTACCCTCATATAGATAAAAAAGATAAATTATTTTCTCCTGTAAAAGGAGAATACTCTGAAATGATTAGTATGTTAGGAGGTGATAAAAATAGAAATCCAGACATTTCAAATAATCATATTTATGGAGATTCTTTAATCCCTAATGGACACGGAGGATTGCCAATATTAAATACAAGTCTTATTAAATCACCAGACTATGATGTTTGAGGATCAGATTTTATAGGGCAACATGCATATGACATACCGGTGGCATTCAAAGTAGTTAATTTGGTTAACATGGGTTTAAGTGATTTAACAAAAATATATTATTAAAATTAAATTAAAATAAAAAAAGGATTTAATTATGAAAAACAAATTATTAAAAAAAATAGGAATAACAAATTTATCTTTACTTTCTCTATTTTCTCCAATTATTATTATAAATAAAACCCAAGAATTATTAAATAACAAAGGAACCACAATTTTAACTTATAAATTCGGAGATACAAATGGACCAGAACTGACTGGAATAATAGAAAACGGACATCATCATCATCCTTCAGGACCACCACCAATGGATAAAAAATTAAACCCTATAACTGCAGGAACAGATAAAAATGCTGATGATTTTTATTGAGATATGGATCAGTTAAAAGGAACCGTTTACAATACTCAAACAGCTGCTCACCAAAATAATGAGCATAATTTTAGTGCTTCGGAAAATTATGATATCGGACCTTTAATCAACAGAGCCTATCAGAATGCCGCAAATAAAGATAAAACTATAAGTTATTTTACTATTAGTTGAGAATATACAATTAAAGTAAATATTAGTTATGATAGTTTATGTCAAAAATTTGATTTCTCTTCAACAGATAAATTTATTTTACCTGATAACACATCCAATAATAACAGAGGAGAACGATTAGATACTTATAAATCTTCTCACTGATTCGGAGGTAATCCATGGACAAATGGACATGGTCTATGTGGCTATGCTAGTAGCGGTTTAAAATCTGGATCTAATATTGTCGGATTAGAATTATCAGCTGATATTTATACTTATTTTACTCATAATTGACACCATAGTTATTCTGTTAATGATTGAGAATTTCAAGATGGAGAAGGACTTTTTACTCTTACTCCTGTATGTGAATAATTATATGTTTGTACTACAAATTAATTTAAAAAAACACTTTAATTTTAAAGTGTTTTTTTAAATTTATAATTATTTCTTAAAATAAATATTCAGTTTCGATTAACTTTTTTATACTATAATATATATCTTTAAAAAATATTTGAATTTCTTTTATATTTTTTTCTAAAAACTCTATTTTGATTTCGTTATTTTCTAATTCTTTTTTACAATCATTTAATAATTTTAAATTTTTTTCTTTTACGTTTTGTTTTTGCCCCACTTTATTAATAGTAATAAAATTACTCATTAGATCAAGTAACGCAATCAGTGAGTCTTTATATTTTTTATTATGAATATTTTTTATTATAATATGTTTAGAAGATTCCCATAAATATTTATATGTATTTTCAAAATGATAAATAGCTTCTATTATTTTTTTGAGTACCACCTCTTTTATATTTTTGTTAGATTTTTTTGATGTTTTTTTTATTAAAATACTCTCAAGGTTTTTGCTGCATCAAATCAAATTATTATATGCATATAAATTATTTGGTTCTATTTTAATTATGTTTTCTAATTCCTCCAAAGATCTTTTAAAAAAATAATATGACATCTTATTTTCCTTGTTAGTGGCTATTTGAAATAATATAAAAGATTGCCCTAGTCTATATGTTGTTTTTTTGGGATCTAGTTGCACTGCTTTTTCAAAAATATTTAATGTTTTTTCTCCGAATTCTTTATTTTTTTTTAAATACATACCAAATTCATAGTAATGTTCTGCTTCGTTTGGATTAATTTTAATAGCTTCTTCAAATTTGTTTACTATAGTTTTTGTTAATTCATCATCAAATTTTTTATTTGATGATTGTTTATTTTTAGTATAGGGTTCTAATATTTTTGATTTTTTCAATTTTGATAATGCTCACCCTATACGAATTAAATTAAATGAATTATACGGATTTATATAATATAATTTTAGGTAAGGAACAAGTTCTTTTAAATAATTTTGCTTATTTTGATAATAAAAACCCTCCATAATACGATAATTTTCATAACTTTTATAATATTTTTCATTAATTCCTTTAGAATCTGAATAAATAGTTTCATATTTAACATTTTCTTTATTTAAAAATTTCTGAATAGAATCTCTTAATTCAATTTTATATTTAAATTTAATATGTTGACCTAATGATAATTGGTTTATTTCTTTATTTAAATTAATATTTATTTTTATAATTTTATAATCTTTTAAAATGGTATTTGAATTTTGGATTATAAAGAAAGATTTTTGGGATTTACCTCTTGTTATATCGTGTGGACAAATATAAATGTGTCTCCCCATTATTACTTCTTCATAATTTTTTATATTGTAAAATGAATTTTGTTTTTGCATAATAAATATTGAACATCTATCATATAAACTATCCCCGTCATTTATAGCAAATCACAAAGCGTGTTTAAATTCAGAAGTAAAATCTATTAAAGCTGTATTTAATCCATCGTGTTGTGATTTGGATCATAATCTTAGAATATTTTTTTCATTTTGCATTTTACTTATTTTTTTAGTATTATCAATTGAAAATTCAATAAAACTACTTGTATCTAATTTGTTATTTTTTTCATTAGTTTGAGTGAAATTATTAATAACACTACTATGTTTTCTGTATAAAGATGAATTCAAATCTCATTCATAATTTGATTGCCCTCTAAAAAGAAATGATTCTTCACTTTTGAATAATAATGAATGTAGATGATAGATTTCATCCATTTTCTGAATATCATCAATAATCGGCTGCTCCTCATTTTTAAACAGTTCCGCAATATTTTTTATTTCTATAATTTTAATAACAATTCTCCTTTGTTGTATTTTTTATCGCTCAATATCTATTGTACACCAAAATTATTTATAATAAATATTAAAAAACACTATTTAAGGTATTTTCCAATATTTTTGTTTTATCTTTGAGGTGGTTTAATCAAATTTATGAGTATTAAAATCCCGATTTATAACATCAAAACACTGATTTTTAATAATGTTGGTTTTGATAAAAACAAAGGTAATTATTTAAATAATTACTCTTTTTTATGCTATATTTTTTTAAATAGTATTTATGATTAAGAGGAGTTTAAAAAATTCACCTAAAAACTCAAAAACCATCTAATAAAAAGGCTTTACGAGTTTCGGCATTGGTTTTTAGTATTACTTGAGTATTATTAAGTATAGGTAGCATTGAGCTTGTGGGAGCGCTTCCTCACTATCGTCACAATAAAATAACAACTACAAAATTAAACTTAAGATCACAAGCGAATAATGAATCAATTTATAATATTTTTAAAAAAATCATTTTACTAATAAAATTAGTATAGATAATAAGATTGAACTACTTTTAATGAACAAAAGAATTTATTATCAAGATTATGAAATTGACACAACAACAGTGACTGATGCAGTCCTATCTTATAGTAATGGTAAAATTTATTGTTTAACCGACAGTCGTAATTATTAAAACATAATTATACGAAATCTTATAGTATTGATGATTTAAAAATCACACCATATAATCCATATGATTATCAACCTCATAATAAGTTTTATCAATATACTTAATTTGTCAATGTTTGTTGCCCAAGAAAGCGCGATTAATATTGTCAAAGCGTTGTTGCAACCGGATTGAATAACCCAAAGCATTAATAGTAATGATTTTAAAAATAGTTAAAGACTTTTATAGCGGTATTTTTATATGGAATATTATTCAGAATCACAGATGGGATATATTGGCATCGCAATTTCTTGTCCAAAATTAAACTTAGTAATTAATTGTCAAATCACTTATCAAATAAGTGATTTGAATGATAAACAGAAAGCAAGCTTAATTTATCAAGTTAATCTTTGAAAAATTATTGGAATCTCACGCTATCATTAAATAATTTGTAAAAAAGGAGTTATTAGAAATGTCAAAATAAAAAGAAACTAGCATTAATCCAAAACGTAAAAACGATGATCAAAAACAAAAATTTATTTTTGAATGAGTTTTTTAGTACTATTACTTTGTTTTTTAATTAGTGAGAATGGGATATCTGTTTTTGGAGTTGTTTATCGTGATATTAATGTTAAATTAAGTTGAAATAAATGAAAAAAGTCTGCTACTAAAGCATCATTATCATCATTTTAAAAATAAGGACACTTTAACTTTTGATAGCAACTTAGCCCATGTTTTAGAAAAAAAAGTAATTACTAAATATCATAAAGGTAATAAGTTTCTTAACGATAATAGTGTTAATCTCTGATATGATGCAACAGCTGATAAACCAGGATAAGTTATTAATCAAGTGTTTTCATATCGTGCAGGCCTAGAATATGAAATAATTAATTTTACTAATATTGATAATAATCATATCGTTAAATATAATGTTAATAATTGAATAATGAGTATTGACACAGATTATAAAAAAGATAACTATAAATATGCTATATTTTCACAAGGCGCAGTTAGTGAAAATCTATTTAATATAATAGGGGTTAGAAAACCGACTTGAATTAGCTCTGGAATTAAAGCTCGCGATTTAACAATTATTAAAAATTATCATAGTACACTAAATTTTAAAAACAATATTCCTAATTCTGGAAAAGTTAACATCACAATTGGTTGCGCAAAGTTAAAAGAAGAAGTTACTTGCCAAATTAGTTGTCCACTCGAAATATCAGGAAAAATAATCACAAAATATAATACTAGCTATTGAAAACTAATTTCTACCTAAAAAAATAGATGATTAGTTACTAATAAAGAGTTTTTTTAATTTTGATTTCTTTTTAAAAATGAACTATTTTTTAACTAAATAGTTCATTTTTAATAAATTTAAATACTAATTAGATATTTTTTAGTCTTAAAAATGAATTTATGGTATAATTTAAAAGAATTATATAAACTGGGATCATTAGCAAATGAACAATAAATATAATTTGATTACCTAATTAAAATAAACAAAATTAAACTAATTAAACGAAAAAACTTCGAGGAGAAAATCAAATCATGAAAAAAACAAATTTATTAAAATTCCTTGTTGGTGCTTCAGCATTAGCAGGAACTTCTGCAACAGTAATGAGTTGTGGAACTAACACAGGAAGTAACAAAGACACTCCAGCTACTACTGCTCAAATACAAGGTTTAAAAACTATATTAGCGCCTTTAAAAGCAATTGATAGCCCAACATTTAGCAATGTTACAGTTAATAAAGACGGAATAGCATCAGGTACAATTGCATACAGTTTAAAAACTGCTATTAATGTAAATAAAGTTAATACTTCAAAATTACCTTTTTCTGTTAAAATTACAGAAGACAGTAAAAAGAAAACTTGAAGTACTACAGACATTATGGGATTAATCAATGGTAACACAATTGGAGCATGAGAAGCTCTTAATGATGGTAATATTCATAACACTCTTAATGCATTACTTAATGTTGATAAAATAGATAACGCAGCTAATGCTTTCCAAAACAATGCTCATAATAATGTTAAAGGTTTAAAAGAAGGTTCTGATTATGCAAAAGGAAGTAATTTAAAAATTTTTAATACAAACATTAAAAATAATATCTTAACTGTAACATACCCATCATTTTCACAAACTGAAGCAGTTACTACTACAGATATGAATATTGCTTATAATTTTACTGCATCTAAATCATATGATTTATCAAAAGCTACATCAACATACAATGCCAAAAACAAAGTATCTGTTTCAAATGTTGTTTCAACTATAACAGAAGCAACAAAACAATATGTTGCAACACTTACTGATAAAAAATTACCAAAAGATACTCATGTTGTAGCATCTACATCTACTCTACAATCAACACCTGATAAATTTAATCTTAAACAATCTTGAGATGTAATGACATCAGGAAAAAAAGTGGCAACAATCACTTTTGATATTAATTCATACAAATGAAATACAACAAATATTAAATAATAATTAATTTAATTAGAAAATCCATTACTAATAATCATAGTAATGGATTTTTTTATTTGTTATAATATTATACGAACGTAAAATTTGAAAGAAAAGAGTAAAAAAACATGCATAAAAAAACATTAAAAATAGCTATTGCTACTACTATTGGAATCGCTGCTCTAGCAACTGCAGGATCAGGGATTGCTTATCAAACAAAATGATCAACTTTTAAAAAAGATTTTGCTTTAAAAATTAAAGAAGTTAATTCTTTATTTCCTGGATTAGATGAATCGCATAAATTTAAATTGACATCTACTTCTGGACACACAGTTGTATATTCTATTTCTACAACCTCTATATTAGGAAAAATGTCTGGAACTATATCAGAGCATTATGGTGCATTTGCAAAGTTTGATTTTAAAAAAATAACACCTTCCGGAAATGTAGTTTTATAAAAAGTCATAAATAATTTATGATTAAATTTATTCTTATTAATAATACTTCTGTAATTTTAACATTATTGAACACATACAAAATTTAAAATGTAAGTATTTAATAATAAGAACCCTAAAAAACTTATTAAATTAATTTAATAAGTTTTTTTTATTGAGTAATTAATTTATTTTTATACTAGTAAAATAATTGCTTAGATAATTATGATATAATTAAAACAATTATTTAAATTTTATTATAAAGAATTAGAGGTTATGCAATTGACACACATTATTATAATTATCATTATTTTTTTATTAGGTGGAATTGGTGGAATAATTCAAATTATTAGAAAAATTCTACACACTACTAAAAAAACAGTTATCAATACAAAAAGAAATTATAAAATTGGACGTCGTTATAATGACCCAGTTAAAATTGATAATGAATTATTTGAAAAAGTTATATCTCGTTATGGGAAGCAAAGCATTCCTCATTTTCATAAAATAACAATTGCCAATTTTATAATTCGTTCTGAAATTATGAAAGCACCAAATAAATTACAAGTCTTTGCTCGAATTTTAATAACGTTTAACAACGATATTATCGTTGTTAAATATTGATGAGATTATGTCGAAGAAACAAAAAACTTTATTAATAGAATTGCTAGTTATTTTGAAGAATATTGCAATAAAATAAAATTTATCAATCAGGATCATAATGATGAAACTTATTTTAGAAGTACTTTAAAAACTTTTGAAAATCAAAGTCGTAAATTCGCCAAAGTTTTAGGAGTTCCTTATCGCTCTGATATAGAAGTTATCAAAACTGCCTATCGTCGATTAGCTAAAAAATACCATCCTGATCTTAACCGTGATAATCAAGTTATAGCAGAAGAGAAAATGAAAGCCATTAACGAAGCTTATACTTTTTTAAAAACTGAATTAAGTATGAAACATTAATAAGTAAAAATGAGAATCATTAACAAACTTAGACTTTTATAATAATTTCATTAGACATGAAGCATTAACCATTAATGCTTCATGTTTTTTTAACTAATTAATAAAATACTAAGGATTAAATATCCCTTGATTTTTGTCATACAAAATGGTATAATATTAGTACTGACATTTATTTTTAGCAACCAATTATTTAGTCTAAAAATAAGATTCTTATCCCTGTATATTTTATTAGTATATTTGTAAAAATATAAAATTTAATAAAAAATCAAGGAGTACCATTATGAAAAAACAAAACATTTTTAAATCAGTTATTGCACTTATGTCTGTATCAACAATTGCAGGAACAATCGTTAGTTGTGGGCATTCAACATCAAAACCAAAATATCAACCAATAGTATACATTCCTTTAAATCCAGCTAAAAAAATCAACATATTTAGTACTGAAAATTTAGAAGCGCCATTTTCTAACCAATTAAAAGATATTTTACCAATTGGAAAACCTTGAAGTTTGTCATACGTGTATGCAATTAGAAGAGCTGATACTAGTTCTTTAATTGGTAAAAATGCACCATTAACTACTGCTAACGCTAATGTTTTTGGAACTTTAAGTATTGATAATTCTAAAACACACATCTCAGCTCAAGCTCACTTTAGTTACTTAACAAAAAAGTATAGCTTTAGTAATATTTCACTAAAAAAATCAACACCATTAACACCATCACAATGAACGCCATTAATTACTGATTTAACTAATCAATTAAAACCATTAAAAGCAATTGAAAATCCCAAAATTACAATTACATCAGTATCAACAGATAACTTAGCAACTGGTACGATATCATATAGTATTGATAGTTATAGTGATACTAATTTTCAAAATATGCCATTCACAATTCAATTAATTCAGAATAAGCAAAAAATCTGAAAGACAAATGATATTAATAGCTTAATTAACGCACCGCGTTTAGGGCGTTTCAAAGCAATGAATGATATCAATATCGCCAACACTACCAAAGCTTTTGTTAACCGTACAAAAACTAATCCCTATCATGATCCTAGTTTAAGTTTTAATACTTATGGATTTAATAATATTGCTGGTTGAGATCATAGTGTTGATCATCAAACTTCAGCAACTTCAAAAGCTATTGCTAAAAAGATAACAACTAATAAAAGTCTAATTACTACAAAATTAACAACTACTAATCAATTGGCAATTTCTTTCCCCTCATATTTAACAACAACATCTGTAACTGATCATAAATCAAGAATCGCTTACAGAATTGCGGGTGTTAATAAATCATATGATTTAACAAAAGTTGGTGCCCCAGGAATCACTAAAGCAACTTTTACTAAAACTCATGATCAATATAATGAGAATTCAGGAATAACAGCAACTTTAACCGAAGCTACTAAACAATACTTAGCTCACGCTAATAAAACATCATTACCTAAAAATGTGTATCTTAAATTAGCTGATGGCGCTCATAGTACTTGAGATATTTTTTTTGATAATAGCAAGACAACTCATAAGATAGCATTTAATTTTCAAATAAAGGTAGCATCAAAAGAAGGTTCTTGTTCTTGAACATTTACTAATGTTTAATTTATAAAGCTAAGGACATTAAATGATATTTATGGTATTTATGTTTTTATGATATAATTTATTTTAATAATAATAAAAAAATTAATTAAAAAATCAAGGAGAAAAATTATGAAAAAACAAAACATTTTTAAATTAGTTATGGGAATATCGGCAATTTCTGGAGGTTCAATAGCTGTTGTTAGTTGTGGTCATACTCCAGGTGGGCAACATAATAAAACTATTGCTTCACCAACAATTCCTAAAACTGGTGCTTTCAAACCTTTTGATCAAGTAAATTTATTACCAGCTTTACAATCATATTTATCAAATACCTTTTTTAAAGATCAAACATATACTTTAGTTGGTAATCCTACTACAGCATGAGTTTCAAATACGAACAATATCATTACTGAAGATGTATCAATGATCGTTCAAGAAAGTAACGTTTATTACAATCTAACAGTTCGAGTTACTCATAACGATACTAAAAAAATCACAACAACAATTCCGTATGCTCAATATGATTTTAATGGGACTACAAATGATTCAATATTTAGTAATGATAATCCATCTTTAGGAATTATGCTTACTAAAACAATAAAATCATTAACTGGAATTAAGAATATTACTATTTCAAAAGACGCAACAATTTCAATCCAAAACATTAAAACACATATGGGTGTAAATAATGACTTAACAAGCATTACTGCTGATGTTAAAACTTCATTTTTTAATGTTTATGGAACAAAAACTTATATTCAAGACACGATTACTTTTACTCCCGGAGTAGGAACTAAGGGAACTTACGCAGCTAGTGATATGTCAATTGAGGATTTAAAAACATCATTCTTTAATAATATAAAAACAGTTTTATCACAAAACATTACTTTTTCTATGTTATCAAATATTGCAATGAAAAATTTTGTAAGTAATCAAACAGAAGAAACTTTAACATCTGATATATCAGCAACTTTAATTATTGCAAATGATAATAACGGTAGTCAAAATATAAATGTTACTGCAAAAGCAAACTTTGATTTCACTTCTCAAAAATATAGTTTTACTAATGTTTCAATTATCAAATCAGGAGGAATGACTCCATCAACAAAAATCTTTACTGGTAATAAATTTAATATGTTGTTTACTAATAACGTAAAAAACATTTTACCAATTGGAAAAAATTGATCTTTATCAGATTTCTATGAAGTAAGAACAGCTGATACGTCATCATTTGTTGGTAAAAACGTACTATTAAATATAGCTAACGCAAAATTATTTGCTACTTTAACTACTAATGGAATGCAAGAAATTCTATTGGCCAAAGCTCACTTTAATTACTTAACAGAAAACTATAGTTTTACAAACATTGTAATTTCTGATTCTTCACCAATTAATCTAACGCCAACAACAAAAATATTTAGTAATAAAAACCAAATAAATCAAGTTAAATTATGTATTTCTGATTTTTCTAAATCAAACATTAACGAAATTTCTCATATTAGTTTTTCTAGTATTTCAAAAATTCATTGAAACAAAAACATAGGAACAGAAGAATTATTTGGAACTTTAGTTATTAATGAAACTCCAAAAACATTTAGATTTGACTTATCTTATGATTACAACACTAACAAATATTCTTATTCACATATTCAATTAGTATAAGCGTATATAAATAATTAAATAAAAAAACCTACTAGTTAACATAGTAGGTTTTTTTATTTAATTATTTTATTTATAACTATTCTCTTTTAATATTTTTCGAATTTTCAATTTATTAACCATTTTTATTAATTTTTGACTTTCAATTGGAATCTGAGGCGATCTATCATAAGATTCAATCAACTCTCAACATTTATTGATTTGTTTAATAATCATTTTTTGCTCAGGCATATATTTGTTAAGAATGATTTTTAATGCTATATAACTTTTCAGAAAGTTAGGTTGTAGTCTCATTACTCTTAATAACATTTTGATTGATCTTTTAGTTTTTCCTAGATCATAAAGAGACATAGATCACTTATAACAAGTTAATGGGTTATCAGGATTAATTTTAACTGCGATTTCAAACATTCTCAACGTTTTTCTAAACATAATATTTCCTCATTTGATATTTTAATAAATTATTATTATTTTTTGATTTAATTTATTAAAATAATATCATATATTATCTTGTTATAATAGTATTTTATGAATTTTTAATCATTAATGGCAATAATTAATGAATTTTATATTAATGATTTATAAAATTATAATAATTAAATGATAAAATATAAGTCAATATAATGTTTTTCCATTAGAAAATATCAATAAATTAAGGAGTTGAGAGTTCATATGCAAAAACGCCATATATTTAGACTGATATTAGATGTTATAGGTGGTATGTTTTCATTTGTAAATGATTTATTTTAATAGATTTGTTAAATAACTAAATCATATACGATTTAACAAAAACTAATTAAGAAACAATTAACTAAATAGCTACTTAAAGAAATATACTAATAATATGTAACTCACTACCAATATCAATTATCACTATATAATCAAAATTAAGTTAATTTAGTAATAAAAATAATTCATAATCGATTATGAAACATGGTGTAATGTACCAAATCATAAAGTTTATATTTAAGGAACTCTGTGTTATTAAGTACAAACAATAATTTTAAAAGTAATAAACAATAATAATTTATTACAACTATTAGCTTTAAAAACATCCTAATAATAATTAGGATGTTTTCTTACTGTAGATATGCACAATTATTAATTTTTAGTCATAAAATAACCGGCAGTAATAGGGTTTATTTATTTTTAAAATACTAATAAAAACGTAATACAAAATATAAATATCTTGCATATTACTATTGACTTTTGTCATACAAAATGGTATAATATATATACATTAAATTACGGTAAAACAACAAAATAACACTAAGGAGAAAAATTATGAAAAAGCAAAATATGTTTAAATTATTTTTAAGTTTATCTGGTTTATCAATTGGTTCTCTAGCATTAGTAAGTTGTTCGTCTAATACGTTAGGGCCTCATAATAATGATAAAAAAGTTAATGCTTCACCATTAACAGTATTAATTCCATCAAAACCATCAAAACCTAATAAAATATCTGCACAAGATGCATTTAAAAAATCAAACTACTTCTTACCATTAAAAGATTGATTTTTCAAAGATCAAACTGACAATCTATGAACATTTCCAAAACTAGAAGCAACTCGTATTGTTGATAAAAAGATTAATGTTAATGGTAAAAATATTGAAATAGTAACTTCTATAATTAAAGGTCAAGCAAATCATACGAATCATATTTGAGGACTTAGATATTATGCTTCTTTTAATATTAATGACCAATTATATATATTTTCAGAATAATAATTATATAAATAAAAAATCTAATATTAATTATTAGATTTTTTATTTTTAATATATTTTAAATTATTTAGAATATTTCCTTTAACAATAACTAAATATAAATTATAACAATTAATCAAATTTTCTTTTCTTTGTTGAGTGTTAAATATTTAAAATTAAATGTTATAATTTATTAATATAATTTCATAAAATGTAATTTAAATCATTAATAATTCAACCTTATTCCTTGAATATTTTATTAACCACTATATATTTTAAATGTGAAATTTATAAAATAATACACAAAGGAGAAACTACAAATATGATAAAAAGTAAAAGAATAATTTTTATCGGGTTCGGAGCAATCGCTGCCGTTTCTGGAATTAGTACAACAATTACAAGTTGTGGTAACAAAGCAGGATCACATCATGATAATGTAATACCATCAACAATGACTGTGGCAACTTCGATTTTTGCATCTAAAGATTTTGATTCAATTGTTTTAAATAGCATCGCTAATAAAATGGTTGCTAAAAAAACTGATATTTTAAAAATAACACATACTGTTACTGCAGTTAATTACGTTAAAGTATCAAGTAAATCTTCTGCAACAGTTAAAGGTAGTTTTACTTTAAATAAAGTTTCATATACATTTAATGAACAAATCACTTATTACTTTGATTTAAATACATATGTTGTTAATCAACAAGTAGTAACTACAAATGGAACATTTATCAATCCACATCTTACACCTACAAATACTGCTGTTAATCCTTTTGATGATAGTTATACAATGAAAAAATGATATAACACTAGAAAGTATAAAAATAGAGAATTATTTGGAGCTATTAATAGAGGAACAAATGCAACGAATTTATATGATTTTGCTGTTAACAAAGATTCATCTGGAAAACCAATAATTACATGAGGTATAAACACTCCAACAAAAACACCAGCAGCTTCAGTTGAAATTTCTGGTCATTCTGGTTTTGGTTTGTCAACTTCACCAACACCATTTACTTTAACAGCAACTTTTAACTATGCTACTAATTCATATAAAATTAGTAATTTTAAACACCAAGATAGTTATGCAACTGTTTTAAATAGTGATCACATTAAAACAGCACTAGTTAATGACTTATATTCAGAGTTAAAAACTAATGCAAAGTTAATGACAAATATTAAATTTTCAACACCAAATGAAATGCACCCACATCAATCAGGTACAATTAATGAAAAAACTATGAATCATCCATCAACAATCATTTCTGGAGAATATAATTTAAATTCTAATAAAGGTATTGATTTCAGTGTTGAAATAACTTACAACTATGATAGTGGTAAGTATGGATTTAGCAATCTTAAAAATAATACATTATTAAATAAATTTGATTTAGGTAAAAAAGACGCACCTACGAATCCTTATATCAACCCAGATTTACATAATGTAATCAATAGTTCATTAACGAAAGCAGAATCTGTTAATGCTTACGATATTGCTTGAACTTCAAGTTTATCATTTCCAAATAATGATTATGGAAGCAAAATAGTTAGCAGAACTCTTTCAGGATATGCTGGAGGATTTCACCAAGATACTTCACCAGTACCATTTACTGAAACAGTAACTTATAATGCTACTTCAAATAAATACACTACTAGTAATTTAGTTTTATGACCAGCTTATGATAAAGAATTAACTAAAGATTTAATGACTCCTGCAGTTAAAAAATCATTACAAGATAATATTAAAGGCGCAACAACAAAAAATATTAATTTAACAGATTTCACTTTTGATAAAAAATCAATCAGTGATAAAGTTGCTAATCAACCATCAGTTAAAGTTTCGGGAACTGCTCGAATGAATGGTTTAATAGATTACTCATTTACTGAAACAGTTACGTATAACTATACGACTAAAAAATACAGCGTTACTAATTTTAAAATAGTCACTACTTTTAATCCTTTAGATGATGCTAATATTTTAATAAAGATGCAATTATATTTAACGGTAAAATATACTCCTAATGTTAATGGTTTAAAAATTATTTCTGTTGGTAAACCAGATATTCATACAAGTGATAATTCAGTTCAATTTCCAATTGAAGTTAGTTATTGTTTAGGAGATAGTAAAGTAAAAAACAACTTATCAGGAACGTTATCATACAGTTTCATAACTCATGAATATACTTTTACTCCTGATAAAGCATAATTTATAATTCGAAACATTTTCAAAAACAAACTATTTATTTAAATGAATAAATAGTTTGTTTTTTTTATTGCGGTTTATTGACTTTTAGACTTTAATTAAAAGAAATATCAATTTTATTAATGATAATCCGATAAAAGTGCTATAATCGAATTGTAGAAAACCAATAAATCTGCTATTAAAAGGTTATTTTCTTATATTACTACTTTAAAATCATCGAATATAAGAAAAAATAGATATAGTATAAAATTAAGGAGCAAACGAACAATGAAGAAGTCAAATATTTTTAAATTAATTATGGGAATTGGTGCTATCTCTGGTAGCGCTGCAACCATATCAAGTTGTGGTAAATCAATAACACCACACCAAGATAATCCGATTCCGGCAAATACATTAACTCCAGCTAGAGAAATTTTAACTCCAGCATCATCAATTTTTAATAACGATAACATTCAAATTCCATTTACAAACGCAGTAAAAAAACAATTAAATAATCAGGATTTATCAATATCAAATATAACTATTAAAAATGCAGTATATAATCAAGCTGATACTTTTGTAATTAATGGATCACCAATTTCTTATTCTACAGCAGATATAACTGCAAGATTAATAATTAAAGATAAAACTATAAATTTAACTGCTAATATTCGTTTTAATGCTAATAGTCAAAAATATAGTTTTACAAATATTAATGTTATAAATGGTACTTCATGAAGTCCAACAAATGCTAAACAAGTTTTTGCATCTAAAGATTTTGATTCAATTGTTTTAAATAGCATCGCTAATAAAATGATTGCTAAAAAAACTGATATTTTAAAAATAACACATACTGTTACTGTAGTTAATTACGTTAAAGTATCAAGTAAATCTTCTGCAACAGTTAAAGGTAGTTTTACTTTAAATAAAGTTTCATATAAATTTAATGAACAAATAACTTATTACTTTAATTTAAATACATATGTTGTTAATCAACAAGTAGTAACTACAAATGGAACATTTATCAATCCACATCTTACACCTACAAATACTGCTGTTAATCCTTTTGATGATAGTTATACAATGGATAAATGATATAACACTAGAAATTATAAAAATAGAGAATTATTTGGAGCTATTAATACAGCAGCAAATAAAAATATAGGTGCAATGGATTTATATGATTTTGCTGTTAACGAAGACTCATCTGGAAAACCAATAATTACATGAGGTATAAACACTCCAACAAACACACCAGCAGCTTCAGTTGAAATTTCTGGTCATTCTGGTTCTAGTTCATCAACTTCACCAACACCATTTACTTTAACAGCAACTTTTAACTATGCTACTAATTCATATCTAATTAGTAATTTCAAACACCAAGATAGTTATGCAACTGTTTTAAATAGTGATCATATTAAAACAGCACTAGTTAATGACTTATATTCAGAGTTAAAAACGAATGCAAAGTTAATGACAAATATTAAATTTTCAACACCAAATGAAATGCACCCTCATCATCCAGGTACAATTAATGAAAAAACTATGAACCATCCATCAACAATCGTTTCTGGAGAATATAATTTAAACGCTAATAAAGGTATTGATTTCAGTATTCAAGTAGCTTACAACTATGATAGTGGTAAGTATGGATTTAGTAATCTTAAAAACAATACATTATTAAATAAATTTGATTTAGGTAAAGATAAAAATGGAGGATTCTTCCCTCCTTATATCAACCCGGATTTACATAATGCAATCAATAGTTCATTAATGGCACAAGGATCTGCTGATACTTACGATATTGCTTGAGCTTCAAGTTTATCATTTCCAAATAATGATTATGGAAGCAAAATAGTTAGCAGAACTCTTTCAGGACATGCTGGAGGATTCGACTTCGATACTTCACCAGTACCATTTACTGAAACAGTAACTTATAATGCTACTTCAGATAAATACACTACTAGTAATTTAGTTTTATTACCAGCTTATGATAAAGAATTAACTAAAGATTTAATGACTCCAGCAGTTAAAAAATCATTACAAGATAATATTAAAGGCGCAACAACAACAGATATTTATTTAACAGATTTCACTTTTGATAAAAAATCAATCAGTGATAAAGTTGCTAATAAACCTTCAGTTGAAGTTAGTGGAACTGCTTTAATGAATGGGTTAACAGTTAAGTCATTTACTGAAACAGTTACATATAATTATGCAGATAATAATTATAGTGTTACTAATTTTAAATTAGTTACTACATTCAATCCTTTAGATAATACTAACGTTGCTAAAGCAATGCAAGAATATTTAACATGAAATTATTTTGGTATGGGTATGGGTAAGGTTAATGGTTTAAAAATTACTTATGTTGGTAAACCAGATACTTATGCAAGTGATAATTCTGCCGATTCTTGAATTCAACTTAGTTATTTTTTAGGAACAAGCGAAGTACAATATAGATTATCAGGAGATTTATCATACAGTTTTACAAATAAAGAATATACTTTTACTGCCGATAAAGTTTAATCTATAATTCGAAATATTTTTCAAAAAACAAACTATTTAAATTAATAAATAGTTTGTTTTTTTATTGTAGTTTATTGATTTTTAAACTTTAATTTAAGGAAATATCAATTTTATTAATGACAATCCGATAAAAGTGCTATAATCGAATTGTAGAAAACCAATAAATCTACTATTAAAAGGTTATTTTCTTATATTACTACTTTAAAATCATCGAATATAAGAAAAAATAGATATAGTATAAAAATTAAGGAGCCAACGAACAATGAAGAAGTCAAACATCTTTAAATTAATGATGGGAATTGGTGCTATCTCTGGTAGCGCTGCAACCATATCTAGTTGTGGGAAATCGATAACACCACATCAAAATAATCCGATTCCGGCAAATGCATTAACCCCAGCATCATTAATTTTATTTAATGATCGCCAATTACGAAGACCGCTTCTAAATTCATTAACTAGTAAATTTGGAAATCAATTTATAAATATTCAAGGCGCGATTACGGCAACTGATATTAAAAAAAACATAATTATTTCAATTGAGAATACACCAGTTAAAGCTGCGACTGCTCAGATTGCAGCAACAGTAATTATTAATAATAATCTTATTAAAATGACTGCAAAAGCTAATTTTTATTACAGTACTAAAGAGTATGCGATTACAGATATTTCAATAATAAAATCTATTCCCTCAGATACACCGGCAACCGGGGTATTTGTAAAAGATAAATTATATAATCCTTTGGTGAATGCCATTAAAAATAAAACAAAAAGTAATTTTATAGTTTTATCAAATAATATTACTGTTAGCAATATTGAAAAAAGTAAGATAATTTGAATTTATGGAGTACCAGTTAAAGTTTCAACTGCTATTGTCAAAACAACCGTAATTATTGGAGATAAAAATTTTGGCATCAAAGCCCAAGTTCATTTTTATGTTAATACTGAAAAATATCTTTTTACAAATATTGTATTAGAATCAACAATCTATCCACTACATCCAGATAAGCATACAATACCATCTTATCCAATAAAAATAAATGCAACTATAGAAGGTGCTAAGATAGGATTAAGCAAACAATTATCATCACTAAAATATAGTGTTGTTTCGGATCTGAAAATTAACGTTACTAAAATATCAGCTAATAATATTGCGATAGGAACTATTTCATATAAATTATATGAAAGTGTTATTATAGCAACACATTATCGCATTAATAATTTAGCGTTTCAAACACCTTTACAATGAAATAAAGATCATTGAGAAACTAGTGATATTAATTCGTTACTAAATTCTCATAACGAATTAGCAATGCGTTTTGCTGCTGTTGATTATGCATCTTATCATGGTGTTGTAAATGGTCTTAATCGAAAAGATCTAATGTTAAATTATGATTATAAAAATCCTGATCATATTCTAGGTTATCGAGATCCAAATCAAAAAGGTTTAACACCAGCGCAAAAAAGTAAAATTGAAGCTGCTAATCATAAATTAATATCTGCCCATTTTACTATTGATGGTGCGTTAAAAATTAGTTATCGTGCTTTAGCAACAACACCTTCTTTAACAGATCAAGTTGCTCGCCAAGCTTATACTTTTACTTTTACTAAAACATGAAAATTTAATGATAAATGAAGTTATGATGGTCATGGCGCAATTAGTGATATTAAAGCCACTTTAACTGAAGCAACTAAACAATATGCTGTTTCACAATCTGATAAAAAATTACCCAATAACACTAATTTGATCGCCGTTAATAATCAAGATGATCAATGAATAGTGAGAACTAATAGACAAAAAATTGCCACAATTAAATTTGATCAGTCTCAATATGACGTTGATAAACAATGAAGTATTAAGTATGCACCAATTCCAAGTATTCCAACTTTTAATGTTCATGCAACTATTCAAGGAGCAGAAAGTGGATTGACTACTCAAATCACATCAAATATTAGTGCGGTTTCTGATCTCTCAATCAAGGTTAGTACAGTATCTAATAATAATATGGCAACAGGAATAATTTCTTATAAATTAAAAAATAATGATTCAAAAATGAAAAACATTAAATTCAATATTGCTTTAAAATTTAATTATCATTGAGAAGCAAGCAACCTTAATAATTTATTTAATCCTGATAACCAACTAGCTATTCAACTAGCGCAAATCAGTGATAGTAGCTGAACTCATAATAATGTATTGAAAAGTTTCAATCAAAATGATTCAGATTTAAAATATAATTACAAGAATCCCGATCATATTATAGGTTATCAAGATCCAAATCAAAAAGGTTTAACACCAGTGCAAAAAAGTAAAATTGAAGTTGCTAATCGTCATTTGATATCTTCACAATTAACAAGTGATGGCGCATTAATAATTAATTATCGTGCCCAAGTAATGACTAAGTCAGCAACAGATCAAGTTACTCGTCAAGCTTATAGTTTCACTTTAAGTCAAAAATGATCATTTCAAAACAAATATACTGATGAAGGAGTTGGGACTGTCAGTAATATTAAAACAACTTTAACCGAAGCGGTTAAACAAGCAGTCGCACTCTTCCCTATACAAGATGGTTATAGTTTTGTAGCGGATCCTCACCAAGATAATGTATGATGAGTTATGTTAGAAGGTGCCAAAAACACAAAAATAACATTCGATCCATTAGCCAAAAATCCTGATAATGGATGAAGTTTCAAAAGTTATAATTAGTAATCAAAACTTTTATTCTTAATTTATTACAAAAAAAATCTATCATTGGTAATACAATGATAGATTTTTTTAAAGTATGACATTTTTTTTAATAAATTTAACCATTAATTCCTAAAAAACCCTTTATTAATCATAAAATATGGTAAAATTGTTGTTATAATATTTTATAAAAATAATAATGAGGAGAGATAAATGTTTAAAATTAGAAATTGAGCAATTTTAGTAATTTTTGGATTAATCGCAATTATCATTTTAGGAAGCGATATTAATGTGAAAAAAGTTTATCATTTAGCAACGGATGAACTAACTCAAGATTTTAATAATGGGATTAAAAAATTAAAAGATATTCACATATCATTAAAATAATTTAAGGTATTTAAAAAAACGAATCAATAAAACCACTTAATTAAACTATTAAGTGGTTTTATTGATTTTTAATGATAAGTTATATTATTGTTGATTGTTTTCTAAATATTTTCGAAGAAATTTTTAATGCTATATTTTGTTTGATCTGATTCTAAATATAAACTAGTGATATCGATTTGATCAACAGCATCCTTACGATGTGCTGCAACTTCTAATTTGATGATACCATTATATTTTTGTTTCTTGACAGCGTTAGTTACTGCTGGAAAAGATCAAAGAGGATTTAATCAACCATAGCCTTTACTCATAGTATATGATGTATATATACTGGGGTCATAATTAATTCCTGATGCATCTAAAATTTTTTTTAAATTATCAGACATTTTACCACCATTAACTGTGAATACCGAATTATAAGCATCATCCATAAATGCTCCAAATCCTCAATTACTTACTGTTGATGAAAGTCATCTACTAATTACATAAGGCGTGTCTATCACATAATTAATCGTAAATTCAGATTCATTTCTTGTGCTATAATTACCAATAATGACACTAACGCTTTCATCTTTAATATTTGTCGATACTTTAACTTGTGCTATTTCATCACTATCATTATGTAAATTTCAGCCCATCGGGATTGAAGCTGCGACAATTTTAGTAATGTTATTCTTAATATCATCTTGAGCAGCTGTTAAAAATTTATTTCAATCTTGATCTTTTTTTGAAGAACCTTTATGACCGCAACTAACAAGTCCACAACTAGCGCTAACTAAAATTGCCCCAAGACTCAAAGAGGTAGTCAAAATTTTTATTTTTTTATACATTTAATCACCCTTTTAGATTATTTAATCCGCTATATTATAATAATATCATTTTTTATTTTTTATGTTATGATTTTTTTATGCATTAATAAGCATATATTAATTAATTTTAGAATTTTAAAATCATTAAAATTCTAAAAAATTGCTAATTTAAGAAAAGGGTATCAAAATTATGAAAAAATGAAAAGTACATGTGGTTGCTCATACACATTGAGATCGTGAATGATTTTTTACTCAAAGTCGAGCCAATACTTTATTTGCCAATAATATTAAAGACATTGTCAAAGTTTTACAAACCGATCCTAATTTTAAAAGTTTTGTCCTTGATGGCCAAATGTCAGTTTTAAACGATTATTTTAAAGAATTCCAAACTTTAAAATCAGATATTAAAACATTAGCTCAAGAAAAACGACTATTACTAGGTCCTTGATATTCACAACCAGATATGTTTAGTTCTTTAGGAGAAACAATTATTCGTAATTTAGAAGTTGGGATTACACTAGCAAATAACCTTGGAAATTGTCTAGATCTCGCCTATTTACCAGATTCATTTGGTTTTAACGCTAACTTACCCCAAATTTTTAATTATTTTAATTTACATCAAATGATTTTTTGACGCGGAATGAAAAAGGAAGATAATGATAAAACACTATATTTCAATTGAAAAGGAATTGATAATTCGACAATTCCAGCTTATTGTTACAATTCTGGTTATTGAATGTTTAGCTCATTATTTCAATATTCAAAAGTTAATCAAGATAACTTAAAAGCTGAAACCAAGGAAATTTTAGCAAAAGCACTTCCGATTCTACAAGCAATTAAAGAACGTTCCCTAGATACTAATCAGCAAATTCTATTTCCTTTCGGACAAGACGAATCACCTATTGTCAAACTGCTTCCCCAATTAATTATGATTTTGAATCAAATAGACCTAGAACATGAATGAGTTTTAAGTGATTTTAAAACTTTCTTTAAAAGCATCCCTTCAAAACCAAAATACGAAATTAATAGTAGTTTAATATGACCATATGTGGCGCGGATTCATCGGACAATCACAACTTCTCGTTATGATATCAAACAATTATTTCGTCAAAATGAAAATTTAATATATCATCAATTAGAACCATTGCAAATAATTTATCGCCAAATTGATCCCCAATATCAAAACCAGGAAATTGTGAACGAAGCACTTCATAAATTATTAGCAAGCCAAGCTCACGATAGTCTTGGTAGTTGTAACAGCGATGCTACTAATAAAGATATTGTTAATCGTTTAAGTCAAGCTAGCGAAATTATTCAAGCTGAAATTGATATTATTTTAAATAAAATTTATTATCGCTTAGACCTAGATTTAAAAACTGATTTATTAGTTTTTAATCTGGCCCCATATGATAAAAAATCAATGTTTGTTGAGCAATTAATAAATCATCAAGATAAAAATATTGAAATTAATAGTTCTGATATTAGTGATTTTATAATTACTAATTCTCAAAAAAAACAAACACTAGCATCACTAAATTTTTATTATCAACATCAAGTACAATTTCAAATTAATAATATGCCAGGATTATCTTATAAAATAGTTAAAATTAATTCAGTTCAAGATAAATTAGTTATCCCTAAAATAACTAATAGTATAGCAAAAATAAATAGCGTCATTATTAATTCACAATCAATTGATTATGTTAATTCTAATCACAAAATTATCAAAGATATTTTTGTTATTAATCCCTACGATGATTTTGGTGATGGTTATGACTTTTCACCAAATCCACAAGGATATCAATCATTAAAAACAAGCGTTAAAAATGATATTATCAAAGAAATTAAAAGACCTAATTTTTATTATTGTCAATTTGCTCATCGTGTTAGTTACAAGAATAAGCAAGAACAAGAATTTATAATTGAAATAAGTCGTTTTGATAATCAACCATTTGATTTAAAAATTAAAACTATTAATCAAAGTAAATCAGTGAAATGAATGTTGGCATTTAATTTAGATATTAAATTAAATCAATTAGATGATATTTTTGCTAGTCAATCATTAGCATTAATGAATCGCCGAAATATTACTGAAAACGATTGATTAGCTAAAGGTTATAAAGAAAACCCAGCGCTATTAAGTACTAATGATGGATTATTACTTGTCCCAAAAGCTAATGATTTTACTCTATTAACTTGCGCTAATAATGAATACAGCGTTAAAGATAACTGCTTAACATTAACATTATTTCGTGCCTATGAGTATTTAGGTAAATCTGATTTAGCTTGACGACCAGGACGATTATCAGGAATGAATATGCACACTCCCGGAGCACTCTTGCAACAAGAATTAACGTTTGCTATGCAATTTAGTTTTGGCATTAAGAATTACACAACATTATTAAATAATTGATTCTTCAAACCACTAACTTATTATCATAACGATCCAAATCGAATCGATTCTTTTGATGATCGATTCATCGTTAATTATGATCAAGAGAAAACATTATCAAATTTTAAATTAATAACAATTTCTATTAATTCGGAATTATATATTAGTAATTTCCGAATTTCACCACTTGGTAATTATGAACTACGGATTAGTAACATTACGAAAAAAGATCAAGAATTTAATTTAATGATCAGCGGAATTAAAAGTAAGTTTCAACTTTCAAGACAATTTTTAAAAACCGATACTAATGAAATTGATAGTGTTATATTAAAACCCCAAAAATTTATCACGATTAATTTTAAGATTTAAAAACAAAAACTCCTGCTTATGTAATTAATAAGCAGGAGTTTTTTTATTTAGGAAATTAAATCTTTTGATTTAAATAAGCAATTTTACGATTTAATTTATTTTCTTGTTTAATATTAGAGACGTTTTCTAATAATAAATTTAAATGACTAATTTTAATTTTGTGATGTTCTTTTTTAATTAATGGTTTAATATTAATTAATTCTTGTTTTTTAATTTTGCGAATATAATTATCTAATCGATGATTAGCAATAATTTTATGGCCACTAAAAGAACTATTGAATTTAGCAGCTTTAAATTTATTAGCATCTGATAATTTTTGGAGACGTTTTTGACTACGTAAACTATTCTCAGTACTAATTAATTTCTCAAAACCAGTTACTAATTGATCGGCATTATCAATTTTATCTTGTAATTTTTTTAAAATTAATAAAGATTTTTGTTTATATTTAGTAATTTTATATTCTTGGGGATCACCATGCATTTGTGGATCCCGAATTCAATTTTTGGGATGCGATAAACTGATTAAACTATTTCCAAAAGTTTTACTAACTTTTTTGAAATTATAAACCCCAATCGCTGAGGCAGTGTTTAAGTTTTGTGATTTGTAAAATGCACGTTTTTCCTGTTTAACAACTTGATAAGCTTCTTCGTATTCGACAACGCGTGGGCGTCAGAATCCAAAAATTAAAGCAGTAATTACTGAACCACTAACTGTTCCAATAATTCAACCAATATAAGTAAAGCGCCCAGCTGGAATATAACCTAGGAATGTTCCTAAAGGTGAGCCTAAACCAGCGATATAGCGACATTGAAATAAAACAACAATCGCCCCGGCACAAACAGCACCAACAACATTGGCAGTAATTGCTTTGATTGGATTAGTGATTGCAAAAGGAATTGCCCCCTCACTAATTCCAACAAGACCCATTCCAAATGCTGCTTTTCCAGTTTGGATTTCAGCATTAGAGAATTTACGCTTAAATAATATTGTTGCTAATCACGCCCCTAGTGGAGGCACCCCAATAGCAGCATTAACAGCAGCTTGGGGAGCAAAATCACTATATGGTAATGAAGTAAATGTTTGGTGATCTTTTGCCATATTAGTAATTGCTGTTGTGAAAATTGCAATCGCAACTACATAAGCAGTTTTATTTAATGGACCACCTAAATCAAAAGCAATCATTCCAGCAAAGAGCATTCCAATTAAAGGTAAAATAAATGGACTAACATGATTTGCGGAATGGAGCATTTTGAAAAATTCAAACATTATAAAAATTAATGGAATTGCTGCTACATAAATTGTGAAAACATAAGTTATGAATGTTGATAAAACCGGAATAATCATAATTGGAATAACCGGCTTAAACATTTTGGGTCAATTAATCCATTTCATACTCTGGACTAAATAACCGACAAAGAAACCAATGACGATTGCGCCTAAGAATCCTGCTTGTGGAGAAAATCCATTTGCAGCAACACTCCCTTGGTTTTTGAAATATTCCGAAATAAAATGGGGTAAAAATAATTTTAAAGTTGTCGAATCATTAATTAAATAAGTTCCGATTAAGGCAGCCGGCATTGCCGAACGCCCCGCAATGGCGTAGGCCAAATACATTCCAAAAATTGGAAGCATTAGCTTTAAGCCAAATTGACCAACGATAAATCAACCATGCAAAAATGGTTGTCCCACAAAGTTTCAAGCATCACTAGCACCAGCACCAGTTTTGGTATTGATACTATGAGCGGCAATAATATTGGGGATCGACATTAGGATTCCCCCAGCAATTGTTACAGGAAGCATAAAACCAATCGCCGTCATTAAAGCTTGCATTGCTTTATTTTTTGCTTTCGATGATAAATTAAAAATAACATTATCATCGAAACTATCTTTAGCACCAACGCTGCTTTGTTTGAGAGGCATCTTTTTTTGTTTAATTGCTTTCTGAATAATCGCCTCGGCATTACGAATTGCTTGATTAGTATCACTCTCAACAATCCGTTTTCCTAAAAATTGATTATGATCAATTTTCATATCAGATGCAATATAAACAAAATCAGCTTCTGCTATATCTTCTTTACTTAAGACATGTTCAGGACCAATTGTGCCCCGTGTCTCAATTTTACAATTTCAATCATTTTTTTTACAAGCTTCTAAAATCCGATCGCGAGCCATATAAGTATGAGCGATCCCAGCAGCACAAGATGTGACACCAACAATTTTAATTTGCTTGGATTTTGTTTTTTTATCAAGGATTGGTTCTTGACTAATTTCTTCCTCTACCAACTTAATATTATTAATTTCTTTAATAATATTAAGTTGGGCACCACTAGAAATTAATTCTTTAAAAGCAGGATCGTTCATTTTTGTAGCTACTGCTGCCAAAATTTTTAAATGAAGATGACTAGCATTTTTAGGAACTAAAATGGCAAAAATATATTTGACTTCGTCCTTATTATCTAAGGTTTTTCATTTTAAATAGTTTTTATTAATAACAATATAGATTTTGGGTGCCAAAACTACATCACTAATAGCGTGTGGAATGGCGAACCCGTCTTCTAATCCGGTTGAAATTTGAGCTTCTCTTTGTAATAAATCTTTTTCTAAAATAGCAGCATTAGTAATGTCGCCATTAGCAAATGCTTTTTCAGAAATTAATTTAAAAATTGCGGATTTTTTGGTGAAATCAAGATTAATAAAAATTTGATTTCTATTAATTAATTGCATTTAATAATCTCCGTATTTTTATTTTTTCATTTATTTATCATAAAGTGACTTTATAAGGTAAAAAAGCCACCTTAATCTTAATTCTACTACTTTTTATTTTTTTTGATTAATATTTTTAAAATTTGTTATTACAAAAATAAAATTATTTAAATTTTAACTAATAATTTATGACTAGTTTTAAAATTTGATTTCAAAACAAAAAAAAGAAAAGTAATAAAGGAAAAAATCAATAATGCTAATCATCAAAAATAGCATTATTACCAATAAAAATCAATATATCTATGAGTAATACTAATAAGAAATTAAAAATAATTTTCTCAGAGTTCTGTTCTATCTAATTTTATTACTATCATTTAGAAAATTTTTCATGTAAATAGTTTAAGATTAATTAATCAAGTTATGTTAAACTAACTTTTCCAGATATTATTTTTTATTAGAGGTTATCAAATGATGTTTTTACTCCGAGAAGATTATCTAAATTATATTTAAGAATTACTAAATATTAAAACACCTTTTATATATAATGTATTTTATCAAATGTTTTTTATACTAATTATTTATAGTTATTAAAAAAACTAGACATGATTTATTAAAGTGATATTATCACTATTAATAATAATATGAAAAAAATCATCAAAAACTTATGATCATTTTGATAAATTTTGTTATTTAATTAGCAATTTTAAAAAGCAATAATTTATGATTGGGTTTTTGAAAAATAGTATATTAATAAATAGTTGAAATAAAAATTAAAAAAATGCTAAAAAATCATTGACAAACTATTTTTATTACGTTATAATGATTAGGCGCTTTTGAGAAGTGGCAAAAAAAACAACAAAAATTTATTAGTAATTTAGCTAACAAAATCATTGACAACTACTAAATTATTTGATATAATATATTAGTTGTCCGATAAACAAAACCACATTAGAATGGTCTTTCAAAAATGGATCGAAATCACAATTTCAATTTATTTTTGAGAGGTTATTTATATAACACTCTCTATCTCTCATTTCAATTTGAGATGGGAATAGTTCTTTGAAAACTGGAGAAAGTAGACATCAAAAAGATGTCTTAGAATTAACTCAATCAATAGGCACAATAGAGCAATTCATTGCATAAACAATATATATTTTTAGTATTAAATTACTAAGAGCGTACGGTGAATGCCTTGGGTTTAGGAGTCGATGAAGGACGTAACTACTTGCGATAAGCCTCGGTTAGATAGAAGTAATCTTTGATCCGGGGATTTCCGAATGGGGCAACCCAGTACCTTTAATAGGGTATTACTATTAGATGAATACATAGTCTAATAGGGAGACACCTAGGGAACTGAAACATCTCAGTACCTAGTGGAATAGAAAGCGAATGCGATTCCCTTAGTAGCGGCGAGCGAAAAGGGATTAGCCCAAACCAGGATTTATCCTGGGGTTGTAGGACAGTTTATACGGAGTTACAAATTTACTAGATAGCAGAATTATCTGGGAAGATAAGCCACAGCGGGTGAAAGCCCCTTATGCGAAATTTAGTAAACTCTTAACTGTATCCTGAGTACGGCGAGGCACGTGAAACCTTGTCGGAATCTGCGCAGACCATTGCGTAAGGCTAAATACTACCTAAACACCGATAGTGAACCAGTACCGTGAGGGAAAGGTGAAAAGTACCCCGAGAGGGGAGTGAAACAGTTCCTGAAACCGTATGCTTACAACAAGTTAGAGCCCGTTAATGGGTGATAGCGTGCTTCTTGTAGAAAGAGCCGGCGAGTTATGATCATATGCAAGGTTAAGGGGTATACCCGGAGCCGTAGCGAAAGCGAGTCTTAATAGGGCGTGCAGTATATGGTCATAGACCCGAAACCAGGTGATCTATCCATGAGCAGGTTGAAGGTGAGGTAACACTCACTGGAGGACCGAACCCACGTTCGTTGAAAAGACCGGGGATGACTTGTGGATAGTGGTGAAATTCCAATCGAACCTGGAGATAGCTGGTTCTCCCCGAAATAGCTTTAGGGCTAGCGTTCTATGGACGTTGACGGAGGTAGAGCACTGAATGTAGAATGGTCCCACCTCGGGATACTGCCTGCAATCAAACTCCGAATGCCGTCAACTATAGTGTAGAGCAGTCAGTACGTGGGTGATAAGGTCCGCGCACAAGAGGGAAACAGCCCAGACCGTCAATTAAGGTCCCAAAATAATACTAAGTGGAAAAGGATGTCGGATCGCACAAACAGCTAGGATGTTGGCTTAGAAGCAGCCATCATTTAAAGAACGCGTAACAGCGCACTAGTCAAGTGATCCGGTGCCGAAAATGTACCGGGGCTAAGTATTATACCGAAATTACGGATTTCATCGATTTATCGGTGGAGTGGTAGGGGAGCGTTCCAAGCTGGGATGAAGCGAGATCGTGAGGACTCGTGGACTGCTTGGAAGTGAGAATGCCGGCATGAGTAGCGTTTGGTGGTGAGAATCCACCATGCCGATTGAGGAAGGTTTCCTGGGCAAGGCTCGTCCTCCCAGGGTTAGTCAGGACCTAAGGCGAGGCCGAAAGGCGTAGTCGATGGACAACAGGTTGATATTCCTGTACTACCATATTTAGGAAATGGAGTGACGGAGAAGGATAATGTATCCCGGTTATTGGATTCCGGGTTAAGCACAAAGGCGGTCAATTAGTAAATTTTTTGGCTTAACGTTGAAGTGTTATGAGGAGTGAACGGTTTTACCTAGTAGCGAAGTACATGACTCCACGCTTCCAAGAAAAGCTTCTACTGTTATTAATATGGTACCTGTACCGAGAACGAACACACGTCCTCAAGATGAGAATTCTAAGGCAAGCGAGATAATTGTAGCTAAGGAACTCTGCAAAATGACCCCGTAAGTTAGCGAGAAGGGGTGCTCACATTTATGTGAGCCGCAGTGAATAGGCTCAGGCGACTGTTTAGCAAAAACATAGCTCTCTGCAAAGTCGTAAGACGAAGTATAGGGGGTGACGCCTGCCCAGTGCCGGAAGGTTAAAGGGATTAGTCAGCTCTTCGGAGCGAAGCTTTGAACTGAAGCCCTGGTGAACGGCGGCCGTAACTATAACGGTCCTAAGGTAGCGAAATTCCTTGTCAGGTAAGTTCTGACCCGCACGAAAGGCGTAACGATCTGAGCGCTGTCTCAGCTACAAACTCGGTGAAATTTTAGTCAGCGTGAAGATGCGCTGTACCCGCAACTAGACGGAAAGACCCCGTGGAGCTTTACTACAGCTTGATATTGGGTTTTGATATATTATGTACAGGATAGGTGGGAGACTTTGAAGCAGGGGCGCTAGTTCTTGCTGAGTCATCCTTGGGATACCACCCTTGATATATCGAAATCCTAACTTACTCCCATAATCTGGGAGAAGGACAGTGTCTGGTAGGTAGTTTGACTGGGGCGGTCGCCTCCCAAAGAGTAACGGAGGCGCTCAAAGGTACCCTCAAAATGGTCGGAAATCATTTTTAGAGCGCAAAAGTAGAAGGGTGCTTGACTGTGAGACTTACAAGTCGAACAGGTACGAAAGTAGGATTTAGTGATCCGCCGGTTCTGTATGGAAGGGCCGGCGCTCAACGGATAAAAGCTACCCCGGGGATAACAGGCTTATCTCCCCCAAGAGTTCATATCGACGGGGAGGTTTGGCACCTCGATGTCGGCTCATCGCATCCTGGAGGTGAAGTTGCTTCCAAGGGTTAGGCTGTTCGCCTATTAAAGCGGTACGCGAGCTGGGTTCAGAACGTCGTGAGACAGTTCGGTCCCTATCTGTTGTGGGCGTAGGAAAATTGAAAAGTGCTGTCCCTAGTACGAGAGGACCGGGATGGACATACCTCTGGTGTTCCAGTTGTCATGCCAATGGCATCGCTGGGTAGCTACGTATGGAATGGATAACCGCTGAAGGCATCTAAGCGGGAAGCCACCTTTAAGATAAGTTTTCCCACTCTTTATGAGTTAAGTTTCCTTGTAGACGACAAGGTTGATAGGTTGGCGGTGTAAGCATAGCGATATGTTTAGCTTACCAATACTAATAGAACGAGGATTTAAACTAAAATATATTTGCTGATTGGAGTATAGTTCTAAGTATCTTTTCAGTGTCAAACTTTCTTCAGTTTTGAGAGAATTATTCTCTTATAAGTGTATACGTGTGGTGTTTATAGCAAGATGGTTATACCTGTTCCCTTACCGAACACAGAAGTCAAGCATCTTTGCGGCGAATGTAGCATAAGCAAGAATAGCGCAATGCCACGCCGAACTAAAGGGGCTTTAATTCCCCTTTTCTTCTATCCTGAAACTTTTTCCCAAAAGAGTTTCAGGATTTTTTTATGCTCTTTTTTAATAGTGATAAATTTTGTATTGTAATATATATACTTTAATAAATCAATAACACTAGTAATGTAAAGAAAAAAAGAAATGAGAAGATCAAATAATTGAATTAGTTTAAGTATTTTATGTATTGCTCTTAATATGACGATGGTATTCTTGTTTTTTCGTTTTTCTACGACGTGATACTATGATGCCGGATCCTAGTAATCGCCTATAATTAAAATATCACTTATAAGCCTTATAAGTATAGTTTTGTTGTTAGATTTTTATTTATTTATATTGTTTGTTAATTAGTATATTTAAATCGAAACAAAAACCATTTCAAAATCTATGATGACATCTATTACTTTTACCTTTGATAATTATTACTTTAGGAATTGCGGGATTAATAATTGGGATTATCCGTTAGAAAAATTCAAGTCAAGAAAAGATTAATATGAATCCAATTGATAACAAAAAATAACTATTATTTTATAAATTATTAATAGTTATTTTTAATTAGTTTAATATATATTTGGGTAATAATAAAAATATATTACTGCGCATGAGCTCATACAACAACTAAAGCTCAAGTTAATTTAAAGCGAATACCATCACCTTCGTCAGTATTAGATCAGATTACTGCTCATTGAGCAATCAATACAGCAGCTAATCCAAGAAATATAGCGCCTCCAGGAACACCAGGAATTAAAGCTAATATAGCAGTTATCTCCTCTTTAGCCTCATTAAAATTAATAATACCGTCTTTTAGATTATCGATTATTCCTTGAACTTGACTACCAGTACCTTCAGAAACTCATACTTGAGCACCATATCATTTTCATTTTCAATTATCGATTCCTCCAGATTGAAAATGCTTAATTTTGTGTTGAGAATATTGTTCTAATAATGAAAAATCTTTTTTTAAATCAACATTATTAATAATATGATTCTGTCTGTATTGTTGCTTTAATTCATTTATATTTTGTTTTACTTTGGATAGGTTAATATCATTTGATATTAATGGGGAACTACCATTGTTACAGATTGATAAAGTTCCTAAAATCAATCCTGTAGTTTTTAACATATAACACCTCTTTATTATTTTTAGTTAGATCTGTATTTATTTTATAGATAAAATATGATGAAATACCTTTTTAATTTTTTTCAATAATGTTATAATTTATATAGTGAAAAAATAGTGTAGTTGAAAAATAACCTTTTAAAATAGTTTTTATATTCATTAAAGGAGGTTAAAATATGACTCACAAATTATGAAAAAAAATCTTAATTTGAAATCTGGCGACAGCAGCAATTAATGCTAGCTGATATCTGATTATTTCATTAATAACAATGAATGGTTGAGGTTCGAATAATAACTCAGACCATGTAGTAAAGTGAATTATAGAAGTTTTATTTCCAATACTAATTGGATGTGGATTTTTAATTATTTTTAATTTAACGACTGCTACAGTTACAGTTAATTCAATTAAAAATTTATTTAATTTTAAACATAAATTTGTTAAAAATAGTACTTTATTTTTCTTAATTTTAGTTACTTGATTCAATATCTTTACTCTTAATATTATTAATATTTCAATTCTTATATATTTAAAATTAAAAAATAGAATTGAAAAACCAGAAGCAATTCCGAATTTAAAAGTTTAAGTAATAAAAACTTTTAAATTATAATTATGCATTAAAAAAAACACTAAAATTAGTGTTTTTTTTAATGCATAATTATGGTTATTTTTTAATATTTGTATAAACACCAACAGATTTGTAATCAATAAATATTTTATCATTAAAAGTATTTATTACATCTACTGGTCCTTGATCTTTAAAAGTTATGCTACGTTTAAAATTATCAAAACCATTAATTGATACAAATAATCCAGTCTCTGTAGCCGCGTATAATTTTCCGTTAAACATATTTACATGGTGGACATCAAAATCAGCACCAATTGAATTCATAATTCTGAATGTTTGACCATCATCGTTTGAAAAAAATAACCCTTTTGATGTGCTAACATATAAGATATTATTAATTTTAACAATGTCATTAACTGAATCTGTATTAGTTAATGAAAAAACTCTAGCAAAGTTTTGTCCATTATCATCTGATTTATATAATCAGGGAGTTGTGTTACTACCTCATCTATCAACACAAACATAAATTGTTTGATCTATTTTAGTAATTTTATGAATTGATGCATTTTTTGAAATAGTACCCTTAATCTCTGAAAATTTTTGTCCATTATCATCTGATTTTCATAAACCATGACCAAAATATCCTGAACCTAAAATAACAGTATGATCATTAACTGCAATGATACCTGCATTTCCAGTAGTATTACCTGTTTTGTGAGTGATGCTATCAACTATTTTTCAAGTTATACCATCTGGAGAAACATAAAACCCATTATCTGCACCTAAATAATAAGTACTATTTATTTTTTTTAAACTATGTACACCGATATTAGTTGGAAATGAAATATTTTGTGTAAATTTTTCCCCATCACTTGATGTTCATAAACCAAAAGATGACGCAGGTGATGATACTTTATTTCCTAGTACTTGCATTGATTGAGGACCCGACCCATCTTCACCTAAATAAATGACGTTGTCAATTTTTTTAACAAAAGATACTCAACCATCACCATTATTATCTCCAAGAACTGGAATGGCATTTTTAGTAAATTTTTCCCCATCACTTGATGTTCATAATCCTTGATTACCACCAGCATAATAAGTGCTATCTATTTTATTAAATGTGGCAATATTAGAAAAATCACTATTACCAATTTTATTCAATGAAACTTCTTTGTTTATTTTTGCAGGTTTAATAGTACATACTCAATCGCTAACTTGATAAATACGATTAGAAGTATAATTAATAACAAATGTAGCAACTTCATTTTTTGATTTTGTTTTAATTTTAACAGTTACCATATTTTTAGTGATATTTGGAATTGACATAATTAAATCAGCACTAGATAAACTCGCTCATTCAGTTGGTGTATTTTGTGCATTTTTAATAATTTCAATTGGTTTTGCAAAACCGCTAACTTTTGAAAATCACAATCAACTATAATTACCTTTTGTAATAGATTTAGGCTGAACGCTACATTTTCAATTATTGATATTATATTTATAATTTTTTGGAGCAGAAATACAAAAAGTAGCTTGTTCTTTTTTTGATTTTGAAGTAATTACATAAGTAAGTACACCATTCTTAACAACAGATGATCCTTTTGTTAAATCGCCTTTTATATTAGCTAAATAAACTCAATCTAACGCTTGAGTTTTAGTGTTTTTAACAATGTCACTAGCACTTGCGTTTTTAGCTGATGCTAATCATACATTCAATTTTTGAGATGGATTATCTTTACCACACGAAACAATAGTGGCAGCAGTTGATAAAAGTGTAGTTGCTACTAGTGGAGTCAATGCGATTTTAAATATTTTATTTTTTTCATAAAATTCTCCAATTTTTAAATTTATGGATAATTAATTATTTATTAATGTCTATTTATTAAAATTGACATTAATATTATACTATAGATATAGTGTTTTTTAATAATTATTCATAAATTTAAATTTTTTATCAATTTCAATTATAAATATAGTATAATTGAAATTGATATTTAAAAACCTTTTAATAAAACGATTACATGGATTTATAAAGGAACAGATGTATGACATAATGTTACTAATATAATTTCATCAAAAGTTGTATATAATATTACTAATAATACAGGGCATCTTGATAAAGCCCTAATGCCATTAGTAACAATTAAAGGGTATAGTTTATATGGTAATGTTTTGGAAAAATAACATCATATATTACAAATAAATATGGTGTTTTATGTAATGATATTGCCAATAACATTAATATTAATAAAGCAAATAATGAGAAAGATTTCTTTAATTTATCAATTGATGGTGATGCTTATACTGGAAATCTACCAACAATTGCAACGCATTATACTTTAGATGTTAATTACAGTTACTTAACAACAGAGTACCAATTAAGTAACATTAATGTTGAACCTAATAATCGTATGTTATTATCTCATAATAATGTTTTAGCATCAGTAACTAATGCAATTAGTGTTGAAAATAACAAATTAATAGATTTTACTATTTTAAAATTCACATCAGCAACAACAGATAAACTAGCATTTATAAACATTATTGGAAATTATCAAATTAAAAATTCTAAAATAATGGTTTTTAAAGCTATAGTATCTTTAAATAAAGATAAAAGCTACGGAGTTAGTCGTATTACTACCCAAGATCCTGATTCAGTGTTCGATTATAAAAATCATAGTAGTGATTTTTATAAAGCAATAGATGCTAAAGTCAAATCAATTACCAATTTTGTTAAATATAGCATTACTGGAATTGATAAAATAACTTTTAGTAGTACTCACAATTATTTTGAATCACATTCTAAAATTCATATTAATATTACTGTTTCTGGGAATCAACCAAAAATAGAAACTGCTAATATTACTTATAAATTTAATTATCAAGATTATATGATTGGTGATTTTAAATAATTTATATTTTTACGATATCAATTAAATTATTTCACTATTAAAGAAATCGATTAAAAAACACAACCTATATTAATTAATATAGGTTGTGTTTTTTATTATCTTTTTTTAATGCTTTTTATAATGAAATTAAAAGCTTTTAGTATATTTGGAAAAAATTTTAATAATAATATATACATTATAAAAAATGTAATACCAACAGATATAATAGGAGTAGTTATTAAAAATAAATAAATTCCTAAATTTTCAATTATTGAATAATTATCATGAAAACTTCAAAAAGACTTAGACCAAAATATAACATAAGGTATTGAAATTCCTAAAGAAATTAGTATGACAATTAAATTTTTGTTATTGATAATTTCGTTTTTATTATTAACAATTTCTTTTTTTATTTGTTCTGAAGTTACATTGGCGAATTTACCAGTGTCCTCTTTAAGTGTTTGGAGATCAGTTTTTAAATCTTGGATAATTTTTTCTAATTTTTTAATACTTTTATAATTATTATTTTCCATATACTCTCTCGATATCTTTAGAAGTTATTAAACCGCCCGGTTTAATTCATAATTCACCAGTATGAGATTCTTCAATCAATTTATTAAGTGTTCATTTTGCTTTTTCATTAAATGTTTTTGTAATGATTTTTTTAATTATATTATGATTTTTTAAAATATGATTTAACTTATCGCTATCTTCGTAACTAATTTTAGATCTTGTTATTTCTAAAAATCCAAATTCACGATATTGTTCATATATTTTTCTAATGACAGGTCCATAAGTTCATTTTTCAAAATCACTATTTATTAACATTGTTTTAGTTTTTTGATAATATTTTATAGTTGTAAAATACATTAATTTTTGTAATTTTAAATGAGTAAAATTATAAAGAGAATTATTTTTAGTTTCTTGAATTCCTAAGTTAACTATTATAGAAGCTAATTGATCACAATTTATTATTCCATTTTCAATCATATTATGCCTCCTTTTTATGATTTATAATTTTTAAAATGATAAATTTGTTCACTATAAGTATAGTTAATGATATCACACCATTAGTACTGTGAGAAAATTTTATATATTTAAAAGCATTTTTTAGTTTTCGTAGTTTTTTTAAAACTGTTATCGTATATATTATTATTATTTAATTTATAAATAAAAACAAAAAAATTATTCAATAAGCAATTTAAAATTAGCTATTGTTTTACAATGAAAAATATGTATAATATTTATATAAAAAGACTTTATTTAAAGTCATAATTAACAATATAAAATATTAATAAAGTGCTTAATAATAATATTTAAACAATGTTATTTTTATATTTATTAAAAGATATTAATTAGGAAGAATAAAAAATACAACTTTATTGATTAAATTTTGCAATAATTCAATCAATGATATAATATTTTTTATAATCTAACTTATTAATAAAATTTAAATTCAAGGAAGAGAGCAACTATTAATGAAAAAAGAAAAAATTGCAATTTTGATCGATTCGTTTTCATCATGAAGTAAAAAAGAAGCTAATGCCTTAGGGATTTTTTATGTACCATTGCGTTTAACAGTTGATGGTCAGGAAATTCGTGATGGAGTTGATATGGACGCCGATCTTTTAATCGAAAAATTACGAAACGCCCATGATGTTAAAACTAGTTGTGCCAGTCCTAATGACTTTAAAGATGCTTATGAAAAAGTTTTTCAAGCAGGCTATAATAAGTTACTTGTGATACCGTGTAGTAAAGGATTATCAGTTACTGCTGCTAATGCTGCATTAGCAGCACGCGAGTATCAAGATCAAGTATTTGTAATGGAAGATAATATTTTAAATTCTAGTGCAACTCAAGATACTTGTTTAGAAATGCTGAAAATGATCAATCATGGTACTGATATCCAAACATTAATAAAATATTTTAATGAAGTTAATAATCGCATGACAATGTTAATTATTCCAAAAAACCTTCACGCTTTAAAGCGTGGTGGACGAATTCCAAAAAGCTTATCAACAATTATGGATTTTTTTAGAATTGTTCCAGTCATTCATTATGATGGGAAGATTCATAAATTAAAACTGTTGAGAACCCAAACGAAAGCAATGAATTGATCAATGAATTGAATTAAAGAACAAATTAATAAACGTTCAAATTTTACATGTGCACTATTATGCACTAATAAAGATTTAGTGATCGTTAAATCTTATCAAAAAAAACTCCGTGATTTTTTAAGTCTTGATGTTGCTGTTAAAACAACGCGAGTATCAGCCATAATTTCAGCACATACTGGTTATGCATCTTTAGGATTATTGTTATATAAAGCTAAATAATAATCAAACTATTAATTCTGAAAAAACTAATTAAATATTATTATGAAAATAATTTTTAGAACGATAATTAAAATAACTAGCAAAAACCCAATCAACCTTCTTAAATACGAGAAGATTAATTGGGTTTTTTATATCTAAAAACTACTAATTTCACTTTTAATAGTGCTAATTTTTAGTTTTTATTAAAAAAATTATATAAATTCATAATTATTAATAATTTTTTATCAATTTCAATTATAAATATAGTATAATTGAAATTGATATTTAAAAATCCCTTTACTTAAAGGAAAAATTAAAAATCATAAATTTAATTAATCAAAAAAATAAAAAAAATAAAAAAGGAAACCAAAATGAAAAAACCAAATTTAAAAATTATTTTTTCTAGTGTAGGAGCGATAACAGCTATTTCAACCATAGCAGGAGGGGTAGTTAGTTGTGGAACTTCAACTAGTCCAACTAACGATTTTCCCCAAACTGCTATTCAAGCCTTCACAATTAAAAAACTAAATCCGATTACCCTATCAGCTGTAGTTAATAAACTTAATGTCAAAAATAATGATATAAAATCATTCACATTTAGTATTGATAAAACTACAAAACGTATTAAAAATATTGCAAATACTATTATTAGTGGATCTTTTACTTACAATAATATTAAATATAAGTTTAATCAAAGTGTTAATTATGATTTCAATATTAAAAGTTATATTGTTATAAACAATACTTTAATTATGAATTATCAGAATCTAATTATCAATGGTGATACGTATAATCCAACAACTGATACATTTACAATGAAATCACTAACACCAATTGTAAAATCAGCATTAGTTACAAAAATCAATCAAAGCAACACTGATATTAAAGAATTATCATTTAAAATTGGAACAATTATTGTTGATGATAAATCAAATCCAAAACCAAAAACAATTGTTAATGGAACGTTCAAAGATAATTCTACTAAGTTTACCTTCAAAGAAAATATCAGCTATGATGGAAGTAATTATATAGTAAATAAAACAATGTTAAAAATTAATAAACAAAAATCACCAGTTGCGTTTATGCCTTTTGATGATTCTTACATAACACATAAAGATGGAACAAGAGTCTACAATAACAAAGCACTTTATGATACTCTAATTAAACCCTTTCTCGATATGCAAGGTGACTATTTATTTGATTTTCAATTAGTAAGTCACGTGACTTGAAATGAAGAGGCTCATATAGCTGTTGCCACTTTCACAGGTCATGGTAATAAACATTCTTATTGATCAAAAACACCATTTAGAGCAGAAGTTACTTGTAATTATGTGACAAAAAAATATACTATTACTACTTTTAAATATTGACAAAATTATGTCGAAGCATTAGATAATAAAAAAATTCAAGCACCAATAACAAATAGACTATATAAAGAATTAAATTGCCCTACAAACGCAATAACTAATATTAAATTCTCAGAAAATGATATTAATGATTCAGTTGATAACGTACCATCAGTTGATGTTGCCGGAGTTTATACATACAAGGCACCCAATTCAAAAACAACAATAGTTAAGAGATTTAATATGAGAGTTACATATCGATATAGTAATCAAGAATATACAACTACTAATTTCAAAGATGGTATCAATATATCTCAATTCTTTTTAACTGACAAAGATAGTGGTTTATATAATGAAGTTTTAGGATCAATAAAAACTAAAGGTTATAGCAATTTTTCTAACTTAATGCAGCAAGGAAAAATAGTTTTTGAAAATAAGAATTATTATAAAAATACTATAGAAGCAACTTTTACTGGTCAAGTAACTGGTAATTCACAAGATGCATCTCCTGCCAATTTTACAACAACTATTAGTTATAATTTAACTACTAAAAAATACAACTGTGAAAATTTAATAATTACATCTATGTTTCCTGGTAAATTAACTCAAAAAGCACTATATGCACCAGTAGCTTCATCTTTAAAAAATTTTTCTGCAGGATTATTTAATGAGTACTTAATTCTTAATTTTTCACTAAATTCAATAACTGTTAACCCTAAAGATCCCAATAAAGTAACAGTTCATATTAATGCTAGAACTTGTGAAATAGCAAAAAGTAATCCTCATTATGATACACGATACATCAAATCTTTTAGTGTTGATGTTACTTATGATAATAGTAAAACAAAATCTTGGGAACAATATACAACAAGTAATTTTAAGACTGATAATAAAATTGAAGTAGATATTTATTCACAAAAGAATATGACTACAGCGATGACAAATATTATTTCATCAGATCCTAAAAATAAAAATGGAAAAATTACTGATGTAATTTGTACTCAAAAACAAAATAAAACAGTTTTATCACGAGAAATTAATGGAATCAGCAGCCAAGTTTCTATAGAATATAAATTAAATGGAATTAAAAAAACAACGTCTGGATCATTAATATATAATTTTGATACTGCAAAATATACATGAACATTAAAAGCCCTTTAATTATTAAATTATATTAAAAACACAAAAAACACAAACTTATATTATATTTAATATAATATAAGTTTGTGTTTTTTATATCCATTATGAATAGAACTTATTTTTTAATTTGGAATTTAAAAGGATTCTTTTTATAACATTTGTTAGCAATAATTAAAGTCAGGATACCAATGGTTATAATATTTCCTATGATGATTAATAGATATAATAATTGATTTTTAATTTTTTTATGGTTTATCTTAAAAGTGGTTTCCATTAAAGAACTCAAGGAAACGATTATGTATCCATTACCAACTACAGTAATAGCAACAGAAATTATAACCATTGATAACCATCAATAAAAAACAATGTGATAATTAAATGAAGAAGCAATCAATTGACCTATTAAATTTAAATTAATAAAGACAAATATTCAGCAAGTAGTAGTAAGATTTTTCGAATTTCACATTAATAAATACCTCCATGAGTTTAAGTTAAATAACTTTATACTTATTATAGCAATAATTAACTAATGTTATCAAGTTTAGGAAGTATAATAACTTTATTATTTAGTTGAAAATTGATAATAAAAATACGTAATATTGAAGGTAAATTTTAGATTGCTTTTACAGCTAATTAATGGTATAATTTTTGTATTACAAAAATATAAAAAAGTAATTAAAAGTTATAAATGTATTACAAAATAAGAATCAAAACTAAGGAGAGTAACGATATGAATAAAAAAATAAAATTTGGTTTAACTAGTCTTGCTATCACTGCTCCAGTAGCAACGACAGCAATCATGGTAATTAGTTGTGCCAACACAGGGATAACGCCACCATCTCATAACGATTATGAAGTGTTATTAGGAAAAGCGTATTTACAACAACCAATCACAACAGCAGTTTATAACAAAGTAAACGGAAATTCAGCATCAGTAACTAGAGTAACTATCGCAACAATGAGCAAGATTATTAAAGATGATGCCGAAGGTGCTAAAAGAACAGTAATCGGAACATTTGTTTTTAACAAGACAGTTTGTCATTTTAATATTAATATTAAATATGATTCTCTTGCAAAAAGTTATATTATTGATGATAGTAATTCAACAATTACAATCCCAAGTAATGAAATAAAAATTGATAACTCAAAATTTCTTAAAGAAGCTTTCGATGATACTTTCACTACAAATGACAATCATAGAGTGTATAATAATAAAGATTTAACTCGATCAATTACAGATATGATTCATAGTAATGTTTCAATTGCTAATTTATATGATTATAAAATTATCAACTCAGTTACTTATAATAACAAAGATATTAAAAGCGCAACAACTGAAAGTGCAACATTTATTGGTCATGCTGGAAAATTAGTTAATGACTTTGATCTATCAGCAGCACCATTTGCTCTAACAATCAATTACGATCTAAGCACTAAGAAATATACAACAACAGATTTCAAAATTACTGGTCAAACATACGATCAAGTATTATCATTAAAAAATATTCAATCAGCAATTTCTTGATCATTTGATAAATCTCAACAACAAGAAATTTTATATAGTAATATTAGTAATGGATCAACAATTGATGCAACCAATATTTATGCTCCAAGTATTAAAGTTAATGGAATGGCAAATATTAACGGAACAAGAACATTATTTAACGAAGTTGTTACATATACTTATGACCAAAACGCTAAATTAAATAGCGGTCATTATTCAACAACTTCACCAACTTCACCAACTTTAGCAACACCTTTCAAAGATGTTAATAATTCAATTATTGGAAATATTATTAATAAAACAACAGCTACTAATATTGTTAAAGTTAGTCAATTACATAAATTAACTATTGCTAGTGATATTGATTTTAACAACAACAATAATAAAGCTCAAGGATCAGCAACTTATTCAGGGATTGCTTTATTTAAAGAAGATCAAAATACTAATCTAGAACATTATTTTACAACTACAATAAATTATGATTACAAAACACAAATTTATAGCGCAACGAACACAACTAAAGAAAAACCTTATTTTGCGTCTTATTTAACAATGGATAAATTATCAGAAGAAACACAAATTAATTCATTAAACGCAACTTTAGCAAGCGTTACCCCAAACAAAGACACTATTAAATTTGCGATTGTTGAAAATTCATTAAATATTAATGAATACACAAAACCAACAATTCAAATTCAGGGTCATGTCGAATCAACTGATAATAAAAGACAAACTAATTTCTTAGAAACAGTTACTTACGATGCAGTTGCCAAGACATACAGTTTCGTAAATGCAAATACTTCTTTTGCAACAACAGATGCCTTTTTAGCCGCATCATTAAAAAGTCCAGTAGTGGAATATTTATATGAAGCTAAAATTGCTAATTCAAATCCTTTAAAAGTAACATTCCCAGCAGTTGTAGTAGCAAGTATTAAATATGATTTAATTAATAATACAACAAGCGGAAAATTAGTTGTGACTTTACCAATAACAGGTAAATCAACAACAACACAAATTATTAATTTAAAAATAACTTTTAATTATGACACTCAAAAATATAATATTAAAATTTTAAATGTTTAAGCATAAATAATCATTTAAATATAAGTAACAAAAAAACCTTTATTATAATATAATATTGGTTTTTTTTCGTTTTGATATCTTTTTGATTTTAATCAAACATTTGATAAAAATTTATGATAATATAGTTTCGTGTTCCTTAAATGATTTTTGATCATTTATTAACTCAAATTAAAAGAAGTATTATAAAGATGATACTTAAATTTAAAAATTTTATTTTTTATAATCATACATAAAAAACAAGGAGTGAATATGAAATTATCAACTAAAGTTATTTCAGTTTGAAAAATTGCAAAAAATTGCAATTGTAAAATAACTCAACAACATAACGGTATAAGTCATAAACTTTGTGGAATTTGTAAAAAAACAATGTTTTATGGATCGCATGAATCAGTTGAACAACAAAACAATAGTAAAGGCGCTTGAAACATCGATCACAAGACTCCGTTAAGTAAAAGCGGTTCAAACAAAATTGAGAATATGCAAGCAGTACATATTAGATGCAATATATATAAAGCAGATAAATAAAATTAAAAAAAACATATCAAACGATATGTTTTTTTAGAAAAAGTTTTAACTAAAATATTTTATGCTATTATTGAATTATATAAATAATAATAATTCATAAAATATTCTAAACGTCTTAGAATTCCTATATATATATATATTAATTAGTTTTATTTTATCAAACACACATTATTAATTGAAAATAGGAGGATTATATGACTGAAAATCAATTAATGTTATTTTCTTCTCAATTATTATTAGTAATAATTAGTGTTCTGTTTATTCATTTTGTAATTTTAAAAAAACATAAAACACCTGATTGTCTAGACGAAAATAATAAGGAAAATGATTATTACAGAAAAACTTGGGGCGATAATCTAGTAATTTATAAAACAAAGAATAGTTCAAAACGAAATCGTTACAAAATATATTGAGGTGATTTTACCTTCCTTTCAAAACAAATTATCAAATATTATTGATGTTTTTTAATAATTATAATTATTTTATGATTTTTAATAGTTTGAGTTTTTTATTACTTAATTATAATATTTTTTTTATTTTTTATTCATACTTATGGGTGGCTTTTTATGATTGTTATTTTTCCACTTAATTTATTACTGTGACATCGCTTATTCATATATTTGCATAGCATTAATCGTAATTCTGATATTTGAGAAACATTAATTTTATTAAGAATAAAATATTTTCGTTTATATATGCCAAAAATCGAATTAAAGACAACCAAAGAATATAGAAAAATTTATGGAAAAATATTAACTGCTAATTCCATGATGGTGATTGGATTAATTATTTTAAGCTCTGTCCTTTCATCAGGTTTTATTACAATGATAGTCTTTATCAAACCTTTAATGGATTATTATAATTAGATTATGTTATTAAATTATCGATGTTTAAGCAATCAATATTATATAATCAAAATAATTAATGCATCAAAGACTATTTTAAATTAGTAATAATAATTAATCATTATTATTTGATATTTATCAATACTAAAAAACCCAAAATTCATTTTGAAAATTGGGTTTTTTAGTATTTTACAACAAAATTTAACTAAAAATCACGATTATTAAAGTTATTTTTAAGATCATTATGAGTGTTTTAGTGTCTTAATGTTCTTGTTTATGACATAATACTCAATACTTCTTAAAAAAGCGTTAATAACAATGGTTTTTTAAGTATCGCTTAAAAGTTTATCGATTAAAAATCAAGAAAGGAATTTTATGAATCATTATCTTTCTCTTTTGAAAAATAAGAAAACTAAACATTTGCATTTAAATCATAAAATTGCTCAATCAGCAATTTTAGTAGCACTGTTATTTGTGATCTCTTATTTTTCACTATTTATTACAAAATTCATCGGCCTGCCACATGGAATTGATTGTAGTTATTTCTTAATGATAGCTGCATTATACATTGTTGGTTATAAATTTAGTCTGTTGATATCAATCGCCCATAGTTTACTAATTTTTATGATTTCTGGTAATTGAATTGGTGGATTAGCCAACATGATCCAAGCAATCGTTTTAATTACAACATGATGAGTAATTACTAACGGATTTTTTAGAACTTATAATAGTGCTAAAAAATATCAATGATGATCAATTTTAAAATTAGGAATAACAATTATTAGTGTTTCACTAATTTGTGCTAGTTTAATGACAATCGCAAATTTATATATCTTTTTCCCTTTACTAGGATTTGCTAATTTGTTACATCAACCAATAATTTTATGAATTCATTTTATTGCAAATAATATTGTAAATATCTTAAATATCATTTTATTCTTAATGCTAATGCCTTTGATTAATCGTATTACAAAACAAGGACAAGGACAATCTTAGACCAATATAAAAAACACTAATAATTAGTGTTTTTTTTGATATCAAAGTCATTTAAATATTTTTTTAAATAAATTATAAATTAATTTAAAAAAGTTATGTTATGATTTTTATATAATTTATTAAAAAAAGGTGGTTAAAATGAAAACAGTAAAAATTAAACTAATTGATAAAGAAGCCTTAAAATTTATCTTAGAAGAAGATGCCTCAAAAGGTGATCTAATCAACATTTTTGATAGTTCTCAAGTTGATCTGACAATTATTAGAAATCAATTTGCAAAAATAGAAAATGAATTAAAAGAAAACTTACGTAATAAAATTTCAGCAACAATTAAATCAGAAATAAGTAATCAAATATATGCGTCCAGAGAATATAAAGCTTTGGAATCTGCGAAACAAGAATTAAATTTATTGAAACAAAATCAAATTCAAATTAAATCTAACATTGAAAAAGAAACGAGTTTAAAAGTTGAAGCAGCTAATGCTGAAGAGATCAACTTATTAAAAGCTCAAATAAAAATATTTGAATTTCAGAAACAATCTAGTATTAATAACGCCGTAGCGCAAGCAACAAATATTTTAAAAGAACAAAATTTAGCCCAACAAAAGCAGTTCATGGATAAAACAAAAAACTTCAATATTAAATTAAAATCAGCACTTGATGAAGTTCAAATTGAAGCTAACACCAAAAATGCAGCTCATTTAAAAACTGAATCAGCTAATGCTGAAGAGATCAACTTATTAAAAGCTCAAATAAAAATATCAAAACTACAAGAACAGACAAATATCAACAATGCAATAGCGCAAGAAACTAATCGTTTAAAAGCAGAAAATTTAGCACAAGAAAAACGCTTAATTAATAACGATAGAAACTTTAACGATAAATTAGCAATAAAAATTAGCGAATCTAAACAACTTTGAAAAGAAAATTATTTTCAAGAAGTTAAAACTAACGTTGAGCAAGCTAACTCATTATTAATGAATGAAAAAGATAAAATAATCAACGAATTAAAAGAAGAGCAAGAAGTATTGATGCGTCAAAAATATTCTACTAATATAAAAGCATTAGGTGAAGGATTAGAAAATTGAATTGATAATGAATATAAAAATTACTCATTATTATTTAATCAATGTCAATTTAGTAAAACTAATATTTCTAAATCAGGATCTAAACCCGACTTTCAATTTATCGTTAATAATGATAATGATCTTCAAGTGGCTAATGTAATTATTGAAGCTAAGACTGAAAGCAACCTCAGTCAAGAAAGTAATAAACGCAAAAATGCAAGCCATTTGGCAAAATTATGAAAAGATCAAAAAAGTCATCAAGCTGATTACTCAATTTTAGTATCAGAATTAGAAATGACTAGCAATAATTTTTTAATTCAAAAAGTTAATGATCTTAATTATGTCAATATGTTTATTGTCCGTCCTCAATATCTAATTCCGCTATTAGCTTTAATTAAAGATTTCGCAATTAAACGTAGTACAATTGCAAAAACAGATATTAAATTAAAAGAAAAAGCTGAAATTTTAGCTGACTTTGATCTATTCAAAGAAAAACTAATTAAAGATTTCTGTACTAAAATAGAGAAAAATGTTTCAACAATTAACAATCAAGCTTACAAAATAAAACAAAGTGCAATCATGATCGAAAGTAAAGCTAGTGAAATTTTAGATGATGTCTTATTAAAACTAACTGATAAAATTAATAAATATAGCATTGAGAAAAAAGTTCAAAGTTTAAAAAATATCGACTAACTTTTAATTAATATTTTTATCAAAAAACACCAACTAATAATTGGTGTTTTTTGATTTCTAATCATAGTGTAATTAATTAAATAATATCTCTTAACATTCCACTAGCTTGTTGAATTAAGACAATAGCAGCACCTTTGTCAACTTGACGCATAATCATTACAATAGCTACTTTAACATTATCATCACTATCAGCAAGAGTTTTAATAATTAGCTCATCATTAGCTTGGGTAATTTCCTTAATAATATTATGGGCACGCGATCTTAATTTAAGATTACCGATTTTAATATCAACCATTAAATTACGATAAACTTTACCGATTTTAATCATCGTACTAGTAGAAATCATATTCAGAATCATTTTTTGAGCACTCCCAGCTTTCATACGAGTTGAACCAGTAACAACTTCGCCACCAACTGGAACTTCGATTTTATAATGTGCAATTTCACCAATTTCACTATTAAGGCTATTGGCTAATCCTACAGTGATTGCTCGTATATCATTAGCGTATTTAAGTGCACTAACAACATAAGGTGTGCGCCCACTAGCGGCGACACCAATTAAGAGATCATTCTTATTAAAGTTAATTGCTTTTAAATCGTTAATTGCCACCATTGGATCGTCTTCGACTGATTCCAGGGATTTTGACAATGCAACTACACCACCTGCCATAATGCCAATTACCGTTCCAGAACCAATATTATATGTTGGCTCCATTTCACTAGCATCCATGACACCAATGCGACCACTAGTTCCAGCACCAATATAAATAATTCGTCCATTGTGATTAAGAGCTTGAACAGCAGCATCAATGACATTAGCAATTGCTGGTAATACTTTCGAGATTGCAATTGCTGGTTTGTGATCTTCTTGATTAATTAGGGTCGCGATTTCTAGAGTTGATAATTGATCAATATTTTTACTTACAATATTAATATTTTCTGTATTGATTTTTTTAAGATTAATATCTTGCATTTGAAAACCTTCTTCTTCATTTTGAGATTTATTTTAATTATTATCTACAAATTTTAATATACCACAATTTCTAATAATTATTATGAAATTTTTAAATTTATTTAATGATTATTAATATAAATGGGATAATACGAATATAGTATTTAATTTAAATATAGAGTGAGGAATATTTATGAAATTAATGGATATTAAAAAAGAATACGAAAAAGAGAATGGTATATATCGCATATATATAAAATATAATAATAAAGAAGTTTCTTATATTGGACGCTCTAAAAACATTAATGACAGGTTAAAGTTTCATCGAAGAGAAATTAAACGAACTATTATAGATGGAGTTTTATTTAGTAATAGAAAAATTAGTGAATGTCCAAGAGTAAAAGAATTAAATCAAAATTATAGTATTCCTGCTACAGGAGCATTTTATTATAAAGTGTATTTAATGCAAAAAATCTTAAAGGAAAAAGATTATCAAAAGTTTCTAAAATTAATCAATTATGAAGTTTTAAAAACTTTTGATACTGATAGATCTGTTTTTGAAATCGAGAAAACAGAAATAGGATTTATGAAATCATATGATAGTATTTGAAGAGGATTTAATGGCTATAATGCTATTTATTTTAAATATTTATACGTACCATTAGCAGGAAGTGGTAAAACTGACTTAATAGAAAGAGAAGCTTTAACAAAAATGGATAAAGAAATGCAAAACGAATTTGATAGAAGAACAGATGATCCATTTTTATGAATATATTTTAATAAAGGACAAAATGATAAATACGAAAAAGAAATGAATCTGTTATTTCCTGAACTAAATAAAAACTATATTAATCATAAAAATACTTGAACAAATGAATTAATTAAGTTAAATAAAATTTCAACATTCAATAAAATTTACACAGAAAAAGAAAACAAAGAAAACATAAATGAAAAAATCAAAACAAGAAATCAATCTAATAAATTTTTACATTTGATTAGAAAAATTTTTAAGAAAAATCATTAAACATGATATTATATTATTAATTGTACAAATTTTAAAAATTAAATAATTTATAATTTAATAATAAGGAGAAATATTATGAATAATAAATCTTTAGAATTTGCAAAACTAATTTTAATGACTAGAATAATGGTTAATAATAGAGATGATGTTCGTAATGGGTTGACACATTTACATTTACAAAAAATTATGTGGTTTTGTTATATCGAAAACTTTAAATTGGGATCCGAGAAACCTTTAATTGATGAAGAATTCAAAGCTTGAGGTTATGGACCGGTTTTGCTTTCTGTTTATAATGAATATAAAAAATATGGAAGCAGCAATATAAATGATTTTTTCACTTTCGAAGAAATCCGCAAATGAAAATTAGATTTTGATAACACAAAATTTGATTTAATCGTTAAAGTGTTTGATAATTTAGATGATAAATCAGCAAGATATTTAGTAGATAAATCACATGATGAATTTTGACATAAATACAATCAACAAAATGGAGCAAATATGCCTCTAAAAAAAGTAATTGAATTTTATGGAAAATAATAATAAACTACTATCAAAGGTTGATGAAATAAAAAAATGAAAAATCTTTTAATAATATTAACTCAACACGGCACACTTTAAAAAACACTAATTATTAGTGTTTTTTAATTTTTTATCAAAACTGATAGTTTTGATCATTTTAATTTGTTAATTTTTATTTTAAAATGATTATTTATAATTTTTGTGGTTCCTCTTAATATTATAAAAATAAGAAAATGAGAATATTTTATTTATAAACAAATAAAATATTCTCAATAATTATTAAAAATATTATCTTTTATCAGAAATCAACATTGATTTTTAAATTTTTATACATGAATAATTTAAAACATAATTAAATAGAAAATACCTACTTAATAATAGATGTTTTCTATTTAATATATATAGAGTTATTTTCTAGCCCTAATAAGATGATAAAAATATTCAAATTATGACTAAAAAAAGAATAAAAATATTCTCAATAGGTCCTAATAAAAATAAATTAAAAATATATTTAAAAAACGTTTGACTTACTGGTTTGCTAATGATATAATAATCAAGCGTTAAAGAGCGGCTTTCGTAATTTGCGCTTAACCATCGTTATTAATAATGGTGGCCAAATCTCATGTAAATGAGTGAAAATAGTTCTTTGAAAACTGGAGAAAGTAGACATCAAAAAGATGTCTTAGAATTAACTCAATCAATAGGCACAATAGAGCAATTCATTGCATAAACAATATATATTTTTAGTATTAAATTACTAAGAGCGTACGGTGAATGCCTTGGGTTTAGGAGTCGATGAAGGACGTAACTACTTGCGATAAGCCTCGGTTAGATAGAAGTAATCTTTGATCCGGGGATTTCCGAATGGGGCAACCCAGTACCTTTAATAGGGTATTACTATTAGATGAATACATAGTCTAATAGGGAGACACCTAGGGAACTGAAACATCTCAGTACCTAGTGGAATAGAAAGCGAATGCGATTCCCTTAGTAGCGGCGAGCGAAAAGGGATTAGCCCAAACCAGGATTTATCCTGGGGTTGTAGGACAGTTTATACGGAGTTACAAATTTACTAGATAGCAGAATTATCTGGGAAGATAAGCCACAGCGGGTGAAAGCCCCTTATGCGAAATTTAGTAAACTCTTAACTGTATCCTGAGTACGGCGAGGCACGTGAAACCTTGTCGGAATCTGCGCAGACCATTGCGTAAGGCTAAATACTACCTAAACACCGATAGTGAACCAGTACCGTGAGGGAAAGGTGAAAAGTACCCCGAGAGGGGAGTGAAACAGTTCCTGAAACCGTATGCTTACAACAAGTTAGAGCCCGTTAATGGGTGATAGCGTGCTTCTTGTAGAAAGAGCCGGCGAGTTATGATCATATGCAAGGTTAAGGGGTATACCCGGAGCCGTAGCGAAAGCGAGTCTTAATAGGGCGTGCAGTATATGGTCATAGACCCGAAACCAGGTGATCTATCCATGAGCAGGTTGAAGGTGAGGTAACACTCACTGGAGGACCGAACCCACGTTCGTTGAAAAGACCGGGGATGACTTGTGGATAGTGGTGAAATTCCAATCGAACCTGGAGATAGCTGGTTCTCCCCGAAATAGCTTTAGGGCTAGCGTTCTATGGACGTTGACGGAGGTAGAGCACTGAATGTAGAATGGTCCCACCTCGGGATACTGCCTGCAATCAAACTCCGAATGCCGTCAACTATAGTGTAGAGCAGTCAGTACGTGGGTGATAAGGTCCGCGCACAAGAGGGAAACAGCCCAGACCGTCAATTAAGGTCCCAAAATAATACTAAGTGGAAAAGGATGTCGGATCGCACAAACAGCTAGGATGTTGGCTTAGAAGCAGCCATCATTTAAAGAACGCGTAACAGCGCACTAGTCAAGTGATCCGGTGCCGAAAATGTACCGGGGCTAAGTATTATACCGAAATTACGGATTTCATCGATTTATCGGTGGAGTGGTAGGGGAGCGTTCCAAGCTGGGATGAAGCGAGATCGTGAGGACTCGTGGACTGCTTGGAAGTGAGAATGCCGGCATGAGTAGCGTTTGGTGGTGAGAATCCACCATGCCGATTGAGGAAGGTTTCCTGGGCAAGGCTCGTCCTCCCAGGGTTAGTCAGGACCTAAGGCGAGGCCGAAAGGCGTAGTCGATGGACAACAGGTTGATATTCCTGTACTACCATATTTAGGAAATGGAGTGACGGAGAAGGATAATGTATCCCGGTTATTGGATTCCGGGTTAAGCACAAAGGCGGTCAATTAGTAAATTTTTTGGCTTAACGTTGAAGTGTTATGAGGAGTGAACGGTTTTACCTAGTAGCGAAGTACATGACTCCACGCTTCCAAGAAAAGCTTCTACTGTTATTAATATGGTACCTGTACCGAGAACGAACACACGTCCTCAAGATGAGAATTCTAAGGCAAGCGAGATAATTGTAGCTAAGGAACTCTGCAAAATGACCCCGTAAGTTAGCGAGAAGGGGTGCTCACATTTATGTGAGCCGCAGTGAATAGGCTCAGGCGACTGTTTAGCAAAAACATAGCTCTCTGCAAAGTCGTAAGACGAAGTATAGGGGGTGACGCCTGCCCAGTGCCGGAAGGTTAAAGGGATTAGTCAGCTCTTCGGAGCGAAGCTTTGAACTGAAGCCCTGGTGAACGGCGGCCGTAACTATAACGGTCCTAAGGTAGCGAAATTCCTTGTCAGGTAAGTTCTGACCCGCACGAAAGGCGTAACGATCTGAGCGCTGTCTCAGCTACAAACTCGGTGAAATTTTAGTCAGCGTGAAGATGCGCTGTACCCGCAACTAGACGGAAAGACCCCGTGGAGCTTTACTACAGCTTGATATTGGGTTTTGATATATTATGTACAGGATAGGTGGGAGACTTTGAAGCAGGGGCGCTAGTTCTTGCTGAGTCATCCTTGGGATACCACCCTTGATATATCGAAATCCTAACTTACTCCCATAATCTGGGAGAAGGACAGTGTCTGGTAGGTAGTTTGACTGGGGCGGTCGCCTCCCAAAGAGTAACGGAGGCGCTCAAAGGTACCCTCAAAATGGTCGGAAATCATTTTTAGAGCGCAAAAGTAGAAGGGTGCTTGACTGTGAGACTTACAAGTCGAACAGGTACGAAAGTAGGATTTAGTGATCCGCCGGTTCTGTATGGAAGGGCCGGCGCTCAACGGATAAAAGCTACCCCGGGGATAACAGGCTTATCTCCCCCAAGAGTTCATATCGACGGGGAGGTTTGGCACCTCGATGTCGGCTCATCGCATCCTGGAGGTGAAGTTGCTTCCAAGGGTTAGGCTGTTCGCCTATTAAAGCGGTACGCGAGCTGGGTTCAGAACGTCGTGAGACAGTTCGGTCCCTATCTGTTGTGGGCGTAGGAAAATTGAAAAGTGCTGTCCCTAGTACGAGAGGACCGGGATGGACATACCTCTGGTGTTCCAGTTGTCATGCCAATGGCATCGCTGGGTAGCTACGTATGGAATGGATAACCGCTGAAGGCATCTAAGCGGGAAGCCACCTTTAAGATAAGTTTTCCCACTCTTTATGAGTTAAGTTTCCTTGTAGACGACAAGGTTGATAGGTTGGCGGTGTAAGCATAGCGATATGTTTAGCTTACCAATACTAATAGAACGAGGATTTAAACTAAAATATATTTGCTGATTGGAGTATAGTTCTAAGTATCTTTTCAGTGTCAAACTTTCTTCAGTTTTGAGAGAATTATTCTCTTATAAGTGTATACGTGTGGTGTTTATAGCAAGATGGTTATACCTGTTCCCTTACCGAACACAGAAGTCAAGCATCTTTGCGGCGAATGTAGCATAAGCAAGAATAGCGCAATGCCACGCCGAACTAAAGGGGCTTTAATTCCCCTTTTCTTCTATCCTGAAACTTTTTCCCAAAAGAGTTTCAGGATTTTTTTATGCACTAATTCTTTTGCTAGTATAAGTATAATGAAAAATTATTATGTTGATTAGTTCCCCATAGTATTAAGTAGGATTAATATAAACATCATATCAGCTATTAACAATTACAAAAAAGCAATAAAAGTTAAGGTTTTTCTGTGCTATAATTTTATTATTAAAAAATAAATAAAATTAATGCAATATAAACACAAGTCGCTACTCATGAAAAAATAATTTATTTTATAAATAAGGATGATTATTATTAAATTAAAAAAACAGAAGATTTTTTCTAACACTAGTGTTATTTTGATTATCATCGGATCGGTTTTAGGATTTTTTGAAATTAATAATTTTATGACTAATTACCGCAATGATAAAATTAATAAAACTCAAATCAATTGAGTAAATCAAGCACTATCAGAATCACTTTCTAACATTTCATCAGCAAATAAGTTTAAAGATAAACCACTACAATCAACAAGTATATTAAAACCAATAATGATAAATAATTATGCTCATCAAGGAGCACCTATATCAACCGTAATAGATGAAGTTTTTTCTTATAACAGTGGTCAATATTATGATTTAATAATTAATTCATCATTGGCAAAACATAAATATACAGCACCATATAATATTAAAAACTGAAAAATAGTAAACGTATTTGATAATAGAGATAAGCAATATGCGATTTTTGCAAACAAAGCAATTCAAGAAACTGCTTTAAACATTATTAAAATTATTAAACCGAACCTGATTAGTAAACAAACTAGTGAAAATGATTTTAAAATTATTAATAATTTTAAAAGCTTCTTAGATAATAAAAACTTAATCAGTAATAGTGGAGTTATTTCAGCAACGATTGGATCACAAAAATTAGGTTTAAAAATTAGTTGTAAAATAGCATGCCCGATCGTAATAATACCAACTTCAAGTTCAACAAATTATGATAAAAACTTTTGAAAACTAACGAATATCAGACCATATAATTAATTAAAAAGGAAGTATTTATGAAAAAAGTAATCGATATTACAGAAGAACCAAAACTAAAAAAAGCTAAAAAAAACAAAAATTTATTTAATCATATTTGCAATTATTTTAGCATTTGGTTTTTTGATTAGTCATAACGGAATTTACTGAGCTAGTTATTATTATCGTAAAAATAAAATCAATAAGACATGAATAACTTGGCGTGATCAAGCTAGTCATGCTTCAATTAAGGATATTAGTAATAGCGATAACTTTACTAATAGTCCGCTTGCAATCAATAACTTTCTAGACCCAGTATTAATAAATCAAAAGATTACAAAATATCACACTAATAAAAAATCATATTTTGATAAAAATACAAAAAATTCACCTGGATCAGTAATTAAAAATGTTTTTTCTTATCAAACTGGATTGATTTATGCACTTAAGAATATTGGTGTAATCGATGCAAAAGAATATACTAGAGACTATCGACTTAATAATTGAACTTATCTTGATGATGTTGACGTCACTATTAATAATCATCAAGTAGTTGAAAAACAATATAGTAGTTTTGCACAAGCAGCAGTTGCGCAAAACTTACTTGGAATCATTAAAGTTGTTAAACCAGAATGGATTAGAGCAGGAGTTAAAGCAACTGATTTAAAAATTGTGAAAAACTTTAAAAGTGTTTTAGATTTTAATAATAAAGTTAATAACTCAGGGAAAGTAACAGTCACAATTTCTGATAAACTTTTAGGAACAGCATCATGCCAAATTGCTTCACCAATATTATTAGATAATGGTAAAAGTAGTTTAAAATACGATGTTAATTATTGAACTACAAACTAAAACTATTATGTTTTTTAATAACTAATCATAATTATCAAAGGCATAATTTTAAGAATTAAAACTTTAGTCTAATATAATTAATTTTTTTAAATTACATTTTATTATCAAGTATAATTTAAATCATAAAAATAAGAAGATGCCATTTAATACCTTTTTAAAAACCCAAAACTTTTAATAAAGTTTTGGGTTTTTAATGTATAATATTTTAATTTATGATTTTAATAATATCATAAATTATGTAAAAGATATTAGATGTTGATTGGATATTTTATCTTGGTTAACGAAATATCAAGGAATAAATTAATATAAAATAATAAAAAAAGTAAAATAACTATAGCTTTTTCAGCTTTAATATTTTTTAAACTAAATCTAATTCCTTTTTATTTGTAATTATAACAATAACTAAAGCACCAATTCCAAAAGTAATTATTATTAGTAATAATAATCCTAATGATAATTTATGAGAAATAGCAACATTATTATAAAAGACTTTCTTAATTTTTGATATCAAAGATATGAAAATTAAAAAATCGAAAAATATAGTTCCGACTAAAGCGCTGATCATGCACAATAATAATCCCACATCATGATTGTTGTTGCTTTGCAATGTAATCAAGAGAAAAACAATGACAGAAAAGTGAAATTAAAAATAATCACAGGTCAGCTTCAAAAAACTAAATATTTATTTTTGATCAGTTTTATCACAAAAACTCCTTTCGTTTATTTTGATGTTTTTATAAATATTATAGATATGTTTATTGCACTATTTTTTCACTATATATATTATAACTTTTATGAATTGTTTTATGAAGGAAAGTTATTGCTTCCCCTTTTCTTCTATCCTGAAACTTTTTCCAAAGAAGTTTCATGGTTTTTTTATGTTCTGTTTTAATAAATCATATTATTAATTTATTATAACTTAAAATTTATCTAGTATTTTATACTAGATTTATTATCTTGAAAATGTTAAAATTTTATCTATATACTTAAAAATAAACACAAAATTAAAGGACGATAATTATGAATAATATTGAAAAAACAATCATTAATAATATTGACAGCAATAGTGATGCAAGAATAATGATAAAAGATGTATCTGATTTTGAAAATTATTCAACACTTACAACAAATCCCTTATTAATGATATCTGAATTAATTGATAATTCTATTTCCAGTTTTAGCAAAACATTAAATACTAATAAAGAAATCAACATAACAATAGATAAAGTTGATGGAACCTTTGTGATTAGAGATAATGCTTATGGTATGGATGAACGAACGTTAGATAATGCAATTAATGTCGGAAATAAACATAATATAAAAAAAGATAGTGATATGAACATATACGGAATAGGTATGAAACAGTCAGCTTTCTACCTTGCTAGAAAATTAGAAATTTTCACTCGTTTTAGAGAAGATTATCAATTATTGAATTTAGAAATAGATTTAGATTATTTAGAAAAACACAAAAAAGGACAAATTGAATATCATATTAAAGATCTTAGTAAAACCAATGATAATATAAAATATCATTTTGGAACTACAATTAAATTATCTAAGATTAGAAAAGGTAAATTTAAATATGGATCAATAGAAGCCTTTAATTACTTGATAAGTTGTTTAGGATGACGTTATAAAAATTTTTTAAAAGATATATCAATAAATGTAGAATTTATTTATTCTAAAGAAAAAGGTATAAAACCATATTTTGCTAAAGTAAAACCATTGTTTCCGAAATTTGAAAATTTAAATTATTGAAACAAAAAAATTCATGATATAAACGATTACAATCAAAAATTAAATAATAATTTTGGGAGTCTTAATCAAACAAAAGAAGGCAACGACTTTAAAGAAAAATTATTTAAAAATCAAGATTTAAAATGAAGTATAGAAGTTCCTTTTAAAGATGATTTAGGAATAACAAGAATTATTAAAGGTCAAATTGGGGTTTTGTTGTATCGTTTTGCAGAATCTAAAAAAGGTCATAAAAGTTATAAAAAATATAAAGGATTAACAATTTTTCAAAATAAGAGAGCTATTAAATGCGGTCCAAATGATAAAAATAATTTTTATAGAAATTTAGATATTTCATAAAAAGGAAGCGACTCGAATACAAGTGGCTCAACAAACCATAAAGAAAGATGATTTGGTTATTTTGATATCGATAATTGATATAATGGAATAAGCGGTGATATTATATCAATAAATAATAATAAAAGTGGTTTTGAATTCACTAATACTAAAGCTGAAGATGCCTTTTATGGAGCTGTTAAAAAAATTACAGATAAATATAATAAATATTTATTAAAATTAAATAAATTACAACAATCTGCCTTTAAAAACACACCATCAAGTAAACCGAATGAAAAGAACGAAGAAACAATACACGATAATTTTAAAAATAATTTAAATGTAAGTCCTATAAACCACACAATTGATCAAATAGAAAATCAAAATAATTTTTTATTTAATATAAACTTCCCTAATTATCAAAAAAAAGTTACAGGAAGTATATCATTAGAACAATTAAATTATGATGATTTTATAAAATATGAATTAATTAATTGCGATCATCATAAATTCAAAATCACAATTAATGTTAATCATGATTTTTGAAAACCTTGTTTCGCATTAAAAGATAGCGAAACAACATTAAGCGATGATAAAATAGTCATGTTTTGTAAAATAGGAATTGTACAAGGTTTAACTCAATGGATATTAGATTCTAAAGATAATGAACGAATTGCAGGAATAAATCTTTTCAACTTTAAATCTTATTCTGAACTTTTATCTAATGTTGCAAAATATATATCTATTAAGAAAAATTCTTAATATATGTTTAAAATTTGATTACCGAAAAAAATAATCTTACCTAAAGCAAGTAGTATTAAATCAAAAAATCAATTATTTTTAGATATGTTTTTGCAATATAAAATAGAAAAAAGCGATTACTTATTAAATAATATAGAAAACTCAAAAGAATACACTAATAATATATATGCTAATATTAAAAATATTAAAAAAACATTAATAAATAATAAAAATATATTATGTTGAGGAGACGTGCAGTCTGGTAAAACAGATAATATAATAGCAAACGCCCTTTCCTTTTTAGATGAAGATTTTTCAATTGTTATTATAGTAGGCGGGCATACAAGTTCACTATATGAACAGACCAATCAAAGAATCCAAGAAATAAACTTAAATCAAAAATTAAATAATTTTTATTATCTAAATAAAAATTCTTTTAATTTAGATATTGATTTAAAAGAAGAATTAAATAAACACAAATTGTTAATTAATATTCCAAAATTAGAAAAAGATTTAAAGAAATTATTAAACCTTATTAATGCTAGTAATTTAGCTGATATAAAAATAGCAATATTTGATGATGAATCTGATTACGGTTCCATAAATATTGGAGATCCATCATCTATTTATGAAAAATTAATATCTATTCTAAATAGAAAAGATAATTCTAAGTTTATTCAAATTACTGCTACACCATATGCTAATTTAATGTCTTCAAAATCTATAGGTTTGTTTCCAAGTGCTATTGTAAAATTTAAATCTAGTAAAAATTATACGGGAAATCATTTTTTTAATATACCAAAAAACAATATATATGATTTAGATAAAAATATTGATAAAACAGAAAACATTAATAAATTAATCGAAGAAACTTTATACATATATTTTTTTAGCGCAGCATTATTTGAATTACAAAACCAAACAAATGATAAATATGAATTTCTAGTTAATGTTCATAAGGAAATAAAAAAGCATAAAGATACAAAAAAAATCATTGAAAAAACTATTAATAATAAAATAAAAAACACAATTTCTCATATTAAAAACACAGAAAGTCTAAAAGAATGTTTTAAAAAAGAAATTTCATTTTTTGAAAAAAGAAACATAGATTTAAATGAGTATATAAATGAGGAATTTTTAAGTACTATTAAAAATATTATTAATAATAATCAAGTTGTTTTATTCAATAGTGATACAAATAATAATGAAAGTAAAACTTATAAATCAGGTAGTTACAAATCAACTATTGTAGTTGGTGGAGCTTTATTATCTCGAGGTATTACTTTTCAGTATTTATTAGTAAATTTAATGATTAATGTACCAAAAAAAACAAAAATATCTGCTGATACATTATTGCAAAGAGCTCGTTGATTTGGATATCGCAAAACAGAGCTGAATCGATATAAATATATGACGGTTATTGTTAACGAAAATACTAGAAAAACATTATTTGAAATAAGAAATATTGATAAAAAACTAGTGTCTTTCTTTACAAACAATATTTTAGAAGAAGAAAATTTTATAAAAGTTATACTATATTTAAAAAAAATGAACAAAGCTTTTGATGAGTTTAATTTAACATCAAATATAAAAAGAAGGTAAATTATTATGCAAGAATTTTTAGTAAAAGATGAAAGTGTTTTAGTAAGAGATTTAAAATTAAATTTATACTTAATAAAAATTAATGATACTTTTATGATTATAAATACTAAAAAAAGTAATGTTCCGAGTAAAGATTATCGTTACTGAAAGTTTATTAATAATATTAAATTTTCTGATAACTTCCAAAATAATAAAAATTATGCGCTTGAAGGCGAAGCCATCGAATTTAAACTTAATAAGGGAATGGATGATAGCGAAGCTTCAACTATATTTTTTATTATAAAATCATTAATGGAGTCTAAAAAAAGTAGATCAATTGGTGAATCATTAAATGTAATTGAAAATTATTTTAAACAAATATCTGATTTTACTAAAATAGAAATACAAGGATTGTTCGCAGAGTTTATGTTTATAAAATATATGAAACAAAATAATGTTGATATGGAATTTTTCTATCACGATAACATGAATAGTATGTTTGATTTTTATGTCAATGGAAAATACTTAGAAATAAAATCATCTTTAAATTATAATTTTAGATACATGATGTCTTATAATCAAAGTAATCACGATTATAAAAATTTATTATTAGTTACTTTGAATTTATTTGAAGATGAAAACGGAATAACACTTCTAGAATTAATTAATAGTATAGATATAAAAAAATGTAATTACTCTTATAGTTTAGATAAATTAAAATTTAATTTAACTCAAGATATAAATGCTAATAAAATTAAATTTAGTGTTGATAAATACATAATTAGATTTTATGATAATGTTTCAATACCAAAAATAAACGTAATTAAATCTGATAAAATAAACTTATCTAAATTACACTATCAAGTAATAATGGATGATGTTAAAACAATAAAAATAAATGATTTTTGTAATAAACTTAAATTAAATTAAAGTTATTATTGATAAAAATTATATGTTCAATGAATAAAAAAAATACAGAATAATAATTAAATTATTCTGTATTTTTTTTATTCATTGAAATTATTGATCTCCTCATAACCAGGCTCACCTTTATTTATTATTTTTTCTTCAAAATTAATAAACTTTATTTTTTTTTCTTTTAATTTCCCTTTTAATTCAATAATCAATCTTTTTGTTCATTTTATTTTGTCTTCAAGATCATTATCGTTTATATTTATTACAACATCATCATTTAGTAAAAATTCTATTAAATCCTCAATCTCAGTATCTGTTATTTCTGCTTCTATTTTATTTATAAATTCTTTATTAATTATTATTTTTTTTCCATTTAACATTATACCCTCCGTAGTTAATAAATCTATTTCTTAAATAAGATTTATCACCATCTAATAATTTTATAATTTTGTCTTGATTTAAATCAGAAGTTTTAATCGATGTGTATTGGATATCAGACCCTAATTCAATATTATTTTTGTAATTAGATAATATTATTGACTGAGGATCACTGTTTATTGCTAGTAAAGGATTATTAGTGACCACAATGACTTGTTTTTTAAATCCTCATTCTTGAAACTGCTTAATAATAACTGAGTTTATAGTTTGATTATCTAAATCGTTTTCTGGTTGATCTATCATTATGATATCTTTTTTGTTTATTGATTTAAAAAATTCTTTTAAATAAGCTTCGTGTTGTTGCCCCATAGAGTAGTTATCAATTAATGCATCACCTATATAAACAGAAGTAATAGATTCCACTTTTTTTTCTATTCATAATTTAAATAATTTTGTGAACCCATCTGTTTTTAATGTTTTAATTTTTAATTCAGTTGCACACAACTCATTTCAAGACATATCTTTATTTTTAAAATTATTATCTAAAAATTCTAATAATAAATTATTACTTTTTATTTTAATTTCCATTTTAGTATTTATGATTTTTTTATCTACATCACTTTCTAGATTACTTTTAATTTTTTTATTTCCTTTTTCAAATTTTTTATCATTATATTCTTCTATAATTTCATTATGAAATGCTGATAATTCTTCCTTAAATTCTGATTTAAGATCCTGTAATTCTTCACAAGTTTTTATAATTTTAATTTTTAAATCATTTATATCCACTTCTAATTTACTAGAATCAGATTTTTCTGATTGTTTTTTAGATAAGTCATCTAAAACTTTTAAAAAACATTTAATATTAAAGTCTGTTTTGTATTTGTTGTTTTTAAACATATTTTTTATATTATTATCGATTTCTTTTATTTTAATTTTTAATCATGATGTATTATTTTCATCTAATGTTTTTAAAAATTTATTAATTGATTTTTGATCATTTTCCATTTTTTTTATAATTTTATCATTTTCCATTTTCAACATTCTGTTTTTGATTATTGTTAATAATGATATTCTGATTTTGGCTTCAGGATTTTTGATTTTCTGATTTTCTATATTTTTTAAAACAATATTTTTAAATGCTAATTTCAAACTATTTTTTAATTTTTTAATTTTATCTTTTTTGTTTCAAATTTTTTCAAATTTTTTGGCTATATCTTTTCTGATTGTCTTTAGCTCGTTTTCCATTGGTAGTTTGCTATATTCTATACTATCAGATATTGCTACCGCTAATTCATTTTGATTTTTATAACCAATTTCAATTTCTTTTTCTTTAAAATTAACTTTAATATCGTTGTTTATTTTATTATTATTATTTATTTTGATCTCTTTTTGAATATTGTGTTTTATAGAATTATATAAATAAGTTTTCCCTCCGCCTCTACGCCCAATAATTATATTGACACCTTTGTCTAAAAATATTTTTTGATTATTAATTTCAATGGATGTTATATAATTATCAATAACTCAATATAAAACCTCATTATCATTTTGAATACTTTTTATTCTGTGTTTATATTCAGATATTTTTTTAAGTCCATTAAAATTATTTTCTGCATAATAAAGAGGTACTTTTTTGATATTGTGTTTAAAACATTCGTTACATCCTTGACTAGAACATTCTATAAATCTGGCATCTGTTCCCCACACTGTATTAAAATTATTTCCAGTAGTTTCTTTAGCTTTTTTAGCAGTTTTTTTAATTATTTCTAAATATTTTGTTGCAAATTGTTTTCCTTCGAATAAATCAAAATAGTTAAATAAACCTAAATACTTTTTTTCATTTTTATTTTTCATTTTAAACAAATCAGAAGAAGATTTTAATCAATGCACACTAGTTATAAACTCAAATTTTGAAGTAAGAAATTTATTACACAATAAATAAAAATTCTCTTCTATATCTATTCTATTAAATTTTTCGTTGTTTTCGTCTACAGATCAGACTTTTTTTATTATAGAATTTATTATGGCATAATCATTTGGAATTAATGAGTCATTAAATAAAAATATTACGTCTATTTTTATTGCGTAGTACTCTCGAATAATATTGATTTTCTTTTCTTTATTTTGTTCCTTGAAATATTCTTTGTCTTCTTTTTTATTTTTTTCATTAGAAAGATAATTTTTACATAATTCATCATATTTTTCTTTTATTTCATCTTTGTTTTTCTCATACAACTTAAATCCTAATTCCACTCCTGGACCAATATTAATTTTTAGTGATTCATCTTTTATATGTTGTTTATATTTTTTTATAGCATCACATGATATTTTATAATGGTCCGTAATATATATTAAACAACCAATACCTTTATTGTCATATTTTTCATTTTCTTGTAAATATATATTAATCATTTTTTTTATGTCTTTCAGATTCCTGTGTCTTGTTTTATCTATGTTTATAGTATCAGAATATGTGTGGTGATGCAGATCAAATTTAATTCATTTTTTTTCTTTTATTTCTTCTTTTCATTTATTGTTTTCTAATCATGTTTTTACTTCATTGCTTTCTTTGTTATTTGTCGTTGTCATATTTAAACACCCTCTTTACATTTAATATTTTTATATTATTTTAAATATTATATCATAGCAATTATTATAAAATATTAATTTGATATTATATAATTTTAATTTTAGTATATCTTTGAATATAATTTAAACAGTAATATTTAAAACAATTAAGCGTTTTTAACAATAATATTAATGATATAATATTTTTTATAGTGAACTAATTATTTGAAAAAAAATTAAAGAAGAAGAGGGACTATAATGAATAAAGATAAAATTGCAATTGTGATTGATTCATTCTCATCATGAAGCAAAGCAGAAGCTAATGCATTAGGGATTTTTTATGCTCCATTACGTATTAGTGTTAATGGTGAAGAGATCCGTGATGGCATTGATGTTGAAGCAAAAATTTTAATTGAAAAATTACGAAATGCTGATAATGTAAAAACTAGTGGAGTTAGTCCTGGTGATTTTAAAATTGCCTACGAAAATGCTTTTAAAGCTGGTTATAATAAATTAATTGTCTTACCTTGTACAAAAAGATTATCAGTAACTGTTAATAATGCTCTGTTAGCAGCTCGTGATTATCGTGATCAAGTAGTTGTGATGGAAAATAATATTTTAAATTCTAGTGCCACGCAAGATACTTGTTTAGTAATGTTAAAAATGATTAAGGAAGGTGCTAACATTAAACAATTAATCGATTATGTTGATCAAGTTAATAGTTATACAACGATGTTAATTATTCCCAAAAATCTTCATGCTTTAAAACGTGGTGGCCGTATTCCAAAAAGTTTATCAACAATTATGGATTTTTTTAGAATTGTGCCTGTGATTCATTATGATGGAAAAATCCATAAATTAAAAATGTTAAGAACGCAAACAAAATCAATGGATTGATCAATGAATTGAATTAAAGAGCGTATTAATAATCGTACTAATTTTACTTGTGCGCTATTATGCACGAATAAAGATTTATTAATTGTGAAAACTTATCAACAAAAATTACGTGATTTTTTAAATCTTAATGTCATCGTTAAAACAACACGAGTATCAGCTTTAATTGCAGCTCATACTGGATATGCATCACTTGGATTATTATTATATAAAGTTAAATAATAATAATAAAAATTATCTTTTGTTCAGAAAGGGCACTTATGAATAATTATATTCGCATTTTAGAAATTAAAAATACCGATCATATCAAACTAGATTACAAAATATTTTTAACAGGAATTTTGTTGGCGCTATCAATTGTAATTTCCTTTATATCTTTAGCGATTACCAAAATGATTGGGATAGTTTATGGGATTGATTGTAGTTATTTTATTGTGATTGTTGCACTTTATCTTATTGGATATCGCTTTACTTTTATTATGGTAGCAATACATAGCTTACTAATAATTTTAATTTCTGGATCTTTTGTTAGTGGATTAGTAAATATGACTAGTTCAATATTGATGATCACTAGTTGATTTGCGTTGACTAAGTTATGTTTTTTTAAACATAATTATCAAAATGGTTATCATCATGTAATGGTCACTAAATTAGTTCTTGTTATTATAGGAACAGCACTAGCTAGTGCATTTATTATGACACTAGCTAACTTATGTATTTTTTATCCTTTAATAGGAGCTGGTAGCATTATTAGAGAACCAGCCATTTTATGATCTAATTTTATGACGAGCACTTTTATGAGTAGCATAAACATTGCTTTATTTTTATTGTTTATGCCAATAATCAAAGATATCTGAAGACGTTTTTAATTAAGGTATATTTATAACTTTCCTATTATTGCACTTCAATCATAAAAATAAAGATAATACCCACAAGTTAAAATTATTAACGGTAGTAACATAATATAAAAATCATTCTTAAATTAAATAAAGAATATATTATTTATTTAATAGTTACTAATGTTATTATGGAATAAAATAAAATTACGTAATAGTCATATAATTATTATATTATTATGTTATAATTTATAAAGATAATATTTTAATTAAAAGGAATGAAATTATGAAACAATTAAAAAAAATAACAGCACTAGGATTTATATTGTTATTAGTAATTACAAGTTTATCTTTCATAATGATTAATAAAAATAATAATAATAATCCCAGTAACAATAGTCCTGCAAACACTTTAGTTACAAAAAACACTTTAAGTCAAAATAATAATAAAGATTTATCTAGTTGTTATCATAATTTATATATCGATAATAATGTCGTAACTGAAAAACAAAACACAAATAAAAAAGCTGCTCCCAAAGATGATAACATCATTATTTGATTAGTACTTTTAATAATTTTTGGAACTTTAATCGTTGCTGTATTAGTAATTGTTGTAATCTTGAAATTACTAATTATTTAATATTTTAGCAATTAATTATATTTTAAAAAGCAATCTTTATAATAAGGTTGTTTTTTTATTAATTAAAACTTAATTATGATAATTAAAAGATTACTATTATAATTAATATTGTATATAAAAAGTAATCAATATTAATTTAAATTAAATAGATAAAGGGAGCCATTATAATGAAAAAATTTTTTAAATCATTCATGGTAGCGGGAGCGGTTTTATCATCAGCATCAGTTGCTATTAGCGCAACTAGTTGTGGTCACAAAAAAAGTGGTGGTGGATTTAGCGGCTTTCAAAATGCTGCTGATGCTGATGGAAAAAATATTCTTAGCAATCACGCATCTTTTAAAGTTACTAATTATTGAGGAGCTGTTGGAATCAACGCATCAGAAGATACATCAATTGCTAATAAGATAGCAGCAGCAGTTTCCAATATCGATCCTGATACCGGAAAATTAAAAGCAGCAGTTAATGGTGCTTTCGAAGAAGCATTTGATAACGATGCAAAAAACACAATAGTTACTGTTTTCTTATCAGCTCAAGCAGGTGATTCGATGAATTCTGTATTCTCTAATGCTAAAGTTATTTTCAATTCTTGAGATAACAAAGACTACAGCACTAGTAATTGAGGTAACATTGATACAAGCCCTGATTACAGTGTTAATAAATTTTTTAATAGTTTAAAAACCAACCAAAGTCAATTAGTGAAAATTTTTGGAGCAAATACAGATCCATCTAAAATGTTGTATCAAGGGGCAGATAAATTTTCAATTAATAAATTAGATGGAGCTGGTAAGTTATCTTCTCAATCAGGTAAATCGGGAACTTCTTTCCCAGTTGTAACAAATTATAATTTAACAATAACTGCTGAAGATAGCAATATGAATATTGTTAATATCATCACTCATTTTTCTTTCAAAAGTGGGGGTCCAGTACTGGATGCTAAAACAATAACAAGTTCTACATTTAATAATAATATTATTAGTAGTTCTTTAAAAAGCAGTAATGTAACTGATGAAATCAACGCTTTTATAAGTACTTATAAAGCAGATTGAATGAGTGCTTTTGTGTATGGAGTTTCAGGACAAACAAAGACTTTAAAATTAACTAACATTTCAAATATTGCTACTAGTGATACTGGAGTTGTATCGATGACTTTAACAGGAAGTCCATCAAATAGCAAAAATGGTTTTGTTGATACTACTTATAATGTAGTCTCTGATCCTGTTATTAAAAATGGGTTTAGTAGTAGTGCTGATATGACAACTCAAAATTATAAATATGCTCGTTTTACAGATGCTAATTATAAATTTTCGACTTTTGCAGCCAATCATGGTGTAGGCACAAATATGTGAGATATTTTTAATTGAAATTTAAAATCATAACAATATTTTAATTATTAATCAATAATAATCTATTAAATGAAATTTTATTATGAATCCAAAACTTTTGATGATTAAAAGTTTTGGATTTTTTATATAAAACCACAATATAAAAAACTTAGTTTTCTGGAAAAACAGAAATTAAAAACAACACTAATTATTAATGTTGTTTTTAATTTGCTACTATTATCTTTTATTGAATGGATTATTAAATAGTTTTTCATTTAAAAATTTTAATATTGAAACTTAAGTGTTTGACTCAATTATGAATTTTTAATGATTACTATTATAATTAAAGTATGTAATATATATAAAAGAAAGGTAGTTATAAATTAAGACAAAATATTGAAATGATCAAGATTTATACATTATCTGATTAAAGACAAATAATTGAATTTATCACATTAAATATTTTAAAAATTTCATTAAAGGAGTTTAATTATGAAAATATATAAAAAAATAAAAACATCTTTAGTTTTATCATCAATTGTTGGTTTAGCAATACCGATGGTTAGTTGTTATCATGAACCGGACAAACCACCAAAAGCAACTAAAAGTATTCTTAATAAAAATGGAAAAGTTAATTATGTTACGTTAGGCGATTCTTTATCTGCTGGTTTTACTGGAATGATGGATAAACAATATAATTATATCGATTATCAAGCGGCTGATCACGCAGATGCAACACATACAATTTATGGTGATGCTTATAGTGCTTGAGTAGCGCGCGGATTACAAAAAGAAAATTTATTAGGTAGTTATGATAATTTCGCAGTTGCCAGTCAAACAACTGGGCAAGTAATTCACCAAATTGATCCTAGTTATCCTCAAAATAGTGATGATAAAGACCATTATAATACGTTCACTGATAATGGAAAATTTGATGCATGAATTACTAAATCAGATTGAGATAACTATTATAATAATAGTGATGTTATTAAAACAGCAATTAAAAAAGCTGATTTAGTAACAATCACTATGGGTGGAAATGATATTATTTATTTATGTAAATTTTTTGGTTATAGTACAGAATATTTAAAAGAACATATGGCAACTACTGTTCCATTTATTTTACATGACATACTAAGTAAAAAATATGATTGAGGTAAAGCTGTTTCTTATGATCAAGCTAAATTTAATTTAGCCGTTTTACATTTAAAAAATAATATTGCATATATAATAAATCAAATCCATAAAATCAATTACAATGCTAAAATCATGTTTCTAGGATATTCTTTTACTATTGGACAGTTAAGAAACAATCTTGATATGGCTCAAAAAGAAACAGGAAAATCAGATTTAGAATATATTCTTAATACTCTAAATTCAACAATTAAAAGTCAAACAACAAAGTTTGATTATGTTGATTATGTGGCAACTGATAATTTTGCTAAACAAACATCTAAAAAATTAACAATTGATGTTCCAACACCATCAGGAAGTACATTTAAAGTTGAAAAACCTTTAAATGCCGCTTCTTGATATACTCCAATTTTTGGAGATGTTCATCCAGGTCCATATGGGTATCGCTACATTGCTTCCGATATTATTACAGCTTTAATGGGTGATAATAGTAGTAATATTAATCCTGATCCTAATCTACCATTAACTGATGATTCAGAAACTAGATTACCAGCTAATAGCGCTATGAAAGAATTAGAATTAGAATTATTAGATTATAATGCTGATCTTTCAACTTTTTTAATCAATCCCAGTATTTTAAAATCAGTTGCTTATTTACAACCATCAATTGCGCAAGAAGATTCAGAAACACCAACAAGTAGCATTGATCCAAAAGTTCAAAAAAAAATAGGTGAAGAGAATGACGTATTATTATTATTAAGTGGACACAATAACACACTTTGAGATGCAAAAACAGCTGCGACTACTTTAGCAAATAAAGCAGTAGATCCATCGGATTCAGCAGCAGTTGTTACTTTCAAAAATAAATATAAAAACATTACTGCTGCTAATGTTGGAATTCAAGAGTATCGCGATTATAAAAATCTTAAATTAGTTTATTAGCAATAATCAATTAATTTTAAAATTATCATAAATTAATATTAAAATTAATGTTATAATTTAGTGGTAAATTATAAATTAAGAGGTGTTAACGATATGTCACTAGTAAGTCCTTTGAAAATTATTAAAAAGGCTCAAAAAAACAAGTACGCAATTGGGGCTTTTAATGTTATTAATTATGAAACATTAAAAGCAGTTATTGATGCTGCCGAACATACTAAGTCGCCCATTATTTGCCAAATTAGCGAACGCTCAATTACTAAATATATTGATTTTGAATACTTTGTACCAATGGTTATGAATATAGCTAAAAGGGCCAAAGTTGATGTTGCCATTCAATTAGATAATGGAACTGATTTTGAAGTCATTAAAAAAGCAATTGATCATGGTTTTACCTCAGTTATGTTTGATGGTAGCCGTGATACGATTGAAAAAAACTTAATTGAAACAGCTAAAATTGTTAAATATGCTCACAGTCACAATGTTGAAGTTGAGGGCGAAATTGGAATTTTCTCAGTATCAGATAATGATCAATTTACTGATAAAGAACGTTTTTATGCGAATCCTGAACGAGCAAAAGAATTTGTTGAAAAAACAAATGTTGATATGTTAGCAGTTGCTTTTGGTTCAAGATATGGTCGCTATAAAACAGAACCGGAATTAAATTTTGATATATTAAAACAAACACGCGCTTTAACCGACTGTCCAATTGTAATGCATGGTGCTTCAGGAATCGAATTTGAAAAAGTTGCCAAAGCTATTAAATTAGGCGTTGCTAAAGTTAATGTTGAAACTGATTTGTTAATTACATATACTAAAAGTCTAGAAATGTTTCTAGAACATAATCCCAATGTATTTGATATTAGAAGCGCACAATTAGCTGCCATTGAAGAAATGAAAAGTACAGTTGTCAATTATTTAAAAACATTTGGATCAATTAATAAAAACTAAATATTTTAAAAAAAATTGAACGCTAACCTAGCGTTCAATTTTTTTGTTGATAAGCATTTCCATAAGCTCCATTTTTGGTCAATAATGTTAGTGTGTTAAAAACTGTTTTTGAGGAATTGTTCCCAGATTTATCAAAAAAATTAACATTTAATAGCACTTTATATAAAATAGTATTATCAGAATATTGAATACGAAAATGATTTAAAGTAAATGCTCTGTTAGGATCAGCACCATAAGAATCAATCAATCGTTGTTTGAGACCATTATTGGCTAAAAAAGCATCTAGATTTTGTGAGAATGCTTGAGCTGTTTTTGAAAATGCATCACGAGATTGCAATTGCGTTGTCGGTGTAATAACTCAATTATCAAGATTATATGCTTGATCTTTTTGTTGAGTAATAAAAACTTTGAAAGGATAAGCTTGTAAAGTATCACCTTGGTTTTTGATTGAAACAATTCCGCTGGCTGAATGATGGGCATCATCGATTTTTAGAGCACCATCCATACCTTTAAAATATGGGGTTGTTCCAACATTAGAAGCACCATAAGTATCTCATTCACCAATATTTTGCGTATTTCATCTTGGAATCTGTTTAGTTTTAAGACCATTTTTAGTAATATTATTTGGCGTATCCGCTATGTTAATAGCCTTTTTAAAGGCAGTTCAACTAGCGTTGTATTGAGGATCATAACTTTTAAAAGTTCAATTTTTAATATTATAATCAAGATTTTGATAATCAATATTAATAATAATAGGATGTTGAACATTAGGAAGAGCATCTTTAATGACAATATAAGTTATGATTGTTTTGGCTTGATCATTAACAATAAAATGATGATTAAAATATTTGCTATTATCAAATCAAAACATTGCAACATCATCATTTTTTCAATGATAACTTGTTAATTGCGTAGCTGATAATTGGTTTTTTAATTGCGTTGCACTAGCACTAGTAGCCAGACTTTTAAATTGTGATCATTTAACTTGATTTGTTGGTTCTAATGGAATTAATTTACTAACAGGATGCCGTGTTGGGCCACTACCTTTATGACCACAACTAATAACTGCTCCAGTCAAAACAGGAAATGATAACATTAAACTTAAAATTCTAATTTTTTTATATTTCATTTATTAATGCCTCTTTTCAATATAATAAATAATATATTTTATAGTTTCTTTCTATATAAATAATTATATTATATTTATGTAATTATTTTATGATTAAATTACCAAAACACTCGTAATGAAAAAATATCACAATTTTTAAAGGTTATTTTTGTGTTATGATATTTTTGTGATAATAATCACATTATATTTAATAAAGTCTTACAAAAAATTATTCAGGAAAACTTTATTAAATTTCTAGACAACAGCAAATAACTGTTGAAATTTTGTGAATGATTTTAACTAAAAATAAAAAAAGTTTTAATCATGTGAAAAAATGGTAAATACAAATTTAAAAAATAATGTTTATTTATTAATGAATTATAATCAGTTTTATAAAAATTAATAGGAGGATATATTTTTGAAATTATTTATAAATAACCATTCAAATAATGAATGCTTATATCAGAAAATCAAACAAGAATTAAAAAATAAAAAATATCAAATTGTCGAATCAAATGAAAAAGATTTTTTTAATCGTGTAGTTGAAGGAATGAAATTATTAGTAAGTGGTGCAGTTGATAATGCGATTCTAGTTGATCCAACTGGAAATGCATCTTTCATGATTGCCACGAAATTTCCCACTATAGTAGCCGCTCAAATTAGCGATGAACATAGTGCTTATATGACAAAATTACATAACAATACTAAAGTTTTAGTACTAGGGAGCGATATTGTTAGCCCTCCTTATGGGATCGCAATTTTAAATCGTTTTCTTGCTGCTGAATTTGAAGCAGGGCGTCATTTAGTACGCACTGATATGCTTGATAAGGAGCTATCTTTATGCGAATAGTTATTGGTAATGATCACATTGTAACAGCTTTAAAGAATCAAGTTAAAGAACATTTATTAGCCCAAGGTCATGAAGTTATTGATGTTGGTACTTTTGATAACGTACGTACTCATTATCCAATTTTTGGTTATAAAATTGCACAAACAGTAGTCAGCAATCGGGCTGATTTAGGAGTTGCAATTTGTGGCACTGGTGTTGGGATTAGTAATGCTGTCAACAAAGTAAAAAATGTTCGTTGTGCGTTAGTGCGTGATGTTTATTCTGCGAAAATGGCAAAACAAAACCTTAATGCTAATGTTATTGCAATGGGTGGTCGTATTAGTGGAATTGGATTAATTTTAGAAATTATTGATACTTTTATTGCTACTAAATACATACCAACAACTACTAATAAATTATTAATTAATAAAATTAATAATTTAATTAATAAAACACTACCATTTGAAACAAACCCTTTTATTGAAGAAATTAATTCTTGAGAAAATGGAAAATACACTAACGGAATTCCGCAACCAAAAAATCGTTACTGATAAATGATCTTGAAGTTTTGGAATTTTCAGAAGGGATATTTTTAGAATATGGATAAAAAACAAATGACTTATAAAGGCTTTGAACTTGTTGGTTTTTCCGGTCAAGCGCGTTCTTATTTATTAGAAGTACTAATGAACTGTAAAGCTGGTAAGTTTGATAGGATTGATGAATTATTATTAAAAGCCCAAGAATCGATTACATTAGCTCATTCAAAACAAACTGATTTATTATTCGAAGAAGCCAAGGGGAATTATTCTGATCCGACGATGACAATGATTCATGGTCAAGATCATTTAATGACAACTTTATTACTTAAAGAACTTTTACCATTTATTATTGAACTTTATCGTAAGTAATGACTAGTTCAAAAACAAATCTTTCACAAAAAAAACAAGGTGTTGTCGAAGAATTTATTAATAAACGTTTAGTACCGATATTACAAAAATTATCTGGTAATAAATATTTAAGATCAATGATGGAAGGGTTTTACGTTACTTTACCAATTATTATTTTCTCATCTTTAATTGGTTTAATTATGTGAATTCCACCGGCAATTCAAAGTAATTGAAAATGAAATAAGACGACGACTGAATGTTTGTCGACAATGTATACTTTTACGATGGGAATTGTCACAATTTGGTTCGCTAGTGGGATCGCAATTGCGTTTTCAAAAAAACTTGATAAACGCTTACCAGATGATCGTAAAATGAATACGATTATTGTTGGTTTCGCCGGAGCAATGGCAATCATTTTACTATCTGGAGTCATCAATTTTGATGCTCTTGGTAATGCTGGAACTACACTAAATATTTCTTACTTAGCATCTCAGGGAATGATTATGGGAATTGTTGTTGGTTTAACATTACCATGAATTTTCTACTGATGTTTATATTGAAATATTACGATTCGCTTACCAAAAGCGGTCCCACAAGGAGTATCACAATCATTTGCCGATATTATTCCTTTAGCATTTGCGTTAATTCCGTATTGATTAATCGGATTCAGTTATATGCATTTTAGTGGCCAGACATTAACGCAAGGATTATTTCAATTAATTAAACCATTAATTCATTCATCGGATAGTTATGGTGCACTAATTGGGATCGCCTTTGCGACTGCTTTAATTTGATTTTGTGGGATTCATGGTCCCTCAGTTACGCGCCCGTTTCTAGTGCCGTTTATGACACAAAATCTTAATGATAATCACCAAGCTATAATTCATGGAGGACATGCCACTCATATTTTAACTTACCAAATGTCTTATGATTTTACTTCGACAATTGGGGGGACAGGGGCGACATTAGTAATCCCGCTATTGTTTATTTTGTTTGCAAAATCAAAACAAGCAAAAGCTGTTGGAATTGCTTCAATTGTGCCAGTCTTTTTCCAAGTTAATGAACCATTATTATTTGGGGCACCAATGATTTTAAACCCGATTATGTTATTACCGTTCTTAATTATTCCAATTTTAAATATTTGTTTATTTAAGTTCTTTGTTATTGATTTAGGAATGCAGGCTCAATCGGTCGCAGTGCCATGATCGACACCAGCAATTTTTGGATTATATTTAGGAACTTCGCTCGATCCAAAAGCATTCTTATTATTTGCTTCATTTATATTATTGGATGCTGTTTTATGATTACCATTCTTGTTAATTTATGACAAAGTTTTATGTGGTCAAGAAGTTACAAAAATGGAAGAATTAGGGGCTGAAGCACCGCTACATTACAATATTGTGACGAAGTGACGATATCATCTCGCGCTCTTGTTTCGTACTAAGGGCTCACCGCGTTATCAAACTTGTCAAACACAATTATTGTTATTACAAGATGATATTGCACTTAATCGTCAAGTTCGTCAAGAAGCTCGAACAAAACGTCGTGTGATCTTAACACAAGAACGTCTTGATCGCAAAGCTGATATCAAAGCTAGAAAAATTAATAAACATTTACACCCAGTAGTAGCAATCGAAAAAGTTAGTCAAAAAATTAATAACAAAATTCGTAATGTTTTAATTTTATGCTATGGTGCTGGAACTAGTGCGATGTTTGCCAATAGTTGTTCAGAAGGTGCTAAATTACTTGGTAAAGATAAAGAATATCGTTTTTCAGCTTCATCTTATGGTAATCACCGTAATAAAATGGAAAAATCAGATTTAGTAATCTTATCACCACAATTACGCATTTATAAAGATGAAATTTTAGAAGATGCCAAGCATTATAAATTACAAATTCACAATATTGATGCACAAAATTATATTGGTTTAGCTCAAAAACCAGAAGGAGCTATGGAATATGTTGAAGGCATTTGAAAGAAAAATTTCAAATCTAGTACCGAATAACTGATTTGCTTATACGATGCTCGTAGCATCAATTATCCTCGTAATTCCCTTGCTAATGTTTTTTCAAACAAATCTTAATAATTTTAGCATTGTGCATACAATAACTTTTATTCTTATTTTTATACTCCAAATTCTTAATTTTTACATTGCTTTTCGACATATTAAACACCGTAATAATATGCCAGAAATGTTAATTAAGATTACATTTATTGGTAGTGGAATTTTATTAATATTAGCAACAATTGCTAACGTTTTATTAATTAGTGATCCTTTCTTCTACCAAGCTGGTAACTATCAAGTTACAGCTTCATTTAATTACTTCTATATTTTTGGGTTTATTTTACCGTTAGCTTTTAGCTTTCGTAAACCAAAAAATAAAGGGAGGTTAGTGAAATATGGAAATAACAAATACAAAGTTGTTTATTAAAAAATCACTAACGTCTAAGAGTGCAATTTGTGCTTTTAATGTTGTTAATTTTGAAACATTAAAAGCTGTAATTAAAGGTGCTGAGCAAAATCAAGCACCAGTAATTTGCCAAATTAGTGAAGGAGCATTACGATATATTGATTTTGATTATTTTGCACCAATGGCACTTGCAGCTGCTAAAAAAGCGCAAGTTCCGGTAATGATTCATCTTGATCATAGTCATAGTGTTAGCTTATGTAAAAAAGCAATCGATGCTGGTTTTCATTCGGTGATGTTTGATGGTAGTAATTTATCATTAGCAGAGAATATCAGAAAAACAAAAGTAGTTTTAGAATATGCTCAGCTTCATAATCCAAATATTGCCGTTGAGGGCGAGATTGGGATTATTGGAGGCAAGGAAGATAATATCAAAACTGGAGCGGGATTAGTTGCCAAGTTAGAGGATATTATCACTTACTATCAAGCTACTAAAGTAGATTGATTAGCTGTTGCTTTTGGGACAAGTCATGGTGTTTATCGTGGTAAACCAAAATTAAATTTTGGGTTACTAAAAAAAGTTAATGCTATTTTAAAAGACGTTCCTTTAGTGATGCATGGTACTTCTGGAATTGCATTTGACGAAATATCAAAAGCACTAAATTTTAAAATTAGGAAAGTTAATATCGGGACAGAGTTATTAATGATTTATCATCAAAGTTTGCTAGATTTTTTTAAGAAAAATAGCGATGTATTTGATTTACGAAAATTTAATTTAGGGGCGATTGACTCGGTTGCTAATCGGGTTAATGATTATTTAAATTTGCTTCATAGTAAAGAATTATTAAACTATACTAAATTATAAAATAATAAATATTAAAAAACCAACATTCTGAAAATTAAGAATGTTGGTTTTTGTTATTGGTTAGAGTGGTTTGAGTTTTAAAATAAAGTTATTAAAATAGGGCAGAAAAAAAAGGGAATTAGAGCCCCTTTAACTCGGCGTGGCACCGTGCTATTCTTGCTTATACTACATTCACCGCAAAGATGTTTAACTTCTGTGTTCGAAATGGGAACAGGTATGACTATCTCACTATAAGCACCACACATCTATATATTTAAATAATAACCTAAATAATTAAAAAAAGCAATAATTTAATTATTAATAAATTACTATAATAAAATAAAATAAAAATATTTTTATTTTCAGTATTATATAAGTATAATTATTATATATTGCTATTATTATTAAATTAGGATTAAAAAGGAGATAAAATGAAATTTATTAAAACTAGTAAAGTGTTACTATCAACGCTAACAGTTACTTCAGCAGTAGGATTTAGCAGTTGCTTAATAAGTTGTGGTCATAAACATTCAACAATGAGTTGAAGTCAGTTTAAAAGCGCAGCTGAAAATGCTAATGCAATCGATATAGTTAAAGCAACTAATGTATCATTATGAAAAAATCCTAGTAGTGAAAATTTAAAATTAGGAAAACCCGTAATCAACGAATCAAAAAAAACGATTTTGGTTACAATAACTAATATGAAACCATATTCTTATGGAACATTTACTATTAAATATAGTTCGGAAACTTATTCGGTAAGTGATTGAAAATTTAATAATGATATTAAATTTAAATTTTCACAAAATAATTTTAATAAAGATGCTCCTTCAAGAATTCTAATTGATATTACACAAATAGATAATACTATTTATTTAAACACTAGTGACGGCCTTTTTCAATCAACTGATAATGGAAAAACGTTTTCTAAAAATACTAGTGTTTCTGCATCATCAATCATTCTTATTACTAAAATTAATGGCATTTTCTATATAGATACAAATCTTGGATTATATACTTCAAGTGATGGGCAAAAATTTAGTATTAATACTTCTTTGCCAACAGATATTCAAATCTCTGTAATTACGAAAATTGGCAATAATATTTATTTAGGAACCGATTCAGGAGTAAAAGATAATAGTCATAATGGCCTTTATATATCAACTGATAACGGGAAAACATTTAGTAAAAATAGTTCAATTCCAGAAAAAATAAATATTAACTTTATAGTTAAATTTGATGATAGTTCATTATTTTATATTGGAAGCTATAAAGGATTATATACTTCAAATGATGGGCAAAACTTCACTTTAAATAGCACTATTAAGTCAGAACAACAAGTAGAAATTAATACAATTCTTAAAGTCGATAATACTATTTATATTGGAGCAGATCAAATCGGTCTTTGAACTTCTGTTGATAATGGGAAAACATTTGTGCAAAATAGTTCGATTGGAGACAATGAATACATATCATCAATTATTAAAATTAATGATAAAATTTATATCATTATTGGTAATGCTACTGGTGATGGCATCTGATATTCAACTGATGATGGTAAAACATTTACATCCACAAATTATACTACTTCAGATGATATTGAACCGCAACAAATTATTGAAATTGATAATGTTATTTATATCGCAACTGATCATGGTATATTTGTATCAACTGATGATGGTAAAACATTCATTCACAATAAAGATGTTGATAATAATGAAATAGTTCTCCAAATCATGGGTATTAATAATATTATATATATTGTTGGGGAATCAAAACTTTATGAAAATGTCTTATTATAGTATTAAATAATAACGATAATTAAACGATCACAAAAACCTAGATTTTAAAATTAAAATCTAGGTTTTTGTTTTGCCATACTATTTATTTTTCAGTATTATATTTAAGTTTAAAATTAATAAACAACTAATTATAACTACTAATTTATTATATTTTTGTGATACAATAAATTGGTATTTAAAATTAAAAAAACTAATTAATAAAAACATAATTCACAAGATAAAAATAAAAATTACTAAGGAGTTTTTATATGAAGCAAAAAATGATTTTATCATTATTAGCGATCACACCAATTAGTGGCTCGCTATTACCATTAATCATCAATAATCATCCTCAAAATGAAAATAAAATAAACTTAAAAACAAATAATAATAGTATTATAAATCCTGAAACCGGAAAAGTAAATTATGTTACTTTAGGGGATTCTCTATCAGCTGGTTTCACAGCGTTAAGTAATAAACAATATAACTATATTAACTATCAAGCAACAGATCATAGTAGCACAACTCACCAAATTTATGGTGATGCTTATAGTGCGTGAGTTGCCCGTGCATTACAAAAAGAAAATCTATTAGGTAGTTATGATAACTTTGCAATTGCTAGTCAAACAACAGGACAAATTATTCACCAAATTGATCATAGTTATCCCCAAAATGCTGATGATCAAGAACATTATAATACGTTTACTGATAATGGAAAATTTGATGCTTGAATTAGTAAAAGTGATTGAAATAATTATTATAATAATTCAACAGTTGTTACTAAAGCAATCAAAAATGCCGATTTTATTAATTTAACTTTAGGTGGAAATGACATTATTTACTTGTGTAAGTTGTTTGGAATTTCAACCAAAGATTTAAAAAATATTACTCCTGCAGTTATTTTAGAAGCAATCAAAAATCTTTATAGTAGTGGTTTTGATATTAATAAAGCAATTACTTATAATAATAAAGATTTTAATGATGCTGTTTTACATTTAAAAAATAATATTAGTTATTTAGTAAATTTAATCCACCGCATTAATCCACATGCTAAAGTAATGCTACTAGGATACTTTTTTCCACTAGCTCAAATTCGAAGTTTATTAGATTTATCACAACCAGTCCCAGGTAGTTCTATAATTGAAAACATCATTGATGTTTTAAATAGTTCGATTAAAAGAATTGCTAATAATTATAGTTTTGTCGACTACGTTGCTAATGATAGTTATGTTAAACATATTAGTAATCAATTGCATATTGATGTAACCACGCCTAAAAACAAACATTTAGTAATTAATAATTATAATGCTGCGGCTTGATATACACCAATTTTTCAAGATATTCATCCTGGACCTTATGGGTATCGTGATATGGCAGGAAATATTTTATCAGCTTTAGTGGGAAGTAATCAAAACAACATTAATCCTGATCCTAATTTACCACTAAATGATAATACAATAACAAGATTAATATTTAATAATAGATTAGAAAACAATATTAATGATTTACAAAATATTAATGCTCCACTTAAAAATTTCACAGTTTCAAAAACTAATGCCCGAAGCATTGCTTACTTACAACCAGAAATTTCTTTATTAGATAAAACAACAATCGAACCAAGTATTAGTATTAAATCAAGCATTACTAACACTTTAATTAATCATAGTTTATCAACTTTTAATAATAATTTTTATAGTTTTAAATTAAAGATTAATAAATTTGCTAATGCAGCTATCAACGTTAATGATCGAGTTAATGTTATTGCTTTTAAAAGAAAGTGAAACAACGTTGCGGCACGCAATGTTGGGATTACTGAATTACAGGAATACGCTCATTTAATAATATAATAGTATTACTCAAAACCAACATTATAATGTTGGTTTTTTATTAATTATTTTTGATATTTATTAATTATTTTTGAGATTTTAATAAAGTAAATATTAGATAAAGTATAATATATGTATAAGCAAAATATCTTATAGTCATTATCTAAATGTTGTGAGGAGCATAAGTAATGAAAACTAAGAAAATTAAAAAAATCTTATCATCAAGTTTTGGAGTTGGAACAACAATTGCTGTTGGGATCGCTTTAGTAAGTTGTGCACAACAACATACTTGAGATGATTTTGTCATCAAAGTAGAATCTGAAAATGTTATCAACGTTGTTCGTATTACGAAACCAACTGGATGAATTAGTAATGTTAAACGATCAGAATTAAAATTCGGAAATTTCAATATTGATATAAATTCAGAATCAATTACTGTTGATATTACACGAACTCTTAGTACAGAACCACATAGTCAATCCATTGCCTCTTTTAAAATTAAATTTAATCATCATCAAGAATATCATCTTAATTGATGAAAATGCACTTCTGAACCAAAACCAATAGTAAATTAATGCAATAAATTTTTTAATAAAAATCATTAAACGAGGTGATAAAATTATAAAAAAAATAAACTTAGGAAAATTGTTATTAGGAACTTTATTGTCCGGGTCTAGTTTAATGATTGGGACAACTATAATAAGTTGTGGCCATAAAGCAACTAGTCCCCATTATAGTTGAACTCAATTTAAAACTGCCGTTAGCAAAGAAAAAGCTATTAATATTGTTAATATAACAAAACCAATTAATTGAACTAATAACCCTATTGCTAGTGAGGTTAGTATTATTAATTCTAAAATTGATGAGAATAATTTTAATATTAAACTTGATATTAATAGAGTTAGTAATGATTTACATTCAACAGCATCTTTTGAAATTGATTACACTAATAATCAGAAATATGATATTGAAGATTGACATTGTACTAGTGAGCCTTCTTTTACAGAATGAAGCATTTTCAAAATGGCTGCTTTACAAGTAACAGCAATAAATTTATTAAAAGTGATATCTGATACTGGCCAAATCAATACTTTTAAATGAACTTATGGAACACCTAGTCAAATAGCTTGAGTTGGTAAAGATAGTCCAGAATTTGATACTTATGGTTCATTAACAGCAAACGATGCTTATAAAGGAATGCAAGGAGCACCGATTGCTAGTGATAGTGCAAAAACAATCACCGCCATTATTTCAAAAAAAGGTAAAAAAGGTGCTTATGATTCTGATCCAATCAAAGCAATCATTCATTATCAAGCTGGTACTAAATATCAAATATCAGATTGAAAATTTTCCCAAGTTGAACAACTACAATCTTGAGAAAAGTTCAATAATATTTTTACTCACCAACTGGAACTTACCAATAATTGAGGATCATTTAATGCGGTTAATTGAATGACTGCTAATGGTCATAATGGTAATAGTCATTCTGAGAGTATAGATACAATATTAAATGAAACTGGATATTCTAATCATGAACCTCTAATTATGAAATCACATCAAATTGATAAAACTAAACCAAAAGAAATAACTATGGAAATAGTGTTTAAGTTTTTGGCTAGTAATCAAGCTAATGAACTATCATTACTTATTAATTTTCAATATGCAAATCAAAAAGATTCTTCTGCTGGAGGAAGCGTATTTAGTTATACGTGAGAAGGAATAGTTCATTAAAATTAAAAAACATCTATCTTAATATAGATGTTTTTTAATTAGTAGGATTTTTAACTATTATTAATTGATAAGCATTTATAATATAATTAAAGTAGATAACTTTAAAACTTAAAGAGGAGTGGAATAGTAATGAAATTTCTTAAAATATTATCATTATCTTTGATAGCTAGTTCAACAGCTATGGTTAGTTTGGAAATTGTCAGCTGCAGTCACAAAGAAGCTTGAAGTGATTTTAAAATTGAGGCTTCAAAAGCTGGTGCTGATCAAATAATTAGTAATAGTAAGCCATCTTTTTGATCAAAAGTTGAGAAAACTAATTTAACACTTGGAAAATTTTCTGTCCATGAGGATCAAAAAATGATATCAATTAATATCACTAGTGATCAACCTTATTCAGTTGCTGTTTTTGTTATTAAATATAGCGGTGTTAAATACAATAGTTCACAATGACAATATAGCAATGATGCTGATTTTCTATTTTCAAAAAATAGTTCTTTTTCAACCGCTAGCAACCCATCTATCATTACAGAAATTAATGGGATTATTTATGCTGGAAGTGATGCTGGTCTTTATCGTTCAAGTGATGGTCGTCATTTTACTAAGAATAAATCCCTGCCTACTGATGAAGACGTTGTTGGGATTATGAATGTTGGAACAACAATTTATTTAGCAACCCAAAATGACGGTGTTTATAGTGCTACAGATAGCATTAACTTCTCAAAAAATAAAATTTTTTCAGAAGATATGACAATTAAAAATATCTGTACAATCAATAATACTATTTATGTGATTAGTGATAATGGATTGTTTACATTAAGTCTAGATGGGAAAACATTAACTAGAAATAGTTCAATTCCCTTAAACACAATTATTAATAATATTAGTGCAATTAATAATAAAATTTATTTAGGAACAACAGAGGGATTATACATCTCAAGTGATGGTAAAACATTTACTAAAAATAGCACAATTTCCAATCTTGATAGCGTTAATCAAGTGATTGAGATTAATAAGGTAATCTATTTATGCTGTAATCACATGAGTTTAACTGATAAAGTTTCAGGTCTTTATAGTTCAATTGATGATGGTCTGACTTTTACAAATAATCAATCATTGCCAATAAGAATAATGAGTAATAACATTTTAAAAATTGGTAATATTATTTATTTAGCAACTAATAGAGGATTATACACTTCAAATGATGGTAAGACTTTTATTTTGAACAAAGACGCCAATCAAAGTATTAATGTTTTCACAATTGTATTAATTAATAATATAATATATTTAGGAACTAATAGCGGAATTTTTATTTCCACTAATGATGGCAAAACTTTTTTACAAAACAGTTCTTTAGTCGAAGATGGTGCTAATCAAATTCCAATTATTGCATCATTTAACAATATTATCTATGTCCTAAGTTTAGAGTATGGTCTTTTTGAAAATATTAAATTATAAAGATTGAAAAACAGAGGTGTAAATATTATGAGTAAGCATAAACTGAGAAAATTTACTAAAATAATGATGATACCTTTAGCGATGACAACTACAATTGGAGTAACAACGAGTATTGTTAGTTGTGGGCATAGTTCATCACCAAATCCACCAATTAAAAATAGTTGAGCTGTTTTTAAAGCTGCTGCTAAAAAAGCAACAGCTAGTCAAATTATTGCAGCTAGTAAATTACCAGATTGAGCAAAATCAAGCAGTACTGATTTAAGTGTAACAAAATTAAGTGTTGATGAAATTAACAAAACATTAACTGCTAATATTACTAATAGTAAGCCATACTCAACAGCTACGTTTAGTATTAAGTATGATTTTGATAAATATAATAGTGATCAGTGAAAATACAATTCTGACATTAATTTTTTATTTTCTAAGAATACTTTCACATTACCAGATGGTGAATTCACTAGCGTGATATCTATTGCAAATTCAAATATGATCTACATTATAACTGATGCTGGGCTTTATCAAACAACTGATAATGGTAAAAACATTACTGTGGTAACTTCGATTTCAACAGATTTAATTATTAGTATGGTTAAAAAAATTGATAATACAATTTATGTCGGGACATCAGAGGGTCTTTATCAATCAAGTGATGGTAAAACATTTACGGTTGTATCATCGATTCCGAGTGCTGCCAATATCTATGATGTTACTAAAATAAACAACACGATTTATGTTGGTTCAGATGTTGGTACGACAGGCAGCAAAGCCGATGGTCTTTATATATCGACTGATGGTGGAAAAACTTTTGCACTTAACACTACTATTACTAATAGCGTTGGTGTTGATTTAATTACTTCAATTGATAATGTGATTTACATTGGATCTGATCACGGAATTTTCACTTCTAGTGATGATGGGAAAACTTTTGTAGCAAACGACTCTTTTCCTAAAGATCAAGAAGTTAGCTTAATTCAAAAAATCGATAATACAATTTATGTTGGTTGTGATGATGGTCTTTTTCAATCAAGTGATGGTAAAACTTTTAGTATTATTACAAGCATTCCCAAAGATAACCTGATATTACAAATCATGAAAATTGATCAAGACATTTATGCTGGGAGCGATGATGGTCTCTTTGTATCTAGTGATGATGGAAAAACTTTTGTAAAAAATACTCAAGTCCCATCAGATGATAACGGGGTTAATAATATGTACGCCGTTAATGGAGTTATTTATATTGCAACCGATAATGGTTTATATCAATCAAGCGATAGTGGAAAAACTTTTGCTATTAATAGCAATATTGACAAAGATAGTTCTGTTAATCAAGTTAGTAAATTAAACGGCATTATTTTTGTTGTGACAGATGATGCAATTTATGAAAATATTAAACTTTAGATTAATAGATTATAGAATTAAAAAAACTGCTTATAGCAGTTTTTTTAATTTGTTGAGTTTATTTATTGTGCTTGTTATTAGAATTTATTATTGATGAACTGTTTTTTGAATTATCCATTTAAAAAATTAAATTATTTCTAAAGTTAGTAAAGTTATAATGGTTACTAATGTTTTTATAACGTCTAATCATACAATTAGCAGGAACATTAAAATAATCAGCTAAAATACTTAAATCTGTTATTTCTTTTTTGGAATGATAATATTTATCGAATTCTAATAATAATCATTCAGGAACTAATAGGCGATCTGCAAATCATTGAGAATTTATTAAATCACTAGTGTTTGTAAAAAATATGATAGCCTCGGTATCATTTATTTATTAAATTTCTTTCGATATTTTATTTTTAAAATTTTCATTGTTAATAGATTGGTAATTATAAATTTGGATAGCAGTACCAATCATATAAGTTAAATAATAAGCCACATCATGATTATCCATTTTTGAATTAACAATAATATTAAATTTAATATTATTGGTATTTACTCAATTGAAGTTTTGCATAACTATAAAACCATTATGATTATTTGTAGCCTCTGTAATGTTAAAAATAATCTGGTGATTATTTTTTAAGTGATCTCATATTTTATTAAATTTAATGGGAATTTAATGATTACTAATACTTCTTAATTTCGAAATATGATTAAATAATATTTCTTTAATTTGTTCCATTTTTAATCACACCTCCATATATATTAATTATATAAAATATCTAAACTTTTTAAATTACTAACTTTGTTTAATTTGTTAAAAATAATAATATCATATATTGGTGGAAATTGCTTTTGTTTTAATGTTTTTTTTGATTAGGTAATATTATTAAAATTTCTTTATGTTTTATTTATAATAATAATATAGATTTATACTAATTATTTTAAGAACAAAAGATAAGATCTTAAATTAATAATATTTAGGAGTTTATTTTAAATATAGAAAATAATACTTCATAAAATCAAGTATTAAAATATTAAAGATGTTATAATTATTATTAATAATTTAAAAATTAAAGTCCATAGAAGAGGTATTAAAATATATGAAATTAATATGCGATGACGTTTTAGATTCATTAAAACAAATAAAACCTAAATCAATAGATATGATTTTTTCAGATCCGCCTTATTTTTTAAGTAACGGGTCTTTTACTGTTAGTAACGGAAAAAGAAATACAGAAAAAATAAAAAAAGGTGATTGAGATCTTTTAGAAAATTATAAAGATAAATATAATTTTCATAAACAATGAATAAAAGCATGTCAAAGAGTTTTAAAACCTAATGGTACAATATGGATATCAGGTACTTATCACTCAATTTACCAATGTGGTGAAATTTTACAAAAGTTAGGATTTAAAATTCTAAATGAAATTGTTTGATTCAAACCAAATGGAGCACCTAATTTAAGTTGTCGTTTCTTTACAGCATCACATGAAACTGTTATTTGAGCAATTAAAGATCCAAAGGCCAAACATACATTTAACTATCAAGATATGAGAGTTTGAGCAGACGATAAGATTCATTCTCACAAGAAACAAATGCGTAGTGTTTGGTCTATTCCAAATACACCTATGCGTGAAAAGAAAATTGGAAGACACCCTACTCAAAAACCAATAGGCTTATTAGAACGTATTATTCTAAGTTCGACTAATATTGGTGATATTGTGTTAGATCCTTTTTGTGGTAGCGGGACAACAGGAGTTGTTGCTAGCAAATATGATCGTGAATTTATTGGAATAGATAAAGAAAAAGAGTATATAGAATTAACAGAAAAGCGAATAAAAGAATCATATTAAAAAAACTTAAAAGGCGTGAATAAAATGATTAAAAATGGTCTTGGTGGAGCAAATACAAACAAAACAGGGTTAAGGTTTGAGCGTAAAACATCAATTATTGAATTACTGAAAAACACAGGAAAATACCAAGTTGTTAAAAATGCTACAAATACTAATTTAAAAGATTCTTATAACATTTTATTTGATAACAAAATCATAGCTCAAACCTTTCCAAAGTATGATTTATACAAATTTTTAGAAACAATAAATATTAATTGAAAATTAATCTTATCAAAAAGGTTATTACCAGATAACGCAATATATAATAAAAGAAATAATACTATCTATATTATTGAAGTAAAATATCAAGAAGTATCAGGGTCTACTGATGAAAAACTACAGACTTGTGATTTTAAATTAAAACAATATCTTAAGTTATTTTCTAATACTAATATTAAATTAGAATATCTTTATGTTTTAAATGATTGATTTAAAAACGATTCCTATAAAGATGTTTTAAACTATATCAAAGATGTAAATTGTAATTATTATTTTAATGTTTTACCGTTAAATGAAATTAATTTATAAATTATTTTAATTTTAATTTTATTAATAAAAAAATAATATCTACAAAATTAAAAACCTACTATTAATTAAATAGTAGGTTTTTATTATTTTAAATAACAAAGTATTGGATTTTATCAGTAGTAATCACAAAATCAATTTGAAAATATTTGGTTTGTGATTGATTGTTAAGATTACATTGTTGAGCATTATCAATTAAAACAAGAGCCATTTTATTTTTTAAATTAAAATTCATTTTTAATTGTTGTTGATAAAAATTTAGGGCTGGAGCAACATAATTTTTTGCTGGTTGATATTGGAAAGTATTGATGTTTTTACTTGTCATCAATATTGACATTGAAATACCAGAGATAACATTATAAAATTCAATGTTTTTGGTTTTATTAAAGTTAATATTTAGTTTTTTATTTTCTTTTGCATTGTTAGTACTGTGTAAAATACCATCACTCATTAAATCCAAATAATCAACACCAAGAGTATTTAAAGGTTTGGCTTTAAAATATAATAGTTTATTTTGATTATTAGCTAATTCTTTTTTTAAGATAGCTTGATCTTTTTTTAATGTTTTATTATTATGACAACTAACGGAGTTAAAAACAGTCATTGTTAATACACTAGTTGAAGCTAATATAATTTTTCATTTTTTAATTTTCATATTTCTAACCTTTCGTTATTGTCAATTTGACTTAACTTTAAAATCACTAGCAAAGGGACTATATTGTAAATTAGGACAATCAATATTAGTATTTCCGTTTCATGTTAACGAAGCATTAACAGTGCTATTTTTTAAACTAGTAAAAATAATTTGATCATTTTTAGTCTTTTGTTGAAAGTTAAAATTAATAGCTTGATCCTGTAAAGTAGTATTAATACTAAAGTTTTGTACAGCATTAGGACTTGGATTATAAGATTCTAAATTACTTGATTGATTCAAATTAAATTTAAATGAACTAAATTTAACTTGATCATAATTTAGAGTATTACCACTTATCCCTAAAGGATAAAAACTATAATTATTACTTTTACCGTTTAAAGTAGCATCATCTAAAGGAATCATAATACCGTTATAATGAATATCGGTATTATTAGGTTGCTTATATTCAATATCTAAATTAAAACGAAATAAAAAATCAATATTTTTTAAATAAGGTTTTCAATCTTGGGTTATTTTAGAGCTTTTAATATCATTTTGTAAAGATTCTAATACATTATCGGTTTCTTGATCATGGTTTCCACCTTGAAGATCAGTTATATAATTGGCAAAAATATAACTGATATTGTCAATATTAAATCCTAAAGTACCAAAATCATCAAATAATTTCCATTTTAATTGTGGGTCTATTATATTTTTTACAGATATAAAATAATCTAAATCTTTGGAAAAGTCTAAATATTCATTATACAAAGTTTGGAATTTATTTAAATAATTCATGTCGTAAAGAGCATAAGGTTCAAAACCAAATTCATCTTGATAAGTTTTAAATTTTAAAGTCGGTGATAAAGTTCATAACATGCGAACAGTTCTTAAAGAAACATCTTTATTAAAGACTTGTTTATCTTTTTCTGGATCTTTAAAAAATTTCATTGCTTCCGAACTTAATCAAGAACCATACCCATTTAAAGAATCACTTAATTCAAAATCACGAATATTTTTTAAATGATTAGCTAAAAGTGGTTCTTTATTATAAGAGTTTGAAGCACTAACACCAACGCCGCCTAAAAGAGAATATTCTCAATCAACTGAAAATCTTTCATCTGGATTATTAACAATTTTATTTCAATCAATATTACCTAGATTATTAATATTGCGATCAGCAGAAAAAGTATTATTTTTTTGAGGCAATTTTAATTTTTTATTATTAAAAATAACTTTCATTTTTTGTGTATCGAGAGCATTATCAGCATTTATTATGATATGAAAAACTCCGAATGTACCACAAGTATAAGATGTTGCGTATTCTGAACCATATTCTCAATAAAAATCTTTTTTAGATTTTTGATATGTGTTTTTAACATCATCAGCCATTTTAAGATTAGCGTTTTTGTTTAAAGATAGATCTAAAGTTTCACCAAAAATATAAAAAATATTTAAAGAAGATTTTCAAGGACTAATATAATTATCGTGATCAATAATATCAGGATCTTGAAACATCGACATTTTTGGATTATTAGAAAATAAATGATTAATATCTTTCGAATTATAACTTTGAGAAAAATTATCGATCATACGAAAATTATTAATCGTAACATTATTAGATAAATCACTACTATTAAAAACAAAAGCGTCCATTATGTTACTGCCAGAAATTGGGTCATACCCTCCACCAATACCAGGAGACATAGGAGAAATTGTGTTGCTTATATTTTGAATTTGAGATAAATGTTTGGGATGATTTTTAGAAATGTTTAAAGTTAGTTGAGAAAAAGTTGTTGCTCCTAACAAACTTAAAACACCTGTTTTGAGTAACAGTCATTTTTTAATCATTTTATGAAAAACTCCGTTCTTTATTTAAAAAAATATTTAAAAGTTTTATAATTTAAATTAAGAGTTATTTACAAATATAACTCGATAACTATAATGTTTTTACTATACCATATAATTAAAGAAATAAAAATAAAATAAAATTTATAATTAAAATGAAATATTGTATTTATGATTTAATGTTATTCGGAACAAATTCTTTTAATAATTTTTGTTTATTGCAAGAATAATCAAGAATTTAAAATTTTAAAAACAAACTTTGTTCTTTAAATATCAATAAAACATGTTAAAATTATGATAATTATTTAAAATTTAAAAAAAGGAGAAAATTTTATGAAATTAAAATTAACTAACAAACAATTACAAATTTGATGCAATGCTGATTCTTGTGATTGTGGTGCTTTTCCACAAGACGATAATGGAGATCATAAGTTATGCGGTATTTGTAATGAAGCAATGGATTACGGAGCACATCAATCTATTAAATTACAAAACAAAAGTATTGGAGCTTGAAATGTAGATCATATAAGAGCTAAAAGTTGAGGTGGTAGCAATAATATAAATAATCTGCAAGCAGTTCATATTTATTGTAATCAAGATAAAGGCAATAAATAAAAAAAACCACTTAATTGTAAAATTAAATGGTTTTGAAATACTCCTTACTTTTTTAAATAAGGAGACACCCTTGCAAGACAATAGAGCTTAACAGCTAATTCTAACGTCTTAAAGCAGTTGGCTAAATATAAGAAGTATTAAAAAAGTTTTAACATCTTTTAATATTTATATGAATATATTAATATATTTTTATAAATATGTCAAATAATAAACAGCGATAAAAATTTAATTTATTAAATTTGTATTAATGAGGAGGTGGTACTTTAATGAAATTAAATTGAAAAATATTAAATGATTTAAAAGTTGGAAAAGTTTTGTATATTAAAGATCACAACTCCAAGAAACAAAGACCTCATTTAATAATAGTTAAAAATGTTAGTCATCGAATTTTTCATATTCAGGGTCTAACATCTCAATCAAAATATAATGGTAAAAATACATATATATTAGAAAATCTTAATATTGAAAAAGATAGAAAGAGCTATACTAGTGTTGATTATTATAAGACTCTATCTTTTAGAGAAATTTGTTATTTAATGAATCGTAACATAATTACTTTGAGAGCAACTTCTGTTACCACAGATATAGTTAATTTATTACTACCAAAAATAAGATTAATAAATTCTGAACACCACAATGAAATAATAAATTTAAGAATTGAAAACAAAAAATATAAGAAGTTTATTATGACAGAAAATCTGATTGATAAATTTAATAAACCATAAAAAAACATTTAACTTTATAATTAAATGTTTTTTTTATTTTATTTAGCAACATTAAAATAGTCAAATGCTAATTTGATATCTGTCATAATTTTGTGTTTGTTAGAATAAAATATATCTACTATTTTTTAAATTTGGATTATCGTTTTTTATTTTAATAATATCTTTCAAATACATTTGTCCTTGTGCATCTTTTTTTTCATCAATAATTTTTTTAATCTTATCGTCTTCATAATTTTCTTTATCAACTTTTAATTTTATATTTTTGATCTCATCATTTAATTTAGACTGTATATTTTCAATCATTCTACAACCTAATATTTTGGAAATTTGATTTTTAGATTTAGCCATTTTTACAACGAAATCAAAATCATTTTCCATTTTTTCTACCATAATTAATTCTGAATAATTTTCATGTTTCACAAAAATTCAGAATTTTATTTATTCTTTACTTAAAGCTGGAGTTAAACTTTTGATAAAATTTTTTTCATGCGACATAAAATATACTTTTTTAACATTAGTATTATTTTTAATAATAATGTTATTTATAATATTTATCGTAATGTGAACCTTACTTAAATCATAACTAGATACAGGATCATCAAATATAAAACAAGAATTATTAGGTATACAAAATTTAGTGATATTAATAGTATTATATTAAATAATCAATCAAATAAGTACCCATTATCAGTAATAAAACATTATAAATTCGGGTTATGTTTTTTCTTAATTATTGATAAAACTAAAAACCAATTATTAGTGTAAATTTTTAGCGTTACAATTATATAAATCAAACTTAAGTTAATAATAATATCTTTAATGTAATTAGAGTTATTAAAGATATTGATTAATATAAATAACGTTGAAAAACTTTTTATTATTTAATAGTGTATTACAAACAAATTATTTAAAAACAAAAATATTAAATTATGAACTAAATTATTATCGTTTTATTTAATAATATGTTAAAATTAAGTAATAAAAATTAGAATAATATCATTCATATTATATAAAATAAAATGATTTTGGAGTAGCGAAATATGAACAATAAGAAACAAAATATTATAAGTCTTTTTTCAGGAGCTGGTGGACTTGATTTAGGGTTTAAAAAAGCCGGATTCAACATTTTGGGATCAGCAGAAATTATGACTGAAGCAGTAGCTACTCATAATCATAATTTCAATTTAAATTCGATTCCTACTGATTTATCCAATAAAGATGAGTATGATATATTTATAAATCAATTTAAAGATAAAAAAATTGATTTATTAATAGGAGGATTCCCTTGCCAAGGATATAGCATGGCAGGAAGAAGAGATTTAGATGATGATAGAAATAAACTTTACATAAAAGTTGTTGATGTATTAAAGGACTTAAAAATCAATAAATTCGTCCTAGAAAATGTCCCTGGAATATTAAGTATGGATAAAGGCCAAGAAATCAAAAGAATTGAAAAACACTTTAATGATAATGGCTTCTATTTTAAATATAAAATTCTTGATTCATCAAAATTTAAAGTTCCTCAAAAAAGGAAAAGAGTTATCTTTATTGGGAGTAATGATAAATCAGAATTGAAGGATATCGAAAATACTCTTCAAAATTTAGAGAACATTAATTACAAAGAAATTAATGTTCGAGAAGCAATTTACGACTTAGAAAAATTAACTGAAGATAAAGAATTTAGTCATATTTATACTAGGCATTCTCAAAATATGCTTGATAGAATGGCTGAATTAGAAATTGGAAAATCTTTATATAAAAATTATTCTGATGGTTGAAGAAAAATTCACTATGATAGACCTTCACCAACAGTTAAGGAAAATCACGGTGGAGTACATGTTCATCCAAAAATGAATCGAACATTAACACCAAGAGAACTAGCTAGATTACAAAGCTTCCCAGATAATTTTATGTTCAAAGGTTCTAAAAAAGCTCAATTAGTTCAAATTGGTAATGCTGTTCCAGTTAACTTTGCCAAAGAAATCGCCAAAGAAATTAAAAAAATAATAAAATAATTAATCATAAGGTGAATAAAATGAATAATTATCAAAATACTGCACAAAATGTTATCAACCAAATAGAAGAAGATATCAATAATATTTTTCAAGAAACCAATAATAAATTGATTTTAGGTTTTGGTAATGAAAACTTATTAGAACTAGATGATAATTGTATTCAATCTTCAACCGCAATTGGATATTGTTTAGAAGAATTTATTTCTAAAAAGCTATTAAATACTAGACCTAACTTTTATAAAAGAGAAACTACTTCTACTCAGAGAAGTAGTTATGATTTATACGTAGAACAAAATAATATAAAAATTTTAATTAATTTAAAAGCTAATAAAAAAAACAACAATGCAATTGCTGCATTAGGGCAACTATATAAAGATTATATGATGACTAATTCTGATGATGAAAAGTTGTTTTTAATATTTAAAACTAATTACTTTATTGCGAACTCACAAATTCATATTAAAGATTTTGATTCATTCTTTTTTGAACAATGCCATTTTTCTAATATGAGAACAGATAACAGAAGTTGATCTAAAATTAATAATAATCTATCTGGAAGAATACAGTATAACCAAAAAAGTAGTGGTTTAATTAACATTTCAGAAATATCTTATTTGAAAACCAAAAATAATTTGAATGATTTTATAGATAGAAAAAGGAATGAAATTACTAAAAATAAATAATAAAAATAAATTTAAATATATAAAAAAAAACACCAATTAAATTCATTGATGTTTTTTCTTTTTTATATGCTATTTCTTAGCTAGATATTTAATGTAGTCACGCAGAATCTCGATAGTACCATATTTTTCCATGCGATCCATTAAGTCTTTATAACTCTTTTCAACATCAAATTTGATCTTTTTATTATATTCGATGCGGACCACATCCTTGATATTAAATATAACTGAGTTAATTATGGTATTGTTTTCAATTTGTTCACTAATGATATTTTATATTATTTTTTAATTAAGCGATACTTATTATTAATTATAGTAGTTGAACTTTTTTAAAGTTCAACTAAAGTTCAAGTGTAACTAAAACAATTACCGATAGGACTGACTAAAATATCGACTGGACGGGCATAGATAAAATTACTTGTTACTTGAAATTTAGCTACTTTATTTACTGCAAAGTCGTCTCAAATAACTCCAAATTTAACTTGATAACCCAGGCCATCTGATATTGGAGCTTCAACTCTACTTCCATCGCCCTTACTGGGTCCTACTCTGCTGTCATTAGTTATTGCATGTCCATTCATTCAATCACCAATTGAATGCTTTGATTTATCAGGTCTAAGTGTGGATGTAAAATTTTGAAAAATTCAATTTTCAAGTTGGGGCTTTGTTGTAGCATTAATAATTTGATCAATATCAGGATTAATGATTGATAAATATTTAAAATGTGATTGTAATTGAGTATCTTTACTAAATACTCAATTAGTATTATTGTAGATATCGTTATTAAAAGTAATGATCGCTTTGATAGGATCGGAATCATAAAGTCCTTCGTGACCAACTTTGGAAATGATTGCAGTTACTGTTTTTGCGTTATTATCAGCTGTTATTGAGCCTTTCATGATGTTGACAACATCTGTTGGGAGTTTTTGATGATCAGTACCACCATAAACATCTCATTCAGGTTTATCATTAGTTTGTCATTTTTGTTGAGTGGTTCTCCCAATTCATTTGAAAGTTGCTCAAGTTGCTGATGTTTTAGCATAGCGTAAAAGCGTTTGAGCGGTTTCAGCTTTGGCTTTATTTACAAATCTTAATCAGTTAGGATCATTACTTGGACTTTTGGCAGTTACCCAATTATGAGCATCATAATTTTGGGCATTATAACTAATTTGGAAAGTTCCACTTGATACATCAGTGGCTGTAACTGTTCTCGTAATCACAAGATTAATAATTTCATTTTTATCATCAACTTGAAATTTACCTTGTGATAACTGCTCTTTGGTGAAACCTTTTCATGCTGGGGGCATAATCGCATTCACAATATTGATTGCTTTTTCTTTAATGGCGACAGCTTTAAACTCACTTCAACTCATTGTTGAATTTTTATGACCACAAGAGATCATCATTAACGATGAGACTCCAACTAGGGGACTAATCGCTCCTAATAACAAACTAGATTTTCATATTTTTTTCATTTTAGTAATTCCTTTCTTGTTGGCTAAGTTATCTATTTACTTAATTAAATTATATAACTATTATTATTTAATCACTATTTTATATAATAGTGATTAGTTAAAAATAAGAAAGGAAATTTCTGTGATTAGAAATTAAGAAATAGTAATATTTTGTAAAATATTTTTATAAAATCTATAGTTAAAACAATAATTAATTAATAAAAATAATAAAGATGCTGGAGTAAATGCATTTAATTATACTTGAACAGATGTAGGAGTTAAGCAATAAAACATTAAATATTTAATAATAAATTACTTGTTTATTAAATCTTTTGCTCATTTAAAAAAACTCTCATTTAAAAAGAGAGTTTTTTATTTATTTTAATGCTATGTTTTGTTTAGCTATAGTTCAAGTATAACTAAAACAATTACCGATAGGACTAATTCCATCTTTAGCTGGACTGGCATAGATAAAATTACTTGTTATCATAATTTTAGCTTCTATAGGTTGACCATTTTTATCTTTGGATTTAATTCCAAATAAAACTTTATAAGCAAGACCACCTGATATAGGATCCTCCTCGATATTACTATCTACACCGGGACCTAATCTATCATTATTATCTAGTCCATTTCCATTCATTCAATCACCAATTGAGTTCTTTCCATCACGGATTGGAGATACTCAATTTTTTCAAATTCAGTTTTCCAAATCTGCTTTTGTTTTTGCCTTAGTAATTTGATCAATTACAGGATTAATGATTGATAAATATTTTAAGTGTGATTGTAATTGAGTATCTTTACTAAATACTCAATTAGCATTATTGTAAATATCGTCCTTAAAAGTAATTACAGCTTTAATCGGATCGGAGTCATAAAGTCCCTCGTGACCAACTTTGGAAATGATTGCAGTTACTGTTTTTGCATTATCATTAGTTGTTATTGACCCCTTCATAACGTTGATGACATCTTTAGGATCACTAGCGTGATTAGTCCCACCATAAACATCTCATTCAGGTTTATCATTAGTTTGTCATTTTTGTTGAGCAGCTGTCCCAATTCATTTGAAAGTTGCTCAAGTTGCTGATGTTTTGGCATAACTTAAAAGCGTATCAGCAGTTTCGATTTTGGCTTTTGTTTTAAATCTTAATCAGTTAGGATCATCACTTGGTTTTTTAGCAGTAACCCAATTATGAGCATCATAATTTTGGGCATTATAACTAATTTGGAAAGTTCCACTTGATACATCAGTGGCTGTAACTGTTCTCGTAATCACAAGATTAATAATTTCATTTTTATCATCAACTTGAAATTTACCTTGTGATAACTGCTCTTTGGTGAAACCTTTTCATGCTGGGGGCATAATCGCATTCACAATATTGATTGCTTTTTCTTTAATGGCGACAGCTTTAAACTCACTTCAACTCATTGTTGAATTTTTATGACCACAAGAGATCATCATTAACGATGAGACTCCAACTAGGGGACTAATCGCTCCTAATAATAAACTAGATTTTCATATTTTTTTCATTTTAGTAATTCCTTTCGTGTTTGATAACTATTACATCTCTATCTAATTAAATTATACAATTTTTATGATTTAAAAAAAATTCTCATTTAAAATGAGAATTTTTAATTTATTGTTTTGGTGGTATTGCGCCCTTAGTTATAACTCAACTATAGTTGAAAGCATTACCAATTGGACTAATGCCATCTTTAGCTGGACTTGCATAAATAAAATCAGTTTTTACTATATAAGGCATATCTTTTTTGCCACCTAAATAGTTTTCAGAAGTATAAAATTTCATTTGATTTCTTTTACCATTTGCTAAATCTGAAGGATCATTACTTGTGCCTGTAGATCCTGGTCCGATTAATTTCGTACCCCTTTTATTATTAGTTAATCAGTTTAAGATTGTGGTATCTGTGCTGTGTTTTGTAGATACTCAATTTGAACTAATTCATGCGCTTCAATCTGCTGGTTTTGTACTAGCATTACTTATTTGCGTTTCGACTGGATCAATAAGTAATTTGTATTTCATATATGATTGCAATTGATTATCTTTACTAAATACTCAATTAGCATTATTGTAAATATCGTCCTTAAAAGTAATTACAGCTTTAATCGGATCGGAGTCATAAAGTCCCTCGTGACCAACTCGGGAAATGATTGCAGTTATTGTTTTTGCGTTATTATCAGCTGTTATTGATCCTTTCATAACATCGACAACATCTTTAGGATCACTAGCGTGATTAGTCCCACCATAAACGTCAAACTCAGCTTTATCATTAGTTTGTCATGTTTCTTGAGCGGTTGTTCCCATTCATTTTAGAGTTGCTCAAGTTGCTGATGTTTTGGCATAACTTAAAAGCGTATCAGCAGTTTCGGCTTTAGCTTTATTTACAAATCTTGATCAATCAGGATCATCACTTGGTTTTTTAGTAGTAACTCAATTATTAACATCATAATTTTGGGCATTATAACTAATTTGGAAAGTCCCACTTGAAATATCGGCGGCTGTTACTGTTCTTGTAATCATAACATTAATGATTTCGCCCTTATCATCGACTTGAAATTTACCTAATGACAACTGAGTTGCAGTGGCACCTTTTCATGCTGGGGGCATAATTGCATTCACAATATTGATTGCTTTTTCTTTAGTGGCAGCTGCTTTAAACTCACTTCAAGTCATTGTTGAATTTTTATGCCCACAAGAGACAATCATTAACGATGACATTCCAGCAAGCGGGGCAACAGCTCCTAATAATAAACTAGATTTTCATATTTTTTTCATTTTAGTAATTCCTTTCATGTTTGATAACTATACATCTCTACCTAATTAAATTATACAATTTTTATAGTTTAATAACTATTATCAGTGATAAATAGCTTTAATGATCCTTTTAAATTATAAAAATTAAGTATTTTTTATAATTTTCGAGAGTGATTATGTTAAAATAAGAAAAGACGTTTCTATTATCGGAAATTAAGGAGTAACAATATGTTGTGAAAGGTTTTTTTAGCTGAATTAAAAGCAGCTTTCAGTAATAAGCGAATGATTATTAAATGATGTGCGATTTTATTAATTCCATTTATTTATGCGTTTACTTATTTATATGCTTTTTGAAATCCCTATCAATATTTAACAAACTTAAAATTAACAGTTGTTAATAATGATAGTTCTTATAATAATTTAAATATCGGAAAAACATTAAGTGATACGATCACAACTGATAATGTTAAAATTCAGGGCTATGAATTGCATTTTAATAGTTCAAAAACTCATAGTAATATTAATGATTTATTAAAAGATTACTATGGTGTTGTTGAGATTCCGGATCATTATACTGAAAATACTGTTAATACGATTGTTGATATTATTAAAAATCATAATAGTAATTCATTTATTGAACTACCCCAAATTAATTTTTTTAATTCATACAAATCAAATTTTTTAATTGGTGAAGTAACATCGTTTGCTAGTAGCATGAGTCCGGTTTATGTAACTGGGATTAAAGGTGTTATTGGTTCGATTAATACAGCAGTTAATGATTATATTAATCATTCAACGCTGCCTAATAAAGCAGGCTTAGTAAAAATTTCTAATGAACTGTTTACTAACTTTAAAAATGGTTTGAATTCTTTAGCACAACATCCATTGTTTCATTTACAATCTCAGGGTGAATTTTTAAACTCTTATGGTTTTGGACTAGCCCCATATTTTATTTGTATTAGTTTATGAGTCGGTCAGTTAGTTCAGCATTTTTTAATTAATAAAAAACGTAAAATTAAAAATGCTAAACTACTACCAAACTTCTTTGGTAAAACATTATTCTTTATGATGAATGCAACGATTCAAGCAGTCATCTTACTCGTTAGTTTATCATGTATTGGTCTACGATTAAGTGGCTGAAATGAAGTTGGTTTAATTGCCTTTGTCATTTTCTTAGGTTGATTCTTTACCTTGATGGTTCAGGCATTGATTTTCTTATTCAAGAAACCAGATATTGGAAGATTCTTAATTATCATTTTATTAGTTTTACAATTATCTTCATCATCGGGAACTTTCCCAGCTATTTTACAACCAAGAATATTTCAATGAATCCATCATTTAATTCCGTTTACTTACGTGATTAATATTATTCGTGAAATTTTCTATCAACCAAATTGAACTGTCCTATTAAGTTCGGGGGCAATTTTAATTAGTTATTTATTCTGAATCGTTCCGGGTTCATTATACTTAAATAAACGTGCTGAAAATAAACCAGTCGTTGAAGAGGAACTTGCAGAATAAAATCACCTATATATATTAAATAGGCAGAAAGGAGAATTATCATGGTCAAAAAAGTTGTTGTTGGTATTTCTGGGGGCGTTGATTCGGCCGTTAGTGCTTTGTTATTAAAAGAACAAGGTTATCAAGTTATTGGTCTCTTTATGCGTAATTGGGATAGTCAAATTAATAATGATATTTTAGGTAATAAAGCAATTTTGGAAAATGATATTTGTCCTCAAGAGCAAGATTATCTTGATGCCTTAGCAATTTGTAAAACGCTCAATATCAAATTACATCGAGTTGATTTTGTCAAAGAATATTGGGATTATGTATTTAGTTATTTTTTAAAAGAGTATCAATTAGGGCGCACGCCCAATCCTGATATTCTTTGTAATAAATTTATTAAATTCGATGCTTTTGCTAAATATGCTTTTGAAGAATTAAATGCTGATGCTATCGCAATGGGTCATTATGCTAAAACTGAAAAAGATCCTCAGAGTGAAATTGTCTATTTAAAACGAGCAGCTGATGAAAATAAAGACCAAACTTATTTTTTATCACATTTATCACAAGCCCAAATTCAGAAAGTTTTATTTCCGCTAGGAGATTTAACAAAACCAGCAGTACGTCAATTAGCAACTGACTTTCATTTAGTCGTTGCTAATAAAAAAGATTCAACTGGGATTTGTTTTATTGGTGAGCGTGATTTCAAAGGTTTCTTACAAAACTACATTCCTAATCAACCTGGTAATATTATTGATATTGATACTAAGAAAAAACTGGGAACTCATATTGGGACAATGTATTATACTATTGGTCAATCAAAGGGATTATTTCTTGGTGGTCAAAGTGAGCGCTATTTTGTTTGTCAAAAAGATTTGGCGCAAAAAATCATTTATGTTTGTTCAGAAACTAATATTCAGCATTTGTTTACTAAAAGTTTCCGCGCTAATGATATTCATTGGACGTTGCCAATTAAGAATATTAAAAAATTATTAGCGAGTGCTCTTGATAATGATCAATTAAAAATTCGTTACCGTCATCGTCAAAAATTGCAAACTGTTGCTTTAGAATTTAGTGCTGATTTTAAGGAAGTCATCATTAAATCAACGATTGGATTACGCGCAGTCACACCCGGTCAAGCAGTTGTCTTCTACTATCAAGATATTTGTTTAGGTGGAGCAACAATCATTTAAAAATAGCAAAAACAGATTAATTATTATATGATTAATCTGTTTTTGCTTTTTGATATAGTATAATTTAATTATTAAGATAAGTGAATTAAATATATAAGAGGGGGTCATTATTAATATGCTACCTTTAAAATGAATTGGAAAACTAAATTATCAGAAAAAAACTTTAAAATATGACAATTATACTTTAGTTTATTATGAAAATATTTTAAAGAAATTATCAATCAAAAAAAGAGCTAAAAATATTGTTTTACTAAATTCTTTTGGTGATGATGAAACAACATCAAAAGAATTAGCATTTCAAATTAAGCATAATGGTCATATTTATATTCTATCTTTATTAAATAACATTCATTCAACATTAACTAATCGGGATCAAAAAATAACTTATAAACTGTTAATAAAATCATTCACTGATTTTATTATCAGTCTTAATTTAGAAGATATTCTTTTAGTATCGTTATCATCAGCTTCGACATTAGCAACGCTCTTAGCGGCTCATTGTCCAAAAGTAAAAGAGTTAATTTTAGTTAGTCCTTTAACGCCCGATAACATTATTGATAGTTGTGGTGTTTTTGTGAAAGATAAAGTTGACGTTGCTAGTTTTGTTGATAATCGTTTATTTTATAAACCAAATCAAATTATGAGTAATTTAAAAATTCGTAATATTTTGCGTAATCAAAAAAAATATTGTGATTGCTATCAAATATTTTTCGACAATTTAAAACATGATATGTCGGAGCATCATTGAGAACACCAATTAAAAAAAATTAAAGTTCCTGTAACAATTATTCGAGGAGCGGTTGATCCGATTTCAACTGTCTATGATATTAAAAATATTAAAAAACATTTAAAACATACAACAGTTGAATATATTGGAATTAGTAAAGCGCGTCATTATGTTTATCAACAAAAAAACCGTCAAGTGGCAAAAATTATCAAACTTATTGCCAAATCAATGAAGTAAAAGGAGTTCTTTAAATAATGCATATTTGGCCAAATATTTTAGCTTGAGTTGCTGGTGCTGAAGCCTCATTAGTAATGGTGCCCCAAATTATTTTGATGATTAGACAAAAGCAATCGCGGGGATTATCACACGGAATGCTCTTTATTCGCCAATTTTCATTCACTTGTTTAGTAGCTTATGTTTTCATTATTCAAGATTATAGTCTAGCTTATTCATATTTATTTTCATTATTCGTTAATCTATATGCTTGAGGATTAAAATTTTATTACCATAAAAATGGTTAATAAAATTATGTAAGGATGATATTAATGATTCTTGATTTTCCAGATTATACAATTTCAATTCGTCGCAAACTTAGAACTCGAAGTAAATATAACTATGTATTAATTCATGGTTTTGCGGCTGATAACCGCGAAATGATTCGTTTAGCACATAAACTCCACGATGGTAATATTTACGCGCTGGATTTATTAGATCATGGACACTCAGTTTTAAAGAATCGTTCTTTAAAACTGAGTTATCAATTAATTTGTCGTGCTATTGAAGATGTTATTAAGCGTTTGAAATTAGAAAATATTATTATTATTGGCCATTCGGTTGGAGCTTTGATAGCAACTGTCATTGGATCAACGAATGCAAATGTCAAAAAAATTATTCTCTTGTCGCCTCCACCAATCAAAATTGCTAAAAACAAAGCGTTAATTACGCGCTTAATGTCAACTGATATTGATGTTTTAAAAGGTTTAGTACGTAATGAGTTTTATTATCAACCACACAAACTAACAGTTGCATTTATGGCCCATATGATTATGCGCAAAAATTTCAAACTCGTAATTAAATATCGTAAGTTTGTTCAAGATTTATCAGATAGTATTTCGACAATCAAATTCAATACTTATTTACGAAAAATTAAAAAACCAACTTTAATTATTAGTGGGATGGAAGACCCGATCTCAATTCCGGCTGATATTGCAACAATTTCAAAACATATTAACTATCCTCATAATTTAGTAATGATTCCCAAAGCGCGCCATAGTTTATGTCTCCAACGGGCACACCAAGTGTTAACAATCATTAAGAGATGAAATTAAAAAAATATGATTTTGATAATCATATTTTTTTAATTTCATCTTATGGTTTATATATTATTAAAACTATTTATAGTTGGTGGAATTCAACTATTTTTTACTCATCCTCCATACGCTGTAATTTTTAAAGCCACAGTTGTAGAACTAGGATACAAATCTTCTTCAGCATAAGTATGTTTAAATTCTGAATGTAATCTTTCTTTAAAACCAATGATTACAGAGTCTATACCTTTTCCTGCTGGAATATTTTGTCCGCTATCATTTGTATAAGATTCAAAGTGATGATTAAACTTATTGTATGGATCTTCTTCAACACAGCCAGCATTTCTAAATTTTTTAAAAGTTATTTTATCACCGAAATGACTTTCGGTTATTTCATAACGCGTACTATAAATAAGTTTTGGAGATCCGGTAGCCATTTTTCGATTAGTTAAATCTTGATTATCTAAATTAGCTGAAAATCAAACATAAGGAGTATTATAAACTTCATGATTAATGTCTTGATAATGCCATTCTTTTCATTGCATTGATAATCTAGGTAAGAATCCAATTTTATAAACAACATAATGTCTACCTGGTTTTTGTATACTAATTCCATGCATTAATTGATTTTGAACAATACCATTTATTTGATCTTGAAAATTAATTTGAATTCCTTTAGGTGAATAATAAGCATCATTAGTTTGATAAGTTGCATATTTTTCAGTATGCATTTGTTGACTATCGATATTATCTTTTGATGTTACAGTTTCAGTATCCATATATTGAGTATCTGGGATAATATCAGCTTTATCATTAATTTCATAATCTGAAAAAATTTTTCTAAAAACAGAATCAAATTCAACGCTACCCGTTCTTCTTTGTTCACTAGCATTTAAATTATGAATTTGAACTCCTTGAATTGGTATAACCCCAATAGTTAATAAAGCCATTAAATATTTTGTCATTTTTTATCTCTCCTTAATTAAAATTTATATTATTGATAACTTTCTTGTATATGTGTTTTTGTTCATAAAGACATATTGATAATTATACCTTTATGATTATTCTTACTACCGCCCATCATAATATAATCATAAATTATATCAGTAATAATAAGAATCGCTCCTCAATCTATCATTACTGATATAACTGCTACTATAAGAGGTAGTATTCCAGGAATAATTTCAGCTTCCATTTCAGCAGTGACCTCAATCCCTTCTAAAATTTCTAATTCCTCAACTTCTACTATTTCACGAATTTCATGAATTAATTCGGCTCCCTTTTCAAAATCTTTATCAACTATTTTTTCCATAAATTTTTCTGTTGTATTTTTATCTAATCAAATGATAACTTTACCATATCAATAAAATTTATATTTAGTTACACCATTAACATTTTCAAAAGTTTGTTTTGTCATTGGTGGTGCCGGAAATAAATCGATTTTATTTCTTTTGCTTGTTATTGATTTTTGTGGGTTTCAAAAATCGTATACAAGATTCAAATATAAATTAGAAAGTTTACCATTTTCATCAAATATAATAACTCTAGCATGAGCAGTCATATAGCCGTCTTCTGTATTTGAAGTTTCTGTAATTTGTTCACTAAAAACAGGAAATTCGGATAAATTTTTATATTTTCATTTTAAATAAAATTCAATAAAACTACCTCAAACATCTTGTAAATTAGATTTGGGAGTCGCTGACAAATTATCACTTCTAAAATAAATACCATAATTGTATTTATTTTTTTCGTTCGTAGCAACAAGACTATCGTCTCAAGAATTTAATTTTAATTCTCCATAAAAATTATGAATTTTAAATGTTTCATCATTTAAAAAATATCCAGAAACTCAGTACATTCCTCAATTATCACTTTGAGTATTAACGTAATTATTATCTGTATAAATTTCTCTAATAAACATACTATCATTGCTTGGTGTTACTATTCTATTTTTAATAGTATCAATTTTATAATCATTGATAAATATAGATTGAGAATTTAAAACTGCTGATTTGTATAATGTTTGATTATTCACTAAATTGGGATTATCATTTTTGTTTGAATTGTTTAAATATTTTATATTTTGACTTATTTCAGATTTTACTTGTTGATTTAAATTATTGTTGTTAACAATTAATTGTGTATTTTGACTTACTGGGGAAGAAAGCATTCCCAAAATTAATCCTAATGTTTTAATCATTTTTTATTAACTAGTTTCCTTTTTTTATTTATTATAACTTATGCTTTACATAAAGGTAATTATAGCATAATGATTAAATAAAAATCATAGTTTTTTAAAAAATAAAATTTATTTTTATTAAGATTTATCTGTTATAATTTTAGGCACTAAGTATTAAAATAAGATTGAAAGAGGGTTTGTAATTATGGAACTTAAAGGAATGTTTAAAAGTGTAATTTTTTATAATGAATCAAACTCCTATTTAGTGGCTCGTTTTGTACCAGAAACAACTTATAATGCCAAAGAAAAGCGCAATGTTATTATTACTGGGAATCTCCCAATATTAAGTCCAGAAGAGTCTTATTCGTTGACTGGTGAATTTAAAGCACACCCAAAATATGGGCGTCAATTTCATGTCCAATCTTTTAGTAAGATTACACCAGCATCAATTGAGGGAACGATTAAATATTTATCTAGTAGTTTATTTCCTGGGATTGGTAAGAATAGTGCTGAAAAATTAGTTACCCATTTTGGCAAAGATATTTTAACAATCTTGGCTAAAAATCCGGAACGGATTTTTGAAGTTAAAAGTATTAAAGCGCCAAAATTAGAAGTTGTTAAACAAGTCTTGATTGAAAACCAAGAAATTAATGAACTACATAAATTTTTCATCGATAATAATATTTCGATGCGTTATTATGTGCGGTTAACTAATTTTTATGGTGAAGAAAATTTACTAGCAACTATCAAAGAAAAAAACTATCATATTATCGATGAAGTTGATGGGATGAGTTTCAAAGTTGCCAATAATATTATTCGTAAATTAGCTCCGGACTTAAATCCTGAACTAGAAGTATTAGCGGCGCTCAATTATGTTATTAATCAACTAGCTTTTAGTAGTGGAGATACTTTATTAAATCCGGAACGGATTTTTGATCACGTTAAAGATTGAGTACAACGCTACGTTAATGATGTTGAATCAAATAGTAACTTAGAATTAGCATTTATTAATTTAATTAAGAAACTAATTACAAACCAGAAAGTCTTTTTCATGCAAGGGCGATTATCGAGTGATCGTTATTTCAATGCTGCTCACCAAGTAATTGATATTTTAAAACGTTTAAAAATGAAAAGTAGTGTGATAGATTTTACTAAATTATTACCAAATACTAACTACCAAGTCATTTTAGACCAAATTCAAATTGATGCAGTGATGATGGCTTTAAATAATAGCATTACGATTATTACTGGGGGACCAGGAACTGGAAAAACTTCAATTATTAAGTCAATTATTAATAACTTAGTAACAAAATATCACAAAGACGATATTTTGTTACTAGCCCCAACTGGAAAAGCAGCTAAAATTTTACGTGATAAAACTCATTATTATGCTTCAACAATTCATAAAGCATTAATGTGAGATGCTCATACTAATCGTTTTGAATTTAATAGTCTTAATCCTCTAGAACAAAAAGTTTTAATCATTGATGAATTTTCAATGGTGGATACTTGATTGTTTGAACAATTATTAATTGCGCTACCAAGTTTAGAGAAATTAATAATTGTTGGTGATGAACAACAATTAGAATCAGTTTTACCAGGAAGTGTCTTACGTGATTTATTAAGTAGTAAGATGTTTAATATTACAAAATTACAAAAGATCTATCGTCAAGGTCAAGGTAGTGGAGTCTTAAAGTTATCTAACTTAATTCTTGGGGACCAAGCATTAAGTGAAGTTGATCTTATTAAAAATAAATGTTTCTTTAAAGAGTTATCAAATCAGGAAGCACTTGTGCAACTAACTGATAAGTATTGTCAATTAGTTGCAAAATATGATATTGATAGTGTGCAAATATTAGCTCCAGTCTACAATGGTGTTTGTGGAATTGATGCAATTAATCGCCAAGTTCAAAATGCGATTAATCCCTTAAAAGAGAATCAAAAACAAGTGATGATCGGATTACACCATTACCGTATTGGTGATAAAGTAATGCATTTGAAAAACCGAAAAGATAATGGTTTATTCAATGGTGACTTTGGTTATATTGTTGCTTTCGATATTAGTAATAAAGTTGTTAGTCTAACTTTTGGTGATATTAGCGTTAATTATAAATATAATGATTTTATGATTCATGTCACACTAGCTTATGCAATTTCGATTCATAAAGCTCAGGGAAGTGAGAGTAAATGTATTTTGATGCCGTTATTAACTGATTATTATAAGATGCTTAATAAAAAAATCATTTATACAGCAATCACGCGATCAAGCCAAGAATTATATTTATTTGGTCATTTAAAAGCACTAAACATCGCAATTAAAAATCATCATTACCATCATCGTCAAACAATATTGTCGCAATTAATAACAAAATAAATAGCACTTATTTCGTTTGGAAAAAACTACTTGATTTCTAATCAGTAGTTTTTTTTCAAATTATTTTATTATACTATATTATTATCATTAAAACAACAATATTTTAATAATAATAATTGTCTTACATTTTTTTATGTAATTATTATTAAAACTGGTATAATAATGGTACATATACGTATTTACAAAAACAAAAAATAATTATAAAACGTAAAAAAATAATTATAAAAAAGGACATAATTTATGAAAAAAATAATTTCTACTATATTACTCGGAAGCGCCACTTTAGGATCGGTTGGAGTTACTTCTTTATCAGTTGCAAGTTGTAGCATATTTTCATCTGGTCACAAAGGTGGTAAAAAATCACAAAGTGATGAGCAAACTCGTGTGCAAGTTTTAGGGGAAGCATTAACACAAGTTATTGCTGACAAAAAAGCACAAACATTAAAAAGTACTACTAATGAAAAGAGTTCTTTTACAATTTCAAGAAAGAATATTTATAATAAGGTTTTAGATATTCTTAGAAATAAAGAAATAAAAATTTCACCTTACTATTTTGACACTTTATCAATTTCTGGTTCATTTGTATCTAATCCAAATAATGGAAAAACTAAAGGGTCTGTGTCAATAACACAAAGTCCAGATACATCAGCAATTACAGTTAGTTATAAGAGTGGTTTATTTTCAGATATTCCAACTAATGGAGATCTAAAAACTACTAATTTATTAGGGAAAATGACTATTCAAATTAACGAACCTCAATCATCTGGAGGTAAACTTGTATCATCAACAGTTTATTCTTTACATAATAACTCTAGTTTTATGACTAAAGATGGTAAGTGAAATGCTAGTGCTAATGCTTCGACATTTCATAGTAATACAGGCGGAAGCATAGCAAAACCAAAGAAATGATTAGCAGTTTCTGCAAATCCTGAAAATAGACAACAATTAATTGGAGTTTCACCAAAAGCACTTTGATATAGTGGGGATCGTGGAATCACTTGATTTGCATCTGCAAGATATAATGGTATTGGTCGAGAAGAGTTTCTAAAATTCGTCGGTAACAATGGTGATAATAATAAATATGGATTCGCAGCTCAAACAGCTAGAATTGTTTGAAATGGATCAACTGCTTATATTTCTGCAAGTACTTTACCTGGACGTATAGGACAAACTGGTAATGGAACACCCGGTAAAAAATACTCAACAACAGTTGATACATTATCTTCGCTAGGTGATTTATGAGTATGTCGTTTAGGTGGAATTCTTAAACAAGGAACATCAGATTTAGTTTCAGTTGGAAAACAACATCATACAATCAAACCCTTTTTAATAATGGGATATGGAGATAATGGTAAACATTCTACAGACAAAAGACCTATTAATGAAGCTGTCTTTACTGGTCAATTTCATGTTGATGATAAAGGTAATTTAATTTATGCTACTACTTGATTTGGTGATGAGGCTGCTCCAGGCGCTACTAATTCTGATCAAAATCAAGGTGTATACATAATGTATGCTTCAACAATAGCAAAAATCAATGTTAATAATCAAGGGGAAGATAATGATATTTTTAATGGAAGATATGGTCAGGCAAGTTCTGCTTCAGCATATGTAAATTCTAACAATCCTAATGGCCCCGATTGATTAGGTGGACCGCTTGAAAATATGAGTATTTCACCAGATGGTAAAAATATTTGATTAGGATTTTATGGAGGCGGAGTACTTCATAGTAGAGTAACAAATCCAAATACAAGTTCTCCTACATTGTCAAAAGTTATTGGCAGAGGTGTCCAATACGCAAAACCTGTATCATCTAAAACTTATAATGGCACTTCAGAATCGATTATTGCCAATAATAAAGGTGTTTATGCAATATTATCAGGAGATGGTAGTAAAAATAATGATGAATTAACAACATCTGGTCATATTCATTATATAGGTTTCGTAAGTAATGATAACGAAAAAACAGATATGACTAGCAAAGTTATTAATGAATCAGCTTTAACAGAGACAAAAGGCACTTGATCTTATAATTATGTAGATAAATTTAATAAAGGTGCCAACGCTTATGGAATTCTTTCAACTGGTAATGAAAAACAGACACTCATTATTAATCCTAATGATGAGCCTAGCAACGTGACTCCTACAGAATTAAGCGGTTTTAAAGGATTCTATCCTGCTGGAACTATTATAAATCCAGATAATAGTAAATTTCACAATCAAGGATTAATTTTTGATAGTGTTACTCAAATTAATAATGAATGATCTAACTTATCTGGAAATACTTGATTTTTATCTAATAACAAAAAACAAGGTCCATTAATGCAGTCAATAACAACTTCAGCAGAAAGTGAATCTCATATTTCAGCTTTAAGTACTAATGATGGATACTTATCAATTAATGATGAAGTATTTCATACTGGAATTGATGGAACACTAACAAAAGTAAATGGAACAACACATAAAATTGGAACAGTTCCACTTCTGAATACATTAAGTAATAACAATAATGGTACTTTAAGTTTTGATTTTGCTAGCGCATGAGCAAATGCTAAAGGAACACCTATGATGTACAATGAAACTTATAGACTACCAATTAGAAATTACAATGGTTCAACTTTATCTTGAACATAGTCAAAAATAATTAATTTATTTTTGAATATAAAGGAACAAATAAAACACGCAAGCTTTAATAACTTGCGTGTTTTTTATTATATTTATTTCTTAATTAATCATCGAAATTAATCGGGAATATATCAAAAAATTAAAATTTTATATAATTTACTTGAAGGATAATAACTAATTTTATGAGGTGTGTTATGATTAAATCTAATATTTTAAAAACACTATCGGCATTATCCGGTGTTTTTTAATTTCTACTAGTGGAATTTATTTGGCAAGTTGTAGCCATTCCAATAGTAAAAATGAATATACGTGGAATCAATTCAAAACAGCAGCAGGTCAAGAAATTGCTTTTAAAATTGTTCAAGCAAGTAAACCTAGTGGTTGAAGTGCTGCAGTTGGTGGCGAACTAACTAATGATAAATTCAATATTAACGATGATGCCCAATCAATCATCGTTAATATTACATGAACAAAAGCAAATGATAAATTTAATCCATCAATTGATCAATTTGAAATTGATTATACTGATAATGCAGCATATAGTATTGGTCTTTGAACAGCTGGGACACCCCATGCTATATATGGTCCAACTTGAGATCGTTTTAAAATGGTCGCAAGTTCAATTAGTGCTAATCAATTATTAGCGATAGCCCAACCTTGAACTAGTGATCACCAAAAAACATTTATTTGAGAATTTGGGATCGCGACACAGAGATCATGATCAAAAACTGAAACAGCTAAATTTGATACTTTTGGTTCTTTAACAGGAACTGATAGTTATCAAGGAATGGCTGGAAAACCAATTATTGATGAAAGTAAACAAACAGTAACTGCAATCATTTCAAAAACTGGTAAAAATGGTGCTTATGACTCTGATCCTATTAAAGCAATAGCTACTTATAAAAAAGATCAAAATTATAATATTAACAATTGAGTATTCAGTAAAGATACTCAATTGTAATCATTTGAAAAAGCCAATTCATTATTTGAAAAAGAATGGGTCATAGGATCTGGTACAGGTGGTTTAACTGAATTACAAAAAACTAATTGAGCATATACAGCAGGATACACACGAGGGAAATTACATCCCTCAAACTATCATATTATAGATTTAATAAATACAATCACCCAGTCTACTGGTTACAAACCTTCTGACTTTCATTATGATAGTGGGAGTAGTAATGATTGAAATTTTAAAAATCCAACTCAAGCACAAAACAAAATAACATTTTTTATCCCTCCTGGGCACCCTTATTTATTTTCTGTAAGTTTGTATTTTAATTTTAAATATCAAAATGGAAAAAATAAAAATGCTGGTGGGAGCGCTTTTACAAATACTTTTATAGCTGTATATAATAAATAACTTTATTTTTAAAAAAACCACTTTTCATCAAAGTGGTTTTTTTAAAAATAGCTTATTTAGGTTGGACGATACAGTTTCAATTACTAAGATCATATGTTGGTTGGGTAACAAAGATTTCAAAAGTTCCTGCTGTTTCGTGATTATTATTATTTCTAATAATGTCTAGTTTAACACAATGCAAGCCATCAGCTCCAACTTTAATATTACTAATACTTAATTGATAAGTAAGAGCATCATTTCAGTGTTGTGGTTTAGTAACTTTAACAATATTGATAGCTGGTTCAATTTGAGCTAATATATAAAATAATTCTAAAGTTTTTGGGCCAGGAATGGCTTGAGGTTGAAGAACGCATTTTCAATCACTAAGATTATATTTTTGATGTGGTATATAATCAATTTCAAAATAAGCTTTTGTAGTTGTAAGTGATTTTTTAACTCTTGTAATATCAAGAGTTAAAAAATAATTATTGTTATCGATTTTAAGGCTATTAATAGTTAGTTCGGTTTTGATTACATCATTTCAATTATGGGGTTTAATAGTTTGCGCAATTTCAATTGCGCTGGCTTTTTGAGCATCGTTTTTAAACGCATCTCAAGTTGTTTTTTGCTTTGATTTCCCGTCATTATTTTTACCACAACTAACAATATTGCTACTAATCAATATTGTTGATGAGCTCATGATCGTCGTTAATAATAATGTGTAAAAAATTTTATGCTTCCTCATAATTACTACCTCTTCGTTTAAAACTTTGATCACTTAATTAATATAGTTTTCTATAAATTAATTATAGCATTTACAGAAAATTATGTTATTTAGAACTTTTAATATATTGTTCAAACAAAATTTTAAATTCTTTAAATTTTTTAAGATATCTTTTTGGACTTTTTATAAATTTAATGGATTTTAAAGATAAATTATTAAATTACAACTAATATCAATAGTAGCCTTACTTAATATAGTCTTTATTTAAAAGAGTGTATAATTTAAATATAGGAATACACAATAAAAAATAAAATAAAGAATAAAGATAGAAAGGTTTTGAAAAAATGAAAACCGGAAAAATGATTAAGTTATTTTCCGCTCCCCTAGTAATTGGGTCTGCCATTGTTGTTGGTAGTGCTTCTGTTGTTAGTTGTGGACATAAAGATAATAATACTTGAGATGATTTTAAAAAAGACGCTCAGGCCGAAACAGCAATTAAGATAGTAAACACTACTAAGCCTAAAGGATGAGAAACAACTCCTGATCTTAGTTTTAAAATTAGTAACTTTAAAGCTGATAGTAGTAGTAGTAAAGTAACACTTGATATTACAGAAGATACTTTAGGACAAGTTGCTTCTTTTGAAATTGATTATCAATCAAAAACAGCATACAGTGTTAGCGATTGAAAATGTGTTGTTCAACCACATAGTGATGTTAAGCCAACTTGAGCAGATTTCAAATCAAGCGCTTTATCAGCAGAAGCACCAACAATTGCTTACCAAGCTAAGCCATGAGATAATGCTAGCTTATCAGCGCAATGAACAGTAGGAACTGCAGCTCAAAGAACTTGAACCGAAGACGAAGCTGGAAACGCAATTTTTGATAACTGAGGCGGTACAGGTAATACAGATTTTAATATGAAAGGGACACCATTTGTTTTAAATGAATCTAAGCACCAAATTGCTGCAATTGTTTCTAAAAAATTGGATGATAATGGAAGTTTTGATACAGCCCCAATTGAGGCAATTGCAACATTTTCAAATGTCGCATACACTGCTGCATCATGAACGTCTTTTAACTCACCGACAAATAGTACAGTTAAAGGTCAATTACAATCTAAAAATAAAATAACAGAACTTTATAAATCTGATATTGCAGCAACAAATTTTAGCACTTTCCAAGGTAAGAATTGAGCTAATGAATCTGGCGGTGTTGATCATCAAGGAAGTCTTCGTAAACGTACTATTTTGAATTTAATTACTAGTAAATATGCTGATGCTACAGACGCAAGTAAAGTTACTTACGTAACTGATTCAGCAAAACAGAGTGACCCAGTTTCTCCAGATATAAATGCCAAAGGATTAGGTTTCACTATTAAATATTTATTCACTAGTCAAAGTAAAACAATAACAATGACATTAACAAAAAATTGTCTTTTTATTAATGGTCTTGATGGAACAAACGGAATGAATGCTTTTGATTATACTTGAAATGCTGATTTCTCATAATTAACTTTCAGGATTAAATAATTAAAAAATATTAAAAAAGCACTAAATATAATTAGTGCTTTTTTAATATTCAATATGATTATTTTTTGGGATTTAAAGTGTAGCGATAAAAACCGGTATTAGTTGCTACGTAGATAAAGTTACCAAGATTAATAATTTTATTAATTGTTGAAATATGATTTTTATTAATCGTAATCGAGTGGTTAATTGTAAAGTGTAATCCACCATCTCAGGAATTTAAAAGACCATTCATTGCGCTAGCGATATAGATGATATTATCAATTGCAATAATTTGTTTTAAGTGATACTGTTGGGGGATTGAATTATTTTGAAGAAAAGTTTTTCCGTTATCTTGGGAACTTAGTAATCCCATATTTGTTGCTAAGTAAAGAGTTTTATTGATTTTACTAATTTGATTTATATGGTAACTTGATGGGACACTATTATTTTTAATAAAAGTGCTTCCATTATTAATTGAAGTAAAAATACTACCATATAAATCATAATTACTATAACCAATTGCATATATAATATTGTTAATTTCTGTGATCTGATCAATTTTTTCACTAAAAGGAATTGAATTATTAATATAAAATTTAACATCAGTTTTTTTGGCACTAAATAAACCAAGATCAGTTGCAACATAGGTGATATTATTGATTTCAGTAATTTGGTTAATACTATCATTTGGAAGAATTGAGGGATCCTGAATAAATGTTTCCCCATTATCAATAGAGGAATAGAGACCATAATAAGTTCCAACATAGATAATATTATTTATTTTGATAACTTTATTAACAGGATAACCATTTTCAATTTGGGAATTTTGGCTAAAGTTAAGATCTCTAACACTAGCAGTGTATAAACCACCATTAGTTTCTAAATAAACAATATCACCAATTACGACTAATGTCTTAATGCGGTATTTTAGAGTGCTAAGCTTATGTTTTTTGAAACGAGCACCATTATCATTAGAAGTAAAAATTTCATTATAATTTCAAGCGTATACAATACTATTAAATTGAGCAATATCATTAATAATGGTATTGCTTGGAATTGAACCACTTGGATCAAAATCATAATTAAAATCATTATTATAAACTCAATCACGATCATTATATTTTTGTCCTTGATAAGTAATCGTAAATGTTGCACTAGATTTAGGAATAATATCATTTATTAATACCGTAATAGTACGGAGGTTTTTATTAACTGTAATATTAGCAATTGTAAAGTTTTGTGATTTTAAATTCTTTCAATTGCTAATCTTGCTAGCGACGACAATATTGATCGCTTTTTCTTTTTGGGCAGTTGCTGCAAAAGTTGCTCAACTTAAATCAACTTGATTGCCACAACTAACAATGCTACTAGTTGTCGCCCCTAGAGTAAATAGACTAGTTGAACTAAAAATAATTTTTCATAATTTAATTTTTTTCTTCATTTAGAAATCCCTTTCTTGATAAGTGTTTTATTTCATAATATCTTAATCTTCTTCTATGACTTAATTTTAGCAAAATTTTAGAGTATTAAAAAACCCTATTAGGAAATAGGGTTATATTATGAATCTTTAATTAATGAAAATTAGCTACTTAGCTACTACTATACTAGACTGATCTCATAGAAGATGAAAAGCATTACCAATTAAGATTGGTGTTTTGTTATTTGTCAATTGAGGAGTTGATAAATATTTAAACTGATAAGTTAAAGTGTAAGTATATTTTGTTATGTCTATAATCATTCTTGCATGAATGTTAATATTTAATTTTAATATTGTAGTAACACCGTTGTTGTTTTTATTAAAAACTATATTATATTTGTCAAATTTAGCGCTCCCATGTGATGGATTACTTGGAACTTTATTATTTATATCGTTTTTAATATTTTTGGGAACAGCTTTATTTTTGGGAACAGCTTTAACTAATACTTGATTAGTATTAATGAAATTATTTCAAACATTAGCATCTTTTAATTTTTGTACTCGTTGTTGCATAGATTTGATATATTGATCATGAGATTGTAGTTGCTGAAGTGGTTTAAAATGTCACACATTAGCATTAAATGATATTTGAGAATTATAAGTCATTGTTGCTTTGATTGGAAAGGCACTATAAATACCTTCTTGGCCCTTAATTGAAATAATTGCCGTTGCTGTTTTAGTTTTTAGATCAACTTTAACATTACCGCCCATTCCTTGATAAGGATCTTTATTACCAGCCCCACCATAAACATCAAATTCTGCTATATCTTTAGATGTTCAAGTTTTGCTACCATATCACTTCAGGTTTTTTCGATCTGGCGAATTATTAACAGCTGCTAATAATTGATCTGCTGTTGTTGATTTAGCTGATAATACAAAATGATTTAAATCATTAGCATTATCACTAGCCGGAGTAGAGAATCAATAATTAAGTTGATAATCTTTAACGCCTTTAAAAAAACCGATTTGAAAGTTAACTGGATAACTATTAGCTGGTGACTTACCTTTAATAGCAATCGTTGCGCGAATTATTTCATTGCCATCTTTAAGTTGAGCTGGTTTACCATTACTTGTGAAAACAGCTTGATCATCTTTAGTTCATCAAAAATCACTCAGTGATTTAATTTGCGTTTTTAAATTAGCTGCACTTTCATTTAGTGCATGATCTCTAAATGACTTTCAAATAGGATCATCATGAGCTGAAGCTGGTTTTTTATTATGAGTTGTATAAATATAAGCCCCACCAGCCCCACCACTGATAACGACAACTGAAGTTAGTGCTAATAATATTTTAACTAATTTTGATTTCATTTTATAATACCTCTTGTGATTATTTTGAGTATTGTATATAAATTATAATTGAATAAGTAATAAAAAAAGTCGCTTATCCAAATAATCAACACCTTTATTATATTATCATATCAAAAATAAAGCAATACAAAACGATTGCTAAGATATCGATTAATGATATTATAATAAGTCTTTTTTATCAGTAATACAAAAATGATTTAGGAACTAATTAGGAGTTTTCTTTAATTTTGATAATAAAAAAACTTCATTTAATTGAAGTTTTTTATTAACTGAATTATTTTTATGACTATGTTAATTTTTGATTAACATAAAGATATGCGCCCAGAGCAAAATAATTTATATTATTAAAAGATCCAACATTATTAATATCAGAATTATAAGTAACGAATGTTTTTTGATCGATTGATGAATAATATTTATCATTGGCAAAAACATAAAGGATGTTATTGATATTTTTAATTCCAACAATATAATTATTATGATCATTTTGATTAAGCAGATTAAATTTAGTGAAGCTTTTTCCATCATGAGAAATGTAAACTCCGTTTTCAGTGTTTGTGTTTCGATCAAGACTATCAGTATTTTTAACTGCAACAAGGATATCATTATTACTATCAATGATATCAATAACATCATAGTATCCAACAATATTAACCTTCGTACATGTTTTACACATATCGGTTGAAGTATAAAGTCCAGAATTTAGATAAAGTCTTTCAGAATCAATACTAGTACCGATATAAATAACACCATTAATGTTAATTATTTTAGTGATAGCACTTACATGCGGAAAAGAATATCGCTTTTTAAAAGTTTTTCCATCATCTGTGGAAATAAAAATATTTCCTTTTTTATTTCCAATATAGATATTATGATTAATTTCTTCAATTATAGTATTAGTATAATAAATATTTGGCTGATTTGCTACAGCATCACCAGCGCTATCAATACGCGCAAAGTTTTTTCCGTCATCGCTTGAAGAATATAATCCTGATGAATTTGTTCCAATATATATTTTATGATTAATGATAGTGATTTTATTAATGCTATCAAGTTTATTAACGCTAGTGTTTAAAATGAAAGTTGTACCATCATCATTTGATTGATAAAGTCCATAAAGCGTTCCTACATAAATTGTCTTATTAATCTTTTTAATTAATTGAATTGGGTTACTTGGATGAACTAAATCTTTGATCGTTGTGTTTTGGATAAACCTTTTCCCATCACTAGATTGGAAAAGTCCACCATCGGCACCAATGTATAACGTATTATTAATTTCAGTGATTTGATTAACTGAATTATCAATCATTTGGTTATTTATTAAGCTTTTAACTTGATTAGGAAAACCATCAACATCAGAAAGTTGAAAACTATAATCATTATTACAAACTCAGTTAGCAGCATTATATTTATCATTTTGATGATATTGAATCGTAAATGTTGCTGTTGAGTAAGGGTTCGAGTTAGCTATTTTGATAGCGATTGTTTTCGTTTTTTCATTGACTTGAAAATTATCTAATGTTAAGTTTTTAGCTTGCGGATTAAGCCATTGTTTTGAATGACTGCTCTTAATAATATTAAGATAACTATCATGTTGGGCATTATCTTCGAATTTAGTTCATAAGCTAATAGCTTTATTATGACAACTAACAAGACCAAGACTACTTGCGCTTAATGTCGTAATAGTAGCAGTTGATAATAGTATTTTAAATCATTTTGATTGCATTTTTAATACCTCTTTATAATTTTTTTTACTTCAATACCATTATATAATTAATTAAATAACAAAACAATACAAAAATGATTTAAAAACTAATTAGGAGTTTTCTTTAATTTTGATAATAAAAAAACTTCATTTCATTGAAGTTTTTTTATTAACTGAATTATTTTATGACTATGTTAATTTTTGATTAACATAAAGATATGCGGCATCACAAATATAAGTTACATTATTAAAAGATCCGCCATTACTAAAACTATAATTATTACCGCTGTAATTAGTAAATGTTTGATTATCAACTGATGAATAATATTTGTTATCAGCAAAAACATAAAGAACATTATTTATCTCTTTGATTCTGTTGATATAATGTCATTCTCCCTTTTCACTATTTTTAAGAACTTGAGTAAAATTCTTTCCATCATGAGAAAGATAAATACCATTTTCAGTCTTTGTGTTATGATCAACACTATTGGCATTTTGAACCGCAACAAGGATATCATTATTACTATTAATGATATCAACAACATTATAGTATCCAACAATATTAACTTTTCTACATGTTTTACACATATCAGTTGAAGTGTAAAGCCCAGAATTTAGATGGGTTCCCTCATAATCTTTATTATCAATACTAGTACCAATATAAAAAACGCCATTAATGTAAATTATTTTAGTGATAGTATTTATATACGAAAAAGAATATTGCTTTTTAAAAGTTTTTCCATCATCTTTGGAAATAAAAATATTTTTGCTCCCAATATAGATATTATGATTAATTTCTTCAATTACATTAGTAGGATAATAAAGATTTTTCTGATGCGGAATAAGATCACTAGCACTATCAATGCGCGCAAAATCTTTACCGTCATTGCTTGAACAATATAATCCCGATGAATTTGTTCCAACATATATTTTATTATTAATCATAGTTATTTTGGATGGAATATCAATAGGATTAACAGTTTTATTTTGACTAAAAGTCTTTCCATCATCATTTGATTGATAAAGTCCATAAAGCGTTCCTAAATAAATCGTTGTATTAATTTTTTTAATTAATCAAACTGCATCATTGATCGTTGTGTTTTGGATAAACTTTTTCCCATCACTAGATTCAAAAAGACCTCCATTTGATCCAATATATAATACGTGATCAATTTCAACGATTTGATTAATGTTGTTATTGATCGTTGTGCCTGGAGTTTTACCCGGAACTGTAGTAGGAAAACTTTTAACTGTTGAAAATTGAAAATTATAATCATTATTACAAACTCAGTGAGCAGCATTATACTTATCATCTTTATGATATTTGATTGTAAATGTTGCTATTGAATAAGGAACTAAGTTAGTTATTTTAACTTCAACTGTTTTAGTTTTTTCATTGATATCAAAATCACTTAATGTTAAATTATCTTTTTGTGGATTAAGCCATTGTTTTGAATTAGTGCTCTTAATAATATTAAGAGCACTTTCGTGTTGAGCACTATCTTTGAACTTGTTTCATAATTTTGTATTCTTGTTACTACAACTAACAAGACCAAAACTACTTGCGCTTAATGTTGTAATACTAGTAGCTGATAATAGGATTTTGAATAATTTTGCTTTTTTCATTTTTAAGACTACCTTTCAAAATAGATATGATTAATTATTAATAGTTAAAAAATTGTATCACAATATATAATATTTAAGAAATTTCTTCGTTTTTTAAAATCTTATTGGTTATTTTTAGTAGTTTAATTATTATTTTTTTAGATTGAGTTATTAGTTAAATATATCTTAATAGTACAAACATAAATAATTTTAGATCATAAAAAAACTTCAGCTGAGTGAAGTTTTTTTATTAATTTGCTTTTTAATTATTTAATTTTTGATCAACGTAAAGATGTGTTTTGTCAGAAACATAAGTTGAATTATTAAAATATCCTATATGACTCATGGCAGAATAATTATAATCGACGAATCTTTTGTTATCAATTGATGAATAATAGCTTTCACTAGTTGAAACATAAAGAACACTATTGATATCTCATATTCCTAAAATAAAATTATGAGCTTGGCTTTGATTAAAAGCTTCAATTTTAGTGAAGTTTTTACCATCGTGAGAAATATAAATACCGTTTTCAATATCGCCAAAAACACCACTAGTAAAAGAGTTTTTAATTGCAACAATGATATCATTATTGCAATTAATGATATCGACAACTTCGTAGTATCCAGGAAGATGAAGAACTCTATTACATGTTTTACACATATCATTTGAACTGTAAAGGCAAGAATGGTTATCAAAATTTTGAGAGTTAAAAGCAGTCCCAATATAAAGGATTCCTTTAATCATTTTGATTTGACTGATTGCTACTTTTGCATTAAATGAATATTGCTTTTTAAAAGTTTTTCCATCATTTGTGGAAAGAAAAATATTTCCTTTTTGGTTTCCAATATAGATATTATGATTAATTTCTTCAATTACAGTATTAGTATAATAAATATTTGGCTGATTTGCTACAGCATCACCAGCGCTATCAATGCGCGCAAAACCCTTACCATTATTACTTGAAGAATATACTCCCGATGAATTTGTTCCAATATAGATATTCTTATTAATCATTGTTATTTTATTAATAGTATCTTTGCTAACGCTGTTGTTAAAAATGAAAGTTTTACCATCATCATTTGATTGATAAAGTCCATAAAGCGTTCCTAAATAAATCACGTTATTTATTTTTTTGATTAATTTAACTGAGAGCGAAGGTTGAAATGGAGTGAATACAGTTTTATTCTGGGTAAAACTTTTCCCATCACTAGATTGGAAAAGTCCTCCTTGAGTTCCAACATATAACGTATTATCAATCGTAACAATTTTATTAATCGTATTAGTAATCTTGGTATTTTGCGTTAAGCTATCAACTTGATCAGGAAAATTAGCAATATAAGAAAAGTTGAAATTATAATCATTGTTACAAACTCAATCAGCTACATTGTATTGATCATTTTGAGGATATTGAATTGTGAATTTTACTGTTGAATAAGGTAGTAAATTAGTTATTTTAACACTAATTGTTTCTGCATATTCATCGATAAAAAAATCACCAAGTGTTAAGTTTTTAGCTTGTGGATTAACTCATTGTTTTGAATGAGTGCTCTTAATAATATTAAGAGCACTATCATGTGTAGCAGCATCTTTGAATTCAGTTCATAAGCTTGTAGTTTTTTTATTGCTATGACAACTAACAAGACCAAAACCACTTGCACTTAATGTTGTAATACTAGCAGCTGATAATAGGATTTTGAATAATTTTACTTTTTTCATTTTTTAAGGACCTTTCAAAAAATATTTGATTTTTACTAATTGTAGCACGTATTAATATAATATTAAGAAGTTTCTTTGGCGTTTAAGATAGTATCTATTACTTTTAGTAGTTGTGCTCTTAATTTTTGGGCTTCTGTTGTCGTTGGAGATGTGTTTAATATTGTTGTTTGGAGTGAATTCAATAATAATTTATTAATTTTAAATTTATCTTTCAATAGTATTATTAACAAACTTATTAAATTATTATAAGAAGTAATATAATTAGGATTCAACTCAATTTCTTTTTCATATTTTTCAATTGCTTGTTCGTAAAGTTTGATCGCTATCTTTTTATCTTTTTGAATCTTGCCTATTTTTGTTAAAGAGGCCCCTCAATTATTATAAGTACTAATATAATTAGGATTTAACTTAATTACTTTTTCATATTTTTCGATTGCTTCTTGATATTTTTTAGTGTGTTGATTTTCTTTTACTTCAATATCTCCTATTTTTAATAAAGTATTTCCTCAATTATAATAAGCATCAACATAATTAGGATTCAACTCAATTGCTTTTTCAAATTTTTCAATAGCATATTGATAATTTTGAAGTTTAATTTTTTCATCTATTTCCACATTACCTATTTTTGATAAAGCATCACCCCAATTATTATAAGTACTAATATAATGAGGATTCAACTCAATTACTTTTTCATATTTTTCAATAGCATATTGATAATTTTGAAGTTTAATTCTTTCATCTATTTCCACATTACCTATTTTTGATAAAGCACTCCCTCAGTTATTATAAGCATCAACATAATTAGGATTTAACTTAATTACTTTTTCATATTTTTCGATTGCTTCTTGATATTTTTTAGTGTGTTGATTTTCTTTTACTTCAATATCTCCTATTTTTAATAAAGTATTTCCTCAATTATAATAAGCACTAATATAATTAGGATTCAACTCAATTACTTTTTTATATTTTTCTATAGCTTTTTTATTAAATTCTAGTTTTTTATTTTTATCATTTGTATTATCTGCTTTCGCATTTAAATATGAACCTTCTAAAAAATGTATATGATCAGAATTACTTATATAACTATTAAAAACTCCTTTTAAATCAGGATAAATAGATTCATGATCAATTCCTAATTTAATTAAAAATTTTGTTATATCAGTTTCTAATGATTTCGATTGTTCTTGATAATCAATATTAATTTGAATTATATTATATTTTGTTTTCATTTCTTCATTTGAGGCATTATGCAAAATAAAAAAAGATTTTTGTGAAATACCACGTTTACTATTTATAGTAATCGGGCATTTATAAATAAAATTATTTTCTTTATTATGCTTTAAAAAATCTTGATCAATAATTTTACTTTCTCATTTTTCTATTTTTGTTTTTACATCGCTTTCTTTTTTAATTAATCATATAGAAGGATTGCATCTATTACCATGTTCGTTACTACATTTAACTAAGTTTTTTTCTGTTGCAAATCATAGAGCATTTTCAAACGAGGAAGTAAAATCTATTAAAGGTGTTGAGGTACCTAAGTGTTGTGCTTCAGATAATAGGTGGAGAATACCTCCGTTTCTATTTAACTTTTTACTTATTTCTAAGAAATGAACTTTAGAAAGAAGTAAAAAGTTATTAATGCTCATTTCGGTTTTTTTATTTGAATTAGGATTTAATATTAGTTCATATCTTCTATAAAGAGTCGATTCCAAATCTCATTCACTACACCCTTGACCACGAAAGATGATTGAATCACTATTAGTAATAATATCTTGGTGTAATTGATGAATCTCTGCTATTTCTTGGATCATCTTACCATCTCATTTCCCTTTTAAATATTCAAAATCATTTTTACCAGTAGTTGTTAATTTATCTTCAGCCATAATTTTATCTCCTTGATTAGTATTATTTTTATATTTCTTTAATTATAAAAATAATACTACAATTAACAACTCATCAACAGAGTTTATCTTAAATGATATAATTTTTATATATGACTAATTAATAATAAATAGATTATCAAATATGATAAAGTGGGAGTTTGAAATGAAAAAAATAAAAATTTTAGCCTCATCATTAATCTTAACCTCATCGTTTGCTTTAAGTAGTAGTTTAATAAGTTGTGGTCATAAAAGTAGCACAACTAATGATTGAGGTGCTTTTTTAAAAGCAGCTCAAGCTGCTAATGGAAGAGACATTATAACGGCAACTCAACCAACTGGATGAAGTGATCCTGCTAATACAGAAATTAAAATTACTAATTTTAATCCTAATAAAGATACTAAGAAGATTACTCTAGATATTACGAGAACAAAAGATAATGCCCCAACAACGATGGCATCATTTATTATTCAGTATGTTGATAATACTGAATATGATGTTAGTGACTGGAAATGTAGTACTCAACCAAAAATAATTGATAATAATGGTTGAACAGATTTTAAAACTGCTGCTAAAGGAGCAACAGCAATTGCAATTGTTGGTGTGACCAAACCCGATTCATGATCTGATGCAATTGCTGGGGAATTAAATATTGATAATGTTAAAACTGATGATATTGGTGGTCTTGTTAGTCTTGATATTACAAGAAGTAAAAATGATGGTAATGCAACAAAAGCATCATTTGCAATTCAATATATAGATAATGCCAAATATAGGCTTAGTGATTGAAAATGCACGGCGGCACCTCATTCAATATCAGAAACAACTTGAGCAGATTTTAAAAAGTTTGGAGCAAATGTTCAAGCCCAAGCTTTATTAGTTCAAGCGAAGCCTTGAGATAATAAAGATGACTTTACTTGAACTTATGGAACACTAACAGAACGTAGATGACAAGCAAATAATAGTGCTGTTTTTGATACTTTTGGAAGCGCAAAAGCAACTGATAGTTTCAAAGGTATGAAAGGAAAACCAATAGTTGATGATATAAATCACAAAATAACAGCAATATTTTGTAAAGCTAAACCTAATGGAAATGAGGTAACTGATGGGTTGGGACCTGGATGATATAATTCTGATCCAATCATTGCGACAGCTCAATATGTAAATGGAAAATCTTATAGTATGGCCTCTTGAACATTTGCTAAAACTGAGCAACTACAATCTTTTGAAATGTTTAGTGGTAAAGGTGGCGAAAATGGACATACATACGAACACCTTGAGTCTTTAATAAAAAACGAAGGCTGAAATGGATTTATTCGTAATGGTGATATTCAGTTTGGATATTGAGTAAATACTTATAACAATAATAATGGTGGAAGTTATCGTAGTTTAAGTATAATGGATTCTATAAAAAAAGAGGGTTTTGAAGGGTCTATCTTTGGTAAGGGGCCAGATTTTGGACCAACTATTGATATGGCTAACTTACAAGAAGAAGGTAAAGTTGGAAAACAGATCAAAATTATGTTTCCACTTACTCATCAAAATAAAAAATGAGATTTTAATTTAACAATGGATTATATTTATGCTAATGGTAAAGATGATACTGGTGGAGGAAGTGCCTTTAATTTTACATTTCAAGGTAAATTCGTCGCAGTTTAATTCAATCTAAAAAACAACTTCATTCTAATGGAGTTGTTTTTTAGATTAATACTTAAATTATTTGAGGTAATTAGTTTAAATATTCTTGTTTTTTATTAATATACTCAAGAAGTAATAAACCATATAAGATTTCTTTTAATTCCTGTATATATTCTGTATCAGTTAAACCGTTTTTATAATTTATTATTTTCTGATTATTAGTATCTTTTTCTTTGTTATGCCTTACAAAATTTTCTATTTTATTTTTTAAGTTATCAATATTTAAAACAGTTTTCATACCTACATGCTTTGTTTTAAATTCTTTAAATTTATCTTCAAACATTTCCTGAGTATATATTGATTCTATTGCACTTCTTTTATCTTCTATAATGTTTGAACTATTAAACTTATGGACATTATTATAAATTGTTTGAGAATCTAATTCTTTTAAAATAGGAGCTATTTCATTATCGACAATTTGTACTAAAGTTAAATTTGCAAACTTATCATCTTCACTAAAAAAATCTATAATTTTTTTATTATTATATTTAATGTAAGCTACCATTCTTGCTAAAAATATTTGAATATCTTCAGATATAAGAAAATTCTTAATTTTCCATCGACTTCTTGAATCATCAATTTTAAATGAATTTTGTGAATAATTATTAGTAATTTTTTCTACATTCATAATTATAAAAAATATAAATTCTAATTTTTGAATTTCATTAATTTCGTTTTTTTTTCAAAAATTCATAATATTTACTCCATTAAAAAAATAGACAGATATTTTTATTATTTCTTTACGTATTTCAAAATTATAAGTTTGTTTATCAATCAATGATATAAAGTAATTTGCATTAAAATTACCCATCACTTCTGATTTACCAAAATTTTTTTGATATATAGACATTTTCTCTCCCTACTGTATTAATTTTATGTAATTATTGCATATATTTTTATTTATATTTAAGAATTTTTTAAATATAAATAAAATATTATTATATTTATAACTAATAGTAAATAAAAACTTTTAATTATTGTAATTTAAACTTAATTAAGATAAAATTATACATAATTAAATATTTAAATATTAAATAGATGAAGAAGGTACTAAAATATGAAAAATCTATCAACTAATGATATTCGTAATCTATGATTAGACTTTTTTAAAAAGTATGATCATTTAGAATTACCAAGTGCATCTTTAATTCCCCAAGATGATGATTCGCTATTATGAATTAACTCAGGCGTAGCAACATTAAAATCTTATTTTGATGGGCGTTTAACACCTCCATCAAAACGCCTAGTTAATTCCCAAAAAGCGATTCGTACTAATGATATTGAAAATGTTGGAGTAACAGCTCGTCATCACACCTTTTTTGAAATGCTAGGTAACTTTTCAATCGGTGGTTATTTTAAAGTTGAAGCAATTGCTTATGCATGAGAATTTCTAACTAGTGAATCTTATTTAGCAATTGATCCAGAAAAACTATACATTACTGTTTTTGAAGATGATCAAGAAACTTATGATCAATGAATTAAACAAGGAGTAGCAAGTAATCATATTATTAAAGGTAATCGCAGTACTAATTTTTGAGATTTAGGTCAAGGTCCATGTGGTCCCAATAGTGAAGTCTTCTACGATCGTGGTCCAAAATACGATCTCGAAGACATCGGTCTTAAATTATTAAAAGAAGATCTTGAAAATGATCGCTACGTTGAAATTTGAAATATTGTCTTTTCACAATTTAATAATAATGGCCATCAAGTATATCAAGATTTACCGACAAAAAATATTGATACAGGTGCTGGTTTAGAACGGATTGTTGCGATTTCACAAAACGTACCAACTAACTTTGATACTGATGCTTTTTTACCAATTATTGCTGTAATTGAAAAATATTGTCACCAAAAATATAATGTGAACAATTACTTTACTAAGGATCTCTTTCAAGAAAGAATTAATAAAGCTTTTAAAGTAATTGCTGATCATATTAGAACAGTTACATTTGCAATTGCTGATGGAGCTGTTCCGGGTAACGTTGGCCGCGATTACATCATTCGTCGCTTAATTAGACGTGCGCTACGTTATGGACGTGTTTTAGAGATTGCTGATACATTTCTCTTTCGTTTAATTCCTAGTGTAATTAAAACGATGCAAGATTACTACCCATACTTAATTAACTTTAAAAAATTAATTACTAATATTGTTCAAGCCGAAGAAGAGCGTTTTAATAAAACGCTCGACATTGGACATCGTTTATTAGATCAATGAATAGCAACATTAAAAGATAAACGTGAAAATACTTTACAAGGCGATGCTGCTTTTAAACTTTATGATACTTATGGATTCCCAATTGAACTAACAAAAGAAATTGCTAACTTAGCCGATATCTTAGTTGATGAAGAAGGTTTCAATAAAGCCCAAATGGCACATCGTAATTTAGCAAAACAATCACGTAAAAAAACAATTGGGATGAATATTCAATCAACATTCTTTGAGCAAATTAAAGGTAGTTCAAAATTTAGTGGCTATCAAGTTCTTAATGAATTACATGCCAAACCAATTTTTATCTTTGAAAAAGAAACAGTCTTAAATAAGATTGATCATGAGGGCTATGTCATCTTTGACAAAACGCCTTTCTATGCTGAGTCTGGTGGTCAAGTTGCTGATAGTGGATACATTACTAATAAGGATAATAGTTTTTATGCTGATGTTGTCGATGTTCAAAAAGGACCTCAAAGATTTCATGTTCATTCAATTAAAATTTTAAAAGGACAATTAAAAGCTGGGGCTGAATATCAATTACATGTTAATGCATCGAAACGTCGCTTAACGATGAAAAACCATTCTGCAATTCATTTACTATTTGCTGCTCTAACAAAAGTATTAGGTCACGCCGTACCTCAAGCTGGTTCATTATTAAATGATCGTTATTTACGTTTTGATTTTGCGTGTAACCAAAAGCCTGATCGTAAAATTATCGATCAGGCACAAGCGTTAGCAAATCAATGAATTCAGGAAAAAGTGCCTGTTGAAATTATTCATACAACGATTAAAAAAGCGCTCGCAATGGGAGCACTATCATTAGAAAAATCAGAATATAGTGAAAATGTTCGCGTTGTTAAACTAGGTGATTATTCAATGGAGCTTTGTGGAGGGACGCACGTTAACAATCTAAGCGATATTGAAGAGATTCAAGTAATTCATTATGATACAAAGCAATCGGGTGTTTACCGTGTTGAAGCACTAACAACTCATCGTAATATTAAAGCTTACTATCATAACAAGATTGCAGTTGCATTTAATCAGTTACGTGACATTAATAGTGAATATAAAATGTTGAAAAAAGAACGTAAACTGACAAATGTTGAATTAGAAAAACTTAACGATATAAAAGATCCCCAAATTGATGATGCTCAAAGTTCGAAAGAGATTAATGAGCTTTTAGTAATAAACCAAGGTTATTTTAAAAAGTATAAAAAACAACTTTTAGATCAAAAAACACAAAGTTTACTAGCAGATTTTGATTACTTAGAATCAGATTTAAAAGAACTTGATCTTAAAACCGAAACAACTTATTATCATTATCACTTTGATAATGTAACTGATGCAAAAGTAATGCAACAAATTGGGAAACAAATGATTCAGAAATATCATAATACGGTTGCTTTCTTAGTAACTCATAATACGAAAAAACAAAATGTCTGAGCGATCTTTAGTGGTAAAACAGCAATTGCACATGGGCACTTAGCAAATAACTATGCCAAAGAAATCATGAAAATCATTGATGGTCGTGGTGGTGGAAAACCGCATATGGCAATGGTAAGTGGAGAAAACATTCCCTTTATTGAAGTGCTCCATAAAATTAGAAAAGCGGAGAATTAAGATGCGTATTTTAGGACTCGATCTAGGAACAAAATCACTCGGAATTGCTCTAAGTGATAGTGGGCAAATTATTGCTGGGGGCAAAGAAAATTTTCTCTTTGCTGAAAATGATTTTCCACTTGCGATCAAAAAAGTGGTAGAATATTGTGCTAACTATGAAATTGCTAAAATTATTCTGGGCCACCCAATTCGAATGAATGGGACCAAATCAGAGCGTACTTTAATGGCAGAGGACTTTCAAGTGCAACTGCAAAAAGCAGTTGCGGTTGAAGTTATTCTATTTGATGAGCGCCTAAGCACACGAATTGCCCGCCAAGTTTTAATCAGTGCTAATGTATCGCGTAAAAAACGCAAATTGCAAAAAGATAAAATGGCCGCTCAAATAATTTTACAAAACTATTTAGACTTTCAAAGTAATTAATAATCTATAATAAATGTAAGGAGGTAGATATTTATGACTCAAAATCAAGAAAACACAATTACGCTAATTGATGCTGCTGGAGAAGAACAAAATTTTGAAATTTTATTCACTTTTAAAGAAGGTGAAAATAACTATGTTTTATATTTTGATCCCGAAAATCCTGATAGCGAACTTTTTGCCGCTAAATATGATCCCGAAAATGATAACGGTGGTAAACTAGTTAATATTGAAAATCCCAAAGAATGAAAAATCGTTGAAAACGCTTTAAGCGAATATCAAAAAGAAGACGCTGTTATCGAAGATAACGAATAATCAAAAGAAGAAATTGATTAAAAAAAAGACCCAATTATTAAATTAGGTCTTTTTTTTATTGATCATCTTTATTTTTTTCATTAACTTTAATAGCTTCGGTTGGACAAATCATTAATAAGTCCTCATTATCTAAGTTATTTGGTTTAGTGATCGCTTTACCATTATCTTGCATGTAGAATGTTTCAGTTTCATCAACCGCAACACAAGCTCCACAACCAATACATAAATCTTGATCAACATAAAGACGACGAAATTCTTCCATTTTTTTCTTGATATCTGCAATAGCCATTAGATTACCTCGGTTTCTATTTAATAATCATATAATATTACTTTAATTATAGTTGATAATATATTACTATAAAAGAGACTAAAAGTAAAAATAATCTGTTTTTTAATGAATAATAAATTTTTAATGATATAATTTTTATAATTGACAATTAATGAAAATCATTGTTAATGACAACAAAAAAAACAAAAACAATAATTATAAAAATCAAGGAGTTAGAACATTATGAAAATTATATTAAGTTTGTTACCCCTATTATCAGTTATTAGTCCGGTAACTGCTAATTTAAATAGTCACAATAATAAAAACGATCATTCGTTGATAATAAGATCAACAAATGAAAATGCGTGAAAAAAAGCGGTTAAAACAGTTACCCCAGCGCAAATTTTTCAGGACTTTCCAATTTTAAAAACAAAATACCACTGAAGTCCAAATGAAGCAAAAATTAATGCAATTACATTCACTTTCAACAAAGATGGATCATTACTAGGAGCTAATCTAGAATTAGTGACGATTCAAAAAGTTTTTTTAACTATTACATATAATAGTCAAAAAAATTATAATTATACTGATTGAAAAATCAAATCTTTACCAGCTTATACTGATGATCAACTTGAATGATATTCAGAAGCAGGATTCTTTTTTAAATCAGAAGGTACTGACTCACGTGCAGTTTCTTATTTATTAAATTCAATTGCTGGATATTGAAATAGTACTAAACAAATTGCAAAAACTACGCCACAGAAGATTTCTTGAAACTATGAATTAATTAATGGTTACTTATCTGATCCATACTCATTTTTATCAGAAACTTATTCATCAATTCTTAATACAAGAATGAGTCATGATAAAAATGGTAATGTAATTCTTAACGGTGTCTTTCATGTTTTACTTGAGTGACACGTACAAAGTAATTTTCTTTACATTCCATGACACGCAACTTTTAATCCTCAACAACCAATTTTTAGTTACAAAACAATTAAACCAAATTTTTCAGATTGAAGATGAAACTAAGAAATCTTCTTATTTAATATAGCAATTAATAGGATATTAAATAAAGATTTGTATTTTTAAGAGATTTATTATATAATAATAGAGCAACTAATTTAGATAGTTGTTGTTTAGAAAGTAGAAGCCTGCATTTCTCACCTGATAGACCTTGTTAAATAAAAGTGTCTTTAGGTTCTTGCTATTACAGACAATTATTTATGTTAAACACATAAAGTAAATAGCATTATTGAGAGTGGCTTTGCCACTTTTTGTTTTATATATCTAAATATGTAAAACTAAAAAAACGCAAAATATTATTTTGGAGTGATCATCATTAGCATACGTAGAAGTAAAAAACCACGACCTCGAGTTCAAAAAGATTTAGTCAACAATTCAATTCAATTCAGCAAAGTAGCAGTAATTGATGAAAATGGTAACAATTTAGGGATTATGTCTAAATATGATGCTATTAATCGTGCAGAAACAGTTAACTTAGATTTACTATGTGTTTCGCCAACAGCGAAACCCCCAGTATGTAAGATTCTGGATTATGGCCGTTATAAATATGAAAAGAGCAAAAAGAATCGTGAAACTAAAAAAACTCAAACAATTATAGAGGTTAAAGAAATTCGTATTACGCCATTAATTGGACAGCATGATTTAGAAACTAAAGCTAAACAAGCCCGCCAATTTATTACTGATGGTAATCGTGTAAAAGTTTCTTTAAAATTTCGTGGACGCGAAATTACAATGCAAGAAAAAGGACGAGACACATTAAAGCGTTTTATTGAAATATTAAACGATGTTGCTCGTTTGGATGTTGAACCTAAACTAATTAATAATAGATTTTTAGATGTATATTTAATACCTCTAAAATCGAAGAAGTAAGGAGCAAACTAAAATGCCAAAAATGAAAACGAAGAAAGCATTGGCAAAACGTGTCAAAGTTACTGGTAGCGGTAAATGAAAACGTACCCAAGCTTTTCAATCACATTTAAAAGCAAATAAAACAACGAAACAAAAACGTCAATTAAATAAACCAGCGTTAGTGTCTGCTTCAGATATAAAACGTTTAAAAAACTTATTACAAGGTTAATGAAAGGATTTGTAAATTATGGCTAGAGTTAAAGGTGGAGTCACAACTAGACGTCGTCGTAAAAAGTGACTAAAATTAGCAAAAGGTTATTATGGACATAAGCATATTGCTTATAAAACAGCTAAAGAACAAGTGATGAGTTCACTTGCATACGCATACCGTGATCGTCGTAATCGTAAACGTAATTTTCGTAAATTATGAATTGCGCGTATCAATGCTGCAACTAGAGCAGAAGGAATGTCATATTCAATTTTTATTAATGGATTAAAACATTTAAACATTGATTTAAATCGTAAAATGCTATCTGAATTAGCGATTCATCATCCAAATGAATTCAATAATTTAATACAATTAGTAGAAAAAGCAAAAACTAATAAAGCGAAAGCAACTGTTTAATTAGCTTATTTAAACTAATTAAACATCAACATTAATTATTAATGGTTTTATAAATCAGCCTTTTATAAACACTATTAATAATCGTAAGGAGAATAACACATGGCTATCAGAGACATCAAAAAAGATGAAATAGTTAAAACTCACGGAGGTAGTGACAAGGACACAGGTAAAGCTGAAGTTCAAATCGCTATCCTAACAGCAGAAATCAAAGAATTAACTATTCATATGCAAACTCATAAGAAAGATTTTCATTCACGTCGTGGATTACTAAAAAAAGTATCAAATCGTCGTCGTTTACTTTCTTACTTACATAATGAAAATATCGATCGTTATTACGCAATCTTAAAAAAATTAAATTTAAGAAAATAATTATTGATATTAATGTAAAACAAAAAACCACCTTATTTATGAAGGTGGTTTTTTGTTTTTTTTTGTAACGTTTTTTTGCGGAAATAGAGATATGTTATAAAATATATTTATATAAGGAAAGTATATTATGATTAGCAAAAGAGGAGGCTATTACAGAAATGAAAAAACTCTGATATAAATTATTAAAAACGATTGCCCCGGTAGTAATTGTAACTGGTGCAACAACTAGCTTAGCTAGTTGTCATCATAAATCAGGTCCTCAATATAATTTTGATGATTTTGTAAAAGATGCTCAAGGTGTTACGACTGCCCAATTATTGAACGTTACTTTTCCAACAGGATGAAAAGACGCTAAAATGTCAGAACTAAAATTAGGTGAATTTCATCCTGATGAAGCACATAGTATAATCTCAGTCACAATTACGAGAACAATTGTTGGTCACGAAACGAATCCCTATATTGCTTCATTTGAAAATATTTTCGGCGATAGTCCTAAATATGATGTTGAAGATTGAATTTGTTCTTCGATCCCCGCCCCAATTTATCCTCATTCATGGGATGTTTTTAAAATTTCCGCTAAAGCAGTACTAGCAGCTGATCTGCTATCAACTGCCAAGCCATGAGATAATAGTAGCAAATACAAATGAGAACTTTATGGTACTCCAGCACAAAAAGTTTGATCAGAAACTGAAAAAGCTGAATTTGATACTTATGGTTCATTAACAGCAAAAGATGCTTATAAAGGAATGCAAGGAGCACCGATTGCTAATGATAGCACAAAAACAATCACCGCCATTATTTCGAAAAAAGGTAAAAATGGAGCTTATGATTCTGATCCAATCAAAGCAGTGATTACTTACAAAAATGCCCAAGTTTATAAATTATCAGATTGAGCATTTAGTACAGATAAACAACTACAATCTATTAATAAAGTCAAAAATATCATTACAGGAATTTCGGAAAGTGTTGGTCTAAATATACGACCAACATTCAATAATAATAATTGAATGATTCTTCAAGATCATAAGACTCAAAAAGTTATTAATAATGATGGCATAGACCATGATCCTAAACATAATATTTATAATATTATTGATAATAAATATGCTATTGATCATGGTCCTGCTGGTCAAGGAAAAATTGTGTATGCAGGAGAAAGAGCTCCTGATTTAACAAATCCCCTAGAAACTAAATTTGAATTAGTATTTACTTTTCAGCATTGAGACTATGCCGCAGGCAAGCCTAAAACAGCGACAATAAATATGTTTTTTAATTTTGTTTACGCAAATGGAAAAGATGATAGCGCTGGAGGCTCACCATTTGATTACACTTGAATTGCTTATTGTATTACTAGTTGATAACTACTAAAACATTATTAAATTTTTAATATAATACGAAAAAAACTAAACAAAAATCACTAAAATAAACTTAGTGATTTTTGTTTAGTTTTTTTTAGTAATATTGATTTAAATATTTAATTTGACTTCTATTTTATTTATGTTATAATTTATAACCAAATATTTAGTATTACTTAATTATTAATCGTAATTGAAAGGAAGATAAATATGCGTAAAAAATCAAAAATTATTATTTCTACTTTATCTTTAGTTTCTATATTAATTGGTGCGTCAGTTCCTTTTGCAATTCATAATTTTAAAAATCCTAAATATAACATTACTGTAAAACAAAAAGATGTTAAACCTTGTAGAAAAATTTTTAACGATACTGATTTAAGACCTATTCTTGAATCAAAACTAGCTTATTATATACCAGCTAATGCAATTTGAAATTTATCTAATATTAACGTAGATAATATTACAACTTATAATAGTAATTCAAAATTAATTATCACATTAGTTACCGGTGATTTATCAGCGTCACTAAGCATTGCTGGAATTAACCATCAAGTTAGTGCTTGTGCTAATTATAGTGCTTTAACAGAAGCATATGATATTAACCATTTAAAACTTTCAATTCCAGCAACTGGATTTAATCCTGCGAAAAAATCAGCACCACAAATACCAATGCCAAATGCAACTTCAGTTTTTGCTAATGATAAATTAGTAGTTCCTTTCAGTTCTGCACTAACTTCTCATTTACCAACTGGTAGTGCTTGAAGTTTGTCACCAATTGTGGCAACTGATATTAAGACCAACTTCGATAACAACAACGATGCAATGTGATCAAGTGCGACAATTAGTACTAATGTAAGCGTTAATGGAATGCTTAAACCAGCTCAAGCAATCGCAACTTTCGATGTTAAAACTGAACAATATCATATTTATAATACAAGAGTAATTTGAAGTTCAACTTCAGATTTAACACCATCTACTTATCCTGCTTGAGAACCAACACCAGCTGCAACTTCAGTTTTTGCTAATGATAAACTAGTAGTTCCTTTCAGTTCTGCACTAACTTCTCATTTACCAACTGGTAGTGCTTGAAGTCTGTCACCAATTATGGCAACTGATATTAAGACCAACTTCGATAACAACAACGATGCAATGTGATCAAGTGCGACAATTAGTACTAATGTAAGCGTCAATGGAATGCTTAAACCAGCTCAAGCAATCGCAACTTTCGATGTTAAAACTGAACAATATCATATTTATAATACAAGAGTAATTTGAAGTTCAACTTCAGATTTAACACCATCTACTTATCCTGCTTGAGAACCAACACCAGCTGCAACTTCAGTTTTTGCTAATGATAAACTAGTAGTTCCTTTCAGTTCTGCACTAAGCTCTCATTTACCAACTGGTAGTGCTTGAAGTCTGTCACCAATTATGGCAACTGATATTAAGACCAACTTCGATAACAACAACGATGCAATGTGATCAAGTGCGACAATTAGTACTAATGTAAGCGTCAATGGAATGCTTAAACCAGCTCAAGCAATCGCAACTTTCGATGTTAAAACTGAACAATATCATATTTATAATACAAGAGTAATTTGAAGCCAAACTTCAGATTTAACACCAAATAATCCTCATTGAACTGATCTAACACCTTATAATCCACCTAAATGTCCGCTTTCACCAGCTATCGAAATATTTACAACAACAACAGTAAAAGATCCAGTTGAAAAAGCAATGATCAAACATTTAGGAGCAGGTAAATATAGCAAGATAGTTATCAATCCACTTGATTTTAAAACTTTTAACTATAATGTTGCAACATCAACATCATCATTAATAGTTACTGGTAATGTAAGTGTCAATGGGCAACTAAACCAATTTAGTGTATTAGTATCGTATGACTTTAATGTTCAAGAATACCACCATAATAAGGCGCGTATTTTTATCAACAATAATAGCCTTACTCCAGCTAAAGAAATTTTTTCAAGAGCAACGATTAATAATTTAGTAAAATTATTAATTGCAAAAGTTTCTGGATACAACGCTAATTCAATGGCTTGTGCCAATACATTAGGAACTGAATCAAAAGTTTCTAGGAATGGTAATATATTATCAATTCAGATTAGTGGAAAAACATTAAGTAAAGTTTCATGATATAGCTGACAAAATATGTATTTAAATACAGTGATAACATATGACATTACGACTCATAAATATGTTATTCGTGGAACTATTCTTAAATTCTAGAGAAATTATTTAAGATCTTCAGCCATTAAAAATAGTAAAATTAATTATTACTAAAAAATCTATCGTCTTTATTAAGATGATAGATTTTTTTAATTCTTATTTTAAAGTTTAAATATGTTTTTGTTATAATTAATTTATAGAGAAAAAGATAGTTAGGTGGTGTATTATATGGAACAAAAATTACAACCAGGATCAGCTATTAGTCTTGATACGTATTTACATTGAAAAAAACATTTAAAATTAATGCAACGATTATCGTTTTATTTTTTATTTTTTATGATTGTTTTAATCACAACTTTAATTTTTATGTTAACGAATAAAACCTTTCGTTCGGAGTTTGACAATGCCACATTATTAAATAATGGGATTGGTTTTTTATTTTTAATTTTTCTAATCATTGTTTTAATTTTATATGCTTTAATTGTTGCTCAAGCTGTAATGTTAATTATGCATAACCATAATGTGGCAATTGAACCGCTACATCACCACATTATGGCAACAGCAATTAGTGGTCTATTATTACCATGGTTGACATTTATTGTGACACACAAAACATTAGCATTACTTGAAAAAGTTACTCATGAAAAACGTCAATCAGAATTAAATAAATTAAAACAACATTTTAATAATGAAAATATTGATATTATCTTTCATTGATAACTAAATTTAAATTATATTTAGGAGCGAACGATTGTGAAAAAAAACTGATACAAATGATTTAGTCTACCATTAATGCTAAGCACGATTGTTAGTTCTACTGCTTTGTTATCATCTTGTGGATCACATCACAATGGTGAGCAAAACACATGAGCTGCTTACAAAAAGCTTGCTTTAAAAGAAACGGCTCAGAGTTTAAAATCCCAGATTAGCAATCTTGATGAATTATATTGAAAAACTAGTGATGTTGCTATTTTTAGTAGTAATGGTTATCCAAAACAAGCTGGTAGTGCCGAAGAAATCGTTGCTACAATTATCATTCAAAATCAACCATTAGCTGATAGTTATCCAATTAAATTTATTGTTGATTATACACTAGGCGATACTTATGAAGTTAGTGATTGAAGTCATTCACAATCAAGTTATGTTAATGACTTTGAGCATTTTCAAGCTTCAGTTAAAGCTGAAACTGCTAGTGCTTTATTAGCGGAAGCAAAAGCTTCCTCAGATTGAGCAAGTCTCAAATGATACACTAATAAAGTTTGACAAGCTAGTGATCTTGCTGAGTTTGATACTTTTGGAGCTTTAAATAACAAAGATCCTTATCAAGGTATGAATGGGAAACCAACAACTAACACAACAACAACAATAGCTAGTGCGATTATCTCGGTTAAAGGTAAAGAAGGTGTTTATGGGGCAATGCCAATTAAAGCAACAATTACTTATAATTCCGAAATTTCATACAATGCTAATAGTTGACATTTTAGTGCGATGCACCAATTGCAATCACAACTAAAATATGTTGATGTGATGAATAAACAAGCAGACGCAGTTTATTCAAAAATTCAAAATAGTAATTCAAATGCTTGAAATCAACTTTTAAATAATAATTGATTAGATACTCAACATACAAAATTATTAAAAGATGGTGCTATCGCTGGAAAATATGACGTTAATACAATTGAACAGTTTACTAGTATCACAAATCCACTAAATGTATTACCGAATAAATCTGGAATTCAAACTCAAGTAATTATTAATTTACATAATAGTAATGGTGGCAATCAACAAACTTATACTTTATTACGTAATTTTAATTATGCGAAGTCAGTAATCGGGCAAACAATTCCCAAAGTTGGTTATTGTTTTGATTATACTTGAAATTCAGCAACTTTATAAAATGATTAATGATTAATAAAATTGGAGGTTTTTATTTCAATGCTAAAACTTTGAATAAAATGATTTAAATTATCGATTCCAACACTAGCGCTTGTTGCGACCACAACTAATCTTGTTAGTTGTGGTACTCATCAAAGATCATCACCAAAATATAATTTTCAAGATTTTGTAATAGCAGCGCAAAAAGCCGACCCAATTGCTATTATTCTTAATGCAAAAGTTACTAGTTGAAGTGATGTTACTAGTTCTGAGTTACAAGTTGGTCAATTCCAAATTGATACCGAACATCAAACAGTCAGCATTGATATTACGAGAACAGCAGTTAACGAACCAACTAATCCACAGAAAACCACTTTTATTATTTACTTTACTGCTGTTGGCGTAGAATATAATGTTCAAAATTGAGAATTACTCTGAATGCCAAAACCTACTAATCCGTTTTCATGACAGGCGTTTAAAGCAGCTGCTTTAAACGTGACTCCTGATCAATTACTTTGAACTTTAAAACCATGATATCAAGCAACAAAATTTCAGTGAGATATTAATGGTAATAGTAATCAAAAAAGTTGACAGAAGAATCTTGATAACGAAGCAGTCTTTGATACTTTTGGAGCTTTAACTAGCAAAGATGCTTATCAAGGAATGCAAGGGAAACCAATCGTTGATGAAAATAATAAAACAATTACGGCAATTATTTGTAAAAAATTTTTCAATCATGATGGTAGTGAAAACAAAAACCTTGAAGGTAACTATGATGCCGATCCTATCAAGGCGGTAATTACTTATCAAACAAATGACACTTATTGATTATCAAATTGAAAGTTTTCAGCAGTTGAACAATTACAATCAATTGAAAAAATTACCAATTTAATTACTAATAATAAACCGGCAATTAATGAAAAAATGAGTCAAAATTTTGAGAAAAATAATTGAATTCTTTTATGAGTTAATCATGCGATCATTAATAATGAAGTTGTGAGTCATCCTGCTAATTATAATACAGTGCAGTTGATTTACAATAACACTCCAGGAGGAGGACAAATTGGTAAAGATAATGGGATCCAATACCAAAATATTACTGTAACCAATTATCCATCAGGTTCAGGAAAAACTTTTACAATGAAATTTATTTTATCAAAATATGATGGTAGTAACGAAACTAATTTTAACGTTATTTTACTATGAAATGCTAATTATATAACTACTAGTAGCGCAAGCGGTGTTAAAGCTTTTGATTATACTTGAAACGGTAATATAGTCCAAATACGAAAATAAAGATAAAGGGGTTATTGTTGTGCCAAAATATCTACATAAATGATTAAAGATACCATTACTACTCATTACAATAGCAAGTTCAGCTACTATTATTGCTTCATGTGGTCATAAAACTAGTAGTAGTGGCAAAGACAATGGCTGAAATACTTTCAAAGCATTAGCTTTGAAAGAAACAGCCAAGAATCTTAAAACGGAAATTAGCAATCTTGCCCAATTTTATTGAACTACTAGTGATGTTGCCATCTTTAGTGGTAATGGACATCCTAAAGTAACAAAATACGATCAAGAAGTGATTGCTACAATCGTAATTCAAGATCAAGTATCAGCTCATAGTTATCCAATTAACTTTACAATTAATTATGTTGGAGATGTAGCATATGCTTTAACTGATTGAAGCTATTCTCAAGCAAGTGAAATTAATGACTATGATCATTTTAAAGCTGCTGTTAATAGTGAAACAGCAACAACATTACTAGCAAAAGCAAAACTGGCTAAAAATTGAGCCACTTTAAAATGATATGGAACTAATACATGAAAATCTAGCGATCAAGCTGAGTTTGATGTATTTGGTGGTAATGGTGGAGATGACACTTATCAAGGAATGGCTGGTAAGATTAAAATTGATGATGTTGCTGAAAGTGCAAGCGCAATCATCTCAATCAAGGGCAAAGAAGGAATTTATGGGGCTTTTCCAATTCAGGTAACAATTACTTACAATTCCAAAATTTCCTACAATGCTAATAGTTGAGTTTTTAGCCAAATTACTCAACTACAATCACAAAAAAAATATGTTGCAGTTCTCAACCAAGAGAGCAGCTCAATTTATACTAAGATTGACAATCCAGCAATGGCAGCAAATTGAAGAGATTTTTTAACAAACAATTGATTAGATAAAGAGCATTCTACAACAGTTGGATATGATTGAAATCACGCAGCATATTCCCGAACTGCTTTTGTCGTATTTAGTGCCTTTAGTGCTAATAACAATAATTTACCTAACGGATCAGGAATCAACACCAATTTAAGTATTGGTGTTTACTATAAACGAGGCGATAGTTTAATTACTAACTTTATTTTGAATCATCATTTTAATTATATAAAAAATGTTGATTCAAAATATATTTCAGTCGGTTATTGTTTTGATTATAGTTGAATTAATCAAAGTTAAAATTAACAAGGGGAATTATTGATGAAGAAAAATATTTATCTTAAATTATTAAAATTAGCTAGTCCAATTCTAATTGTTGCTTCGATGACAACAGTTGTTAGTTGCGGTCACAAAAATAGTAGTGGGGGTAATGGTTGAAATACTTTCAAAGCATTAGCTTTAAAAGAAACAGCCAAGAATCTAAAAACCCAAATTAGTGATGTTACTAATTTCTATTGAACTACTAGTGATGTTGCCATCTTTAGTGGTAATGGACATCCTAAAGTAACAAAATACGATCAAGAAGTGATTGCTACAATCGTAATTCAAGATCAAGCATCAGCTGATAGTTATCCAATTAACTTTAAGATTGATTACACAGCTGGTTCACCATACGTTGTTAGTGATTGAAGTTATTCTCAAGCAAGTGAAATTAATGACTATGATCATTTTAAAGCTTCAGCTACAGCGGAAACAGGAACAACATTACTAGCAAAAGCAAAACTAGCTCAAAATTGAGCTAGTTTAAAATGATATGGGACTAATGTCTGAAAAGCTAGTGATCAAGCTGAGTTTGATGTATTTGGTGGCAATGGTGGAGATGACACTTACAAAGGAATGGCTGGTAATGTCACATTTGATGATGATGCCCAAAGTGCAACTGCGATTATCTCGGTTAAAGGTAAAGAAGGAATTTATGGGGCAATGCCGATTAAAGCAACAATTACTTACAATTCCAAAATTTCCTATAATGCTAATAGTTGAGTTTTTAGCCAAATTACTCAACTACAATCACAAAAAAAATATGTTGCAGTAATGAATGTTCAAAATAATACAGTATATTCTAAAATGACTGATTCAACTCATGTTCAAGATTCTGTTTGAACTAATTTTCTAAATAATAATTGATTAGATGAGAAACATACTCAAACGATTGATAGTAATTGGAAAAAATCTAAAGGCTTTCAAACTGGTGATTGAGTTAAAAATTCTGCCTCTTATATCCCTGGTGATGTTTTACCAAATAATTCAGGGTTTAAAGCAAAAATAATTTTTGCTGTCAGAACAGAAAATGGTGATCCAGTAGGAAGTTATATTATTCAACGTGATTTTAACTATTTAAAAGATGTTGATTCAAAATATATTCCAGTCGGTAACTGCTTCGACTTTAGTTGATTAAGTGCTTCGTTTTAATATATAGTTTTTTGTTATAGTTTTATGAATTATTATGATTTGATTATTTTATTGGTTAAAGATTCTAAAAATTAAATGGAGGTTTTATTTATGATTAAAAAAATCAATGCAAAATTATTATTTAAATTAGCTAGTCCATTATTAATTATTTCTTCAACAGCAACTGTTGTTAGTTGTGGTCACAAAACATCAGCACCTGTAAAATACACTTTCGATGATTTTGTGCTTGATGCTGAAAATGCATCGAAAATTGATATTGTAACTAATTCAAAATTAAAAGAATGAGTTAAAACAACTGATCAAGAATTAAGTATGGGTGAGTTTTCGCAAAATGATGAGTTAGGAAGCGTGTCTGTTAATATTACCAGAACACCAACTAATGATAAAGATAATCCCTATGTGGCGACATTTACTATTCAGTATCAAAATAATGTTAAATATGATGTTACTAAATGAAAGTGTAGTTCAGGACCAAAACCAACGAATGCTTTTTCATGGGATAAGTTTAAAGGATTAGCTTTAAACGTAACCCCACAACAACTCTTAAATACAATAAAACCAGCTAGTAACACTGCTAAATATCAATGAAATTTTTATGGAACTGATCAACAAAAAATCTGATCTGATAAAGATTTAGCAGTCTTTGATACTTTTGGAGCTCTAACTAGCAAAGACAGTTATCAAGGGATGAAAGGGAAGCCAGTCGTCGATGATACTGCCAAAACAATCACAGCAATCATTTGTAAAAAATTCTTTAATCCTGATGGTAGTATAGACCAGAATGTTGAAGGATTATATTTTTCTGATCCAATTAAAGTTGTTGCCACTTATACAGAAGGGCAAGAATATAAATTATCAGTTTGAAATTCAGATAAGACTATGCCAACAAAACAAATTGAATCAGTTGAAAGAACTGCAAGTTTAATTACAGCTATAACTCCATCAAATGGTGAAAATATTAAAGATAATTTTAATGATACTAATTGAATGATCTATCAAGAAAATATTACTTACAAAATTATTGATGATAGTGGAATTAATCATTCTGCAAAAAATAATATTTTCGATGTTCTTATCAATCGTTATCCTAATGAATTTAATGGTGCCTTTACTGGTAACGTAACCCTAACTTCTGCTAGTAGCGCCCCAGCTAATAGTACTGAAAAACAATTTAAATTAGTTTTTAGTTTCTTGACATATACAGGTATAGACAATGCTAAAAATAGTCACCCATATGCAAATTTTTCTCACCATATAAGCTTATATTGGAATGCTTTATTTGTTGATGGAAAATCACCAAATCATGGAGTATGACCATTTAACTATACTTGAACAGGAATATTAACAAACACTAAGTAAAAATCAATATTAACAATATTTAATTATAATATTAAGAATTTATAACATCCTAATTAAATACTAAAAACCTTTTAAAATAATTTTTTAAAAGGTTTTTAGTATTATATATTATAAAAGACCTTTTGTTAAAGTGTTTTTTATGGTATAGTTTATTCTTGATAAAATAAATAAAAATTTTATAGAAAACAAGGAGAACAAACTATGAAAATTAAAAGATGGCTAAGTCTACCAATTATAGCTGGTGGACTATTAGCTTATATACCCTATAACTATTACACGCATCACAATCAAAATACAAAACCAATCCCAGCCAAAAAATACACGATGTCTTATGCTAAGTATTTAGAAGCTATGAATGCCAGAAATTCACTAGCTAGTGCGGATCCAATTGCATTATCTAGTAATCAAAGTGAACCAGCTTTATTAGGTCGAGGATATGATTTAACTAATGGAACTTTTTCTAATAAAAGCGCTTTCAACAATCCCAATGATATTGGTGTTAGTGTTATCCCATTAGAAAGTGATTACAGTTTTGAATCTATTAATAGTCAAAGCCAACTAACAACCGATTTAGGAGTTAGTGCTTCTGCTCGTTTTGGATTCAAACATTTTGCATTATCGGGCTCAGCTAGTTTTCATCAACAAGTAACTACTGATACTTCATCAATTCATATTGCTTTCCGAATGAAAACTGACGTTATTGAATTATTTGATACTAACAATAATGCTCAATTATCAAATAAAGCCAAATCATTAATTAATGCTAAAGATAATGCAACTTTCTTTAATTATTATGATGCTAAGTACGTATCTAAATTATATGCAACTAGAGAGGTTTTATTTAATTTAGATATTAAATTAAATAAAACCCAATCTAAAACAAAAATAAGTGCTAAACTTAATTTTAAAAAAGGTCTACTAAGTTTAAGTGGTGCTTTTGATTATGCTTTTGGGGAAAATTCAGCAACAGAACAAATCACAATGAACACAATGGCTCTACCAGGTGGAGAAGTAATCTATCCAGTCAATACTCAAGGAGAAATTGATGGAGATAAAGATCAACGAAATATCTTTTTAAGAGATATTCAATCTGCCGCAGCATCATATTTAAATTTTGATAATGATCCTACAAAGAAATCAGATCCAAGTCAATATTTTTCTAAAGGAATTAGCAAAGATCAACTAGACTCATATTCTTATTATAATAACCAAGCATCTTTTATTGTTAATCCCTATATTGCCATTTTAAAAGAATTTCCACAATTAAATCAGTATTATGATTTATATCAAAATATGATTCAAGATCTTAATTATTTTAAAATGATAGCATGAAAAAAAGATGACACTACACCGCAATATCAAAATATTCTTTATAATGGATTAAATTCATATGTTCATAATATGGGAGATATGTTTAATAATAAAAATGGATATTTTACGAATATTTTTATTAATCATGATGCAACAGATTTTGAAAATCAATTTCAATTATTTGAAAGAATGATTTTCACTTTAGATAATGCTGATAATCCACAATCTGCATTATCTTATTTAGCATCATTTGATTTAATGATGCATATAGAAGATTATAATATTTATGATTGTACGACATTAAATTCATTTAATATGAATTCTTATGATGTTATTAATGCTGATAATTTCAATTTTACTAAAAACAATTTTATAAATATGTTTTTTGGAAATAGTAATAAATTTTTATCTTCTGCATTTTACATATCTCATAGTTATAATGGTTTCTACATATCTGGTACAGGATTTTATGATCGTCATTTTCTTTTCACATCAACACCAGATTATGGGTTTTCATCAGATATTTATTTTTCAGAAGGTGGCATAACTAAAATAAATGGGAAAAATGGTCCAAAATTTATTATTAATAAAATAACTAGTGCTAATGCTGATGGGGCTAGTGACACTAATAATTATCACATTAACATTACAATTAATTTTGATTCTTCATTTAATTCAGATAAAATATTTTTTCATAAATTATATTAATATTAAGAATTTATAATATCCTAATTAAATACTAAAAACCTTTTAAATTAATTTTTTAAAAGGTTTTTAGTATTTTTTTAGTATTACATATTATAAAAGACCTTTTGTTAAAGTCTTTTTTTATGATATAGTTATAAACAGTGTTGTAAAAATCCTTTTATAATACAAATAGTGAATTTATATATTAAAAATAAGAAAGGAGGTTAATATATGAAACTTAAAAAATTACTCAATATCCCAATCATATTAAGTGGAATGTTAGTAATGTTACCAGGAAATTATTTACATCATAAACATCATCAGGTTGATACTAGTGCTTTGAAAACAGAAAACAAATTTACTAGTGGAACGTATGGAAAATATTTAGAAAATATGAATAAATTTCAGAACCAACATACTTTTCTAACTAGTAGTGGCCAATCATATCAACAACCATTACTTGGTTATGGATATGATTTAGCAACACATCGTGTTTCACCAGAAAATGCTTTTGAGAATTACGAGAAGGCGAAAGTAAAAATTATTCCTTTAGATAGTACTTATGATTTTTCCTACATTAGTAATGAATCAGATTTAAGTGTTGATTTAGGAATTAGTGCTTCATGTCATTTCGGTTTTAAACATTTTGGAATTTCTGGCGGCGCTTCTTTTAAACACGCTGTTGATGAAAGTGTTTCATCAGTGAAGTTATCATTTCGGATGAAAACTGATGTAATCGAATTATTCGATTACAACAATGGAGCAACTTTAAAAGATTCTGCAAGAGCATTATTAGATAATAAGAATACGAAAGCTTTCTTTAATAATTATGATGATAAATATGTTGTGCGTTTATATGCAACGCGGGAAGTTGTTTTTAATCTCAACATTAATATTTCTAGTTATAGCGTTAGTCAACAAGTTAAAGGAAAATCACGTTTTAGTAATAAGTTGGGTGATTTAGCAGCCGCACTAGCGTTTGCTGCTAAACACGGAGATAGTAAGACAACAATTCAAATGAATACATTGTCATTGCCTAAAAATCAATTTAATGCTGGAGCAATAACTAATATTTCTCAAATTGGAGATATTAAAAGTTATCTTAGCAACTTGCAAACTAAAGCTGCTAATTATGTTAATTTAACTTCGGATCAAAAAAGCAATCCTAGTAATTATTTTGCTAAAGGAATTGAACCATATCAACTAGATGATTATTCTTATTATTATAATAAGCCAACTCAAGTAGTTAGTCCTTTTGTTAATATTTTACCTAATTTTGGTGCATTAAATCAGTATTATGATTTATATGAAAACATGTCGCAAGATTTAAATAAATTAAATTTATTTAATAAATGTACTTGTTTTGACACTACAGGTCAAACTTTTGATTTAGGAAAAAGAATTAATAACTATGTTTTAAATTTTAAAACGGCTTTCAGTGATGATAACCCTAATTTAATTTCTTTTTTCAATGGTGATATTACACCATTGAAAACACAATTAACAAATTATTCTCAGCAGATATTCAATAGTCAAAATTTTTCATATGATTTAAGAATGCTCGATTGATTTGAACATCTTAACAATATTTCAATTTTTCAAAATAAAAAAGTGGTTAATAATATTTCTGTTACTAACAAAGAAATTAATAGTAAAAATGTTGGTATAACTTTTAACTTTAATAATAGTATTACATTAAATCTTAATCAAAGCAGTGCTATCACTAAATGCGAAACAATTAATTTTAAAAACTATCAATTAAAATATGAAAATAATTTAATGCAATCATTATTTTTACCATCTAAATATCAATTTTTTAATATTGAAAATGGAATTATGGCTGCTACTGATATTTTAAAATCAGATAATTATATAGTTTGAAATGATAAAACTTTTTTAATGAGAAATATTATTATGGAACGTCAAGACGGTAATAAAACAAAATACCAATTGAATATTTTTTCTCAATTTGGTAGTGATTTTAGTCCTGATGCTATATTTTTACACACAACAACATAAATAATTTTACAAATTTTATTAAAATAAATAAAAAAGGAGAACATATGAAAATTAAAAAATGATTAAGTTTACCAATTATAGCTGGTGGACTTTTGGCATTTGTGCCATACAACTATTTTAGCCATCATCATAAAACGTCTATACCACCAAATGTAACTTCTTATAAAATGTCTTATGGTAAATATTTACAAGATATGCGCACTCGCAAATCATTGGCAAATACTAATCCAATGCAATTATCAGCAGTTCAAAGCGATCCACCATTATTAGGTTATGGATATGATTTAACTAATGGAACTTTTTCAAAGAAAAACGCTTTTACTAATATTGATAATATCGGCGTTAAAATAATACCATTAGATAGTTCATACAGCTTTGAATCGATCACTAGCCAAAATCAATTAAGTTCTAATCTTGGAGTCGATGGTTCAATGTCATTTGGATTCAAACACTTTGCCTTATCGGGAGCAGCTTCATTTGAACACAAAACAACTACTGATAGTTCAGATATTCATATTTCATTTCGCATGAAAACTGATGTTATCGAATTATTTGATTACAATAATAAAGCCCAATTATCAGATAAAGCAAAAGCATTAGTTGATTCAAAAGATTCAACAACTTTCTTTAATGAATACGATGCTAAATACACAACGAAATTATATGCAACACGTGAAGTTTTATTCAATTTAGACATGCAATTAGATTCTTCTACATCAAAAACAGATGTAAAAGCTAAAATCAATTTTAAAAAAGGGTTATTGAGTTTAGAAGGTGCTTTTGAAGCAGCTTATGGAACTAATAGTTCTAATTCAAGAATTTCAATGTCTACATTAGCGCTTCCTGGAGGTCAAGTAATTTATCCAACAAATAGTTCTGGAAGCATTAATGGTGACGCATACCAAAGATCAACTTTTTTATCTGATATGCAAAAATCAGGAATTAATTATGTTAACTTAGATGATTCTAAACGTAGCAATCCTAGTAATTATTTTGCAAAAGGTATTAGCGATAATCAATTAGCAAATTATTCTTATTATTACAAAGCTTCATCATCAATAGTTAATCCTAATATTGATGAATTAAAAGAATTTCCACAATTAAATCAGTATTATTATTTGTATGAAAATATGGTGCAAGATTTAAATAAATTAAAACAAATAACAGATATTAATGATTCAGAAAATAATAATGTTTTTCTAATTCAAAACTTAACTACTTATATCAAACTATTAACACCTGTTTTTAGTGATGACGATAAAAATTTTCAAACTATTTTTAAAGATCACAATTTGAAACCATTTGAAACTGAATTTCAAAATTATAATAATATAATTTTTTCAGGTTCTAGATTTGGCTATCTTTTAAAACGTACAGATTGATTTTTACACATTATATATTTAAATTTTGCGGATAGCTTTATAGATGATTGAAGTAAAAACATAAAATTAAATGTCATAGAAGGAAATCTATCAAAAATTAAAAATTTCCAAATTTTTAATGATGAAACTCAAGATAACGCTTGATATTCAAAAATTTCATTTAATATGGATGGAAATAATGGAATAGTGAATGGGCCTTTTGTATTTTCATTTGATGATGAATTTAACATTAATGCCACTTCTATTTCATATGATTCAATGTCAAAATCAATTGATTCATTAGAATTTGATCAAATTAATTCTAAAAAATATATATTAAGTAATAAATTAATTGCGAAATCAACTACTGACGAATGAGATATGAATATGATAATTGATTTTAGTTCTGTTTTAAATCCAGATGAAATATTGTTAAATTAATATTGTTTTTTAAATAAAGGAGAAAAAATGAAAATTAAAAAATGATTAAGTTTACCAATTATAGTTGGTGGACTTTTGGCATTTGTGCCATACAACTATTTTAGCCATCATCATAAAATTACCCATCCGCCAACATTAAAAGCATACACAATGTCTTATGGTAAATATTTACAAGATATGCGCACTCGCAAATCATTGGCAAATACTAATCCAATGCAATTATCAGCAGTTCAAAGCGATCCACCATTATTAGGTTATGGATATGATTTAACTAATGGAACATTTTCAAATAAAAATGCTTTTAGTAACTTTGATGATATTGGTGTAAAAATAGTACCCTTAGAAACCACATATAGTTTTGAATCGATCACTAGCCAAAATCAATTAGATTCTGATCTTGGAGTCGATGGTTCAATGTCGTTTGGATTCAAACACTTTGCCTTATCGGGAGCAGCTTCATTTCAACATCAAGTAATTAACGATACTTCAGACATTCACATTTCATTTCGAATGAAAACTGATGTTATCGAATTATTTGATTACAATAATAAAGCCCAATTATCAGATAAAGCAAAAGCATTAGTTGATTCAAAAGATTCAACAACTTTCTTTAATGAATACGATGCTAAATATACAACGAAATTATATGCAACACGTGAAGTCTTGTTCAACTTAGACATGCAATTAGATTCTTCTGTTTCAAAAACAGATGTAAAAGCTAAAATTAATTTTAAAAAAGGGTTATTGAGTTTAGAAGGCGCTTTTAAAGTAGCTTATGGAATTAGTAGTTCTAATTCAAGAATTTCAATGTCTACATTAGCGCTTCCTGGAGGAGAAGTTATCTATCCGAATAAGTCTGATGGTAATATTAGTGGTACCTCATATGAACGAAACTTATTTTTGTCAGATATGCAATCAACTGCAGTATCATATGTAGATTTTGATAATGACAAAACACAACAAAGTAATCCTAGTCAATATTTTTCTAAAGGTATCAATCCTAGTCAATTAGATTCGTATTCTTCTTACTACGATAATGCTTCAAATATTATTAATCCAAATATTACAGAATTAAAAGAATTTCCACAATTAAATCAATATTATTATTTATATGAAAATATGGTTCAAGATTTAGATAAGTTAAAACAAAAAAATGGGGTTCCATCTACTACAGACACAAATAATAATGTTTATTTTATTAATAAATTTTCATTATATATAAGTTTATTAACGCCTATTTTTAATAATAATAATAAAAACTTTCAAGCTATTTTTAAAGATCATAATATAAAATTATTTGAAAATGAATTTAAAATTTCTAATAATATTATATTTTCTGATGAACGTTTTTATTACTTTTTAAAACATATAGATTGATTTTTACATATAACATATTTAAATTTTGTAGTAAAAGGAACATGAAACAAAACATTTAATATTATAGATAACAATGATTTTTCTAAAATAAAAAATCTTCAAATTTTTGATGATTATAAAAATGATTCAATTTTTTATTCAAAAATTACGTTTGACATCAATGATGGTTCAAGTGAACATATAAAAAACATCAATTTGGTTTTTTCTAATATCAATTTAAGTAAAGAACCAAACTATATTTCTTACAATAATATAATTGATAATGAAAATAATAATTATTCTATTGAATCTAGTTTATCAGAAAGTGATTTTACAAAAATTAATTCTAAAAAAATATTTTTAAGTAATAAAAATTTAGAAAAATCAACATCAGTAAATATTGGGAATAGCACATGAATTATGAATATGATAATTGATTTTAGTTCAAGAATTAATCCTGATATAATTTTGACAAACCCACTTATATGAAGTGATATTTATTTAGAAAATCAATAAAAAATAATAAGGAGAAAAAAATGAAACTTAAAAAATGATTAAGTTTACCAATTATAGTTGGCGGACTTTTGGCATTTGTGCCATACAACTATTTTAGCCATCATCATAAAATTACCCATCCGCCAACATTAAAAGCATACACAATGTCTTATAGCAAATATTTACAAGATATGAAATCTCGCAAATCTCTTGCTAATGCAGATCCTATGCAACTTTCAGCTACAGAAAGCGACCCACCATTATTAGGTTATGGGTATGACCTTACTAATGGAACATTTTCAAATAAAAATGCTTTTAGTAACTTTGATGATATTGGTGTAAAAATAGTACCCTTAGAAACCACATATAGTTTTGAATCAATTACAAGTCAAAACCAATTAAATAGTGATTTAGGAGTCGATGGTTCAATGTCGTTTGGATTCAAACACTTTGCCTTATCGGGAGCAACTTCATTTCAACATAAAGTAATTAATGATACTTCAGACATTCATATTTCATTTCGAATGAAAACTGATGTAATCGAGTTATTCGATTACAATAACAAAGCCCAATTATCAGATAAAGCAAAAGCATTAGTTGATTCAAAAGATTCAACAACTTTCTTTAATGAATACGATGCTAAATACACAACGAAATTATATGCAACACGTGAAGTTTTATTCAACTTAGACATGCAATTAGATTCTTCTGTTTCAAAAACAGATGTAAAAGCTAAAATCAATTTTAAAAAAGGGTTATTGAGTTTAGAAGGTGCTTTTGAAGCAGCTTATGGAACTAATAGTTCTAATTCAAGAATTTCAATGTCTACATTAGCGCTTCCTGGAGGACGAGTAATTTACCCAAGTAATTCTAATGGAAATATTAGCGGTAATTCAGATGATAGAAATCAATTTTTATCAGATATGCAGTCCACTGCATCATCATATGTTAATTTTGATAATGATAAAACACAAAAAAGTAATCCTAGTCAATATTTAGCTAAAGGAATAACAAAAAAACAATTAGATTCTTATTCTTACTATTACAAACCTTCAGTATCAATAGTTAATCCTAATATTGATGAATTAAAAGAATTTCCACAATTAAATCAATATTATTATTTATATCAAAATATGGTGGAAGATTTTAATAAATTACAATCTTGAAATAATAAAGATGATTTATTTATGAATAAATTTAATTATTATATAAATTTATTAAGATTACCTTTTTCTAAAGATAATCAAAACTACATAGATATTTTTAAAAATCATAATTTAATTCCTTTTGAAAATGAATTCCAACATTATGATAATATAATTTTTTCTGATTTAAATTTTGTTTATAAATTAAAAATAAATGACTGAGTATTACATAATACTTATATTAATGATAATTCTTATAATGGTTCTAAGAGTATATTCAGTATTGATCAACCGATTCCTAGATATTCAAATTATTATCCTTATAAAACAATAGAAGGAAATGAACAAATATTAATAGATGGAATTACAAATAATTTTTTTACTGTCTCTATATCGTCTTATTTTATTGATGATAAAAACAAAGTAGAAAGCAGGATTTTAAATTTTTGTTTTTCGCTTTCTGATCCAGATATGCCAAAACTAATATATTTTGGAGATAGATATAGTGAAAATTATCGGATACCATTTATTTCAATAGGAAAGATTTATAATTCAAACATAAATGAAATTAAATTTAATAAATTTTTAATTACTATTCAAGTTTTTATGTTTTTTAATATACATGATATTCATTTTAAACATAATAATAGTTGAAAAATACCTAAAACAATAATTATTGTCGACTTTAATTCTTTATTTAATATAGATAAAATTTATAAACATCCAACAACTAAAAATTAAATAAAACCCAATCTAAAACAGCAATAAGTGCCAAACTTAATTTTAAAAAAGGTCTACTAAGTTTAAGTGGTGCTTTTGATTATGCTTTTGGTAAAAATTCAGTAACAGAAAAAATTACAATGAACACAATGTCTTTATCTATCGTAACAGGTGAGATAAAACCCGAAGATGTAACTAAAGAAGGTGGGCAAATATTTATAATCAATAAAATTATGTTAGATGTATCAAATAATAACAATTATAGATTAAGAATTATACTTGATTTTGGTTCACAAATGAATTCTGATCAAATATTCAACCATCCATCATATAGAAGTTAATTATTAGTTTTTGTTTATTTATCATTTAATAGTAATTAATGATAAAATTCACTAATTTCTTAACATCCTAATTAAATACTAAAAACCTTTTAAATTAATTTTTTAAAAGGTTTTTAGTATTTTTTTAGTATTACATATTATAAAAGACCTTTTGTTAAAGTATTTTTTTTATGATATAGTTATAAACAGTGTTGTAAAAATCCTTTTATAATACAAATAGTGAATTTATATATTAAAAATAAGAAAGGAGGTTAATATATGAAACTTAAAAAATTACTCAATATCCCAATCATATTAAGTGGAATGTTAGTGATGTTACCAGGAAATTATTTACATCATAAACATCATCTGATTGATACTAGTGCTTTGAAAACAGAAAACAAATTTACTAGTGGAACGTATGGAAAATATTTAGAAAATATGAATAAATTTCAGAACCAACATACTTTTCTAACTAGTAGTGGCCAATCATATCAACAACCATTACTTGGTTATGGATATGATTTAGCAACACATCGTGTTTCACCAGAAAATGCTTTTGAGAATTACGAGAAGGCGAAAGTAAAAATCATTCCTTTAGATAGTACTTATGATTTTTCCTACATTAGTAATGAATCAGATTTAAGTGTTGATTTAGGAATTAGTGCTTCATGTCATTTTGGTTTTAAACATTTTGGAATTTCTGGTGGCGCTTCTTTTAAACATGCTGTTGATGAAAGTGTTTCATCAGTGAAGTTATCATTTCGCATGAAAACTGATGTAATCGAATTATTCGATTACAACAATGGAGCAACTTTAAAAGATTCTGCAAGAGCATTATTAGATAATAAGAATACGAAAGCTTTCTTTAATAATTATGATGATAAATATGTTGTACGTTTATATGCAACGCGGGAAGTTGTTTTTAATCTCAACATTAATATTTCTAGTTATAGCGTTAGTCAACAAGTTAAAGGAAAATCACGTTTTAGTAATAAGTTAGGTGATTTAGCAGCTGCACTAGCGTTTGCTGCTAAACACGGAGATAGTAAGACAACAATTCAAATGAATACATTGTCATTGCCTAAAAATCAATTTAATGCTGGAACAATAACTAATATTTCTCAAATTGGAGATATTAAAAGTTATCTTAGCAACTTACAAACTAAAGCTGCTAAATATGTTAATTTAACTTCGGATCAAAAAAGCAATCCTAGTAATTATTTTGCTAAAGGAATTGAACCATATCAACTAGATGATTATTCTTATTATTATAATAAGCCAACTCAAGTAGTTAGTCCTTTTGTTAATATTTTACCTAATTTTGGTGCATTAAATCAGTATTATGATTTATATGAAAACATGTCGCAAGATTTAAATAAATTAAATTTATTTAATAAATGTACTTGTTTTGACACTACAGGTCAAACTTTTGATTTAGGAAAAAGAATTAATAACTATGTTTTAAATTTCAAAACAGCTTTTAGTGATGATAATCCTAATTTAATTTCTTTTTTCAATGGTGATATTACACCATTGAAAACACAATTAACAAATTATTCTCAGCAGATATTCAATAGTCAAAATTTTTCATATGATTTAAGAATGCTAGATTGATTTGAACATCTTAACAATATTTCAATTTTTCAAAATAAAAAAGTGGTTAATAATATTTCTGTTACTAACAAAGAAATTAATAGTAAAAAGGTTGGTATAACTTTTAACTTTAATAACAGTATTACATTAAATCTTAATCAAAGTAGTGCTATCACCAAATGCGAAACAATTAATTTTAAAAACTATCAATTAAAATATGAAAATAATTTAATGCAATCATTATTTTTACCATCTAAATATCAATTTTTTAATATTGAAAATGGAATTATGGCTGCTACTGATATTTTAAAATCAGATAATTATATAGTTTGAAATGATAAAACTTTTTTAATGAGAAATATTATTATGGAACGTCAAGACGGTAATAAAACAAAATACCAATTGAATATTTTTTCTCAATTTGGTAGTGATTTTAGTCCTGATGCTATATTTTTACACACAACAACATAAATAATTTTACAAATTTTATTAAAATAAATAAAAAAGGAGAACATATGAAAATTAAAAAATGATTAAGTTTACCAATTATAGTTGGTGGACTTTTGGCATTTGTGCCATACAACTATTTTAGCCATCATCATAAAACTACACCACCCCCAGCATTAAAAGCATACACAATGTCTTATGATAAGTATTTGCAAAAAATGCATGCTCGCAAATCACTTGCAAATACTAATCCAATGCAATTATCAGCAATCCAAAGCGATCCACCATTATTAGGTTACGGATATGATTTAACTAACGGAACATTTTCAAAGAAAAATGCTTTTAGCAACATTGATAACGTTGGTGTTAAAATCGTCCCATTAGACAGCTCGTATAGTTTTGAATCAATTACAAGTCAAAATCAATTAAATAGTGATTTAGGAGTCGATGGCTCAATGTCATTTGGATTCAAACACTTTGCTTTATCAGGAGCTGCTAGTTTTCAACATCAAGTAATGAGTAGTACCTCAGATATTCATATTTCATTTCGCATGAAAACTGATGTAATCGAATTATTCGATTACAACAATAAAGCTCAATTATCAGATAAAGCAAAATCATTAGTTGATTCAAAAAACACTAAAACTTTCTTTGATGAGTATGATGCTAAATATGTTACAAAAATATATGCAACACGCGAAGTCCTATTTAATTTAAATATTCAATTAGATAGTAGTGTATCTAAAACTGATGTAAAAGCAAAAATAAATTTCAAAAAAGGATTACTTAGTTTAGCAGGAGCATTTAATCTTGCGATGGGAAATAGTAATAATAATTCAAAAATTACTATGTCAACTTTAAGTCTGCCAGGAAATAGAGTTATCTATCCTGATGATAAAGTTAATGATCCAAGTAATCCAAGCGCACCTATTATTAGCGGGACGCCTTCTCAAAGAAGCGCTTTCTTAGAAGATATGCAAAATCAAGCAGTTAAATATGTTAACTTTGACAACAACCCTTCTAATAAAAGTGATCCTAGTCAATATTTTGCTAAAGGAATCAATGAAAAACAATTGGATTCTTATTCTTATTATTATGATCCGGCAGCAAATGTTGTTAATCCTAATGCAGAAATGTTAAAAGAATTTCCGCAATTAAATCAGTATTATGATTTATATGAAAATATGTCTCAAGATTTAGAAAGACTTAATCCTTTTGCTTCAAAATTCAATTCAAATAACGATGATTTTTTATATCAATTTAATTTTTTAGTAGGTTTATTAACAGTATCTTTAAGTAATAATAATAATAATTTTGTAAATATTTTTAAAAATCATAATTTAGTACCTTTTGAAAATGAATTTAAAAATTATGAAGAAATAATTTTTGGAAATAAAGATTTTGTTAATGAATTAAAAGTAAGTGATTGACTTTTTCATATTAAATATATGGATTTAAGTAATGATAGTTCTGATCAAATAAGTGATTTTGTTTTATTTGATGAAGGTAAAAGCAATATAAAATCTCTATCAATAGATAAGTTAACTAACATAAATTTATCTTTATTAAGTCAAGCATCAAGTCTTTTTACAATAAATTTTGAATTTATTGTAAAAAGTAATATAGCTACATTAAATGAAATTTTAGATGGGACTAATAACTTAAATTTCACAACTGATAATAAAATATATATAAGTAAAAATAAATTTACTATTAGTAATGTTCAAACACAAAATACTGATAATGGAGTTATCAACTGATCTTTAAATATGATTATTGATTTTTCATCATATTTAAATCCTGATGTTATATATAATTACCCTTCAAATAATTAATAATTATAAAAATAAAACTTATAAGGAGAAAAAAATGAAAATTAAAAAATGATTAAGTTTACCAATTATAGTTGGTGGACTTTTGGCATTTGTGCCATACAACTATTTTAGCCATCATCATAAAACTACACCACCCCCAGCATTAAAAGCATACACAATGTCTTATGATAAGTATTTGCAAAAAATGCATGCTCGCAAATCACTTGCAAATACTAATCCAATGCAATTATCAGCAATCCAAAGCGATCCACCATTATTAGGTTACGGATATGATTTAACTAACGGAACATTTTCAAAGAAAAATGCTTTTAGCAACATTGATAACGTTGGTGTTAAAATCGTCCCATTAGACAGCTCGTATAGTTTTGAATCAATTACAAGTCAAAATCAATTAAATAGTGATTTAGGAGTCGATGGCTCAATGTCATTTGGATTCAAACACTTTGCTTTATCAGGAGCTGCTAGTTTTCAACATCAAGTAATGAGTAGTACCTCAGATATTCATATTTCATTTCGCATGAAAACTGATGTAATCGAATTATTCGATTACAACAATAAAGCTCAATTATCAGATAAAGCAAAATCATTAGTTGATTCAAAAAACACTAAAACTTTCTTTGATGAGTATGATGCTAAATATGTTACAAAAATATATGCAACACGCGAAGTCCTATTTAATTTAAATATTCAATTAGATAGTAGTGTATCTAAAACTGATGTAAAAGCAAAAATAAATTTCAAAAAAGGATTACTTAGTTTAGCAGGAGCATTTAATCTTGCGATGGGAAATAGTAATAATAATTCAAAAATTACTATGTCAACTTTAAGTCTGCCAGGAAATAGAGTTATCTATCCTGATGATAAAGTTAATGATCCAAGCAATCCAAGCGCACCTATTATTAGCGGGACGCCTTCTCAAAGAAGCGCTTTCTTAGAAGATATGCAAAATCAAGCAGTTAAATATGTTAACTTTGACAACAACCCTTCTAATAAAAGTGATCCTAGTCAATATTTTGCTAAAGGAATCAATGAAAAACAATTGGATTCTTATTCTTATTATTATGATCCAGCAGCAAATGTTGTCAATCCTAATGCAGAAATGTTAAAAGAATTTCCACAGCTAAATCAGTATTATGATTTATATGAAAATATGTCTCAGGATTTAAAAAAAGCATATTCATATAATTTTAATTTATTATTTATAAATAAATTAAAATATTATAATAATATATCAGAAAGATCTTTTGAAAATTATAATTTAAATTTTATAATGTTATTTAAAAACCACAATTCAAAGCCTCTATTTAATGAATGCAAAAATTGGAATAATATTTTTTTTAAAAACATTGATTTTGTTCATCAATTAAAAACATTAGATTTAATTATAAATATAAAATATATTAATATTTTAATTAAAAAGTCAGAATACAACCCAATGCAATATATTAATTTTAAAGACTTAACTTTTCAAAATGTTTTTGATAATATTGTAACATTTAGAAGCGATAAAATTTTAAATGTTTGTGGAATATTATCAGGTTACGGATTTATTAAAATAAATTTTTTTGATAAAATAAGACTATTCTCAAGCTTGATCCCGGTTACAACTTTTAAATTTAATTGCAATAATACAAAGAAAAATAATTTAAAAAAATTTTTAATTTTAAATGAACCTTCATTGCCCGTTAGCGGTTTTAATGGGATTTTAAATATGTTAATTGATTATTCTTCGTCTTTGAATCCAGATATGATCATAAATCATTCTACTTATTCAGATTTAACACCTCTAACACCAACTACATAAAAACAACTAAATAAAGTAAAAAAATATTAATCTCCTCATTTGGAAATTAATATTTTTTTTGCTTATTTAATTTTTAACTGTTTCTTATTAATAATTTCTTCTTCAAATAAACGCGTTCCTTCAAGAACGGCCATTAGTGGATCTTGTGCCAAATGCACAGGAACTTGAAGATACATTTCCAGGAAGCGATTAATCCCTTTTAATAAACTTCCACCACCAGCAAGAACGATTCCGTTCTTAATAATGTCGGCAACTAATTGTGGTGGTGTTTTTTGTAAAATATCAATAATTTTATTAATGATGATTTTAACATCATTAATTAAAACACAACGGACTTCTTTAGTCGTTAGTTTAATTTGTTTTGGAAGTGAAGTTAAAATATCGCGACCAGAAATATCAATAACTTGATTTTCAAAAGAATTATTAACTGTTCCAATTCCAGTTTTAATACCCTCAGCAACTGAGGGACTAATATCAAGATTGTAATGATTACGGACGTATTCACAAATACTTTGATCAATATGATTACCAGCAACTTTAGTCGTATCAGATAAGACTAAATCACCAAGAGAGATAATTCCGATATCAGTTGTTCCTCCACCGATATCGACAACCATATAACCATTAGCTTCATAAATGTTAATTCCCACACCAACGGCCGCCATCTTAACTTCTTCCTCGACGAAAGTATGACGGGCTCCTAGTTTTTGGGCAACATAAATGATCGCATTCTTTTCCACTCGCGTCACTTGTGATGGCACTGCCATCAAAACAGTTGAGCGTTTTAATAAATGCGATAATTTTAAAGTTTTAAAAATGTATTTAATAAACTTAATCGTAATTTCAGAATCACCAATCACTCCATATTGTAATGGTTTAACAATTGAGATGCGTTTATTACCTTTTCCATACATTCTTTTAGCAGTTTCCCCAACAGCAATAACATTATCATTGTTGTCAATTGCAATCGTTGTTGATTCGTTAAAAACAATTCCATGGTTTTTAACATAGATTAAAGTATTAACTGTTCCTAAATCAATACAAATGTATTTTTTATTCCGAACATTTTTCGCTTTTTGGCGTAAGAATATATGTCTTCATTGATTTACTAACATATGATAGAACACTCCTAATTAATATCGTTATTTATATCTTTAATATAAAATCTCTAAATTTAATATCTCTATTATATATTAAATTTTATCTTTTTATTAAATTATATATATGTTATAGTATTTATTGCTAATAAGGATATTAATTAATATTCTATTAATCTTTAATTATAAGTAATTAATAAAAATAAGATAAACCTTATAATTATATTATATTATATAATTTAATAAATGGGAGGTGCCTTTATTATATGGCAACTATTAATTTTTTCGCAGTCGGTGGATTAGATGAACTTGGAAAGAACATGTATGTGTTTGAGGTCGATGAAAAGATCTTTATTTTTGAGTGTGGAGTAAAAGCTCCAAAAAGTGGTCGTTTAGGAATTGATACAGTTATTCCGCAGTTCGATTACTTTATTAAAAACAAAAACAAAATTGCTGGAATCTTTATATCAAGTGGACAAAGTCAACTAATGGGAGCGTTACCGTTCTTATTTAAGAAAATTGCCGTTGATGTTTATTGTTCATCAACAACAGCATTTTTAATCAAGAACTATCTTGATAAATTAAAAATGAGTGACTATCATAAATATATTAAAATTTTAAATCCAAAACAACCATTAAAACTAGATAACAATGTTGTTGTTGAACCATTCCCAGTAACATCATCACTACCAGGATCATATGGTTTCATTATTAGTACAATTGATGGAAACTTTGTTTATTTAAGTGATTTCTTATTTGATACTAATGACATTATTGCTCGTAATTTAGATATGCGTCATTTATCAAAAAAAGTTAGCAATAAAAAAACACTAGCTTTATTAACTGGAAGTCAGAATGCATTAAAGCAAAGCTTTACTGCACCCAATCATACAGTAACTCAGTTTATTGAATCACCATTTGTTGATGCCAGTGAACGTATCGTTGTTTTTGCATATGATGAAATGATTTACAATATTTTAGAAATCATTGCATTAGCGAATCGTTATAACAAAAAAGTCGCAGTACCAAGTTGAACATGTTATCAATTATTACTAACGCTGAAAAACACAAACGCAATTGTGAAACAAGCACGCTTCGTCGACTTAAACAAAGTTAAAATCGAAGATGAAAAAGATTTAGTAGTAATTATTACTGATAGCTGAGATGAATTATATCAAAAAATGGCACAAATTGGACTTGGAAATAATAATAGCGTTAGAATTAGAGCAACTGATACTGTCCTAGTTATTTCAACTCCAGTTCCTGGTGTTGAGCGTTTAGCTGCTGCTTCACTAGATGAAGTTGCTAAAAATGATCCCCAAATTTTCTTAGTACCACGTAAACAACATTATTTACTACATCCGGCATCAGAAGATATTAAATTAATGGCTAACATTGTTGAGCCAAAAGTATTTATTCCAATTAAAGGACTTTACAAAAATATGTTAGGTGCTAGTCAATTATTTGATGAAGATAATAAAGTTACTACAATGCTCCTAAACAACGGTGAAGTAATCACCTTTAAGGACGGTCAACTAGAAAAACGTCGCTTCAAACTAGACATCGCCAAAGATGTTATGGTTGATGATGGTGGAGTTCATAACGTCGGGGTTGAAATTATCCGTGAACGTGAAATGCTATCTCGTGATGGAGTTGTCGTTTTAGGGATTATGTTAAGTCGTAAAGATAACCACGAACTAGTGGGAACAATCGATATTCAAATGCGTGGAGTTGTCTATGTTGATAATACTACGCAAGAACTATTCGACTTAGTTAAAAACGCTGTTGGAACTTTAATTGAAGATTACAGCTTCAATTTAAAAGAGAAAAAAGAGAAATTCAACAACCGTGAAATCACAAATATAATTCGTCGAAAAGTTTCTCGTATTGTTATGAAAAATACAAAAAAATCACCAATGGTTATTCCAGTCATTGTTGAAGTTTAAACAACGGTAATCAAGATCTAAAAAAGAGTATCAAATACTCTTTTTTTATTATTAATCCGGTTTTTTATATCTAATTTTTAATGTATAATTATATTAGAGAAGAAACTTATTTATGTTTTCAAAATATCTTCATTAAGGGAGTTGACTTATGCAACAAATTCATCATTATCATGAGCATCGGAACAAACACTTAGTAGCAGTGATTTTTACGCTACTTTTAACACTAATGGCAATTAGTGAATTCGTCCCATATCTTTATGGTTTTCAAACACTACATAGCTGAACGTATGGGTTATTATTTGGCCAGTGAGCCCCAATAGCTTATTTGTTTAGTTTGTTTGCCCTACTACGTCATTTATTCCATAATAAAGCCCATCACTTACCACCGTTCCTCCATATGCATTATATTAATTATGCATTAATTTTAATAATTCTCTGTATTACATTAACAGCGTTTGTTTTTAATTTTAATAATATTACTAATCAAGGCTTTAACAATTCATTTAATTATTGATGAGACCAAATTCGTGTTAGTCAATGATATAGCATTAATGTCGCTGATGGGGGTTTAATTAGTGCCTTATTATATGGTGGTTTAACAGAATTAATGCCAGTTGCTTATTTATTACCAATGTTAGCAGTCTTTGCTCTATTAGCAACTTTCTTATTCACTGTTGGTTCTTGAGTTGGTTTTTGACATTTTATTAGTTCACCATTTCACAAACAACATCGTTTAAAAGATCCAGTGCAAAATTATACTAGTTATAAAGATCATACAAAAAAACTGCGCAATATTGAAAGTGGGCACCACCGCTATTTAAAAAGTCGTAATGGTTCCCCAGTCACTAATCGTCGTTTAGCAGTTAATGAAACATTTCAAACAACGCTCCACCAACAAAATAAATTTTCCAAAATTGCGAAAGTTTCTAATTCCCAAGAACTGTTTGATCAAGAAACACTCCTAGCTGCAGCTGGAGTTAGTACAACTGTGCCAACAGCAGTTGAAACAGTCCAAGAAAGCCGTCAAGAGATTAATCTTAATGAAGTTAATCTTTCTCCAATCATGGGTGACATTAATAAAACAACACCTCAAAAAATGAAAGAATTTTATCATCGTCCTGGTGCTTATCCAGAAATGGATCAAAGTGCCAAAGCAGAAGCGAAAGCTCAAGCTGATAAATACGCTAGTGATTTATTAAATAATCACCATTTTGATGCTGAGGGTAATCTTGATGATCAAGAAATAGTTGCCAAAACAACAATTAATCCAGAACCGGAATTTAATTATAGTTTTGCTCCTAATAATAATACAACTTCAGAAACTGATGAATATCAAAATAATGATCAAGAACTGAGCGATGAAGAATTATTTTCTTTTGGCGAAGAAAGTAGTAGTGAAAGCGCCCCACTTAATGAGAATCACCAATCATATGATGGTGATGACGATGATAGAAATCGTTTTCTCAATCAAGATGAAGATGATCAAGAAGAAGAAGAAGAAAACTACTCTTATCAAAATAATCACGAATCAGAAGATGATTTCGATGATTATGAACATAATATTGATGATGATGAAGCTGATCAAGACGAGGAAGAGTATGAAAGTTATGGTCAACAATACGAAGAAGACGATGATGACGAGGATGATGTCCAAGCTGCTCTGCGTAATGATGATTATGAAGATGGAGACTATTCCAGGAGCATAAAGTCTAATTCAAAAATTTCTAGTAATCACATTGATGAAGAAGATAATTATAAAAAATATAATACTAGTAATTTATTACATCCCGAAAGCAATCGCCTTAATTATAATCAGCAAGTTAAATGGGCTGAAAATAAAATTGAGACGCTTGATGATGTTTTTAGTTCCTTCCATATTGATGCAAAAACTCAGAGTTATATTATTGGACCAACAGTAACTAAATTTATGATTATTCCCGGAGCGGGAGTCAATCTGAAAAAGATTACTAATTTAGCCAATAACTTTAAATTAAGTCTGGCAGTTCATAGTTTACGAATTGAAGCACCCACACCAGGAACATCGCTAGTTGGAATTGAAGTTCCCAATATTAATCGCCAAACAGTGAGTATTAAAGAAATTGTCACTAATTTATCAACTGATGATGAATTAAATCCACTTGCTGTTGGCCTAGGAAAAGATATCAACGGTAACATTGTCGTTCTTGATATTGAAAAAGCGCCCCATTTATTAATTGCGGGAGCAACTGGATCTGGGAAATCAGTTTGTATAAATGGAATCATTAATACAATCTTAATGAAAGCAACGCCGCAACAAGTTAAGTTCATTTTAATTGATCCTAAAAAAGTTGAACTAATTAACTATGAAGCAATTCCCCATTTATTAACACCAATTATTAGTGATCCTGAAGCAGCCAACTATGCGCTTGATCAATTAGTTAATGAAATGGAAAATCGTTACAGCATGATGGCTGATCATAAAATCCGCAACATTGATGCTTATAATGAATATGCGATTAACAATGATTTGGCAACGTGACCAAAGATTGTTGTCATCATTGATGAATTAGCTGACTTAATGAGTCTTAGTTCAAAAACAGTAGAAAAATCAATCATCCGCATTACTCAAAAAGCTCGTGCTGCTGGAATTCATTTAATTGTTGCGACCCAACGTCCATCAACGAATGTGATTACCGGATTAATTAAAGCCAATCTCCCATCACGAATTGCATTTGCAGTTAGTGCACAAGTTGATTCGCGCACAATTATTGATTTTAATGGTGCCGAAACTTTAATTGGTAATGGAGATATGTTGTTTTCTAATTTCGGGCATGAACTAATTCGTTTACAAGGTGGTTTCATTGCTGATCAAGAAATTGATAGCGTGATTCGTTTTGCGAGCACTCAGGGCAAACCAAATTTTAATCCTAAATATCAAAAAGCTAATTTTGAGATTGATTAAAGAAATTAAATTGTTGAAAAACACTAATTAATATTAGTGTTTTTTTATCATTATGTTGGTATAATAAAATTAGTTATTTAGAAGTTAAGAAATAAAAAAAGATGTTGGAGGTGTTAATAATTATGGCGATTTATGATTTAAAAACCCGTCTAGATAAAGTCGCTCATGCTGCTGGAATTTATTGTTGAATTAATAAATATCAAGAAATTATTTATGTTGGTAAAGCAAACAATCTGCATCATCGAATGAACACTTATTTAAGTAAAGTTCATAATTATAAAATGGGGAAAATGCTTTCAGAAATTAGTGATTTTAGTTACACGATTACGAAAACACAAGCTGATGCTTTATTATTAGAACAAACTTTAATTAAGCGTGAATTACCACCTTATAATATTTTATTCAAAGATGATAAAAGTTATCCCTACGTTGTCATTACTAATGAACGTCTGCCGCGCTTATTAGTTAATCGCCGCATTAATGAGAAAGATTATTTTATTGGTCCTTTCCCAGATGGGGCCAAAATTCGGAAAATTGTTAATATTATTGAGCGTTTTTATCCGCTGCGCAAATGCCAAGTTAATGCTAAAACGCCGTGTTTTTACAGTCATTTACACCAATGCATTAACACATTATGCAAACACCCAGAAGATAATGACTTTGCCACTAACATTAAATTAATTAAAGATTTCTTTCAAAAAAACTCAAAAACTGTCCTTGATAAAATTAGTATTTTAATGAATCAAGCATCAGAGCAACTTGATTATGAGAGTGCTCAAAAATATAAAGATTTACTAACTACGATTAATGATTTCATTAATAGTAGTGAAGTGATTTTTAATGATTTAAAAAATCGCGACGCAATTAATTATTATATTAAAGATAATATTATTAACATTAGTACTTTTCAATATCAAGCTGGAAAACTACAAACACATCGTAATTTCATGGCGGTGATTAAAATTTCACTGACTAATACGCTCCAAGAATTTATTAATTATTTTTACAATAATAATTTATTAGCACAAGAAGTTATTATTGATAATCCAGAATTAAAAATTGTTCTAGCAGAATATTTAAAAACTCGCCCAGCCGGAAAAGGAAAAATTACTTTAGCGCAACGTGGTCTCAAAAAAGAAATTATTAATTCAGTTTTTATTAATGCCAAAAATTACTTTAATTTAAACATTGCTAGTTTTAAAGTTAGAGAAGAAATTAATATTAAAATTAAAGCTCAACTTTTAGAATTGCTAAAAGCCGATCACATTTCTGAAATCGCTTTTTTTGATAATTCTCATTTTCAAGGGAGCGCTAATATTGGAAGCGTCATTATTAATAAAGACTTCCAATATTTAAAAGCAAAATATCGTTATTATAAAATTGGTGCTAGTCAGGGTGATGATTGTAAAACTTTCAATGAAGTTATTTATCGGTTTCTTCATACTCGTTTAACTACTAAAATCGCGCTCCCAGACTTATTAGTGATCGATGGCGGGATTGCCCAATATCAAGTTGCTCAGAAAGTACTTGCTCAGTTTCAACTAACTGATAAAATTTTATTAGTTAGTTTAGTTAAAGATGCCGCTCATGAAACACGCGGAATTATTATTGATCGCGTTGAGCATTTCATCAAAGAGCCATTGTATAGTTTCTTTGCTCAATTACAAACTGAGGGTGATCGTTATGCGCGCTCCAAAATGCATTTACAACGTAGTATTAACTTGTTGCAGAAGTCACCTTTGGATAATATTAGTGGTTTGGGAAAAGTTGGAAAAGCAAAATTATTAACTGAATTTAAAACTTTGTATTACATTAAAAAAGCCCCTTTGGAACAACTAGCAAAATACGTTTCTTTAAAAGTTGCCCAAAAAATTAAGAGTGATTTATAAATTGAATCACAGAAAGAAATGAGATTATGGAAAAACGGATTTTATTAATATCGGACTCGCATGGAAAAAGTAAAATTGTGAAAAAGATTTTTGCCACTGAAGCTGGTAATTATGATTTTAGTGTTTTTCTAGGTGATTTTGTTGGTGATCAAAATTACTATACTAATAATTTTGATGTTGTTGTCCCAGGTAATAATGATTGAGGCAGTGATTTAGCACCAAATATCACTTTTAAAATCAATGATCATTTTACTGCCCTGGCTTGCCATAGTGATCAATTTGGCTATTATAATCGAGGTCATAAAATGATCAAATGAGCCAAAAAACAAAAAGTTAATATTATTTTTTGCGGTCATACGCACGTTCCTCAATTCTATGAATACGATAATATTTACATCATTAATCCTGGTAGTTGTGCTTATCCGCGCTCAGATGATGGAAAAACTTATGCAATTTTAAGTGTTGAAAATGATAAATTAAATTACATTTTGAAAAAGATCAAATAATTTCGATATAAAAGTAATTATTTTATAGTATTTCAAGCAGTTTTAATGTATAATTTATGACGTGGTATAAATGCCCTCGTAGCTCAGCCTGGATAGAGCACGTGCCTTCTAAGCATGTGGTCGGGGGTTCAAGTCCCTCCGAGGGTGCCATTTTTGTATGTGATTTAAAACACTAGAACATATACGAAAGTGGCATAAATTTATAGTTCCACAAAATGAAAAAACAGTGAGTAAAAACTTACTGTTTTTTATTTAATTAAAAAACGTTTTAGGAACAAATTAGAATTTATTTTCCAGATTAGTTATTATATATATATGATCATTATGTGTTATAATAAACAAAGCAACATAATATTAAGGAGCTAATAAATATGAGTAATAATTTCGAAACAAACAACGCTATTGATAATAAAAAAATCCTACTAACAAGTGAGGGTTTAGCACACATTAAAGCAGAGTTAAGCAATTTAGTAAACGTGACTCGTAACCAAGTTATTAAAGAAATCCAAGAGGCTCGTGCCCAAGGAGATTTATCAGAAAATGCTGACTATGACGCTGCTCGTAATCGTCAAGCACAAGTTGAATCACGTATTAAAGAATTAGAAACCCAAGTTGATAACGCTCAAATTATCGATCAAAAACATATCGGTAACAAAGTTCAAGTTGGTGCAATCGTAACTTTAAAAAACCTTAAAACTAATAAAGAACATGAATATACAATCGTTGGTTCAGTTGAAGCCGATCCGTTTGCTAATAAAATTTCAAACGAATCTCCAATAGCGAAAGCAATTATGGGAGCGACTAAAAACGATGTTATTTTAGTTAAAAATATTGAAAGTCCTTACAAAGTAAAAATTATTAATATTAAAAGTAAATAATTTTTCCTTGTCTACAACCTCATAAATGTGATATTATAATATAATTTTGAAGTTAGCTTAATTGTTAATTTAATTTCAAAATTGAATTATAAAAAAATTAATATTAAAATTTAGGAGAAACTTAATTATGAATAAAAAAATCATTGAATTATTACAATTACAAGTTATGGAAGAATATCAATCAGTTTTGACATTTGCCCAATTAGGATCTAATTTAGAACTAATGGGTTTTAGCGGATATGCTAAATGAATGTTTAATGCTAGTAAAGAAGAATTTGAGCACGTATATAAAGTATTAGACTTTTTATTAGATCGTGATCAAAATCCAAATATCCAACAAGCTCTACCGCACAAAATTGCTCCAAACAATTTTGCCAATATTAAAGAATTAGCACAATGATATGCTAATTACCAAAGAGCAGTTACTGCTCAATATTCAAATATTTATGATCAAGCACTAACGCTAAAAGATTATCAAACAGTTACTTTAGCGCGTTTCTTTGTTGAAGACCAGATCCACGAAGAAAAAGCAGCTCAAGATATTTTAGATATTATTAATAATGCAAAAGACCCAATTATTGCTGATATGCGTATTGAGTCATTAATAAAATCATAATAACAATTAAACGATTTCGTAAAAAAACAAAAAGCAATTTATTGATTTTTGTTTTTTTTATTAGATATTGTTATCATTTAGTATATTACTATAACGATTAATAAAGGAGTTTTTATTTATGAATGTTTATAAATTACGTGTTATTTTTCTACAAACTTTTCGAATGTATCGGATTCGTAAAATAGTGCTAAATATTTTTAGTTATGCCTTATTAATTACTGCTGGTACAAAAATTATTTTTCCAAAATTATTTGAAATTGAATGATTTTTATTTATTTTTTATGCAATATTTTTCTTTTTATTTGTGTATTCAAATTATTATATTGCGAAACACAAACGCATTATTAGCGCTTGATACTTATTATTAGTAGAAAAACATAAAGGTCCTGCTTATCGAAAAAACCCGGTTTGAAATCGGTTAGTAAAACTATTAATTAATCTTAATCAATATGATAATTTTCGCATGTATCGTCATTACCAAGCTAATGAACAAAATTTATCACGTGCATTTGAAACGATTATTATCTTTGCTTTCTTCGTTATTTTTATTAAAGTGCCTGCGGTTGAGTGATTATTCTGAGCACTAGCTTTAATTGTCGAAATTTATTTTAAAATTATTCTGCATAAAAATTCAAAAGCCCACTACATTATTAAGTGAATGTTATTGAGTAGTACACATTTATTATTTTTTGATAAAAGTGAAACTGATACAAAAACTTCTAATTTAATCGTCAATAGCTTAATTAAAAAATCAAAAATTAATCGTATTATTAAATCAATTGCTGAACGTTATCGCCTACCTAATCAGGAAATTATTGACAAACTATTACTTAATCATAAAACTAGTCATCATTTCAAAAACACTCCTAAAACTGATCATAATTTAAACGCTAGCAAAGTGAGTGAATTACTAAATTATGATAACAAAAAATTATACAAAGAATTCATCAATGATCAGAAATTTTTCAAGCTAATATCGCATAAAATAAATTATTAACTAAGTAAAAAAAACATTTTATGATATTATATTATTTGTATATTTTAAAATTATTTTTTAACTAAAATAACAAAATAAAAAAGAGGTTTTTATGGAAATTAATAAATATATCGATCACACTTTATTAAAAGCAGAAGCGACAACTGAAAAAATTAAAAAATTATGTGAAGAAGCATTGGAATATAATTTTAAAACAGTTTGTATTAATCCATCATGAGTTAAATTAGCTCATTCATTATTAAAAGATAGTGATGTTGGTATTACAACAGTAGTTGGGTTCCCACTAGGAGCAAACGCGACAATGGTCAAAGTTTATGAAGCAAAATTAGCAATTGAACATGGTGCTGATGAAATTGATATGGTAATTAATATTGGTCGTTTAAAAGATGGTCAAGATGAATATGTTTTAAATGAAATCCGTAAAGTTAAAGAAGCGATCAAAGGTCACGTTTTAAAAGTGATTATTGAAAATGCCCTTTTAACAAAATCTGAAAAAATCACTGCTTGTGAAATCGTTACTAAAGCCGAAGCTGATTTTGTAAAAACATCAACTGGTTTTTCATATAACGGAGCAACAATTGAAGATGTTAAATTAATGCGCGCTAGTAGCGGGGATAACATTTCAATTAAAGCAGCTGGAGGAGTTCGTAATTTAGAAGACGCTAAAAATATGATTTCTGCCGGAGCAACTCGCATTGGAACTAGTGCCGGAATTGCAATTGTTAGTGGAAAAACTGCTAAAAGTAGCTATTAGTTATTAATTTATAAAGATTATCATAAAATAAAAATTTTAAATAAAAGGTAAATTATTATGTTAGATTTTTTCTCGAACCGAATCACGAATGCAATTAATAAAGCAGCAAAAAAGAATTCCCTAACAGCTGAAAACATTCAGTTAACAATTAGAGAAATTCGCCTGGCTTTATTAGAAGCTGATGTTAATTTAAAAGTCGTTAAACTATTTGTTGCAAATATTAAAGCAGCATTAGTTGGTATTCAAATTACCCCAGGTCTTGATGTTAAACATCAAATTATTAAAATTGTTGATCACGAATTAACAAAATTACTGGGAACAAAACAACAAAATTTAAATTTATCAATTAAACCTTCGACGATTATGTTAGTTGGATTACAAGGAACTGGTAAAACAACTACTGTTGCCAAAATTGTAAAACATCTGCAAAAACACAAAAAACTACCAAAAATCTTAGCAGTTGCTTGTGATATTTATCGTCCAGCCGCAATTGATCAATTAGTCCAACTTGGAAAACAAAACCAATTTGAAGTCTTTAGTATGCCTAATGCTAAGCCTGAAGAAATTGCTCAGGCTGCATTTGAAAAAGCTAAAAACGAACAGTTTGACGCTGTTATTTTTGATACTGCCGGGCGTTTACATTTAGATGATAATTTAATGAATGAATTAGTTAATCTGAAAAAAATCATCAAACCAAAAGAAATTTTAATGGTAATTAACGCCATGTCTGGACAAGATATTATTAATGTTGCTAGTTCATTTAATGAGCGCTTAGCATTAACTGGTTTAATAATTACGCAGTTAGATTCTGATGCCCGTGCTGGAGCTGCACTTTCAATTCGCCAATTATTAAACATTCCCATTAAGTTTATTGGTACTGGGGAACATGTCAAAGATTTCGATGTTTTTCATCCTGATCGTATGGCACGCCGAATTTTAGGAATGGGTGACGCCCTGAGCTTGATCGAAAAAGCTAGCGAAGTAATCGATGAAAAAGCTGCCAAAAAATCAATGAATAAAATGATTAGTGGTAATTTTAATATGAATGATTTATTACAAAATCTTTCACAAATTAAAAAAATGGGGAAACTTGGAGGATTATTAAAAATGATTCCAGGAATGCCAAAATTATCAAGTGAGCAAAAAGACCGTGCCCAAAAAACACTTTTTTTAGCAGAGGTAATTATTTCATCAATGACTCTTCAAGAGCGTTCTAATCCAAAATTATTAAAACAACCAAAGCGTAAACAACGAATTTTAAAAGGTAGTGGTCGTAGTGCGCAGGAGTTTAATGCGTTGTTACGCCAATATGACCAAATGAAAAAACAAATGGAAAAAATGAAATCAATGTTTGGTGCTAAAAATGGTAAGTCGAATAGTTTTAAAATGCCCGACTTTAGTAATTTAATGAAGTAATTAATAATAGAAAGGAATTTAGCATGAGTAATTTAGATAATTTAGTAGAAATTTTACATAATTGTAAAACTGAAATTGTTAAAGTTAAAGATTTTGAAAGTTTAAAACAATTAAAATCTCAATATTTAGGTAAAAAGTCCCAATTAGTTCAAGCAATGCGTGTGATGGCAAAATTAAGTCATCAAGAACGCATTGATTTTGGAAAAGCTGTTAATGAAATTAAAGTTGCTTTAAACGAACTTTTTAACCAATGTGGAAAAGATCTTAATTTAGCAATTATTAATCAAAAAATCGCTTCTGAAAAAATTGATATTACATTACCTGGAGTTAGCATAGCTCAAGGTAAAATCCATCCTTTAAATTTAATTTTGGATGATATTTTAAATTTTTTCATCAACCGTGGTTATCAAATATCTGAAGGTTATGAGATCGAAGAAGATGTTTATAATTTTGAAAAATTAAATTTAGCAAAAGATCATCCGGCTCGTGATATGCAAGATTCTTTTTATATTAATAGTGATACATTATTAAGAACTCATTGTACTGCGAATACGATTCGTGAACTAGAAAAAACAAACAATCATTTAAAGATTGTTTCTTTTGGTAATGTTTATCGTCGTGATAGTGATGATGCAACTCATTCTCACCAATTCAGTCAAGTTGATATTGTTAATGTTGGAAAAAGCATCTCTTTTTCTAACTTAAAATGAATGCTTTTAGAAATGTGTCAATATTTATTTGGTGCTGATGTTAAAGTTCGTCTCCGCCCATCTTATTTTCCTTTTACCGAACCATCAGTTGAAGTCGACATCTTTTTTAGAAACCGCTGAATTGAAATTTTAGGTGCCGGAATGTTACATCCAAATGTTTTAAAAGAAGCTGACATTGATAGTCAAAAATTCCAAAGTTTTGCTGCCGGAATCGGCATCGAAAGAATTGCAATGATTAAATATAATGTTAGTGATATTCGTGATTTTTATAATAATAATATTGAATTTTTAAAGAAATTTTATTAATTTTAAAAGGGGAAATACATGCGTTTTAGTTTATCAAAAATTAATCAACTTTTAAAAACCAACCTAACTTTAGAAGCAGCAACAACTGCTTTTAATAAGTTAGGCTTTGAAGTTGAAGATACTTACCAATTAAGTTCTGTTGTTGCAAAAACATTAGTTGTCGGGAAAATTGTTGAAATCAAAAAACACCCAAATGCTAATCGTTTAAATATTTGCCAAGTTAAAATTAATAAAACAGAAGTTCAACAAATTATTTGTGGAGCATCTAATGTAGCATTAAATGCTAATGTTATTGTTGCTTTACCAGGTACGAAATTACCCGAAATCACTATTGCTAAAAGTGAAATTAGAGGTATTGAATCATTAGGAATGCTTTGTAGTTTAAGTGAGTTAGGAATTTCAAAAAAATTCTTAAGTGATGAACAATTGAAAGGCATTTTTATTTTTGAATGCGCTGATAACTTTTTAGGATCATCGGCGCCAACATACTTAGGATTAGATGAGCAATTTATTGAATTAGCAATTTTAAATGATCGTAGTGATATGCATAGTTTATTCAACGTTGCATTAGAACTAGGAGCCTATTTAAAAAAACCAGTTCATAAATTCGCCTTTAATCATCGTGTTAAAAATAACTTTAAAAATAATACTAAAGTTACTATCAAAGCTCAAAATTATGATGCTTATAGCAATGTTTTAATTAACAATTATCAAGTCGCAAAAAGTCCTTGATGATTAGTTAAATATTTAATGGGAATCAATATTAAACCAGTTAATTTATTGAAAGATTTAGCAAATTATGTTAACAATTTAACTAGTAATCCGATTGATATTTTAGATGCTGATAAAATTAAAGATTTTAATTTCGAAATTATTAATGATCCCAAAAATTACAAAGGTGATTTTGAATATCAGTTATCAAATCAATCATTTAGCAATAAAGTAGTATTAAAAAATCAACAAGCGATTTTATCAATTGGAGCTTCAATTCATAATTTAGCAATGACTGTTAGTGAAAATACAACATCTTTATTAGTTAGTTCTAGTAGTTATAGTAATTTAATTGCTCGTAAATATATTAAGGAATTTAATAATTTAAATCCCAATTTAATTCAACATGCCAAAGGAAGTAATCCTTTCTCAATTACTGAAAGTTTAACTTTATTCGTTAATTTATTAAATGAAATTGTTAGTGATATTAATGTTTCTGAAATCAAGACTTTTGATACATGTAAATACAACTCTGCAGTTTTCCAATTATCAATTGAAAAACTAAATAGTTATTTAGGTTATCAACAAGATTGAAGTGAAGCAATTGCTCATTTAACAAGACTTGGATTTAAAATTGAAAAGGCGAAAAATGTGCTGACAATTAAAGTACCATCATATCGTAAAGATATTGAAATTGATGTTAACTTAATTGCTGAATTTATTAGAACGCTTGATTATGATAAAATCAAAATTCTACCGCCAATCGGAGCTGAGGAAAATACTTATCCAGATGCTCGTTTTCAATGAGAAAACCAATTAAATAACATTTTGAGTGCTCATAATTTATTTAACACCAAAACATATAGTTTAGTAAATCAAGACCATTATCAAGATTTTGATATTTTTTCTTATCCAAAACCAATTAAAATTCAAGACCCGCTATCATCTTCACATCAAGTAATGCGTTTATCTTTAATTAATTCATTACTAAGTGCTTTAGAATACAATGCTAATAACTATAAAAAAGATGTTAATTTATTTGAAATCGGTAATGTTTATTACGGCGATCATCAATATGCTAGACATCTTGCTTTAGTTATTAACGGTAATTTCGTTGATAGTTCATTATTTAAAGATAAATCATTAAATAATGATTTTTATGTTGTCAAAGGATTAATTAATAGTTTAATTGGGAGCGTTGGAATTAAAGAAATTGCGTATCAACCATTAGTTGATCATCCGCATTTTCATCCCGGAACATCTGCTAAAATAATGATTAATAACCAAGTTATTGGGTGTATCGGTAAACCACATCCACAATTTTATAATAAGTTTAGCCCGATAGTTGTGACATTAGATTTAGGTTTATTGTTTGCTGCTAAAAAAACAATTTATATTGAAAATATCTCAAAACTAGCTAACGTTGAACGTGATCTTTCGTTTATTGTTGCTGATGATTTATTAGCTGATCAATTAATTAACATTATCAAAAAAACACCAACAGTTAATTTTGCTGATGTTGTTATTTTCGATCTTTATGTTGATGCTGATTTAAAAGTTCATAATCAAAAAGTTTTAAGTATTAAATACTGGGTTAAACAATTAGAAAAAACATTAAATAAAAAAGATTTAGAAAGCATTATGAATAAAATTATTACTCATGTTAGTGCTAATCTTGATATCAAAATCCGTACATAATATAAAAGGAAGTGAATCAATATGCATGGTATTAAACCACGCTCAAAAGTATCACGTTGATTAGATTATATTTTAGCAATTACAATTATTTATCCTCTAATCACAAATTTCATTTATGGATATCGTTGATATAAATGAGCTTTTTATTCACCCCAAACTATTAATGATGAACACCGAATCGCTAAAATTAAAGCCCAACAGAATATTGATTATAAGTTATGAACAAATATCGAAAAAGAGACTTTTAAATTAGAAGTTAGTAACAATATTGTTGTTATTGGAAAAGTTTTTACAGTTGATCCCAAAAATAAAAAATACGTTTTTATTCATCATGGGTGAACCGGAAGTATAGAAACAAATTTAAATTTTGCTGAACCATATTTAAAATCAGGAATCAATGTTATTGTTTATAATTCTCGAGGTCAAAATGGAATCGGTGGAAAACTTTCACTTGGTTTTCGCGAATCTGATGATCTATTTATGATTATTAAACACTTTGTTAAAAAACTAGATATTGAAAAATTCGGAATTGCTGGTATCTCTATGGGAGCCGCAACAGTTTTAAGATATGCTATCGAATATCATGATACTTTAAAACCAGAATTTGTTGTTTTTGATTCAGGATACTTAAATTTAAAACATCAAGTTAAACATGTTTTAAAATCATATTTCAAATATCCTGTATTTGCATCTTATTATGGGGCTACATGAATTACATATTTTAGAGAAGGATTTTTTCTAGGGTTATTTAACAGAAAAAAAGAAATTAAAAAAATTCAACACATTCCGTTTTTAATTATTCATTCACATGAAGACTTTTTTGTTCCGCTTCGTCATTCACAATTACTGAATAAATATCACGAAGGAAAAACAATTAAATTATTCGTTGAAAAAGGATCTCATGGAACTGTTTTTGATAAATATAAAGAAGAATATATTACTTCAATTCAACAAATAATTAAGGAAACAAATTTTATAAGTAAGTTAAAATAAAAAAGATAACAAGAAAAGAGAAAAACAAATTATGAAAAAACAATTCAAAGTATGACAAGCTGTCATATTTGTATTAGGATTAGTTATTGGTAGTGGGGCATTTTATGCTGCAACAATTATCAATAGCTCAACACATGGTAATCCCTGATTATCGTTATTAGTAATTATTTTAGGAGGGTTCATCGTTATTTCTTTAGCGCAATGTTTTAAAGAAATAAATTCCGGATTCAAAGGTAATGTTTTTATGCCAATTTGAATGCGTGGATTAGTTGGAAGACCACTGGGAACTTTTCTAGCAATCAACTTAGCAATCGTGGCAACACCTTTTGTGGCTACTTTTATGGGTTATTTAGCAGCTCAATATTTAATTCCAGTATTTTATAGTAGTAGTTCGGCCTTTAAAAATGGTGGAATCAATGTATTAGGCCATCGAGATTTTATGTTTGCAGTAGCAACAATCTCAGTAATGACATTTTCATTTATCCATATATTTTCATTTAATTTTGGAAAATGATTTCAAATTATTGGAACAGGTCTAAAACTAATTCCTTTATTAGGAATCATTGTTTTTGGAGTTTGTGTCAGTAATCGTAGTGGTTTCTGAGCACACCCATTTAGCTTTTATAAAAATGGTGTTGTGGATCATACTCATTATGGGTTTGGCGTTTGATTTAAATCAATTGCCCTTGGTGTAGTAGCATCATTCTTTATTTATGATGGTTTCTATTACGCAATGCGTTTAGGAAAAAATATTGAAAATCCAAAACGTAATGTTGGTCGCGTAATGATTCTATCAGCAGTTGCATTAATTGGATTCTTCTTTACTTTTGTTTATGCAACTTTTCAAATGAATATTAATGGAGTTATTAATTTCAAATCTGAATGAATGAATCAAGCATTATACTTTATGTTTGCGCTTTCAAGTTTAGTTGCTTTAAATGCGACAACATATACAGGATCACGTATTTTTCAAGCAGTTCAAATTCATAAATTAATTCCGAACGTTATTAATTTCAAAAAAGAAAATAAAAATAATATGCCAGTTTATAGTGCGATTGCCCTAGGTTTATTAAGCACTATTTGAGTAATAACATTATTCTCAATTTTATTATTTGCAAAATCAGATTTCTTTGGAAATTTAATTACAGGAATGACTTGTGTTTTCTATTTATGATTTGGTATTATTGCATTATATGCATTAATTAACCGTTACACTAAAAAAATTCCAGTAACGATTAAAGTAAAAGGAATTGCTTTCTGAGCCATCTTTAGTTTTACATTATGTATTGTATTAACAGCTTATAAAGTTTATTCACTATATAATTTAGCACCTTTAGCAAATGGAAGTCATCCGCCAAGAATAGCTTTCTGAACATTAGTAATTTCTACAGGACTAGAACTTGTTGTTTGAGGGGCAGTAGAATTCTTCTGATGAAGACATCTATTAGAAGAACGCTTCTCAATATTAGAAAATAAATTAGTAAAATTAGAAGAAGAAGTTCTAAAATCAGACAAAAGAGAACAAATCGCAAAATAAAAATAATTTTAATCTATAATGATTTTAAGAGGTATTTAAATGCAAAAATATAGTTATGCAGCTTTTAAAAATATTTTAATTGATTGACAAGAAAACAAAATATTAATTAAAAGCTTTTGACAAACTGAGCAAGAAGCTCACAGAATTGATATTGCAACAATTGATTTAATTATTTATGTTGCACCCACGTTTTTTACTAGAGGATTTTTAATGATTAAGTTTTTTAAAACTAAGGGCGAAATCGCTAAATTAAAATCTACGAAGAAAAAACCAGTAACTTTAAACAAAAAAACTGCATCTCAAAAACAAGTTTTAAGTTTTCAGAAAAAAATTAATTTTGGTTTTGCAGAACAAATCGAACTAATGTTAAAAGACATTTATAAATTCGATAAGTTAAATCATATTAAAATCGATCAGTTTGATAATATTAAAGCAATGCGTGCTGTTTATCATGCTAAATAAATAAAAATTATCTACATAAAAAAAACTCCATAAATTTTATATTTGTGGAGTTTTTTGTATCCAATAGTAAAATAAAAATAATTTTTATTTAAGATCATAATAATTATTTTGTATGGCATATAAATTTTATTTAAGAAAACGCTTACAAAAGATTTTTATATAAATTTTATATAAAATAATATAGAATATATATTAGGGTCTTTAATGACCTCTATCTTATTATTAAATAAATTAATAAAAAAATAAAAATAAAAAAATATTTTAATTTTTAAAAGGAGAAAAGAATGAACCTAATAAATAACAATCAGGTTTTTTTAAATGCCGATGTCTCTAATAAAGAAGATGCATTTAAATTAATTGCCAAAAAAGCAGTTGAACTTGGTTTTTGTAATAACGAAAGTAGTTTAGTTGATGCTTTTAAAAAGCGTGAATTAGAATCTACTACTGGTTTTGAAGATGGTATTGCCATTCCGCATGCAAAAACAAATGCCAATCTTAAACCAGCAATCTTTTTATTAAGATTGAAAAAAGCAATTGATTGAAAATCAATGGATGGAAAACCAACTAAGATTGCAATTGCAATTATTATTCCTGGAAAAAAAACAGTTAAGTTTGACTATTTATCAGTTCTTGCTAAATTATCAACAGAACTAATTAATCCAGAATTTCGTAAAAATTTAAAAGAAATTAAAGATGCTAATAAGTTAGCAGATTTAATTAATAAAGTTGCTAATGCACCAAAAGCAAAAGCAAAAGGTAATAAAATAGTAGCGAAAACTACTAACAAAGATGCTAAAAAACAGTTATCTTTTGTTGGAATTACCGCTTGTCCAACAGGAATAGCACATACTTTTATGGCTGCTAAAAAACTAACTACTGTTGGTGAGAGTTTAGGTTATAATGTTAAAATCGAAACTCAGGGAGCTGAGGGTGTTGGAACTAAATTAACAGATAAAGATATCGAAGCAGCTGATGCTGTTATTATTGCTGCCGATGTTAATGTTACTGGAATGGAACGCTTTGCTGGAAAACGAGTTCTATATACAAAAGTAGCGGCGCCTTTAAAGGATACTAAAGGATTATTTGATCAAGCATTAAGTGCACCAATTGAACCAGGTGCCGGTTCAGGTAATGGTAGTGACAACTCATCATTTATTGAACGTCAACGTCAAAAATCAAAAACTGGACCAATGCAACATCTAATGTCTGGTGTTTCATACATGATTCCGTTCGTAGTTTGTGGTGGTTTATTATTAGCTATTTCACTAGGAATCGGAGCAACAATTGATCCAAAAACTCATGCTTGAGTTTTCAAAAATGATTTTTGAAATGTAATTAATATTATTGGGGTTAGTGCCTTTACATTAATGATTCCAATTTTAGGTGGATATATTGCTAATTCAATTGGTGGTCGTTCTGCGATTGCACCAACGATGATATTATCAATGGTTATCGGTAATGGTAGTGGTAATTACACTGGTAAAGCAGGTCAAAAATTTACTGATTTAGTATTATTTAACTGAAATCATATGAGTTTTGGGACTTTCTCAGCTGATAATCCTGCTCATGCTGGATTCTTTGGAGCCATTGCAATTGGTTTCTTAGTTGGTTATGGAGTCAAATTCTGATACCAATTTATTAAATTACCAGCAATGATTAAACCAATTGAACCAATTATTATTATTCCAATTTTATTTACATTAACTGGATGAGTATTTTTTGCTTTCTTTGGATACTGACCTTTATATGAATTATCAAAAGGAATCAAATCAGTAATCGAACATTTAATCGCTCACAATTTATTATTTATTGTTGGGATGATTTTAGGAGCGATGGTCGCCTTTGATATGGGTGGACCAATCAATAAAGTTGCCTTCTTATTAGGTTCTGTCTATATTGGTCGAGGACAACCAGAAATTATGGGAATGGTAGCTGCTGCTATTGCAGTACCGCCATTAGGAAATGCAATCGGAACATTAGTCGGACGCTTTATCTTTAAGTTAAGATTTGATAAAGAAGATGAGTCGAACGCGACTGCGGCTCTTGGTATGGGAATGTTTGGAATTACTGAAGGAGCAATTCCATTCGCTGTTAAATATCCAAAATTTATTTTAGCAAATGTTGTTGGTGGAGCAGTTGCTTCAGCGATCGCTGCATTATTTATGTTTGGAGATAATGCTGCTCATGGTGGACCAATTGTTTACTTTGTGGGAGCAATCGGACATGCAATCCCTAGTGGTTTAAAAGATGGTAAATACTTATCTGCAACTAATTATGGTTATGGATTATTATATTTAGTAACAATTTTAATTGGTTCGCTAACAACAGCAACTATTATTATTGGTATTAAACATCTAGAAGATCGCAAAGCTAAAAAACAAGAAAAATTAGAAGCAGTTAAAGTTTTAGGAGCTTCTTAATCGAGAGGACTTTCAATGTTTAAGATTAAACCCTATTTTTCACCACGTTTGTGAGGAAGTCAACGCTTAGCTGATTATGGATTTAAATTACCAATTGATCAAAAAATTGGTGAAGCTTGAGTTATTTCTGGATATCCAGGAAAATCTTCAATCATTACTACAGGTGAATTTAAAAATCAAACTCTTGAATGATTATGAAACAATTATCAAGAATTATTTAATTATTCAAAAACAAAAGATTTTCCAATTTTATCAAAAATTATTGATGCTAATAAAAATCTTTCTGTCCAAGTTCATCCAAATAACGAGCAAGCTCAACGTTTAGAAAAAGATGTTAACGCTCGCGGAAAAGATGAATGTTGATATATTGTTGATAGCCAAAATCATGATTTAATCTATGGTACAAAAGTTAAAAATAAAGCTGAATTAACGGACTTAGTTAAAAAACAAGATTGGGATAATATTCTACGAACTGTAAAAATCAACCAAGGTGATTTCTATAATATTCCCTCAGGAACAATTCATGCAATTACGGCTGGTAGTTTAGTTTATGAATTACAACAATCTTGTGATATCACTTATCGTTTTTATGATTATGATCGTCTTGAAAATGGCAAACCAAGAGAATTACATATTGCTAAATCATTAGCAGTAAGTTGCTATGATAACAATACTACTCCGAAACCAATTATTAATAAAATCAATGAGAAAACAACTATTAGTAAATTTTTAGAAGGTCCATATTTTGGATTATTAAATATTACTACTAGTGAAAGTATTGATATTAATGATTTAAAATTACCTAATAAAGGATTTTTAGGAATCACTTTATTAGCCGGAAAAGCGATTGTTAATGGGGTTGATTTTAATCGTGGTGAAAGCGCTATTTTATTATTAGCTGATTTAAAGAAATTAGCAATTAAAGCAATCGACTCAGAAATTAAACTAATGATTGCTTGACCTAATTAATTAAACAAATTTAAAAAACCCAAAAAACAACTTACTTGAAAACGTAAGTTGTTTTTCATTTTTTATGCTATGATTATTTTTATATATTGAATAAAAAATAAATCTCAGAGGAAGTGTTTGTTATTAATAATGCATTATCAATAATTTTAATTATTTTGATCGTTGGGGCAATTATTTTAGGTTTAATTATCCTGATTAAAAAAGAAAAACCTAACATTAATAATAATTATGATAATCTTCAAGAATTAAAAAAAGAATTGAAACAAGTACGAAATCAATTGGATGAATCCAAAACAGCTAATCAAAAACTTGCAGAAAGATTAGCTGGTTATAGAGCAACTGAACCTTATAATGAAAAAAATAAAAAAGATCTTGATAAATCAGAAAAAGATTTAGATGAATTTAAAAATATTAATCAAAAATTAAATGATGCCATTTTAGTTAAAAATAGTGAAATATCAAAACTAGAAGAAAAATATGAAGTTTTAAATCGTGAAAAATCAGGGTTAAATATAAAACAAATTGGTGAAGAATTAGAAAATTGAATTCAACATGAATATAATAAAAATTCATTTTCTTTTAATAATTCATCATTTAAAAAAACGGATAAATCAATATTAGGAGCTAAACCAGATTTTCAGTTTTTAATTCGTGACGAAAATAATAATCAAATTTGTAATTTAATAATTGAGGCTAAAACACAATCAAATTATACTGCCAATAGTCCGAAATTAAAAAACAGCAACCACCTAGATAAATTAGCAAGTGATGCTCGTAATTTCAGAGCGGATTACTCTGTTTTAGTATCAGAATTGGAAATGCAGAAAGATGATTTTCTAATCAAAAAAGTTAATGATAAAGGCTATCAAAACATGTTTATTATTAGACCACATTATTTTATTTCATTTTTAAACTTAATGTGTTTCTTCGCATTGAAGAAAAATAAAATTGAAAAAGCTAATATTAATTTAAAAGATAAACAAACAATATTAACTGAATTTAATATTTTTAAAGATGGCATTTTTAAAGACTTTAATAATAATATTAAAAATGGAACTCAAAAAATTTTCAATGCTTCAAGAGATATTAAGAAAAAAGCTGATTTAATAGAACGAGAAGCAGCAACAATTTTAAAAGATATTTTAATAAAATTAGAAACTAAAATTAGGCGCTACAGTATTGAAAGAAAAATCCCAGCATTAAAAAAAATAGTGAAATAAATCTCACTATTTTTTTTATTAGTTTAAGTTGTTTTTAAAGCAACTTCATTAGTTTCCTCGGTTGTTTCGTCTTTGTACACATTCATGTTAGAAGCTTCGTCGCCGTCTTTTTTGAAACCTTTAACTTTCAATTCGTGTAGTGCTCAAAACATAATTGGGATCACAATTAATGTTGAAACGACATCCATTACTGGATATCCTCAGAAATATAATCAAGCATTATTGTTGGCATGAGCAATATGATACAGTAAAAACAATGATGGAATTTCAATGATTACACCACGTAGTAGTGCCATAAAGACTGATCAAACAATACGATTTGTTGATTGAAAGAACGTCATTGCTCCAAACTGAATCCCATAAACTGGTAATGATCAAAACATAATATAAATTACTTTTCGAACATCATCACCAAGTGTTGGCATTGAACCTAATTGCGTCATATGACCATTAATTAATAACCCGACTTGGGCATTATTTTTAACATTAAATCCAGCAGCAATTGCGTGCCCTGATAACATAATAATAATTGTCGCAATAATGAAATATGATACGGCCATGATGATAGTTCATCAAACACCTTGAATAACACGATCTTTATTCTTAGCGCCATAATTGTAAGCAATCAGTCCTCTTGAAGCTTGAATGATACCAAATGATGGCATAAAGAACAACATTAGCATTGGCATCACCCCGGCAAATAGACGCTGTCAATATTGACTTCCAAAACTCTGCTGGAGAACATTTTCTAGATTCGCGGTTGTTAATTCGTTAATATTATGAATTCCGTGGGACATTAAAAACTGTCTCATAGAATCAGGAATCGCGGCCCAACCCCCATGTGCTTTAATACCACTAATTCACTGGTTAATCGCATCAGCATTCCAACTTATCGGATGCGAGGGTAAATTTGATAAGAAGTGATTTCCTACTGTTGAAGTGATTGAATTTCCAAAATTTCGTGCAAATGGTGTTAATCCAATTAGCATTACTAATAAGATTGTTTTTCCACCACCTCTTAAATATTTGGGACTAATAATAAAGTGGCCCCCATGAGTAATATTTCGAAAGTAGAAAATTAAGACATAAATTAATCCAATTACTCAAGCTAGCGTTGTTGCTAGCGCCCCACCTTTATAACCTAAATTGGCCATATGAGGACTCATAAAAAAGTAATCAAGAATAATATTCACGACTGAAGATAGAATATAAGCTCCGGCTGCAACCCCATTTAAACCATCACTTCGTAAAAAGTTAGTAATAAACATAAATAAAAATTGGATTACTGATCCTCATAAATAAATGTTTAGAAATGGAACTGCATAATTAGTAATTGCTGGATCATTGGGTGAAATTGCTTGAGCTGATCAGATTGCATTTAATGAAAATTTAGTAACTAATGTCATTAAAATAACAACTACTAAACCAATAAAAAATGATCAAGCCGCAACTTCTTTTTGCCTTTCAGGATTTTTCTGGCCTAAGGCAACACTGAATCTGGTAGCTCCACCTAAGGCAAATAAAAATCCAAATGACATTAATCCAGTAGCTATTGGATTAATCTTTGAAGAAGCAATTCCGATTGAATACCCTTCATCAGATAATAATTGTTGTGCCATAAATGAGTCAAAGAAAGTATAAAGACCCATTACTAGCATTCCGATAATTGAGGGAATTCCAATTTTTAAAATCGCATGCGGGACTTTCATTTGCCCAAACATATAATGTGCGCGATTTTGTTTTCTTTCTTTTTTTGAAAGTAGAATTTTATCGGCTGTACTATTTGTCATCGTTGTTCACCATCCTTTGTAAATAATTTTTAAAAATAGTAATTTCTTCGGGATTTAATTCTAAGAATTCACTATTGAAGTTTAATCAAAATTTTTTTTTGAAATTTTTTAAAACTTCAGCACCTCGATTTAATTCGATATATTTTTGGCGCTTATCTTCTGGATCGTCCTTTAAAATAACGATTTCTTTAGTTTCAAGATTTTTAACTAATCGTGATAACTGACCGTTATCCAAACTATATTGATGTGATATTTTACTAATTTTTAATTTTTTTTCAGGAGATTTAGATAATAAATAGATAATCTTACCTTCTAATGGCGATAAACTAAAATCATTCAATAAACTATGCAGATGTCTTTTGCGTTTAGCAACTAATTGCATAAAAAGACACATTGATTCTTTATACATATCCATATTCTATAATCTACCTCCAGTTTTAAAAATTAATTTTTTATCAAATATTCCTTTGACATTATCAAGTAAATTATACATAAATATTTTGAGAAAGTAAAGTTTATTTTTATTTTTATTTTTGATCATATTTAGCAAAGTATTTTTAAAATATTTCGACATTTATTTTTTAAAATACTTTAAAATAAGTCTTTTTATTTTTAAAGTTTTACCTATAAATATTTATGTATTATAATTAAGTATGAGGGTAGTTTATCAAATTATGATTCTCCCTCAAAAATCATTTTATCTTTCTTTTATGTGTAGATTATAAAATTTAAATATCTTTTTCATTTCTTCGTTTACAATTAAATATTATCAAGCAGTCTTATGATAATTAAAATATTAATAATAGATTTTAAAATCAATAATATATTAATTAATAATATAAGATTGCACTTAGTGATAAATATATATAAAAAATTAGTCTCCTCTGCTAGTTATTAATTAGTATCACTCTATTTTTTTAAATTTTGAAAATAAAGACAATAAAATTTTTAAAATAATAAAAGTAATAATCATAAAAAAATAAATATAAAATTAGTTTAATATATAAGTGTGAGTTATGGCTTGCACTTATTCTTTTTTTATTTTTTAATAATTATCTTTTAACTACAAGATAATTATGTTATTATTTGACTAATAAATATTAAATAAAAATTTAAAAAAAAGGAGAATCACTATGAGTAAAATCATATCTGAAACTACTGTAGAAATTGAAGAAATCGAAGCTGATTCGATCGTTGATAAAAACGCTAATATTCCATTAACTAGAAAAAGATTTTTCATTCTATTTTCTGGTTTATCATTATTTTTTATTTTAATGACTTTTTATGTTTTATCTGTTGCATTTCTATTTGTTGACTCATTTAGCACAGTGGGAAAAATCACACTTTTCATTCCTGGTTTGGCAGCTTTCATTTCACAATTTTTTTTATATTCATATTTACATAAAAAATTAAGTAAATAATTTTAAAAAAGGCGATAAATAATGTATAATTAATGTGTATAACTACTAAACTAAGTTATGAAGTTATACAATAAATTATAATAAATATTAATTTAATTTTTAATTAAAACAATTTATTTTGTTTTATCTCCTTTCGATTTAAGTTTAATTTTATTTTCAAAATTGTTCTGTTTCAAAAAAAGTGTTAGTTAGCGCTTTTAAGTTATGTTGTTATAGTGTTTATTATTGAAATCATTAAATAATTTATCAATTCACTTCTTTTCTTCGTTTTTGTATTAATTTAATATTATTTTTTAGGTCTTCAATTTTATTAAATTATATTTTATGAATTATTAAATTATGTAAATATTATTACTGTAAAAAAATATAAATAAAAAACAAATCTTCCCAGGTTTGTTTTTTTCTTGTTTTTTACCTTTTCATCGACCATATATTATATAATAAAAATATATAGATAAATGATATTACAGATAAAACTAAGGAGTTTTCAAATCATATGATCCATTTTAGTTATTCCGAGTTAATCGATCAAACAAATCAAAAATTTTGCTTACGCGATATTAGTAATCGTTACATTGTGCTATATTTTTATCCTAAAGACAATACTCCCGGTTGTTCAATCCAAGCAAAAAAATATTCCGAATTAAATAATGAATTTAAAAAATTAGATTGTAAAGTTATTGGAATCGGTAAAGGAGACTTAAAATCAAAAGTGAAATTTTGTGAGAAATTTGATCTTTCACAAACCATGGCAATTGACATTAATTTTAAATTAGGTAAAATGTTAGAAGTCGCACATCAGAAAAAGATGTTTAATAATATCTTCTGAACATATAAAAGAAGTTCGTTTTTAATTGATACTAAAAATTGGTCTTTATTATATCAACAAGTGCCTACTAGCGCATTAAAAGATGCTTATAATAATTTAAATTTTTTAAGAAAAATCGTTTTATAATTTTTCTTTTCTAACAAAAGGAGTTAAATATGAAAATCATTGTTAATAACAAATATAATATTAAAATTTGAAAGTTGTATAAATATTTAAATAAGCAACGTCAGTCGACAATTCAAGGACAAAAAAATAATACTGACTTAACGCAATTAATTAATTATTTAAAACATAATCTTAAAAATCGTAAACGTAAAGATTATACACATACTAAAGATTTAATCTTAGCATTAAGCAAAGGTTTATTTTTGCAAGAGCCAATTTATATTATTGCCGCTGGTGATGAGAAAGATATTTATGGCAAATCATTGAATATTCGCGATTGAAAAAAACATTTAATGAAATTAAAATATAAAGAAGGTTTCAATTTTATTAAAATTTCATATTTAAGTTCGCGTTTATTAACTCCTGAAACAATTGAAAAATTACAACAAATTGATAATGAATTATCACAATGAAAACAAAGAGATTACATTATTTTTAAATTGAAATATCTTTGAACAATTGTTTTTCCTAATACTGGATTAGATGAAAATCAAATTGCCAATCTAATTCCTATTAGTGCTGAGGAAGTCGAGTTAAGCGATCAAAATTTCCGTCAAAAAGACTTTTTATATCCTGTTACAAGTACTAATCACTTTAGTTTATTAACTCATTATAATATTGATGAAAACTTTTTAGTTGATTCAGAGCAACTTCATGATCCAAAATGGTTCATTAATGAAGTTTCAACATTACGTAATTCACGTAAAAATTTTGAGAAAAAACATAAAGCTCATATGCCGACTCCTGGATCAATTATTGTCCATTTGGAAGAATTTATTATTTTTGAACACAAACTACATCACATTAAAAATAAAACTTTCTATCCTTATAGAGTTTATAAATATGATCAAAATAACGTTTGATATTACAAAGATGTCAAAAGTTATATTGTTGATAACCCATCATATCATGGTGATTGAGAACAAGATTTTACTAGCACAATCAATACTTATAATTTCCATAAATCGTTTATGTATCAAGATGAAGTTGAACAATTAAAGAAAATTAATAACATTGTCGATGAAGAAGAACATCATGAACAATTAACAAATTTATTTATTCAGTTAATTATTAATGATTTAAATAAACACTTTCGACCAGTATTTTACTTTAAAAAAGACGTTTTCGGGAAACGTATTACATTTAAAAAAAGACATAAAGAATATGTTATTAAATTAGTTACTGATTTTTCTGGAGCAGATTTCTTATATCGAAATCATAATCAAAACATCGATTACAAAAAAACTGAACACACTTTTTATTGCAAAATAAGTTGACCAATTTATGACACAATGCAAATTTTTAAAAATTTTTGTATTAAAATTATTAAAAATATTTAACAAATTTATTATTTTTAGTATATAATAAATTTATGACTTTTTTTAACAAATTAATTAAAAACTGTAGCAAATGAGAAGAATTAGTAGCTCAAAATAAATTTATTACTAAACTTCTTGATCAAAAAATCAGCAAAAAACAAATGTATCAATTTTGAATTCAATCTTGTTTATACATGCGAATTTTTCAAAAATGTTTTTACGTATTACGTAATATGGAAAATAGTTTTGAAAATTTGGATTTTGCTGATTATTTTTTGTCAAGAATGAAGAATACAAAAAATAATATTAGTAAGAATAGTTATGGTTTTGATTTTTTAAAATCAGAAGATATTAAAATGAATTCAGCAACCACTGAATATGTTAACTTTTTAATCAATATTGCCAATGATTATAATTATGGTGATTTATTAGCAACTTTAGCGCCTTGCGTTATTAGTTATGGTTTATTTTTTGAAATGTTTAATAACTTTGAAGAACAACATGGTCACCCAGCAAAGTTTGATCAGGAAAATCAAGGTCCTGCTAAAAAATGATTTAATAATAGAAATCGTAGTACAAAATCTTATTCAACTTTAAAATATATTAATTATTTAAATCATTGGGCTGAACAAAATAAAAATTTAGATTTTGATCAATTAAGTGATTTATTTAACATTGCCGTTGAGTGCGAAATTAACTTTTTCTATATTATTTCCAAAGATCCATTAATTACAATTTTTTAAAATAACATAACTATTAAGGAATTGATTAAATGTTAAAACAAGTATTAACTATTGCTGGTAGTGATTCTGGTGCTGGTGCTGGAATTCAGGCTGATCTAAAAACTTTCGCAGCTTGTGGAGTTTATGGCACATCTTGTATTACTAGTGTAACAGCTCAAAATTCACAAACAGTATCATTGATCAGACATCTTGATCCAGAAATCATCAAAGCACAAATCACTAGTGTCTTAGATGATTTTTATATTACTCATATTAAAATTGGGATGATTGGTAACTTGGCAGCAGCAAAAGTGATTGTTGAAGTTTTGCAGCAATATCTTCAAAACCAAGAAAGACCTTTAAAAATTATTTATGATCCGGTAATGATATCTTCAACTAATGTAGCGTTAATGGAAGAATCGCTAGTTCCTTATATTATTAACAATTTAATTCCTTTAGTTGATATTATTACTCCAAATTTATTGGAAGCTGCCAAAATATGTAATTTTGTAGTTAATAATCAATCAACGATGGAAAAAGCTGCTTTAAAAATTTCGCAATTAGGACAATGTAGCGTTATTGTTAAAGGTGGTCATTTAGAAAAAACTGCTTTAGAAGTTTGTTATGATTTTCTAAATAAAACTTTTTTTTATTTAGAAAAACCTTTTTTGAAAACAACGAGTACTCATGGAACTGGTTGTAGTTTTAGTAGTGCGATTTGTGCTAATTTAGCATTAGGAATTAGTTTTAAAAACGCTGTTATTAAAGCTAAAAACTATGTTTTCAATGGTATTAAATATGGTCAAAAATTAAATCGTAGTGGTGGAAAAGATCCAATCAATCATTTTTTTAACTTTAAGGAAATTAAGCATGAAAAATAACTTGAGTATTGATTATCGAATTTATTTAGTAGCTGATGATAGTGTTCCAAATTTAAATAAATTATTAGAATTAGCACTAAAAAATGGTGTTACAATCGTTCAATATCGTAATAAAACAGATATTGATAGTGTTTTTTTAGCAAAAGCCAAAAAAATTCAGCAATTATGTCAAAAATATCATGTTCCTTTTGTAATTAACGATAACTTAAATGTAGCAATTACTCTTAAAAGTGATGGACTCCATATTGGTCAAGACGATATTGACATTCAATTAGTTAAACAAAAATTTGCTGGGTTCATCGGTATTAGTTGTCAAACCGAACTACAGATTAAAAAAGCAATCAATGCTGGGGCTGATTATATTGGCTTAGGTGCAATTTATCCTAGTCAAACGAAACCAAATGCGATAATTGTTAAAACGAGCGTTCTAGCAGCTAATAGCGATAGTCAAATTCCAATTGTATTAATTGGTGGCATGAACGCTAAAACAGTCCCGCAATTAGTAAATAAATATCATTATCAAAATTTTGCATTCGTTAGTTATATTTTACGAAGTTCAAATATGAAACGCGATATTAACTATATTAAAAATATTTTATTATTAAATTAGGAGTAGTCAATGAAATTAGTTGGTATTATTGTTGAATACAATCCGTTTCATAACGGACATATTTATCATATTCAAGAAACTAGAAAAATGTTTCCTGACAGTATTATTGTTGCAATAATGAGTGGCGATGTTTGTCAAAGAGGTAGCTTTGCAATTGCATCAAAAAAACGACGTGCTCGCATTGGAATTAAATATGGGATTGATGTTGTTGTTGAATTACCACTTTTTAAAGTTCTTCAAGCAGCCCATTTATTTGCTTTTTATGCTGTTGAAATTTTACATCGTCTTGGAGTTAGCAATATTGTTTTTGGAAGTGAATCAAATAATATTTGTAAACTTAAAAAAATTGCTCGTGCTCAAATTGATCAAAAACCAGCAATTAATAAAAACATTAAGCAATTTTTAAAAAGTGGTTTAAGCTATCCAAAATCTTATAACGAAGCTTTAAAAATTGCTATTAACGAAAGCGTTGAAGATGCTAATGATATGCTGGGGATTCAATACATCAAAACAATTTTTGAAGAAAATTATCAAATTGAACCAGTTGCTATTAAGCGAACAATTCCGTTTCATAGTAATGATGCTCAAGATCAATTTGCCAGCGCAACATTAATTCGTAAAATGTTGCTAGCGCGAGAAAGTACCAATCAGTTTACTCCATTAAAAAAATTTAAAAATATTAAAAATCAAAACGCACGCATTTTTAAAAAGTTAATTAAAATTTTTAAAAAATGCGATTTGAAAACGATTAAGCAATATCATTTAGTTAGTGAAGGTATTGAAAATTTAATTTTCAAACAATTAAAAGTTAGTCTTAATTATGAAGAATTAGTTGAAAACTGTGTTTCACGCCGTTATACTAGATCACGAATTCAAAGAACTTTAATGAGTATTTATTATCAAATTCAATGTGATAATAAATCTCTATTAATCAAAAATAAAGCTGTAAAAAAAGTTATTAAAATCAATGTTTTAGCAATTAATAAAAAAATAGATATTGAAATAAAACGTAATTTACATGCTATAATTATTAATAATTATGAATCATAAAAACTCACGATATAACTATCATACAATTGCAATTGCTGAAATTAGTATTATGATTGCCTTAACGCTAGTATTAGAAATAATCTCCCGTTTAATTTTTAGTATGCCTAATGGCGGAACAATTAATATGGGTTATTCTATTATCTTTTTTTATGCGTTTCGAAGAGGTTTTATCAAAGCTAGCATTATCGTATTATTTAATAGTGTGCTAATGGTAATTTTTATTTTTCCACCAATTGGATTCGGTCAGTTTCTGCTCGATTATATTATTGGTTTTGAAGTTATTCCATTAACTGTTGCTTGTCTTGGATGAACTTTGAAATCTCAAAATATTAATTTAAAAAAAATTATTTTTTGCGTTCTTATTGGGATGAGTTTATCATTTGCAGTTTCGACAGTATCAGGCGTTTATTATTTTATTATTAGCGGCCCTATTGGATCACGATTTCAAGCAAGTTTAATTTATAACATCATTTATGTGGCTCCAACATCAGCATTGACCTTAGTGATATTAATTGTGGTTTTTCGCCAAAAATCTTTAATAGAATGATAAAATATTAGTAATGATAAATAAGGCATTGGAGGTTTTTAAATGTTGTTTAATAAATTAATTAGCTTTAACAAAAAAGTTTGAAATGCATATTTAAATCATAGTTTTGTGGAAAAATTATTTGCTGCCCAATTAAGTAATAAAGAATTTAAATATTATTTATTACAAGATTACTTTTACTTATTAGAATATGGACGTGCTTTTTTAGCGTTGGGATATAAATCAAGAACTCATCAAGAAATGATCTTTGCTGTTGAAAACTGCAAAGGGGTAATTTATGGTGAAACTAAAATGCATGAAGATTTGTTAAAATATGATATTTCTAAAGGGTTTCTTGAGGATAGTGTTCCTAGTTTAATAACTAATGCTTATACTAATTATTTTAATAATTTAGTTATTAAAGGTGAATTTATTGATCTATTAGTTGCTTTAGCAGCTTGCACAATCGGGTATGGTAAACTAGCACAAAAAATGTTAAAACGTTATCCCAATATTGATGATAGACATCCTTACAAAGCATGAATTGATGAATACTCGGGTCAAGATTTTGAAATGATTTGTAAAACTTATATTGATTTTATTAACGAATATTCTCGTGAAATTAAATTATCTAAATTAAAAGATCTTAACAAAATTTTTGGGGATGTTTGTCGTTTAGAAATTGCCTTTTTTAATCAGTGTTTTGAACACTCACATTTTAAATCTTAAAAATAAATAAATTGATAGACAAATTTTGATAATAATAGTATAATTGTGATATCTTTAAAACTCAGGGGTGCCATTTTGGCTGAGAAATACCCTCAAAACTTGATCTAGATAATTCTAGCGTAAGAAGTGGTTTTTATTTTATTTAATTATGCGTTTGCATATAAAATATAACTTCTACAAAGTAAAGAGTTTCAAAAATTCTTTACTTTTTTAATTGTTTTAAAGACTTTAACAACAAAATATTCTTATTAAAAAAAAACGAAAGGTTTTTAAAACATGAATTCAGATATTAATTATGAAAGAAATCGATTACAGTTTATTAGCGAAATCGGAATTGCAATTGCATTGATGACAATTTTATTATATATTGGAGCACTGATCCCAGTTGGTACTAGTGGGGGAGTTCTTAATTTAGGGATGCCAGTAATTATTTTTATGACTATTAGACGTGGTGTTTTAACTGGGATATTGTTAGGATTTGTAATGGGTATTGTACACGCTTTTGAAGGTGCCGGATATTTATTATCACCATCTCATCCAGTACTTGGATTATTATTAGATTACTATACACAATATATTTCTTTAGCATTAGGTGGTTTATGATTATTAGTCTTTAAGTTTAAAGAAAATAAAAAAATTAATACTAGCATTATTGTATTAGTCGTGAGTACAAGCTTTATATTGGCTCTAGCTAATGAAACTATTTCAGGAATGGTTGCTTGAACTAATGGTCAAACAGGACTAGAATTAGTAGTTTATTGTTTGGTTACTAATTATCCTTATTTATTAGCAACATTCTTTGTAACTTTGATAACGCTAACACCATTATTTTTAATTGCTTTTGAAAATAATTTATTTTTTATTAAACCATTACCAAAAAACAATCGTAAACTTTTAAGTTTTCGTAAAAACAATCTTGACAAAGCCCTTGAATAATTATATAATTCTTATGCATTTTATATAATTTATAAAAATACAATTCTAACAATCTGTAGGGGGTTAATAATATGGCAGTACCATTTAGAAGAACGTCGAAGATGATTAAACGTAAACGTCGTTCTCACCAAGCATTATCAGTAGCTGATTTAATCGCATGTACTAATTGTGGTCAAAACATTCAACAACATCGCGTTTGTGAGCACTGTGGTTTTTATAAAGGTAAAAAAGTTGTTTCAACTAAAAACGATTAATAACTTTTGTAAATAATGATATAAAACTTTAAAAAAAATAGAAAAACTAATTTTTAGAATTTTCTATTTTTTTAATGCTAATTTTTTACTAAAATACCGACAATTAAATAATTTTCTTAAATTCCGAAAAACAACTACAAATTAAGTCATTTCACGATATTGACTATCTTAAAAGAAATAATATATAATAAGTATAGATAAGTAGAAAACATAGAATGTTATGATACTAATAAACTACTAATATAATATTAAATATTTAATATAATCAAATTAGTAGTTTATTAGTAAAATTAAATTTATCATTAATAATTTAGTTTATTAAATAAATTTAATTTCTAAAACTAGTTATCTGAAAAATAAATATTAATAGTTACAAAAACAAATTTATTGGAGGAAAAAATGGATTCTAAACATCAACATATTAGCGTGATGCTAAATCAATTAGTCGATGCGCTCAACATTAAAGATGACGGAATTTATGTTGATGCCACTTTAGGAAGAGCCGGTCATTCAAAATTAATTTTACAAAAATTAAAAACTGGAAAATTAATTTCTTTTGATAAAGACATGACTGCGATTAAATATTCTGAAAAGATATTAGCTTCGATTAGCAATCAATTTCAAATTGTTAAAAGTGATTTTGCTGATCTTAAAAGTGAGTTATTGGAATTAAATATCAATAAAATCGATGGTATTATTTATGATTTAGGTGTTAGTTCACCGCAATTAGATAATGCGCAACGCGGGTTTAGTTTTCACAATGATGGTCCCCTAGATATGAGAATGGACCAAGACCAAGTTAAAACTGCAGCAGATATTATTAATTTTCATTCTTATGAAGAAATTAGAAATATCTTATTTCGATATGGTGATGAAAAAATCGCTCCAAAAATCGCTCGCGCTATTATTAGTGCCCGAGCCTTAAAACCAATTACTTCAACAATTGAGTTGGTTGATATTATAAAATCTGTTTACCCTGCTAAATTAGCACGTAAGAAGCATCCAGCACGAAAAAGCTTTCAAGCGATTAGAATTGCTGTCAATGATGAATTGAATGCAATCAACGCTTCTATTATGAGCGCTAGTGAAATGCTTAATTCTGGAGGGCGAATTTGTGTAATTAGTTTTCACTCTGGTGAAGATCGAATTGTTAAAAAAATTTTTAATTCTTTAACAAAATCAAAATTACCACCAAATTTACCAATTAAATTTGACGATTCAGCTCCATTTATAACAATTTCTGCAAAAAAAGTTCTTAATTCTGAAGTTGAACAGAATTTAAGATCTCGAAGTGCGAAACTAAGAATTATTGAAAAACGATAATTTTAATAAATTAATGAGGTGATCTATTTTTGGAACCCCGTTTTTTAGAATTAATTGTGGAGATTAATATTTCCTCAATAAAAATATTAGTCATCAACAAAGACATTGGACACGAAACCAAAATTATAGTTTTGTATAAAAATGTTTATCACGACAATATTATTGATAGTCATCAAAAAAAGATCATTAATTTAAAAAATGTTAAAGAATGATTACAGAAAACTATTGATAATCTTGAAAACCAATTAAGAACTAAATTCCAAAATGTTTTAGTCGTAGTTTGTGATTTAGGTTTTAAGTTATTGATGATTGAAAAAACTTATCATTATACAACTGATAAGTTTAGTCATCAAGATAATAAAATTCTATTAGAAAGAATGAAAGTTTTAAATAATTCTGATCAATCTTCAATCATCAATATGATTCCTTTGAGGTTTGAAGTCGATAAAACGTTTGCTACTTTTTATGCCCCAATTAATACAAAAATCAATAAGTTAATCAAAATTAAAGCACTTTGTTATTTATTAAATAAAGGTTTTATTAATGATATCAAAGTTTTATTTCATGCAATGGATTTAAATATTAAATCAATTATGTCAGAATCAGTTGGATTAGCTTATGAACAAAGCGCAATTGAAGAATTAAAAAAACATGTAATCTTGTGCAATGTCGGAACTATTTATAGTAAAGTCGCAATTAATTACCACGAAATTATTCGCGGTCAAGAAACGATTAAAGTTGGTAGTGATCAAATTATCAAAGATATTAATTATTTTTTAAATTGTGGTTTTCGACAAGCGAAAGCAATTTTTAATCTTTATGGGTTTTTAAGTATTAATTTTCAAGAATCATTAAACGATAAAGTAATTTATACTCGTTACTTTCCAGGTTTAAAACGGGAAGTTATTTATAAAGTAGAATTTTTAACAAAAGTTATCAATGCTCGAGTTCTAGAAATTATTACTAAATTAATTAATCGTTCTAAAAATTGAACTAATATTAAAGAAACTTTGTTTATTTTTAGTGGTTCTTTAATAAAAATTCAAAATTTTGAAAAATTTATTAATTATCATTTTCCTGATTTAAATATTAGATTATATGAATCAAAAATTATTGGTGTTACTAAAAATGATTTTAGCGCGATTTTAGGTAATGTTTATTATTATAATAATAAAAATTTCATTAATATACGCTTAGCTAAAAAAATCAATCACAATGAAAATAAATTAAAAGAAATCATCGAACAGTTAAATTCTGTATAAAAAAATAAAAAATAAAAATGGAGGATAAATTATGTTTGAAGATATTACGATATCATCTGAAAAAGACAATACATTAAATAATGTTGCTACTGGTGTAGCTCGAATTAAAGTTATTGGAGTTGGAGGCGCAGGAAACAACGCCGTTAATCGTATGGTTGAGGAAGGAATTGAAGGAGTTGAATTTATTGTTGCCAATACTGATAAACAAGTATTGAAAACTTCAAAAGCCAGCGTCCGTTTAGTTCTAGGCGAAAAATTAACAAAAGGATTGGGGGCTGGAGCCGATCCTGAGTTAGGAAAACAATCAGCTGTTGAAGCCGAAAAAGAATTAAAAGAATTATTAAAAGATACTGATTTAGTTTTTGTTGCTGCGGGAATGGGAGGCGGAACTGGAACAGGGGCTGCACCTATTGTAGCTAAAATCGCTCGTGAATTAGGAGCATTAACAATCGGAATCGTAACAACGCCTTTTAAATTTGAAGGTGGTATCAGAACTAAAAACGCTAACATGGGTTTAGCAGATATGAGAAAAGCTGTTGATTCATTGATTATTGTTTCAAACGATAAATTACTAGAAGAATTCGGAAACATTCCTTTAAAAGATTCTTTCCAGTATGCTGATGCTATTTTACGTCAAGGAGTCCGCACAATTACTGATTTAATTGCAATTCCTGCATATATTAATCTTGATTTTGCTGATGTTCGCACAGTGACAGCTAATAAAGGAAAAGCTTTAATCGGAATTGGTAAATCTAGTGGCGATGATAAAGCTGTTAAAGCAGCATTACAAGCAATTACTTCACCAATCTTAGAAGCTTCAATTAAAGGTGCAAAACACGCAATTATTAATGTTACTGGAGGTCAAAGTATTTCTTTATTAGATGCTTCTAAAGCAGTTGATGCAATTAAAAAAGTTGCTGGTAATGAACTGCATACAATTTTTGGAATTTCAATTAATGAACAATTAGGCGATGAAATTTATGTTTCGGTAATCGCTACTGGTTTAGACCAAGAAAAAGAAGTTGCTCCAAAACGTAATATTGAAAAAGAATTAGCATTTATGACACCTGAAGAAATTCATTTATATGCAACAGGAAAATTATCTAACACAGCTCAAAAAGCAGCTGAAGCTGCTGAAGTTATATCTGCAAATCCAAATCCACATCCGGAAACTAAAGATTTAGAAACTGCTAAAAAAGTTGCTTCTGAAAATAATTTAGATGAAGAAGATGACGACTTACCTTCATTTTTAAGAAGAGGTAATTAATTATGGCTATTTTTAAGCGTTTATTTAAAAAAGAATTATTAGAAGAAGAATTATTAGGGAAATCATCAAAACCAATATCTGAAGCCGATCGTCAAGAAATTTTAAAAGAGGCTGAGGAACACCCTAAAAGTATTATGACTTTTCAACCACATGATTTTAGTGAAGTACAAATTATTTCAAATCATCTAATTCATAAGCGTTCAGCAATTGTTGATGCTGAACGACTAGATAACAAACAAACTATTAAATTAATTAATTTTTTACTTGGTGTAATCTATACTTTAGATGGATCAGTTAAAAAATTATCACCAACAATTTTCTTGTTTACACCAAAACACATTAAAATTTCTCATAAATCTCAAGAAATTTTACAAAAATAGCACTCAAAACAATATGATATAATTTATTATATGAAAAACTATTTATTTTAATAAATTAAGGAGGCTTTTTTTGTGAGAGAAAATAAAGAATGGGCTTTTCTATACGCTTGTTTATTCTTGGCTTCGTTTTTAACTGCTATGCTATGTTTTATCCACGGAGTCGAAGAACGCGATAATTATTATTTATTATTAGCACAAAACACACCAACTAATGATAATAAAGGTGACATTATCTCTGCAATTGCTAGATTTAAAACTTCTTATAAAACAATGTTTTTATGTTTTTGACTTTTACTATCTATTTCAGTCGTAACTTTATTCTTTTTTGGAGTTTCAATATCTTCAACTAACAAAGAAGAGGATTACGAAGTACAAAAATTAAATTTAGAAATGACAAAACTAAAACGTCGTCAAGAAGGTAAAGAAAAACACGCTAAATCTAGAAGATTAAAACAAAAAAATAAAATCAACAAAATAAAAGGTCGGGATGGTTTTAATTTTTAATTTATAATAGTATAAAAAATAATGAAATTTCTAATAAAATTCATTATTTTTTAATGCGATAAACTACATAAAATGTTATAATTATTATTAATCTTAATATTATAAAATAACAGAGGAGTCATCAATAATATGAACCAAGAAAAAGTTAACCCAAAAAAGAAATATAATCATACGCTTTTAATGCCTGTAACTGATTTTAGTATGCGTGCAGGACTAGTTAAAAAAGAAGAAAAATATGCTCAAAAATGAAATGATCTGAAAGTCTATCGTCAATTATTAAAAAGAAACAAAAATAATAATAGTTTCTTTTTACACGATGGACCTCCTTACGCAAATGGAAACTTACATGTTGGCCATGCTTTTAACAAAATTTTAAAAGATATTATTCTGCGTTATAAAACAATGCAAGGATTTTATAGTCCTTTTATTTCTGGTTGAGATACTCATGGATTACCAATTGAACATAAAATGCTAACAACTAAAAAAATTAAATTTAGTGATTTAGACAAAGCGACTTTAAGAAATATGTGTAAAGATTATGCTTTAAGCCAAGTAGAAATCCAATTAAATCAGTTTAAAAAAATGAATTTATTAACTGATTTTAAAGATTATTATGTTACTTTAGATAAAAGATATGAAGCTAAGCAAATTGAAATTTTTGCCAAAATGGTTGATCAAAAAATCATTTATCGTGATTTAAAACCAATTTATTGATCACCTTCTTCACAATCAGCGCTAGCAGAAGCAGAAATTGAATATTTAGAACATCGTTCGCCCTCTGTCTATGTTGCTTGTAAAATTAAAGATGCTAAGGGAATTTTAGACCAAGATGCTGAATTAGTAATTTGAACAACAACTCCATGAACTTTAATTGCCAATGCTGCAATTGCTGTTCATAAAGATATCGAATATGCACTAATAAAAGTTGATAATGGGAGAAAATTAGTAGTTGCCAAAGATTTAATAACTAATTTAAAAACAGCTATTGGTTGAGAAAAAGTTGACATATTAAAAACTTTTTTCGGGAAAGAATTAGTTGGAATAACTTATTTACAACCGGTTAATAATAAAATCAAAAAAGTTGTTTTAGGACATCATGTAACAATTGAGAGCGGGTCTGGACTTGTCCATATTGCTCCTGGTTTTGGAGAAGATGATTTCCGTATTGGAAAAGAAAATAATTTAGATATGATCGTTCATGTTGCAGATAATGGAACGTTGACAGAAGACGCTGGGGATTTATCTGGAATGTTTTATGCTGATGCTAACAAGCCAATTGGAATGGCATTAGCTGAAGAAAATAAATTATTGAAACTAAAATTTATTAAACATCAATATCCACATGATTGAAGAACTAAAAAACCAGTAATGTATCGCGCAACTCTTCAATGATTCGTATCAATTGAACCAATTAAAGCAGGGATTTTAAAATCAATTACTAATGATGTTTCTTGATATCCTGCTTGAGGAGAAAATCGTTTAGCAAAAATGATTTCTGATCGTAGTGATTGATGTATTTCTCGTCAACGTAGTTGAGGAGTACCAATTCCAATTTTTTATGATAAGAATAATCAACCAATTTATGATCAAGCTATTTTTGCCCACGTTGCTGAATTATTCAAAAAACATGGTTCAAATATTTGATTTGAAAAAACAGCTGATGATTTATTACCAGCCCAATATCAAGGAAAAGGTTTTCGTAAAGAAACCGATATTATGGATGTCTGATTTGATTCAGGAGTTAGTCATTATGCAATTTCTGGATTATTTGATGTTCCCAAAGAAATTGATCTTTATTTAGAAGGTAGTGATCAATATCGTGGTTGATATAATTCATCAATGATTACAGGATATGTTGCTTACAAAAAATCACCTTATAAAAATGTTTTCTCACACGGATTTGTACTAGATGAATCTGGAAATAAAATGTCAAAATCTGTTGGTAATGTCATTGATCCTTTAAAAGTTATTAAAACTTTAGGAGCCGATATTTTACGTCTATGAGTTGCTTCAAGTGAAGCAATTAATGATGTTCATGTTGGTCAAAATATTTTAAAACAAAGTAGTGAAAACTACCGTAAAATTCGTAACACGCTACGTTTTATGATTGGTAATTTATCTGATTTTGATTTTGAAAACGATTCACAAGTTGAATTAAAAAGTGTTGATCAATACGTTTTATTGCGTTGAGAAACATTAAAAGAAGAAATCATTAATAATTATGATGGTTTTAAAATTCATTTAGTAATTAAAGAAGTTCTTAATTTTATCGTTGATGTTTTAAGTAGTTTTTACTTTGATTTTGCCAAAGATATTTTATATGTTACTAAAGCTAAATCAACACGACGTTTACAAGTTCAAACAGTAATGTTTACTATTTTAAAAGATCTTTTAATTATTTTGGCACCAATATTAGTAACAACAACTGAGGAAGCTTATGAGTATTTAAACGTTAAAGATAAACATGACTCAGTTCATTTTATGAATTTTTATAAAAAATCAACTAGAAATAATGATCAAGACTTACTTAATAAATGAAAAACATTTTTAGAATTACGTAGTCAAGTTTTTAAAGAATTAGAAATTATTCGTAATGATAAAATTATTGGTAAATCTCTAGAAGCGAAAGTAACTTTAGAATTACCAGAAAGTTTTAGAATTTTTGAAGCTGATGATATTGCTCAATTATTAATTGTTTCACAATTAGAAGTTACTTATTCTAATTGTGAAAATGCAGTAATTAAAGTTGCTAAAGCAGAAGGTTTAAAATGTATGCGTTGTTGACATATTAAAAAACCAATTGATATGCATGATGATGAAATTTGTAATTTATGTTTTTTAAATATTAAATAAAAAAGTTTTGCTTGATACAATATATGTATAGCAGTTTCGAAAAGGAGAATATATAAAAATGGAAATTTTTAAATTAGATAATGTTTGTGCTGAATATCCAAAAACTAAAGGAAACGAAACTTTTAAATTAGAAAACATCTCATTTTCAGTTAAAAAAGGTGAAGCTGTTGGAATTGTTGGACCTAACGGAACTGGGAAAACAACAACAATAAAAACTTTACTAGATTTATTACCAATAACTAGTGGAAAACTGGAATGAAAATACGGTGATTTTTATTCAGTTTATCAAAATATTGGTGTTCAATTACAAGATGCGGCTTATGCTAATAAAACTAAAGTTCGTGAATTAATCGATATCAATACAAAATTTAACACTAATTGAGATTGAATTAAAGAAAATCAAAAAATGTTAAAAATTGATACGTTAGAAAAATATTTTAATGAATATTCAAAAGGGCAACGTCAAAAAATTGATTTATTAGTGGCTATTGCTAAAAAACCAGAAATGCTAATTTTAGATGAAGTTACATCAAATTTAGATCCGATTTCAAAAATAGAAGTAATTCATTTTTTACAAGAATGAAAAAAATCAAAACGCAGTATTTTAATTACAAGCCATTATTTAGAAGAGTTAGAAGAAATTTGTGATCGTTTAATCTTTATTAAAGATGGCAAAGTCATTAGCATTAAAACAATGAAAGAAATTAAAAGTAAATATTCTAAAATAATTAATTACTATAAGGAGTTGTACTTATAATGAAAAAACACACTCAAAAAGCTAATAGTAATTTTAGAGATTTTGTAAATATTTCTAAATTTTCTTTTCTCCAATTATGAAGAAACAAATCAGTTCTTTTCTGATCTGGGGTTCTACCTTTTGCTTTAATTGTTATTTTATCTACTGCTTTGCCAAATGGCGGAAAAGCAATTGGATTACGTATTGGTTTGATGATCTCAATCACAATGATGACAATTAATATTTTGCCCAACTTTATTGGTAATTTAAGAATTTCCAATTCATTTGTGCAATTTAAACTTTCTGGTTATAAAGAACGAATTGTCCTTTGTGCGATGTCGTTTACATTATTATTGTTTTTATGAATCGTAACAACTTTAGCAATTATAGTAACGTTAATTGCTAATGGTGGAGTTGGGTTTTTACAAACTGCTTATTATTATGCTGCTCCTATTTCTATGGGTCATGCTTGATTAAATTTATTATCAACTTATTTATTTATCATTTTTGCATCGATCGTATTTGTTCCTATCGGATGACTAATTGCTTCATTTGGAACAGAAGCACGTTCAATTGGAATGATTACAACATTATCATTCACTTTAATTTTAGTTTTATCAGGAACTTATTTTAATTACCAAACAATTCATGATCTGCATCAAGGTGGTTGAAAAATTCTAGGTGATATTTTATACATCTTACCAACTGGAGCTGTTTTCAATTTACTTGGTCTAACGCTTGGTATGAATAATCAAATTTCTGGAAAATTTGCATGAACAGCTGGAATTAGTGATGATCCATTAATTGTCTCATTGCAAATTATTTCTCTAATATTAACTATTGTTTTAATTCTTTGAGGGATTAAAAAGTTCTTTAAATTTTCAAATTAACAGCAAAGGAAAACTATGCAAAATTTAAAAATTAATTATCGTAAATTCATCTATCCTTTCATTATTTTTAGTAGCGTTATTTTACTTGATCAATTCACGAAAGCGCTTGCAACTTATTTTAATAACCATCTTTTTTCCCATCATAATTTAATTGGAAAATTTGTTACCTTTCAATATACAACTAATACTGGAGCAGCTTTTAGTTCTGGTCAAGGACATCAGATGATTTTTAATGCTATTGCAATTATTATTGTCATCTTTTCGCTCTGAGCAGCAGTATATTTAATAACTTCATTATTTACTATTGGAATTTTATTAATGGGCGCAGGAGCTTTAAGTAATTGTATTGAACGCCTAGCCACTAATAAAGTAACTGATTTTATTCAAGTTTCTTTCGGCAGCTGAACATTTCCAGGAATTTTTAATATTGCTGATAGTTGTGTTTGTATTGGTGCTGGAATTTTAATTTTGGCAATGATCTTATTTGCTCCTTCAGAGCGAATTTTTGACAATCATGATAATTTTATTTTTTCAACCCGAGCAGAAATAAAAGTTGTTAATAAAATTGATAAATTTGAACACGAAACAAAAAATAAAGGTTTAAATCATATAAATAAAATTATTGATAAAACCGAAAACAGATTAAATAAAAAACGCATAAAACAAAAAGATAACAAAGGTGTTAATAATGAACTTTCTAAGCAGTAAAAATCATAACGACAATGATTATCAATATCGATTCGTCGTTAATAATACAACTGATAATATTAGATTAGATAAATTTTTAAGTGAGCAAAAATTATTATCTGACTTTACTAGATCACAAATTGGAAAAGCAATTAAAAACCATTTAGTTTTTGTTAACCATCAACTAGCAACTAAAAATGGTCATCGATTAGTTACAAACGATATTGTAACAATGAAAGAATTTAACGTTAATATAATTGATGTTTCAAAAATAATTGGCGAAGATATTCCAATTGATATTGTTTACGAAGACGCTCATTTATTAGTTGTTAATAAACCGAGTGGTATGGTTGTTCATCCAGCTCCAGGCCATCATAGTGGTACTTTAGTAAATGCTCTAATTTATAAATTTAGTGATTTAAAAGTTAGTGAGGATAATTTACGTCCTGGTATTGTTCACCGTATTGATAAAGATACTAGTGGTTTATTAGTAGTTGCTAAAACTAAAAAAATACATGCTTTATTAAGTGATATGATTCGATTACATAAAGTAAAACGTCATTATTTAGCATTAGTTTGCGGTGTTGTGCAATACGATAAAGGGAAAATCGAACTTCCAATTGCTCGAAGTCCTCATAATCGTAAAAAAATGGCAGTTATTGAGGAAGGTAAACATTCAGTAACTAATTTTATTGTTAAAGAAAGATTTTTACATCATACATTAATTGAATGTGTTTTAGAAACTGGACGTACGCACCAAATTAGAGTTCATTTAAAGCATTTTAACTACCCAATTTATGGTGATTTACAATATGGGCAAAGAAAACAAAGAGACTTAGAATTCGGTCAATATCTACACGCTTATAAGTTAGAATTCACTCATCCACTAACAGAAGAACATCTTGTTTTAAAAGCAGATGTTCCTAAACCATTTAAAATTAAGTTAGCTCAATTAAGAGAAGAAATGCTTTCTAATTAAATAAATTCTCAAATAAAAAAAATAATTGTTTTATGAAACAATTATTTTTTTTATTTGAGATAAAGTTTTTTTACAAGCAATAATAATTTCAGATACCCAACGATCATGATCAATATTATTGTGATTTACAGAATCAATAATAATGTTTTTGAATTCATTATCACTTTTTAAAAATGGTAAAAATTCATCATCATATTCAACTAAGAATGGTAATAGAACTTCAGCTCTAAAAATTTTAATAATTTCTCTAACTGCTAAGATTTTTTCATTAGTAGAATGTTTGCTTTCTTTGATTAATTGAATCAAAGTTGAAGCAACATTAAAAGTATCTCTATAAGAATTAAGTAATTGATTTTTTTTATTTTGATAGTTTTCTATATTAGAATAAAACTTTTCAATAATTAAACATACATTTTTAATAAAAAGATTTTTTAAATTATTCAAAAGATCCTCCTCAGCAATATGTTAACTAATTCATATACATATATTATATAACTATAATATGATTAAATTTTAAATTTATTAACTAAATAGGCATTTAGTTTTATGATTGAGGCTAAGATTTACGAGTACTTAACTCTTTATCTAATAAAATTCAATTTTTTGAATTTTGAAACCTTTTCACTAATTGGCGAGTTGATTTTTCTTCTTCGATTTGTTCTTTGATGAATCATTCATATAATTCTGAGGCTAAATAAGATTTTTCTTCGATTGCTATTGTATAAGTAGCATTGATTAATTTTGTAACTAAACATTCGTTTTCAAAAGCGGCTTTAGCAATTTCTAATGGTGATTGGTAATTTTTAAAATGAAAATCAATTTCTAGTGAACGTACATCAACTTCAAGATGACGATCCATTAAAAAATCAATTGTTTTTTCAGCATGAAATATCTCTTCACGATATTGAAAAAATAATCATTTAGAATAGCCAAAATAACCCATTTTTGTTGCTTGATTCGCCATATCTAAATAAGCAAATGCATTCATATATTCGTGCTTAATTTGATGCTGCATAGCAGCCAGAACTCTTTTATTCATAATTTTAATTAACTCCTTAAACTCTTTTGCTATTTGCAAAATGTCATTTAACATTATTTTTTAGTGTTTTAATTCCATATTTTTCTTTGATAATAGTGGCAACGGTATCGACTTTAGCACCAGCCCCTAAAGGGATTGTAATTCCTAATTTTTTACTAATATCATTCATTAAGTTAACAAAGTAATAGCGGGCAATGATTGAAGCGGCAGCAACTGATAAATGTTTTGATTCTGCTTTTTCAATATACATTAAACTTTTTGGCTTAAAATAAATTTTAGTAATTGTAGTAACTTTTTCAATATATTGATTGAGCATTTTAATACTACTATATTTATCAATAATAATTAGATCTTGATTTAATTTCTGATCGACAAGTTTATTAATTGCTCTGATGTGTAATAGTGTTTTTAATTCATGGCTATTTCATCGTTCAGAAATTAGATTATTATATTCTATATTTTTCAATAATGCAACTGCAAATTTAGTTTGTTTAATTAAAATTGGTCCTAATTTCATAATTTGATCTTTGTTCAATAATTTGGAATCTTTGACACCAAGTTTTTTGAAAGTCGCAATATCTGCTTGGCTGATAAAACAAGCACAAGCTACTAAAGGTCCAAAATAATCACCAACACCAACTTCATCACTACCAATTGCCGAAACAGTTGTTAGTTCATTATGATTTTGAAATTTTTGACTTTGAGATTTTGAAGCAATTTTTTTACCTTGCCACATTACTTTATTACTTTTATATATCGTGATTGTAATACCATTATTTCTGGCACAAAATAATATATAAGGACTATGATTTGGGATCTCCCACTCCTTATAGTCGTTGATAATTTTTTGAATTTCTTCTTTATTTAATATTTGAATTCGATTCACGGAAAAACCCCTTTAAATAAATTAATAATCTTACACTATATTATAATAGAAATTAAGACAATAATAATATATAATTGTATTGTTGTTAATAAAAAATAAGAAAAGCAGAGTGGAAACTATGAAAATCGGAATAGACCTAATTCAAATTAGTCGCTTTGAAAAAAATCTTGATCAATTAAAAATCAAGATTTTGAGCATAGCAGAATTAGCACACGGGGATTCTTTAACAAGGAATGCCTTATTAGAATTTGTTGCTAGTCGCTTTGCTGTCAAAGAGGCTTATTTTAAAGTTTCACAAAATAATCTTTCATTTTCAAAAATAACTTATTTAAATCAATTATTAATAGTTAACGACAATTTATTAAATAATTATTCTGTTTCCTTAAGTCATAGCAAAAATCATGTTGTGGCTGTAGTGTTAAAAATTAACTAATTAAATTAGTTTCAAGAAAAGAAGTGTCAATATGAAAAAAACCCGTTTAGTTATAGCTGTTATTATATTGTGATTTTGAGCAATGTATTTAAGTCTTTTTAGAAAGCATTTTGCCAAAAAAGATATTAATTATACTTATAAACACTATATGTCAAAAACCGCAAGATTAATCCGCTGAACTTACAACATTAATTTTGAGATTATTGGTCAAGAGAACATTACTGAGTCTCCCCAATTAATCACACTTAATCATCGTAGTTATGCTGATTCAACTTTATCAATTTTTTCTCTTGATACTACAAATAACGCTAATATAAATCATAAAGCATTTATTTATATTGCAAAAGCAGAATTAAATAAGACTTTTATCTACCGTAGTTTTATCCGTTTAACAAAAGTGATTTTTTTGATTGATCGTAATAATTTACGACAAAGTATTTATACTTTTCGAGAAATTGCAAAATTAAGTTGACAAAATAAACTATCAATTGTTATTTTTCCTGAAGGTACTAGAAATAAAACAAGAAATCACCTTTTACCTTTTAAACCAGCCGCTTTGAAATTAGCGAGTTTAAATAAACTGCCAATTTTACCTGGAGTTTTCATTAATAACGAAAACATTTGAAATTTTAAACGTAAAAAGAAAATCAATGTTAAACTAATTTATGGAAAAGAAATAGCAAGTAAAGAGCTGATTGACTTATCATCGCAAGAACTATGTGATTTAGTAAGTCAGCGAATGATTGAACTAATCGAAAAACACAAACAAGACAACTAATCGATTTTGAGGAGAATAAACATGTCTTACTTAAACGTTAAAGATATTTTAAATGTTAAACTAAATAAAAAAGCTTTTAGCAAAGAGGAAATCTTTTTTATAATTAAAAATTATCGCGATAATTTAATTAGTGATGCCCAAATGTCAGCAATCGTAACTAGTATTTTTATTAACCGTTGTAACAATGATGAAATCTTTGATTTTACTCAAGCAGTGATCGAAGATTCAGATAGAACAGATTTAAAAAAAATTAAGGAACTAGCTAATGGTTTTACCGTTGATAAACATTCTACTGGGGGAATTGGAGACAAAATTTCATTAATTTTTTCACCAATTATTAAATCTTTTCCAGACATTTATTTAATGAAAATTTCTGGTCGTGCTCTTGGTCACAGTGGTGGAACAATTGATAAATTAGAATCGTTTAAAAATTTTCGTACTGATTTTACTCATGAAGAAGCAATGGAGATTTTAAAAACTAATCGTAGTGTTATTATGGAATCAAATCCAAATTTATTAAAAACCGAGAAGAAAATTTATACTTTAAGAGATGAAATTGGCGTTGTTGCATCACCATCATTAATTGTTCCTTCAATTATGTCAAAAAAATTAGTTTTCAATACTGATTTAGTCCTATTAGATGTTAAAACCGGAAGTGGTTCATTATTAAATCATCTATCAGTTGATGAAATTAAAATTGAATTAGCTGATAGAATGTTAAGCATTGCTAAAAAATTAGATCGTAATTTTGTAGCAATACTGTCAAATATGGATATTCCGTTAGGGAATTTTGTTGGTAATAATTTAGAAGTTTATGAATCAATCAAGTTTTTAAGTAATGAAGGTAAAATCAATCCTAACTTAAAAGAATTAGTTTATAAATTTGCCAGTATTACTTTAATTGAAGCAGGTGTTGCCAATGACGAACCTGAAGCTCATAAATTAATTGATGAAGTTATTACTAGTGGTCGTGCACTAACATCATTTAAAGAAATGATTGTTGCTCAACACGGAATTTGAAGAGATGATGTTGAATCATTTATTAATGCTAAACATCGTCTGGAAATCAAAGCTAATGAAGATGGATTGATTAGCTTTGAACAACTATCAAATATTTCAACAGTTTTAGAAATGCTTGGTGGGACTCGAAATTTAGGGGGCGCACCAATTGATCATAGTGCCGGAATTCAAATTATTAAACACCAAGGAACAAAAGTTAAAAAAGGTGATATAATTGCGATTTTATACAGCGCAAACCCAATTGATGAAGCTAAATTAGTAAAAACTTATTACAGTTCCATTAATATAAAAGCAACTCTTAGTGATGAAAAATGTTTCCCAAAAACAATTCATCATGTTCTTTATTCAAAAAACCTTTAAAATATCAATAAGGAAGGTGATCTAAAACGGAAAATAAACACTAATAAAGATAGATTTATTAGTAGTAATCTTATATTATATTTGTAAAGTTAAATAATTTTTAGACTAATATAAATTCGCTCACTTATCAAATGGCATTATTGTTATGCTCATAAGTGAGCGATTGTTGAATTAACCAAAAAACATTAATCTATACAATAAAATGATTTTAAGGAGAAACGCATGTCTTACTTAAACGTTAAAGATATTTTAAATGTTAAACTAAATAAAAAGGCTTTTAGTAAAGAGGAAATATTTTTTCTAATTAAAAGTTATCGCGATAACTTAATTAGCGATGCCCAAATGTCAGCAATTATAACTAGTGTTTTTATTAATCATTGTAATAATGATGAAATATTTAATTTTACCCAAGCAGTCATTGAAGATTCAGATAGGACAAATCTAAAAAAAGATAAAGAACTAGCAAATGCTTTTATCATTGATAAGCATTCTACTGGTGGAATTGGTGATAAAATTTCATTAATTTTTGCACCGATTATTAAATCTTTTCCAGAACTTTATTTAATGAAAATTTCTGGTCGAGCACTCGGTCGAAGTGGAGGAACAATCGATAAATTAGAATCGTTTGAAAACTTCCGTACTGATTTTACTCGTGAAGAAGCGATATCGATTTTAAAAAGTAATCGTAGCGTAATTATGGAATCAAATCCAAATTGATTAAAAGCCGAAAAAAAACTTTTTACTTTAAGGGACGAGGTTGGTGTGGTCGCTTCACCAGCGTTAATCGTTCCTTCCGTTATGTGTAAAAAATTAGTTTTTGATACTGATTTAGTTTTATTAGATATCAAAACTGGAAGCGGAGCATTGTTAAATAATTTATCAGTTACTGAGTCTAAAATTCAATTAGCTGATCGCATGTTGAGCATTGCTAAAAAATTAAATCGTAATTTTGTAGCAATACTGTCAAATATGGATATTCCTTTAGGGAATTTTATCGGGAATAATTTAGAAGTTTATGAATCGATCAAATTTTTGAGTAATCAAGGTGCAATCAATCCTAACTTAAAAGAATTAGTTTATAAGTTTGTTAGCATCGCTTTAATTGAAGCAGGAATTGCTAAGGATGAAACCGAGACTCACAAATTAATTGATGAAGCTATTGCTAGTGGGAGGGCGTTAGCGTCGTTTAAAGAAATTGTTATTGCCCAACACGGAATTTGAAAAGATGATGTTGAATCATTTATCAATGCTAAATATCGTTTGGAAATTAAAGCTAATGAAGATGGTTTTATTAATTTTAAAAAACTATCAAATATTTTTACAGTAGTTGAAATGCTTGGTGGCGCCCGTCATTTAGGCGATGACCCAATTGATCATAGTGCCGGAATTCAAATTATTAAACACCAAGGAACAAAAGTTAAAAAAGATGATATAATTGCAATTTTATATAGTGCAATTCCAATTGCAGAAGAAAAATTAATCACAGCTTATTATGATTCTGTGAGTATAAAAAATCATCTTAGTGATGAAAAACGCTTCCCAAAAACAATTCATCATGTTCTTTATTCAAAAAACCTTTAAAATTAAATTAAAGGCAGGTAATATCAAATGAAAAAAATAACCTCTAATCAACAAAGTTCTTTTTTTAGCGACAATCCCTATATTGTTAAACTAAGTGATTTCGAAGGACCTTTAGACTTATTGTTATTTACTTTAAAAGAAAAGAAAATGACGATTATGGATTTGGATGTTGCTTCAATTACGCAACAATACTTAAAATACATTGAAGATTTTAAAAAAATTAATCTTGAAATCGCTAGTGAATATTTAGTCATGGCTAGTTATTTAATTGAATTAAAGTCAAAAAGTTTATTGCCTAAATCAATTATTGATATTAATCAAGATGAATTAGAAGATGATCAACGTAGTGAACTAATAGCTCGTTTATTAAATTATGAAAAATTTAAAAAAGCCGCTAATCAATTAAAGTTTGCTTATGATGATCGGCAGGACTTTCTAACTAAAAATCAAAGTGATTTAGTTAATATTATTGATGAAATTGAAATTAATCAAGAAGTGAAACTTCAAAAAATGGACCCTAGTATATTACCACTTGCTATTGAAAAAATGTTGCTGCGTTTAAAAGACCAAAAACCAATGGAAACTTTTATTATTCGTCCAACAGTTTCAATTGATAATCTCATCAAAAATATCAAGGCTCAATTATCACTTTATGATTATGATACTTTAGTCCATCTCGATGAATTTGTTAACGTTGATTCGAAACAGCATTATGCTGCTACATTTTTAATATTATTAGATTTTGTTAACAAAAATCATTTATCGATTTATCAAAGTGATTTATTTGCAGATGTATTTTTCCAAAAAAATAAAAAAGAGTTGGTTTAAATGGTTGAAAATTCAAAAATGAAACTCGAAGATTGTTTTCGTATTATTGAAGGTAGTATGTTTTTACAAGGTGAAAATGGAATCAATCTTATCACTGTTAAAAACTTATTTAATTGTAATAAGATAACAGCTAAAAAATTATTAATTAATTTTTTAAACTATTACAATAACAATCAAAGTAAGGGTCTAATTGTTAAGAAGTTTGGTGATTTCTTTAAATTTGTTACTAAATCTAGTGATGTAAATTTTTACAATAAACTTCACCAAAGCAATGTTCGTAATCGTAAATTATCACAAGCTAGTTTAGAAACATTGGCGATTATTGCTTACAAACGACCTACTACTAGAATTGAAGTTGAATATATTCGAGGAGTATCAAGTGATGCTATAATTCGTAAATTAGTTGCTAAAGATTTGATTGCCGAGGTGGGTCGAAGTAAAACTCCTGGTAACCCAATCTTATATAGCGTAACTAATACTTTTATGGACACTTTTGATTTAATGGATTTAAAATCTTTGCCCGAAATTACAGATTTTAATAGCGAACAAACAGAACTAAATTTATTTAAAAAAGAAAATTAAATAATGATTAAGAAAAGAGGTTTTTATTTATTATTAGAATTCAGAAAATTTTAGCACAATCAGGGGTTTGCTCTCGTCGACAAGCAGAAGTATTAATTAATGAGGGTCGCGTAAAAGTTAATGGCGAATTAGCACTAATCGGTATGAAGGCAAGTTTCGATGACAAGATTACGGTTAATGGTAAAATCATTAAAAAAGAAACATTATATTATTATATGTTTCATAAACCAAAATGAACATTAACAACTTTAAGAGATGATCGTAATCGCCCAACAGTAATGGATACATTTAAAGAATTAAATACTTATTTATTCCCAATCGGTCGTTTAGATTTTGATACTACGGGATTATTGTTAATTACTAATGATGGTGTTTTAAGTCAATATTTAACAAGTCCACGCAATAAAATTATGAAAACTTATGAAATTTTAATTCGTGGAATTGCCGAAGAGAAAAAACTAGAAGAATTAAAAGACGGAATCCAATTAACTAATTATCACACAGCCCCAATTGCTGCACGTGTAAAAAATATTAATATTGAAAAAGATTATAGTGTTTTAGAAATTAAAATTTATGAAGGAAAAAAACATGAAATCAAAGATATTATTATTTATTTGGATTACGAATTATTAAAATTAAAACGAGTTAGTATTAATGGTATATCACTTGATTCAAAATTAGAACCAGGCGAATATCGTAAGTTAACAGAATTAGAAATAAAAAAACTCTATAATTAATAGAGTTTTTTTGTTATTTAAAGATTTTTTAAACAGTATATTTTTCAGGATGACTTGCTTTCATTAATTCTAAAAATTTACTTTTTGGAATATTATGATATTTTTTATATAAGTTTTCACATTCGATTAATTCTTTATTAGCTCAGTCTTCATTTTCAAAACCATTAATTTTAACAGTTTTATTTTGTAGATTTTTATAATTTGAAAAGAAGTCTTCAATTTCTAATAAACGATGTTGATTAAGATCTTTTAATGCTTTAACATCACTTCAACGAGGATCACAAGAAATAACACCAATTAATTTAGTATCAGTTTCACCGTCATCAATCATTTTCATAGCTCCCAGAATATTTATTGGTACTTGGCAACCTGGTGCAAAACTATGATCTGAAATAATTAAAACGTCTAATTCATCGCCATCTCAATCTAGTGTATTTTCAATATATCCATAATTATAAGGATAAACATTAGCCCCATATAAAATTCTATCAACAATAACTTTACCAGTTTTACGATCAAATTCATATTTAATATTAGAACCTTTAGGAATGTCAATTATTGCATTTATGTTTGTTTTTTTCATAAAATAATCTCCTTGATTTTAGTATATAAAAGCATTTCTGTTGACAGATACTTTAAATTATTGCAAAATTTGCTATAATAATACTTCAATAACGCTTTATAAAAAATTATAATATATTAATCAATTAAAAAAAAGTCTTTTTATAAATAAATTTATTTTATAAACTTTAACTTTAATCATTAGGAAGGGGCGTTTTGTATGAATTGGTCATTAAATAACAAAAAAAACCAAGTAAAACACTATAATAACCCCTCTAGAAATTTAACAATTAAAATTTCTGAATCAGGACTATTGTTAGCTTTAGCTGTTGCTACATCATTATTATGTATTGAAATAATGCCTAAAATTGATGGTTTTCTACAATTTGATTGTGGTATTTTCTTATTAATTATTGCTTTATATTTAGTAAAATATTGATTTACTTTTGCGATTGCAATAATTCATGGATTTTCGACCACTTTTATATCTGGTTCTTGAGTTGGTGGATTATCTAATGCTATTATCGGGGTTTCTGTAATTACAATTTGATTTTTATTAACAATTTTATTTTTTAATAAAGAACAAAAATTAAATAAAAATCCAAAACACCAATGATTAATTTTATTGATAATTATCATTATAACGATTGCTAGCGTTAGTATAATAGGCGTCTTATCTAATAAATATTTTTTACTTAATTTATACGGTTATAATGATTTTGTTACTAATAGTCATTATTTATGAGTTGTTTTACTGCCTTTTAACATCACTAATCTTCTAATTAATATTTTGATTTTTATAATTATTATGCCAACATTTAGTAAAATGATTAAATTTAAAAAATAGTTAATAAAATTTAATTGCAAAGTTATAGTCAATAATATATAATTTATTAATAAAATAAATATGTATATTATTTTTTATTTATTAATCTTATTTCCGGTAGGAGGACAAATCAATGAGCGATGATAAAAGCGAAAATCACAATACCAGAATTCTTAAATATAAACATCTCCGTTCTAAAATCAATAATAATTTTTCAACTTTAAAAACAATTGATTCCAATGAAAAAATTGATTATAAAAAAAGTGAAAATTATCTATTATTAAGTAAAAAAATTACTGATTTACATGAACGTTTAAAAAAAATATCACCATATTTTGAATTTGTATCTTCAAATAAAAATGATTCTGTTAAAAATTCATTAAAAAATTTAATTGCTGAAAATAGTAATATTATTCATTCTGATGATGTTAGACCACCATACAAAATTGATGAATTAACTTTAAATAAAATTATTTATTTCCAAAAAAAAGAATTACTAACTGAACAAGTTATTATTGATAAAAATAAAGAATTATCATTTGATAATAACGAAGCTAATTTAAAACATATTATCAATGAATTGATTAATAATTCGGCTACTTTATCAGAAAACATTCTCCAAAAAAGAAATGAATTATTAGAATTATTATTTAATATCATAAAGGAAAAAGAGTCTAAAATTCAAAATAGCGAAAAATTATCAGATCTGAAAAAACGTTATTATGGATTAGTTAATTTGGATACGCGCCAATTAAAATCTGATGACTTAATTGCTAAACCAGAAAAAACCAATACTAAATTTGTAAAAAAACTATTAATATTTTCGATTATTACTTTTGTAATAACTCTAGTATTTTTAACATTATATCTAGTAATGAAAAGTTAAAAAGGATACTTAAAAAATGAACACACTATTGAAAAAGGAAAAACATATTGTGATTGCGATTGATGGTCCTGCTGGTTCAGGAAAATCAACTATTGCTAAAATTATTGCTAAAAAATTCAATTTTTTATATATAGATACTGGAGCAATGTATCGCGCTATTACTTGAAAAATTATTAAAAATAATTATCAAGTCACAAATAAATTAGATTTAGAAAAAATTATTAACGACACAACTATTAATTATAATGATAAAAAAGAATTATTAATAGATGGTCAATTAATAAATAATGAAATTCGTAGTAGTGAGGTTAATAACAAAGTTAGTAATGTCGCTACAATAAAGGAAATTCGTAGTTTTTTAGTTAATCAACAGAGACAATTAGGAATGCAGTTTAATAGTATATTAGATGGTCGCGATATCGGAACAATTGTATTTCCAAATGCTAATTTAAAAATATTCTTAACAGCTTCAATTGATACAAGAGCTAATAGACGATTTTTGCAAAATCAATTAAACAATCAAAATCTTCAAGTTTCACTAGAAGAAATAAAATTATCAATTCAAAATCGCGATAAGATTGATAGCACTAGAAAAATTGGTGCTTTAAAACAAGCCCCAAACGCAATATTAATAGATAATACTAATATAAATTTAGAACAAACTATCGATGAAATTACAAAATTAATAAACCAAGTCATGGTTAAGGATGTTAAATAATGAGTAAAAAACTTTTAACAGTGGCTCTTGTAGGTGCTCCAAATGTTGGTAAATCAACTTTATTTAACCGTTTAATTCGTGAACGATTAGCAATTGTAGAAGACACTCCAGGAGTAACAAGAGACCGAATTTATGGAAAAGTTAAATGATTAAGACGTGAATTTGCAATAATTGATACTGGTGGATTAGAAATTAAAGAAAACGATTTGCAAAAACAAATTCGTTTACAAGTAAAAGTCGCTTTAAAAGAAGCTGATATTATTATTTTTGTTACAAATTCTCAAATTGGAATTACAAAAAACGATGAGTCAATTTCAAAATTATTATTTCGCACTAACAAAAAAATTATTGTTGCTGCCAATAAAGTTGACAATAGCAATATTAAGGAAAGAGTTTCCGAATTTTATAGTTTAGGGTTTGCTGATGTTGTCCCAATTTCAGCAACTCATAGTATTGGGGTTAGTATTTTACTTGATCAAATTATTAAGGAAGCTGATCCAAAATCAGAAGAAGTCGATGAAAATACAATCAGTTTTTCTGTTATCGGTCAACCTAATGTTGGTAAATCAAGTTTAGTTAACGCAATATTAAATGAGGAGCGAAGCATTGTTTCACCAATTCATGGTACTACTAGGGATGCTGTTGATTCAAAATTTGTTAAAGATGACCAAAATTATTTAATTATTGATACTGCTGGGATTAGAAAAAAAGGTAAACTAGTAGAGAAGATTGAAAAATATTCTGTGTTGAGAGCTTTTAAAGCAATTGATCGTAGTGATATCGTCCTATTAGTATTAGAAGCTGATCGCGATATTTCAGAGCAAGATTTAAGAGTTGGTGGCTATGCTTTTGCAGCAGAAAAACCAGTTATTATTATTGTTAATAAATGAGATTTGGTTAAAAAAGATAGTCACACAATGGCAGAAGTGCGTAAAAAAGTTATTTCAAAATTTAAATATTTAAGTTTTTCACCAATTTTATTTACTAGTGCATTAAAAAAACAAAAATTAAATTTTGTTTTTGAAAAATTATTAATCGTTAATAGAAACTTAAAAATAAAATTAAACACTAATGTTTTAAATAGTGTAGTTCAAGATGCTCAAATGCTTAATCAAACACCAGATTTTAATGGTGGACGTTTAAAAATATATTATGCATCACAAGTTAATGGTCGTGTACCAACTTTTATTTTTTTCGTAAATAGTCCCAAATATTTACACTTTTCATATAGAAGATATTTAGAAAATCAATTACGTGAACATTTTGGATTTGAAGGAGTATATTTAAAATTAATTTTCCGTGAAAGTAAATAATTAATAAATTAGGAGTTATTTCATATGAAGAAAATTACAGTTTTAGGTAGCGGTGCTTGAGGGAGTGCAATTTCTCAAGTTTTAGCCGATAATAATCAAGAAGTTGTTATTTGAGGTATTGATAGCAAACAAATTAACGATATCAATAATAATCATAAGAATGAAGAATTTTTTAAAGGTGTGGAGTTAAATGCCAAGATTAGAGCAACAAAAGATTTAGAGATTGCTTTAAAAAATACTGATATTATTGTAATTGCAATTCCATCGCCTTTTATCAAACAAGTTATTAAGCAAGTGATTCCTTTCCTAAAAAAACCAACTTATTTTGTTAATGTATCAAAAGGGTTTGAAAAGTCTAGTAAACAGTTAATGATCCCCTTTTTAAGATCGATTATTCCAGCTGAAAAAAATCGTGCTATTATTTCCCTTTTAGGACCAACTCATGCTGAAGAAGCGATTTTAAGAAACTTTACTGCTATTGTGGCAACAAGCTATGACCCAAAAGCTGCTAAAGTGATACAAGATTTATTTAGTAATCAATATTTTAGAGTTTATGTTCAAACAGATTATTTAGGTGCTGAATTGGGTGCTGCTATTAAAAATCCGATTGCCATTATGTCTGGGATTTTAAATGGTTATGGTTATGGAATTAATTCAATAGCCGCGCTTTTAACTAGAGGCTTAGCTGAAATGGTTCGCATCGGGGTCGCTTTAGGAGCTGATGCCAAAACGTTTATGGGCCTTACTGGAATTGGTGATTTAATAGTTACCGGAACTAGTACATTGTCTCGTAATTTTTCCTTTGGAACAATTTTGGGTAAAAGTAAAAATGTTGCTAGTGTTATGGCTGAAAACAATAAAACAGTTGAAGGTGTATTTGCTTGTAAAATTATCAAAGAAAAATTATTAGAATTAAACTTTGAAATTCAAACACCAATAATTGATGCTTTGTATAATATTCTATATTTACATAATTCTTTAGACGCAGAATTACTGAAATTAACCCATCGTACTTTAAATAACGAATAATGAAAATTATGTATTTAATTTTTTTTTGGGTATAATAATAGTGTAAAGCGAATATTTGACGCTTTTAATTAGTATAGGTGATTTTTAAGATGTTAATTATTAAATAGGAGGATATTATGAATAAAGGACAATTAATCGATGTTGTTTCAGAAAAATGCGATATCACTAAAGTCGAAGCTAGCAATGTACTAGATACAATCATAGATGAAATTACTGATGTATTAAAATCTGGTGAAAAAGTTGCTATATCTGGTTTTGGAACTTTTGAAGCTCGTCATCGTAAAGCACGTATGGGAATCAACCCAGCAACTGGTGCTAAATTACATATTGCCGCAACTAAAGTTCCTGCTTTTAGAGCCGGAAAATCATTTAAAGTTGCAATAAAAAGCAGTTAAATTAAGAACTTTTTATAAATTTTAAATAAAATATTCCAAATATACCATAAAAATAGATTTAAAAATCTATTTTTATGGTATATTTATTATTATGCTAAAAACAATTATAATAAAATACAATTCTCCAATAGTGAATTGATATGACATCACATTTGAGATTGATAATAATCCTACTTACATAATAAAAATATCATTTTATATTTTTATTCTATTGTTAATCAACACAATAGCAATTTTTGTATACATGTTTATTTTTAAGAGAATATTTCGAAGATCACAGCTCCCGTTTAATAAAACTATTTTTACAGGTCACCAAATATTATTAAATTTTTTAAAATTTTATAATATTAATAATTTGACAGTTACTCAAGGGAATTTTAAATATTATTCTTGATCACCTTGAAGTAAAAAAGTATATTTTTTTAATAGAAGTTTTTATATGAATAATATTTTTTCTAACTCAATTGCTCTTATTTCTGGATATCAATTAGTGATCACAAAAAATAAAAAATGAAAATACATTTTATTTTATTGACCATTTTCTTTAAAAATTTTATGGTTATACTGATTAATATTTTATATTGGAATTATTATAGCAATCATAGTAAAAACAAAATTTTTATTATGATTCGCTATTAGTCTATTATTATTTATGTTTTTGTTTGCTATAATGGTAACGTTATTTGGAATCATAAAAAACAAACATATAATTTATAATTTCATCCATCAAGAAAAAACTTATTCTCAAGATCACATAAAAAAATTAAAGAAAAGTATATCGATTTATAACTTTATGTTAATTTGATCATTTTTGTTTTCGAGTTGCTTTTTGATGCGTCGTATCATAATTACTTTCAAATGCATTTATAATAAATTTTTTAGATATTAGATAATTAAAGAAGGTTGGTGGCGTATGATTAAAAATAATTTTGAACATTTTTTAAACAAAATGTCGATTTCAAAAATTAACCTTTTGTTAACAAATTATCGAAATCTAAATATTAGTGATCAAGAAATAATTGTTATTTTACAAATTGAAAATATTAAATTACAAAATTTATCAGTTAATCCAAAAAAAATTTCTAATTCAACAGAAATGAGTTTAAAAGATGTTAATAACATTTTAACGAAATTAATCGATAAAAAATTATTAAGTATATATAATATCGAAAATAAAATTAACTTTAGTTTCAATAATTTATATTATAAAATTTTACACTTTAATTTTGTAGAAAATAACATTATTAATAACATAGGCTTAACTTTTCTTTTAGATGCTATTGAAAAATTATTAAATAGAACTTTATCAGAAAGTGAAATTAGTAAAATTAGAACTTCTTTCAAAACTGATGGCGATGCTCATAAAATTATTAGTAAAATAGAATTAGCACAACAAGATAATAGCTTACCGAAACCGTTTCATATAGATTGATTATATGAGCAAAAAAACCAAAGAAACCAAAATATTGATTACAATTGATTAAAAGATGAAACTGAGATCTAAAATACCAGGATAAATGATTTGGCTATCATGACCATGTTTTAGTAGTTCATTAATAACTATTTTTGAACTTTTATTAAATAATTCAATAATTTTTTGACCTTTTATAATAATATATTTTTCCATAATTACAAAATAAACAAAAACATAAACTTGAGCCTGCAAATTAATTAAGTCAACAATTTTAATAAGTTGCTCTTTCGTAAAACTTTGTTTACTTAAATAATCACGATTGCTAATGCTTTTTACTTCAATAGCAATAAAGTTTCCTTTAATTACTCCATAATAATCAAGATTACCTTTAATTCCACGACTGATTTTACTATTTTTGGAAATGTTTATTAACGGCAAATCAAATTTAAAAAAATATCCTTTTTTCTCTTCATTAATAAAACTAAAAGTTTTTTTAATCAGTAATTCAAAATATCTTCCATAATTCTTCATAATACCGCCTTTTCGTTTTAAAATGATATAAATGTGTTATTATATAGTCAAATATTGTAATTAAAATCAATAATAACACATTAAAGTGATGGTGATGAAGATTAATACTAATAAAAATGATAAATTTGATTATAAAAAAATTTTGAATCAAGATTTTGTTATCAGCATGCCTGGTTATAACACTACTGATGTTGATTATTTTTTAGATGAGATTATTTTAGATTATAAAAATAAAAATGAAATGTTTGAACAAATCAACTTTGATAATGATACTAATTTAAGCATTATTGATAATTTACAAAATAAAATAACTAATTTAGAAATGGCTAATAAATTATTAAAAGAGCAGTTAAAAGATCTTGATAATAAAGGTTATAATAATTTAGAAATTTTAAAACGCTTGAGTAATTTAGAGGAAGCAATGAATGGACAAGATAATAAAATTCAAGAAGAAAGTTTTGAAGAATAAAGAAATAAGTTAATAAACTTGTTTTTTTTATTATTTTTTGATATTATAATACTACTTAATATTTGGTCAATCGCTACTTTTTTAGTAGAGGAAAGTCCGTGCTCACATATTCTGAGATGAATATCATGTTTGTGCTAGAGGAATTAACTTTAGGTAGATTGCAAAATTTAACGGCTAAATAAATGATCTAAGTTTTTAAAATATGATCATTAATTTATTAAGGTGCCACAGAGACGATACTATTAAGAAATTAATAGCTTGAAACGCGGTAAACCCCACAAGTGAGAAACCCAAATTATGGTAGGGGAGTCAAGAACGGATAAATGAATCTTTTCTTGGAAACTAATTTTATTAGTTTAGATAAATGGTTGACGCCAATTATTTTAAATAATTGGATACAAAACGCGGCTTATATAATATTAAGTAAAACAAAAAAGCACTAAGTGCTTTTTTGTTTTATTTTTATGTGTTATAATTTTTAAATATTAAGCATTAATATAATTAATATAAAAAGCATTTATAGTCTACTTAATATTAGGTGAAATAACTATGCAAAATAAAAATACAAATAACGAACATGATTTAAAAAAAATTACTTATTTAGAAGATAGTATAATGAACGAACAAAAAATAAATACTAAAAATACAAATAAAATTAATAAATCTTTTTTAGACCAGAAATTAGAATTTAATGATCGTAATTTTTTAAATAATAAAAAAAATCATAATCGTAAATTATGATTTTACGTTAGTGTAACAATATTTTCTGTAATTTCAATGATGTTATTGATTTTTTGATCAGTATCAAATTAAAAATTTAATTAATTAGGAGAAATTTTATGGGATCACATTCATGAATCATAATGCTAATTTTAGTAATAGGTGTTTTGGCATTTTTATTAGTTACTAGCATTAGAGATAAAAAGAAAAAGAAAATTAATCGTCAAGAATACAATTCATTAACAAGTGATGCTAATATCAAACGAGATGAATTAATGATGGAATTATCAGCTATTATCAAATTAACACAAAAAGACTTAAAAGAGTTCAAACCATCAATTGGTAAAGTTCCAATGAGTAATATTGTTAATAAATCAAAAATTTTAATCAAGAATTTAAAAACTTCAAAATCATTTGCAACAGCAATTAAGTTAGAAGTCAATGAATTAGAATTAAATGAGATTTTTAAAGAATTATCTGCTAATAGATCTAATAGCTGAGATAAAAAATGTCATGAAATATTAGAAATAGTCGATAATTATGTTGAAGATTTCACTAAAGACAATAAAGATAACAAAGAACAATTTTTAGCTGTTTTAAAAAGATATCGTAAAATTTGAGATGAAATTAAATTTTAAAAAGTTTATAATTTAATTAGATAATTAAAACTATGAACATTAGGAGTATTTATGAAAAATGTTGCAGTATTTATTGGTGATAATTTTGAAGATATCGAAACAATCGTAGTTTATGACTTATTATTACGTGCTGGTTTAAACGTTGATTTAGTAAGCGTTAAAACAAAACCAAAAGTAACTAGTAAATATCATTTAAAATTCAAAACTCATTTAACAATTAAACAAGTTACCCCTCGTAGTTATGATGCGTTTATTATTCCTGGTGGTCCTGGAGTGGAAGAATTATTAAATTCAATTTCACTTTGTGGAATTATCGAGGAACAAATTAAAATTAGCAGTAAAATAATTGGGGCAATTTGTGCTGCACCAAAAATTTTAAACAAAATGAATATTTTAGAAGATTATAAATTTACTTGTCATCCTGAAGTAACTGAATTAATTTCTCATCCAAACTACCAAGATAGCGCTGTTGTTGTAGATAAGAATTTAATTACGGCTAACGGACCTGGTAGCGCATTCCAATTTACTTTTAAAATATTAGAAGCTTTATTAAATGAAGAGGCTGTAAACGAATTAAAAAGAGCAATCGTATGAGGAAATTAAACATTCCCAACCAATTATCAATTTTTAGAATTATCTTATTATTACCAATTGTAATATTATTGTTATTTGTAAATCATGACAGTAACTGAGTGAGTCAAATTGATTATAATTTTAATCATTTAGCATCTGTAGTTTTTTTTATCAGTGGGATCTTGTTCACAATATCTGCATTCACTGATTTCTTAGATGGTTATATTGCTAGAAAATATAATTTAATTACTACATTAGGAAAGATTTTAGACCCAATTGCTGATAAAATTTTAGTTAATAGCGTTTTAATTATTTTTGCATATTTAAGAATTGTACCTGTATGAATTGTTGTTTTAATGGTAATCAGAGATATTATCGTTAATTCATTAAGAATGCTTTTAGCTAGTAAAAATGTTATTATGCCTGCTGATCTTTGAGGTAAGATAAAAACAATAACGCAATTATTAGGGATATTAATAATATTTTTCTTATTCCCACTGAATCATTATTTCAATTTTTCAACTTTTAATATAACATCAAACAATAACTGAATATGATATTTTAATATTATGATTGTGGTCAGTTTGTTATGTAGCTATATTAGTGGAATAAAATATTTACAAAAAACATTAAAGATTTTTAAAAATCTTAAAACACAATAATTTCGAAAGGTAACTAACTATGGAAGAATTAAAATTAACAGAAAAAAAACTTAATAAACAAGATAAAAAATCTAAACATTATGAAAAAATGATTCCAAAATTTAAAGCAAAAATTAATCATTTAACAAAAATTAATAATGAAAAATTAGCAACTGCTAATTTATCACTAAAAACTCTAACTCAAAACAAAGACGCATCAGAAAAAGCTTTGAAAAAAGCAAAAAAACATTTGAAAAAAGCTCATAAAAAAGTTAAAAAAATTAATTCTCAAAATTTAAGTTATCCAGAAATGGTTGATCGTTATGATTTTAAAATATTATTAATTAAAATAATTATTATAATATGTCTAGTATTTTGTATATTTTCAATTGTGGAAGCTGCCATTAAAGGTAATAATCCATTTTCAGAATGAATTTAATTTATTAATATTATTAAAATAAAAAAAGGATTAAAGTCCTTTTTTTTATATATAATTAATAGGTGATATTAATATGAAAGAAAATAATAAATTAAAAACATTAATAAGTGCATTGCAAAAAGATTTTGGTAGTGAATTTATTAATGTTAGTAGTAATTATCAAGGTTTAAAATCTGAAACTATTAGTAGTGGTAGTTTCTTATTAGATAATATTTTAGGTGGCGGATATCCTAAAGGAAGAATTGTTGAAATTTTTGGCCCAGAGTCATCTGGAAAAACAACTTTAGCACTGCATGCAATTGCTAGTTTACAAAGTAATAATGGCCAAGCCGCTTTTATTGATGTTGAAAATGCTTTTGATTTAGAGTTTTCCAAAAATATTGGTGTTGATATTGATAGTTTAATTATGTCTCAACCTGACAGTGGAGAGCAAGTTTTTGCTATTTGTGAAGCTTTAATCAAAAGTCAAGCTGTGCAATTAATTGTTATTGATTCGGTAGCAGCTTTGATTCCGGAAGTTGAATTAAAAGGTGATATCCATAACAATACAATTGCGCTTCAAGCCAGATTAATGTCTAAGGGTCTCCGAAGAATAAATAGTATGGTTAGTAAAAATAATGTAACATTGATTTTTATTAATCAATTACGAGAAAAAGTTGGTGTAGTCTTTGGTAACCCTGAAATCACTCCTGGAGGGCGTTCGTTAAAGTTTTATGCTTCACAAAGAATCGAAGTTCGTAAATCGCAAAATATCATACAAAAAGAATTGATTATTGGTGTAATGGCAAAAATTAAAGTTGTCAAAAATAAAATTAGTCCACCATTTAAAAAAACTGTCTTAGAAATATTTTTTAAAGGTGGCTTATCAAAAAATCGAGAATACATAAGATTAGCTTTAAGTGAAAAAATAATTAGTCAAAATGGTAGTTGATATAAATATGGTGATGATAAAATAGGACCCGGGAAAGAAAAACTAGTATTATGATTTAAAGAACATCCTAAAAAATTAGAAGAAATTATTTTAAAAATAAAAAAATAACCATATAGAAATGTTTTTTTGTTATAATATCAATTATTATATTAAAAAAACATATTTTGAAAGGAATTGTTATGAGAATTTTATTTATTGGCGATGTTTACGCCGAAACAGGATTTAAAATGCTAAAACGATTTTTACCAAACATTCAAAAAGATTATGGAATTAACTTTACTATTGTAAATGCTGAAAACATTTCAACTAGCGGTAAAGGGATTAAAAAAAGTGAATATTTTGAATTAAAAAATCTTAATGTTGATTGCATAACTTTGGGTAATCACACTTGATTTCGGGACGATACAAAAACTTTAGTTAATGAAGTTGATGATCTATTAAGACCGGCTAATTCAAATCCATATCAACCTGGTAGAGGAAGCGCTGTTTTTAATGTAGGTAAAACAAAAATCAGAGTTACTTCATTATTAGGAAGAACATTTATGTTTGATTTATCAGATAATCCATTTAAAAAATTAGAAGATATTTTAGAAGAAGATACTTCTGATATTCATATAGTAGATATTCATGCTGAGGCAACAAGTGAAAAAATAGCTTTAGCAGCAGCGTTCGATGGAAGAGTTAGCGCTGTTTTAGGTACACACACTCATGTTCAAACAGCTGATGAAAGACTACTTCCTAAAGGAACTGCCTTTTTAACTGATGTTGGAATGACTGGACCTTATAATAGTGCTATTGGGGCAGATTTAGATGCTGTGATCTATCGTTTAAGAACTGGAATGCCAAAACGCTTCATCCCTGCTCTTGGACCTGGACAACTTTGTGGTTTTATTATGGAATTTAGTGGAACTAAAGTTTCTCGTTTAAAACGAATTTTTATTTCACCGCAAAGACCATACCAAAAAGGGCAATGATAATTTAAAATAAAGTTAATTCTTTATTTTTTTTATGTCTTTTTACATATTAATGATATAATTATAAAAGTTAAAAAAATTATCATAAGGGGTTTTTAATTTGAATAATTTAGAAAAAAAAGTAGCGTCGATTTTTAGAAAGCCTTCTTACAAAAGTGCTACTAAACGTAATGAAAAAGCGCAAATTATTAATGATGCATTTGAAATACCAACAAATATGATTGGTATTGGTATTGGTAAAACTTTTCACATCAGAACTTATGGGTGTCAATCAAACGAGCGAGATACTGAGTCGATGAGAGGGATTTTTGAAACTTTAGGTTATCAATGAATCGATGATATAAATGCTGCTGATGTTTCTATTTTAAATACTTGTGCAATTCGTGAAAATGCCGAAAATAAAGTTTTTGGACAAATTGGTTGGTTAAAACCATTGAAAAAAGATCGTCCTGATTTTATTATTGGAATTGCTGGATGTATGTCTCAAGAAGAAGGGGTTGTTAATCGAATTTTAGAAAAACACCCAGAAGTAGATTTAATTTTTGGAACACATAATATTCACGAACTTCCAAAGTTATTAGAGAGTGCTATGTTTTCAAAAACCACTGTTGTTAATGTTTGATCAAAAGAAGGAGATGTTATTGAAAACTTACCAGTTAAAAGACGCTCTAATATCAAAGCTTTTGTTAATATTATGTTTGGATGCGATCATTTTTGTACTTATTGTATAGTTCCTTATACTAGAGGTAAAGAAAGATCGCGAACTTTAATAGATGTTGTTAAAGAAGTTGATCAACTTGTTAAAGATGGTTATAAAGAGGTTACTCTTTTAGGTCAGAATGTTAATTCATGAGCTAAAGATCTAAACACTGATGAAAAATTTTCAGATCTTTTAGAAGCAGTTGCTAAAACTGGAATTGATCGTGTGCGATTTACAACTTCTAATCCGTGAAACTTTACTGATAAATTAATTATGACAATTGCTAATTACCAAAATATTATGCCTTATATCCATTTACCAGCTCAATCTGGAAGCAATAAAGTATTAAGACGTATGGCGCGTCAAAATACTGTGGAAGAATATTTGGAAATTATTTCTAAAATTAGAAAAGAAATTCCTCGAGTTTCAATTTCTACTGACATAATAGTGGGTTTTCCTGGTGAAGATAAAGAAACGTTCCAAGAAACACTTGATTTATATAATAAGGTAAAATATGACAACGCTTATACTTTCGTTTATTCTAAGCGAGAAAACACACCAGCATCACGTTTTAAAGATGTTATAACAGAGGCAGAAAAATCTGCTAATTTACAAATATTAAACAAACTTGTTCAAAAATATGCAAAAGAGAATAATGAAAAATGATTAGGTGAAACTGTTGAAGTTTTAGTTGAGGGTGTTTCGAAAAAAAACAAAGATATTCTTAGTGGATATTCTCCTCAATGAAAAGTAGTTAATTTTAAATCAGATTCTAATGATGTGATTGGAAAGATTGTGAAAATTAAAATTACTGAAGCAAAAAGATTTTCTTTAAATGGAGAATTAATAATTTAAAAGGAAAATCATTAATTACTATATATCTAATATATAGGAGGCAATTAATGATTTTTTTTACATCTTCACACGTTAACCAAGCACCAAGCACACCATATTTTTATCAAAATACTATCCAATATAAAAAACCTCTATTTAAAAAGGTTGATTTACCATATCCATCTAAAACTATTCAAATTAAACATTTTTTTATTGATTTTGAAAATACCAACCAAAAATATCCGGAATTTCACATTCAATTTAAGGATTTTGCTGATGTTTTAAAACCTTTTATAAAATATTATTATAATTTTTATATAAATATTAATGACGCTCAAGTATTTATTCCTCATGTTTCTTTTATAAAAGAAAATATTTTTTTACTAAATGATTATTTAACTCACGGAACTCTTAGTTTTGCTAATCATTTTAAAATTTCAATATTTATAGCTAATATAGATTCAACTAATCCTGCAAATGATCCTAAAACTTTTATAAAAACTTATAAATACAACATGAAATATAACTATGATTTAAGTGTAAATAGTGATGATTTATTAAATAATGAATACGATTTAAAAATTCCATATTTGTATGATTTAGTAAATAAAGATATCTCTGGTAATAAATTTTATATTATTAAATTAAAATTTCCTAATGATAATTTTTATGATCCTCAATTATTAAAAAACATCGTCGACATAAATAGTCCTAATAATTTTTTAATTTCAGCAACCGGACAATTTATATTTGATAACACATCTATTGTAATTAAAAATGATATTGAAAATAAATATTTAGATGATGATACTCAAAATTCAAAAATAACTTTCGGCAATAAAAGTTATTATGATTGAAAAAATGCCAAAATAAAATTAGGCACTAATCCAGATGGGCCAACATTTAATGGAATTGCATTACCTCCAGATTCTGGAAAACATGTTGGAATAGTAAAAAGTATTATAAAAATAAAAAATAATTTATTTGATATATCAATTACAATGACAAATAAACTAAAAGTTCAACATTCTATAATTAATGGTCCAGATGCTCTTTATAATATTAAACACCAAAACATAAATACGAAGAACCTAAAATATCAAGATAAATTTTTATTTTTACTAAAAGACCTAGATAAAATATTAAGTGGTCCTATAAATGAAGAGACTATTTGAAAATATAAAGAAAAAATATAAAATTTATTTATTGATATTACTAGGTCCAATAGCAGCAATCGGAACAACAGTAACGATTCTTATTAGTCAACATAAAAACACTCAACCCAATCCATCTTGGGGTCCTCCGCCATTACCGCCAAATTCAGGTTCTATTTTTAATAATATAGATAACGTTAACTTTGATCAAACAATAGATTTATATTCTTGATATATTAATGGTAATCACTTATCTTTTAATCATAAAAGATTTGAAGCATTCTTTATGAAAACAGTTCTATATAAGTTAAATGTTAATGCTGGTGATTTAAGATTTTATTTCTCATTTCCGAAATCTAATGAAGTTGATATAAAAATTATTTATGATCATTATAAAGATGAACAAATAATATATAAAAAATATACTATTAACAATAATAGTATATAATAATTATACGTAAAACTTATATGATATAATTTTAAAGAGGTGATTTTTATAATGGAATTAGAAAAACAAATTATTGATATTATTAAAGAAAAAACAAATAGTAAAGAAGTGACTAAAAGCACAGAATTAAAAAATTTAGGAATAGATTCTTTAGACTTACTTGATTTAGTTATAGAAGCCGAACATAAATTTAATGTTCACCTTGAAGACGAAAGACTTATTAAGTTAAAAACTGTTTCTGACTTCATCAAAGAAGTTAAATCAAAAATGTAAAAAACTATTTACATAAAGTGTTATTTTTGTTATTATATTAGTTGTCGATAATTTAAAAACGACAACAAATGTTAGGGGTATAGTTCAATGGTAGAACATCAGACTTCAAATCTGAGTGTTGTGGGTTCGAGTCCTGTTACCCCTGCCATTTTTTTATTACCATTTTTTATTTTTCGAAAACACTTACTCCAAATGCATCAGGTCCAACATGGACACCTATACAAGGAGCCATATCATTAATTACAATGTCTCCGTGGTCAATGTTTTCACTTAGTTTTTTAAAAACCTCGGTTGCTAATTCTAAGTTATTAGAATGATTAATGACATAAAAAGGTTTTTTAATATTATTTTTAGTATAGTTTAAAACTAAGTTTATTGCTTTACTAATCGCTTTTCTTTGAGTTCTTGTTTTTCCTGCCTTGTCAAGAATACCGTTTTCTCATTTAATTAATGGTACTATTTTTAATATGTTACCCAAAGATGCTGCTAATGGAGTTATTCTGCCACCTCTTTTAAGGTATGTTAAATTATTTGGTACTAAAATACCAAAATTGTTTTTTTCTCTTTTATCAAGAGTTTTTAAAACGGTTTTAATATCAAGTGATTTATCAACCAAACTTTTAGCATATAAAACTTCGTGACTTAAAGCATTCATTATTCTAGTGCTTTTAGGAATGAAAACTCTGTTCGGATATTTATTTCTTGCAATTGCTCTTGCTGTATTCCCTGTTCCAGATACTCCGTCTGAAATTGGTAAATATATTGCAAAATCATTTTCAGACAAAGCCGCTTCAAATATATCAATAATTTCTTGGGGTGCAGGTTGAGAAGTAGAATATTTTTTAGTTAATTTCATTTTATTATAAAAATCAACAGTGTTTATATTAACGCCATCTTTAAATTGTTCTTCATCCAACATAATATGGATTGGTAGAAAGAATATTCCTCTATCTCATAAATTAAGTTTATGAATCCCTGCAGCGGCATCTGTTATTATCGCAATTTTCTGATTTTTAATCATGCTAATCCTCTTTCCGTTATTTTTTTAATTAAAATTATTATAACAGATAATTTTAATAATTTTTTATCATATTACTAATTAAAGTATAATATTTATAACTTTTTAAATAAAAATAAAATCAATTTTATCAATAAATTAATAAGGAGAATTGATTAATTATGAGTATAAAAAAACCTGTTATTAAAAAAATAAAAAAAGGCTACTATAGTGCTGAATATTTTTTAAAAACAAAAAAGATAATCAAGCATTTTTTACCTAAAAAAGTTGTTAAAATGCAATTCTTTCAACGACATAATAATGTTGTTTTATGCGGAATTAATGAAGTTATCGAATTGTTGAGACAAGTTCTTAAAAATAAAGAATTATTTGTAATCGAGGCTATTCCGGAAGGTTCAATTATAAATGCTGATGAACCAGTATTAAAAATAACTGGTTTATATACTGAATTTGGTTTTTTAGAAGGTATTATTGATGGTATATTAGCTAGACATTCATCAATTGCAACTAACGCTTCTAAAGTAGTTGAAGCAGCTAATGGAAAAATAGTTATTTCGATGGCTGATCGCAGTGATTATTTTCAAATGTTAGAAAAAGATGGTTATGCTGCATCTTTAGGTGGTATCAAGCATCACGTCACAGAAGCAAGTCTTAATGAAACTAAATTAGTTAACAAAACTATCGGTACAATTCCACACGCATTAATTCAAATGTGTTCAGGAAACTTAATAGAAGCATTAGAGTATTTTGCTGAAATTTTTCCTAATGAAAATTTAATTGCTTTAACTGATTTTAATAATGATGTAATTACAGATTCTTTAAATGCTGCTAATTATTTTAAAAATAGATTATATGGTGTTAGAATAGATACTAGTCCGTCTTTAAAAGATAAATATTTTACAAAAATGAAAATTGATAAAGAAGAATATTATGGTGTTAATCCAACGTTAATAAAAGTATTGCGAAAAGAACTTGATTTTGCAGGTCATGAACACGTCAAAATTATTGTTAGTTCTGGATTTGACGAAAATAAAATAAAAATGTTTGAAAAATCAAAAGCACCAGTAGATATTTATGGTGTTGGAGGCGCATTAACTAATATTAACATTAATTTTACAGGTGATGCAATCGAGTCTGATGGCAAACCAATTTTTAAAACTGGTCGTGGAGAAAAAAATAGTAAACAATTGAAATGAATTAAATTATAATATTATTATAAAGATAAAACGTTTTTAAATTGAGGAGAGAAATATGGAAATCCAAAATTATAATTTTCTACTTCTAACGAATAAGACTAGTACCACTAAATTTTCTTTAATTATTATTTTATTAATAGTATTGATTTTATTGTTAATATACCTATTTACTGTTTTTCGAAAACTTAAAATTATTTTTTCAAAAGTTAATTACTTAGTAGAAGATGTTACTTATAAACTAGAATTAATGAATTCAACTGTTGAAACAATTGTAAAAATTTCAAATTATGTTGATACTTTTGAAGCGATTACCAAAAGAAATGTTAAAGCAATGACTCGTTTAGCAATTAGAAATAGAGATTTTGCTTATAAACTTTTTGATAAAATTAAAGATTTTGCCGAAAAAGATAATTCAAAAGAACCTATTAATAAGAATGCAGGGAAAAAAGATAAAAAACCTAATTATAAAAATCCAAAAAATTTCCGAAAGGACTCTGATAAATAATGAAATTATTGAAATTATTAACTTGAACAGCCGTTATTAGTTTGGTTTTTTATTTATTACCTGACGATGAAGAATCAGATAAAGATCTTAAGAAAAAATTAGATGTTTTAACAAAAAAATTTACAGGATTAATTGAAAAAAGTAAAAAACTTGTTGATAAAGAAACTTTAACAAAAGTAAATCAAGAATTTTATAAAATTAAAAACTTATTTAAAAATATCAATATCAATAATCTTAGAAATAGCCTAGCAAAAACTATGAACTCTGTTGCAAAACATTTATCAGTAGTAGAGGACAGTATTAGAAATGATAAAAATAATATAGATGTTAAAACTACATCTAAACCTAAAAAAAATCCAAATATGAAGAATGTCGTTAATCAAAAAACTAAAAGAACGATTAAAAAAACAAATTAAAGAAAGTGATTTTAATAGCAATGAATATTTTAGAAGAATTAAAAAAACGCGATTTAATAAAAGAAGTTACGAACGAGAAAAAATTTTTAAATGCTCTTAAAAATAAAAAAGGAGTTTATGTTGGTTTTGATCCGACTGCAAAATCATTACATTTAGGAAATTATGTAATGATGAGTTTTTTAAAACGTTTAAAATTAGCCGGGTTTAAATCTTTTGGTGTTTTAGGTGGAGCTACTGGTATGATTGGCGATCCTTCTGGAAAGGAAAGCGATCGTAAATTATTAAACTTAGACATCATTAAACAAAATAAAGAACACATTGCCAAGCAATTAAAAGAAATGGTTGATTGTGAAGTAGTTGATAATTATGATTTTTATGCTAACATGTCAGTTATTGATTTTTTAAGAATAATTGGTAAAAAAATGAATGTTAATCATATGCTTAGTAAAGAAATGGTAAAAAGTAGATTAGAAAGCGGAATATCATATACTGAATTTTCATATCAAATATTACAAGGTTGAGACTTTAAAATATTATATGAAAAATATGATATCTGAGTTCAAGGTGGCGGAAGTGATCAATGAGGTAATATTGTTTCTGGTATTGAGTTAATAGATAAATTTAATAATACTAATAACGAAAGCCAAGCATCAGGAATCACTTTAAAATTATTAACTAATAATTTAGGTAAAAAATTTGGTAAATCTGAAAAAGGTGCAATATTTCTAGATGATAGTTTAACTTCAGTTTATGAAATGTATCAATTTTTATTTAATCAGCCAGATAGTGAAGTTATTAAATTATTAAAAGCGATTTCTTTTATTAGTTTAGAAGAGATTGCAAAAATTAAAGGCCAGCATATAGCAGAGCCCTTCAAAAGAATTGCTCAAAAAAAATTAGCAGATACAATTGTATCTGATATTCATGGTCACGATAAATTACTTGAAGCTAAAGAAATAACTAAAGCTTTATTTAGTGGTGAAATTAACAATATTAATCATAGTTTATTATTTAAATCTTTAGAGAATAGTATTCCTAATTCTCAAATTTTAAAAGATCTTGACGTGATTGAATTATTAATAGAAACTAAAATAGCTCCTTCTAAAAGAGCAGCTAGAGAATTAATAAACAATAACTCGATAATGATTAATGGTTGCAAAATAACAAACTTAAATCACACTCATAAAATATCTGAAAGTTTGGATAAAGGTAAATTTTCATTAGTTAAAAAAGGTAAAAGAAATTGATTCTTAATTAAACATTTTTAAGAACAAAAAAAGATCGAATTAATATTCGATCTTTTTTTGTTCTTAAAGAATTATCGTGAATATCATTCAACGATTACGTCTTCTTTAATTTGTGTATTTAATTCTTTTCTTTCAGGTAGTCTGTTGAAAATTGCTGAGAATTTATTTTCATCAACTTTTAATCATTCAGCTTTATTTGAAGTACTAAAGAATTCAATAATTGTTTTGTTTTTTTGTGCTTTTTCTTTTAATTCAATTGTGTCACCAATTTTTACTGAGTAAGATGGGATATCAACTTTTTTACCATTTACTAAAATGTGTCCATGGTTTACAATTTGTCTTGTAGCACGACGTGTAGCAGCTATTCCCATACGGAAAATTACATTATCTAAACGCGATTCTAGTAATTGTAAGAAGTTAATCCCAGTCATACCGTGCATTTTATCAGCTTTATTAAAAGTGTTGCGGAATTGTTTTTCGCTTACACCATAAAGATGTCTTAACTTTTGTTTTTCAGTTAACTGTAATCCATAACCTGTTAATTTACGTCTTCTTTGACCGTGTTGACCTGGTGCATAAGTACGTTTTTTACCTTTTGCAAATTCTTTTCCGCTTTCTAAAACAGAAAAACCAAGGCGACGAGATATTTTGTGTATTGATTTTCTTTCTCTTGACATTATGATCATGCCCTCCATTTAAAAATAAGTATATAAATGTATGAATATACAAATTCTATTTCTAACATAAAGTGCTTATCTTTCTATTAAAATATTACGTTTATGTTAATATGTTCCGGAAGCAGTTCGCCCGTACTTATAAAACTTTGTCATAAACTAAAAATAATGTTAAACTGAAAGTTAACTGCCTTTATCGGTAAATAATATAAATTTGTCTAATAATTATACTTTAATTAATCTTTTTAGTCAAATTTATATTTTTCATTATATAATATAAGTTAATTAATTTATTAAATCATTTTGTCATTATTTCGGAGGTTCTAATAACTATGAATAACTTTAACATAAACTATACTTTTTTAATCTCACTAATATGTTCGATTTTAATTTTTGTTTTAGCGGTAATATTTATCTTTGTAATTATCATAAAAAGAAATAAAACAATTGCCAGAATTGCTTCTTTAAGACAAAGATTTTTAACATTAAATAAGACACCGATAAAAATTAAATTAGAAAAAATTTCTTCATTTATTCAAAAAGAACCAAAATTTGCCAAAGCAATAACTTACTGAAACGAAAGATATCAAACAATTATGGTTGATGAATATAAAAAATATACAGAATTATTAAAAGTGATTATTGAAGATTTAAATAATGGTGATTATAAAAAAATGAGAAAAAACGTGACTTTAGCAACTAAAAATATTAGAGCTATTGAAATCGATACTAGTAAACTACATCAAGAACTAACTCAAGCTATGGAAATAGAAAATATTCAAATGATCAAGATTGTAAATTATAAAAATATTTTTCAAAAACTTTCTAATATTTTTAATTTGAATAACAAAATATTAGAAAAATCACAAAATAAAATAAATGATAATATTCAAGAAATTAAATCATTATTTGAACAATTTAATTTATTTATTAATAAATCAGAATTAGAAAATAGTGCTAAGATATTAGAAAAAATAACTAATAAGTTGTTACTTTTAGCACGTAGTTTAGATATTTTACCTATGGTGTCATCATTTCATAAACATATTATCGATCAACGTATACATGAACTTAAAAACGACTATAAAGTTTTTGAACAAATGAATGAAAAAACTGAAATTAAAAATATAGATTTTGATAAAAAAATCGAAAATATTATTGATAATAAATCTATATTACTAAATAAAATAAAAAACTTAGAAATAAATCCAGCAGAGGAACTTTCTAAAAAAATTACTTTACAATTAGATTTACTAAAAAACTCAATTGATAATTCAAAATTATCTAAAAGAATTTTTTCAGAATCATTAAAATCTATTCATAATAATTATAAAAAAATTATTAAAAATTATGATTCTTTAATAATTTTTGCTAATACTGAAAAAAATAAAAATATTTTTGATATTTCAGAACTAACGAATACATACAATAATTTTACAAAATCTTATTACTTATTACTTACTAAATCAGAAACAAAAGGTAATTTTATAGATAAAACTAAAGATATGGTTAGTTTCATTAAAGAGATGCTAAATCTTTCTGGATTAATCAGAATAAACTATAAAAAAATTTCTGATAATAATTCAAAAACTAAAATAATTATTCAAAACATTCATATTTTAAATATTTTAGTTTCAGAAATTGAATCAATAATTAAAAAACAAAAAATTAAAATATTAAAAAGTGATCAAGAGAGCATCACTAATTTATTGCAAAAATCTCAAGAATTAAATTTATTAATTAATAATAAAACTATAAAATATGATAAGGATTTGAATATTCTAACTAAAAAAATTACTGAGTATCATGAATCTGCTTATAAATTATATTATTATGTTTTTAATTTTGTGCAATTAGATGAAATCTCAGAAAATACTTTCATTTGTGCTAATCGTTTAAATAAAATGAAATATAATTATGAATTAAACCATATTTTACAAACTGCTGAAATAGCTTATAAAAAAGATAAATTAAAAGCTTTAGAAATATTAACAAAAGCTTTAGAAATAGATAATGATCATGAGAATTTATAGATCAATTAGAAAGTAGGACCCTATGAAAATAAATTTTTTAATTCGGTATGCCGAATTAGCTATAAAAGGTAAAAATCGTTATGATTTTATTAATCAATTGAAAATCAATGTTGTTAAATCTTTCAAAGGAATTATTAGTAAAACTCAATTTGATTTTAAAAGGGACCACGCTTTAATTTCAAATGTAGATCTTGATGACAAAGATCTAATAACATTAATATTAACTAGAGTACCTGGAATAGATTCTATATCAGTTATTGATATTTGTGATAGTAATACAGAATCTATTCAAGACACAATAAAAAAATCTTTAATTAATAAGAAATGAAAAAGTTTTAAAGTTAATTGTAAACGCCAAGATAAATCTTTCCAACCAAAATCAGATATTTTTAAATTAGAAATTGCTAAATTTGTTTTTGAGAATTTTGAAAACATTAAAGTTGATGTTAGAAAACCAGATATAAATATTAATATAAAAATCAATAAAAGTCATACTTATATTTTTAATGATAAAATTAAATGTGTGGGAGGGTTACCTGCTAACACATCCGGAAAAATATTGATGTTAATTAGTGGAGGGATTGATTCTCCAGTAGCTGCTTATCTTTTAACCAAAAGAGGTATGCATGTTGATTTTTTAACTTTCACAACTCCTCCTCATACTCAAAAAGAAGTTCTTGATAAAACTAAGTCTTTAATTACTATAGTTAACCAATTTCAAGGTAAATCTAAATTTTTTAATTGTAATTTTACACCAATATTACATGAATTAGCGCACATTAAAAAAGAATCTTATAAAATTAATTTAATGCGTCGAGAATTTATTAGAATAGCTAATCAAGTAGCTACTGAAAACGGATATTTAGCAATTGCCACAGGAGAAGCAATAGGTCAAGTTGCTAGCCAAACTTTAGAATCATTATCAACTATTAATGAAGTTAGTGAATGTTTAATTATTAGACCTTTAATTAGTTTCAATAAACTAGAGATTATTAACATAGCAAAAATTATTAAAACTTACGAAACTTCAATTTTACCTTTCGAAGATTCTTGTAGTTTATTTGCTCCAAAAAGCCCGATAACAAAACCAAGAAGTAAAATTTCTATTGATATAGAATCAACTATTGATTTATTAGAAGAATTAAGAAAAAATGTTATTTCAAATATTACTGAAGAAATTATTGAGGTTAAAAAATATGTCGAAACAATTTAATGAACTATTAAATTTAATTAAAAATCATGAAAAAATTGTAATTATGAGACATCATATGCCTGATGGAGATGCTTTAGGTTCACAGTTTGGAATCGGAAACTGAATCAAGATTAATTTTCCTAAAAAAAAGATTTACTATATCGGTTATGATAGTGAGGATCGTTTAAGTAAATTATTTCCGAAAGCAAATAATGTTAGCGAAAAAAATCAAGATAAATTAAAAGATTCTTTAGTAATCGTAACTGATTGTGCTAATGCTAAAAGAATTGATAACCATAATTTTGATTATCAAAAATTCGCTAAAACTATTGTCAAAATTGACCATCATGTTAAAGGTGAAGAATATGGTGATTTTAACCTTGTAGATGAAAATGCTTCAAGCGCTTGCCAAATAGTAACATTATTTATAAAACATCATTTCCCAAAATATAAAACTGATCAAAAAACTATGACCTTTTTATATGTTGGACTAGTAACAGATAGTGGTCGTTTTATGTTCCCTTCAACTTCTTCTCAAACTTTTGAAGCTGCAATTTTTTTAATTGAAAATCAAGCTAATAGAAGCGCTGTTCATAAAGTGTTATATACTCTTCCAAGAAATGAAATCAGATTAATAAATCATTTGCAGCAAAATTTTTCAACTTTACCTGGTGGCGTAGCTTATTTTATTTTAAAACCAGAAATAATAAAAAGTATGAATTTAAATTTTGCAACTGCTAAAAATTTCGTAAATACTTTAGGTGTTTTTGAAGATTGTCATTTCTGATCATTAATTACTTATGATGATATTGATAATGTTTGAAGAGTATCATTGAGATCAAGAGAAAAAACCATTAATCAAATCGCTATCAAATATGGTGGTGGAGGTCACAAATTAGCATGTGCCACAAAAGTAGAAACATTAAATAATGTTATGGATATATTAAATGATCTTAGTGATTTTGCCCAACAACAAAATTAAGGTGGGATATTAATAGTATGAAAAAATTCACTGAAAAAGAAAAACAAACTGAATTAAATAAAGAACTTTTTAATGATAAGTTAAATTTTGAAAAAACCCACATAAATAAATCCAAAAAAACAAAACCTGATTTAACTGTAGAAAAAACATTTGATATCAGAAGATTTGATACTCAAGATCTTAACTTGATTTCTAATAGTATTAATCACGGAAATAATCCACATCGAAAAACAGATATTACATCTTTTGATTTAAAATATACTCATAATAATAAAGCTAATAAAAATATTTTAATAATATCTATTGCTGTGCTGACAATTGTTGTGCTATTATTGTTAATATTAATTCTTTTTAAAGTTATTTAATTCATAAAGGAGCTTACAAATAATGACAGACTTCACTAATTTATTTACGATGACAAAATATTCTTTTTTGGAATCTGTTATTAGTATTGATGATTTAATAACTTTTCACAAAAAACATAATTATCAATATGTTGGTTTATGTGAGCGTAATATAATGTATAGTACACCACTATTTTTAAAAAAAATTTTTAAAAATAAATTAACCCCTGTACTATCAATCAATTTTAGTTTATATGATAAAAACAATGATCAAAGTGAAGTTATTTTTATTGCTCTAAATTATCAAGGTTATAAAAATTTAATGAAAGTTTCAACTTTATTAAATGATTATCAAAAACCTCATATATTTATTGAGGATATTATAAAATACGTTGATGATAAAGATAATGCTTTAGTTTTAAATAACAAAAGCATTTTTTTAAAATATGATAAAAGAGACCTAATTTATTTGGGAATCAGTAGCAAAATAGGAATTAAAAATTATCAAAAAACAATTCCCTGACACAAAGCAACCTTTTTAAATAACAAAGATAATATTATTTATAAATCAGCCCAAGCGATTAAAAAAAATCAATTCCTATCTGAACAAAATTCCGAAACAAAACAATTAAAATTTAATAATTATCATGAGTTGGAGTTAATCCATAATCCAATAACATTGAAAAATTTATCACATCTACTGCATAGAATAAATTTTTCAATCCCAAAAATAAAAATTGATTTTTTAAAATTTATTAATGCTAAAAAAGATTTAGAAATATTTAAAAAATCATGCTGAATAGGATTAGAATGAAGAAGTAAAAATTATCCTGAAATTAAAAAATCACTTAATAAATATCATAAGAGACTAGAGCGTGAAATTAATACAATAACTAAACTAGGATGAGAAAGTTATTTTTTATTAGTTTGAGACGTTATTAGATTTGCAAAAAGTAAAAAGATATTAGTTGGCCCTGGAAGAGGTAGTGCTAGTGGTTCTTTAGTAGTATTCGTTTTAGGAATAACTAATATTGATCCTTTAAAATATAATTTAATTTTTGAACGATTTTTAAATCCTGAAAGAGTTTCGATGCCAGATATTGATATTGATTTTCAAGATAATCGTCGCCAAGAAATTATTGATTATGTTTTTGAAAAATATGGAATCGAACACGTTGCTCATATTATTACATTTCAAAAAATTGGTGCAAAAACAGCTATCAGAGATAGTGGTAGAATTTTAAAAATTAATATTAATATTATTAATCAAATTTCTAAAATGATTATCACTGCTGATAGTTTATTATCTAATTATCATAATAACGCTTTATTAAGAGCTCAAATAAATATGTCAATAAATCTTAAAAAAATGTTCAGAATCGCTTATAAAATAGAGGGTTTTCCTCGCCAAAGTGGATTGCATGCTGCTGGGTTAGTTTTTAATTCAAAATCATTAAGTAATTTTTGCCCTACTAAAAAAAATAGCGAAAAAGTAAATGTTACTCAATATTCTATGAATTTCTTAGAAGAAAACGGACTAGTAAAAGTAGATTTTTTAGGTCTTAAAGCATTAAGTACCATCAATGATATTAATGATTCTGGACCTCATTTAAATTTAAATAAGTTACCCTTGGATAATAAAAAAGTTTTTGATCTTATGAATAATGGTGATACTACTGGAATTTTTCAACTAGAATCATTTGGAATGAGAAAAGTTTTAACCAGAATTCAAATTAATAGTTTTGAAGATATTGTTAGCGCTATTTCGTTATACCGACCAGGTCCTCAAGATAATATTGAAATTTATGCTCAAAGAAAATTAAAAACCACGAAAACTATTTATTTAGATATCCGTTTAAAACCAATTTTAAGTTACACTTATGGTATTATAATTTATCAAGAACAAATTATTCAAATTGCCCAAATGGTTGCTAATTTTAGTTTGGCAAAAGCAGATTTATTAAGACGAGCAATGTCAAAAAAAGATGTTGCAATAATGGATAGTTTGAGAGATCAATTTATTAATAATGCTCTTAAAAATAATTATTCATCAGAAATAGCTAATAAAATTTATCGACTAATTTATAAGTTTGCAAATTATGGATTCAATAGAGCACATGCTGTTGCTTATGCTGTTATTGCTTATCAATTAGCATATTTTAAAAGCAATTATTATTTATATTTTATTACTAATTTATTAACGAACTTCCTTAATAGTAAAACTAAACTCAAAGAATTAATGACTGAAGCTCAATCAAGAAAAATTGCTATTTTAGATTTAGACATCAATAAATCTCAATTAAATTTTATTGAAGAAAATGGCAAAATTCGTCTCCCATTAACAATTATTAAAAGTGTTGGGAAGGTTCTTTTAGCTAAATTAATTAATGAGCGTAATAATAAACCATTTATAAGTTTTTTTGATTTTATAACTAGAATGTATTTTTTAAAATTTAATGAAGGTATTTTTAGAAACTTCATTAACAGTGGTGCTCTTGATTGTTTTGCTAATCGCGGAACTTTATTGAACTCATTAAACAATGCTCTAAATTATGTTAAATTGTTCAATAATGATAATTTAGAACAAACAAAATTATTGAAAAATAAAATAATTAGTGAACCTGTATTGCAAATTATGGATGATAATATTGAAAAATTAACTGAATCTGAAAAAAAAGTTTTAGGTTTTAATTGAAAAATCCATCCAACAATCAACATCATTAAAAACTATAAAAACTATACTGATTTCCAAATTCAATTAAAAGAATTAAGAAACAAATTATGAGGTATTTTTGAAATCAATGAAATCAAAGTAATTAATACTAAAAATAATGAAAAAATGTGTTTTATGATCGTTAGTGATTTATTGAATAGTTATGAAATAACAGTATTCCCGAAAAAATATCAACAATTAAGAAATATATTAAAATTAAATCTTATTATAGAATGTAATGTTAAACTTGAAGAAAAAAATAAATTTAATAATAAAAATCGTTTAATTTTAGTATCTTTAAACAAAGTTTACTAAAATTTGGAGGAATCTATTTATGAAAAAAATAATATTGATTGATGGTAATTCTTTATCATATAGAGCATATTATGCGACAGCTATTAAAAAGCCTCTATTACAAACTAGTAAAGGTGTTTTTACGAATGGTCTTTATAGTATGTCTAATATGATTTATAGTATTTTATCAAAATACAAACCCGATCATATTTTAGTAGCTTTTGATGCTAAAGGAAAAACTTTCAGACATGATAAATTAAAAACTTATAAAGGTAACCGAAAAAAAACTCCTGAAGAATTGATTTCTCAATTAGCTTTAATTAAAGAAATATTAACATTAATGAAAATAAAAACTTATGAAATTACTGGTTTTGAAGCAGATGATATAATCGCGACTTTAGCAACTCAAGCAGGGGCCACGGGAGAGTATAAAACTTTAATTATTTCATCAGATAAAGATTTATATCAAATGGTAAATGATAAAAAAAATATTAAAATGTTTCAAAATAGCACTGGTATGAGTCGAGGAAATTTAATAAACGAAAACTACATAAAAGAAAATTATGGTGTTAGTGTTGAACAATTTGGTGACTATAAAAGCTTAATTGGAGATAGTAGTGATAATTTATCTGGTGTTAAAGGAATTGGTAAAAAGACAGCTGAGATGCTTCTTAATAAATATCATAATTTAACAGAAATTTATGATAATATTGATGATATTAAAACAACTATTGCTAAAAAATTAAGCGATGATAAAGAAAACGCATTTTTAACCCAAGAATTAGTAACTTTAAAAACAGATATGGATTTACCTTTTACGTTATCAGATACTGAATTTGAAATCAAAAATATTGCAAATGAAGATGTGTTTCAATTTCTCGAAACTTATGAAATGTATTCTTTTTTAAGAAAAATTAAAAAAATATATAATGATAATCATCAATTAAATATTGATTTAGACAAAAACAAAGATCAAGAATTAATCACTATTGATATGTTGGATACTCAAAAACCATGGGTAATATATTGTGAATTATTAGAATCTAATTATCACATTGCTAAATTATTTAAATTAATTATTAGCGATGGTAGTAAACACTTCTTTATCAATAGCGAAACTGAATTAATTAATAATTATACATTACAGGCAAAATTATTGGATCCTAAAATAATAAAATATTGTTTTGATTGAAAAAAAGATTATTTATTTTTCAAGCGTTACAATATTAATTTAACAAACGTAAAATGAGATTTATCATTAGCAATTTATTTAATTGATAGTAGTATTGATATTGAATGATGAGCAATTAGTACTAATTTAGGGTTTAAAATTATTGATGATAAAGAATATTATAATAATATTGATAATAAAAAAATTAATCCTAAATTAAATTATGAGCAACTACTAATATTAAAAACTAATGTTATTTTTCAAAGTGTAAATTCATTACATCAAAAATTAAAATCACAAAATTTAATAGATTTATATTATAATTTAGAATTACCATTAGTTTTAGTTTTAGCCAAAATGGAAAGAACTGGTGTTTTAACTAATAGTAAAATTTTTAATGATACAAAAGAATTTGCAACTGCTAAATTAAAAATATTATCAAAAAAAATATTTGAATTAACTAATTGTGAATTTAATATTAATTCCCCAAAACAACTTCAAGAAGTCTTGTTTGATAAATTAGGTTTAAAAACTTTTTCTAAGAAAAAATCAACTGCTAAATCAGTATTATTAGAAATAAGGAGCCAGCATCAAGTTGTTGATTTAATATTGGAATATCGAAATTTTTTTAAATTATTAACAACTTATGTTGAAGGAATGATGAAATTTATTGATGATAATGATGAAATTCATACTATTTATTTACAAAATAAAACTACTAGTGGCCGATTATCTTCAAAATTTCCTAACATGCAAAATATTGTTGAACACAAAGAAAATCAGCGTAATCTAAAAAAAGCCTTTATTGCTAGAAAAGATAAAATTTTAATCAGTTTTGATTATTCTCAAATAGAATTAAGATTGCTTGCTTTTCTTTCTAAAGATCAAGAAATGTTAGATGATTTTTCAAAAGGATTAGATATTCACAGGCAAACAGCTAGTAAATTATTCAATAAAAAAGCAGCTGATATTTCAGCAATAGAAAGACACCAAGCGAAGACAATTAATTTTGGATTAATTTATGGACAAAGTGAATTTGCATTAAGTAATTCTTTAGGGATTTCTTTTGAATCTGCTAGAGATTTTATTAAAAAGTATTTTCAACAATTCCCAAAAATCAAACAATATAAAGAAGACCAAATAAAAGCAGTTCAAAAAAATAAATTTGCAATTACTTATTTCAAGCGACGCCGTTGATTACCAGAAATAGCACATCTTAATTTTAAAGTAAGATCAGCTGCTGAAAGAATTGCCATAAATATGCCAATTCAAGGAACTGCTGCAGATATATTGAAGCTAGCACTAATAAAAGTAAATGACATTATTGATTGAAAATCAACAACAATGATTGCATCAATTCATGATGAAATAATAATTGAAACTGATAAAAAAAATTATGAAGATACTATTAAACAAATTAAATATGCTATGGAAAATATCGATGCTAATTTCTTACTTAATGTTAGTGTCAATAGTGGTAATAGTTGGTTTGATTTAAAGTAAAAGGAGTATAAAATGCCTGAATTACCAGAAGTGGAGACTGTCAAAAAAGTATTAAATCAAAAATTAAAATCAAAAAATTATAAAATTTTAGATTTAGAAATTTTTTGACCCAAAATAATTAAAAATTTTTCTAACGACAAATTTATTAGTCTTTTAATCAACCAAACAATAAAAGAAGTTGATCGAATCGGAAAGCATTTACTTTTTATTTTAGATGATTTGGTAATCATATCTCATTTAAGAATGGAAGGTAAGTACTATTTTTTAAATAAAAACGAAGAATTACCAAATAAAAAACATATTTTAGTATTATTTCATTTAAGTAATAATGCAAAATTAGCTTATTATGATACTCGTAGATTTGGAACAATGCATTTAGGAGATTATAATAATTTTTATAATTTAAAACCTTTAAGCAAATTAGCAGCTGAACCTTGAGATATTGATAATCAATGATTTATTAAGCAAATTCAAAAAAGTAAAAAGGCTATTAAAACTATTATTTTAGATCAACATGTAATTGCTGGTATTGGTAATATTTATGCTGATGAAATATTATTCAAAAGTAAAATTAATCCCTGAATTTCGGGATGTGATGTTTCTGATGAACAAATCACTAATATTCTAAATAATACAAAAATTGTCTTGGAGCAAGCAATTAAACTTGGTGGAACAACTATAAAAAGTTTTACTGCCGGAAAAGAAATTAGCGGAAAATTCCAAAATTGATTACAAGTTCATACTAAAAAAGGTGAATTTTGTGTAAATTGTCATACAATAATTGAAAAATCAAAAGTTAATGGGCGCGGTACTTACTGATGTCCTCAGTGCCAAAAATAAGAAGGAGGATAATATGATTGCTATTATCGGTAAATCTAATAGTGGAAAAACAACTCTATTAAACAAAATCGCTAACCATGCTTTTAAAGTTATAAATTCAGATCTTTTAGTAAATGAGTTGTATCAAAAAAATCAACCCGGTTTTAAGTTATTAGTTAATGTTTTTGGTCTTTCTATCGTTAGTGATAGTGGACTAAATATTGATAAAATAAAAATCATAAAATTAATAAAAAAAGATCCTCATAATATTAAAATTATTAATGATTTAATCCACCCTTTAATTATTTCTTATTTACAAAAAAACGAAAACAAAAATTGTGTAGTAGAAATATCAGCAATAAGTTATAATCTATCTCTTGTTTTTAATGATTTATTTGATGGAGTTATTATTATGAAACCAAATTATTTTATTCATAAATTTTTTGAATTTAAAAATAATAGCGCTATTAAAAAAATTAAAAAACAATTAACTAGAGAAAATAATAAAAATTTAAAATTAATAACATTTAAAGATAAATTAATATTAAAAAATACTAATAATAAAACTTTAAATAAAGCAATAAAATTTATTAAACAAAATATTTTAGATGAAAATAGTTGAAACGATGTTAAATAATATAGATAAAAATGATCAATACCGAGTTATTAATAATATTGAAGCTCAATATTACCAAAAAAATTTGTTATTATTATATCAACCAATTTTAGGATCTGGAACGATTGCTCTATATCAAACTTTATTATTAGATAATACAAATAATGAGTGGTTTTCAATTGATAGATTATCAGTTTTAACACAAAAAATAATTTCTAAATTAGTTATTTATTTAAAAAGATTAATGGATTTTAAATTAATAAATATTCTAATTAAATATAATGATCAAAAGAAAAATTTATTAATAAAAATCAATAAACCATTATCATTTATAAAGTTTAGAGAACATCCTCTTTATTGAAAAGAACTAGCTAATCGTATTGGTAAAAATAATTTTTTACAAATAGCAAATCAATGATTACCATCAACTTATCAAAATATCAATATTGCTAATTTTGAACCTATAAAAAATGAAAAGCAAAAAATTAATAATTTCACTGAGGTTATTTTAAAAAATAAATTATCAAAATTTAATAATGTAAATATTGATAAAGCAATTTCTAAAATAACCAACTTATCTATTGTGTATAATATTAGTAATAAGAAAATTTTGGAAATTATTTTCAACCTTAGTAGTGATACTAAAATAATTTCTTGAGTAAAAATCAATGAAGCTATTTTTAATTTTTGAAAAAATCAAAATAATCAAAATAAAAATGTTCAATATTTTGATAAAATAAGTATTATCAAAAACTTATCTGTTACTAAATTCATTAATATCCGCTTAAATAAACCTTTAACTTTAATGAATATTAAGTTAGTTACAGCATTAAATGATATTGATATCATAACTTCTATTAAAAATTTAGTAATTGATTTTTCTATCTTAAAAAATAAAAAAATTGTTAATAATTATACTTTAAAAATTATTGATACGTTGACTAAATTAAAAATTACAGATTTTGAAAATGCTATGAAATATTTAAAGAATGCTTATAAAGCGAAGAAAAATGATCAAATCAAAGATCAAAAAATTAATTACAATGAAGAAACATATGATATTTTTAATTAAGTTAACTATAGTAAAACAAAGATAAGGAAAATTAATTATGAAAATATTTGAAAGATTAAAAAAAACTACAAATGAAAATATTTTATTTTTAAAAAATAATTATATTTTCAAAAATAATTTTCAAAAATATAAAATTGATGATAATCTAATAAAAAATAATTTATTAGATTTATTAAGAGTCATTAATGATGCTGAAGAATCGTTAAAAAAACACAGCTATGATAATTGTAAAAATAGCACCAAAGGAATTAAAGTAGGAATTACTTACAGTCTACATAATTTTGATTTCACAAATATTTATTGCCCATGCTATTCTCATCATTTTTTCGCTCAAAATTATTTATATCGTGATTTTCCTGACAATCATCTTAATTTTAATTTGAGTCAAATTAGTAATTCAAAAAATATTAAAAATCAGTCATTTTTAAAAATAACTAAGGAAAATGAAGAAATTATTAATTATTTACGTTGATTTTGTAGTAAAATTATTAGTAAAGATTATGTGAATCATAATGAAATTATTAAAGGATTATATATGTGTGGTCTTCCTAGCACTGGGAAAACTTACATTATGAATGCTTTATCAAATTGAGCTGCCAAAAAAAACTTTAAAATCGTTTCATTGAATTCTTTATCTTTAGCGGATGATTTAAAATCAAGTTATAATAGCAACAGTAAATATAATTATGAAGCCCCAAAAAAATCATTATTAACATTAGCTAAAAAATGTGATATTCTATTTATCGATGATTTAGGAAACGAAAATCAAAAAAGTTTATGATGACGAGATCAAGTTTTATTTAGTTTATTAGATAGTCGTTTTAAAGCCAAAAAAATAACGTTTATTAGTTCTAATTTTGATTTATTCCAATTAAAAAAATATTACACATTTAATAAGAATTATAGTGAAACAATTATGGTTACTCGTTTATTTGAAAGAATTCAGAGTCTTTGTATTGTTAAAAAAATAACCAAAAAATAAATCTTAAGGAGATTTTAAAATGCAACAACCAAAAACAATTATTATCGGAAATTGAAAAATGAACAAAACTAATAAAGATAGTTTAGAGTTTTTAGCATCATTTAAAAAAATATTAAACAATGATAGTATTACTTTAAGAAAAAACTTAATTTATGGAGTTGCTCCAACCGCTACCAACTTCCAAATTTTTAAAGATCAAAAAGTTAATGATCTAGTTTTAGTATCACAGAATTGCCATTTTGCAACTAATGGAGCTTATACTGGGGAATTATCAACAGCAATGTTAAAAGATTTTAATATTAAATATGCGATTATCGGTCATTCAGAAAGACGTCAATATTTCAACGAAACCAACAAAACTGTTAACGCTAAGATTAAAACTTTAATATCTAATAATATGATTCCAATATTATGTGTTGGTGAAACATTATCTCAATTTGAAAACAAAGAAACTAATGCTGTAGTGGAAAAACAATTGCAAGAAGGTTTAATTGGTATTAATAATGATGATATTAAAAATATTATCGTAGCTTATGAACCAATTTGAGCAATCGGTACTGGGAAAACTGCTACTCCTGAAATTGCTGAAAAAGTGTGTGCTAAAATTCGTCAAATTTTAGCTACAATTTCTACTAGTGAAATCGCTGCTGGAATTAGTATTCAATATGGAGGTTCTGTTAAACCAAATAATGTTAACGATATTTTAAAACAACAAAATATTAATGGTGCCTTAGTTGGTGGAGCTTCTTTAGACCCACAAAGTTTTCTAGAATTAATTATTGAACCAAAGGAATAAAATATGGAAATTTCTAATAAAAATTGAAATAACAGTGCCAGTTTTCTTTTAGCTGCTGCTGTTAGAAAAATCTATCCTGATGCCAAATTAATCCTTAATTTTGCTGATGAAGAAGAATTTTATTGTGATTTTAAATTCACAACTGCTATTTCACAAAATGATTTAGGTAAAATTCAAAAACAAATGAAAAAAATTGTTGGTGGAGCTCATTCTATTGAAAACGAAATCAATAACGAGGTTAATTCTTACCAAAAAAATAATGTAAAACAAAATCATGATTTATTTAAATGATCAATCAGTAATATAGTTTCTGGATATTCAAAAATAATGCCAACTATTAAAAATACTAATTTAATCAAACATTATAAATTATTATTTTTATCAGGTGCTTATTTAAACAATGATAAAAATGAAATTCAAGTTACTAGAATTAATGGTTTTGCTAGAAAAGATGCTAATGATATAAAATTATTTTTAGACTTATTGAAAGATCGTAAAGAACGTGATCACAGAAATATTGGTAAACAATTGGAAATTTTTGCATTTTCACATTTATCTGGTAAAGGATTCCCTATTTGATTGCCAAATGGATTTATAATTCGTGACCAAATATCAAGTTTTATCAAGAAAAAAGAACATGAATATAATTTTATTCAAGTTTTAACACCAGCTTTAGGATCAGTTGATCTTTACAAAACAAGTGGGCATTGAAATCATTACAAAGACGATAATTACCCATTAATCGAATTAGATAAAGAACAATTGATGTTGCGTCCAATGACTTGTCCTCATCATTGTATTATTTATAAATTAAAAAGTCATTCGTATAAAGACCTGCCAATTCGTATGTCGGAACACGCTCAATTGTATCGATATGAAAAATCAGGCGCTTTAACAGGCTTAGAACGTGTAAGATCAATGGTCTTAACTGATGCTCATATTTTTGCTCGCCAAGATCAAATTCGCGATGAATTTAAACGTTGTTATCAATTAGTTAGTGAGACATTAGCAGCATTTAATATTGAAATTGATTATATTTCTCTTTCTTTGCGAGATCCAGAAGACAAAGATAAGTTTTTTGATGATGACGAAATGTGAAATAAAGCCGAAAAATTATTATTAGACTTGTTAAAAAATGAAATAAAAGTTAAGTTTAAAATAATGCCAGGTGAAGCAGCTTTTTATGGTCCAAAATTAGATGTCCAAATTAAAACTGCTATCGGCCATGAAGTTACTGTATCAACTTTACAATTAGACTTTTTATTACCTTCTAGATTTAATTTAGAATATATTGATCAAGATAACAAAAAACAAACACCAGTAATTATTCATCGTGGTTTAATTGGTACTTATGAGCGATTTGTTGCTACTATTTTAGAGCAAACAAGAGGTGTTTTACCTTTATGATTAGCTCCAATTCAAGTTACAATTATTCCGATTAGTAATAATGATGTTCATTTACAATTTTCTCAAAATATTGAGAAAATATTACTTAAAGAAAATATTAGAGTTAAAATAGATGATCGAAATGAACGTTTAAGCTATAAAGTTCGACAAGCACAACAATCAAAAACACCAATTCAGTTCATTATTGGTGATAACGAGGTTAACAATAACCAAATTAGTTATCGTAAATATAATAGTCATGATACTAAAACTGATAATTTAGCAAATATAATTACATTAATTAAAAAGGTAATTGATCAAAAATGCCAATTTTAATAGATATTGGTAATAGTTATTTAAAAATAACTAATATTAACAATGATAATTTTATTGAAAAAATAAAATTAGATATTGCATCAAAAATTCAAATTATTGCTAATTTGAAAAAATTTTTAGAAACTGATAAGCAATTAAAGCAAAAAAAAATTTTAATTTGTTCTGTTAACTTAGAATGAAATAATGTTTTAAAAGATTTTTTCACCAACTACCAAAGTTGCTGAATTAATATCAAAGATTTTTCAAATTTAAAATTTTCTAGTTCATCTGAAATCGGGTTAGATTTATTATTGTTAGGTAACGCTGTGAATCAACATCAAAGTACTTTAATTATTTCTTGCGGAACTGCGACAACTTTTAGTTTATGAGACAAGACCATATTAAAAGGTGTCAGTATTGTTTTAGGAGCATGAAGTACTTATACTTCATTATTAGAAAAAGCTTCACTTCTGGACAATAAATTAGAAGTTTCTACTTCTAATTTATTAATTTTAGGAAATGATACTGCTAGTGCAATTGGATCAGGGACATTTATTGGTCATGCTTTAATGATTGAAGCTATGATTAATAAAATTAAAAGTAATTTCCAAGTTGATAATGTTATTTTGACTGGTGGAGGACTTAAAAATGTTGTTGATCATTTTGAGAAAAAACATTATATTGATGAACATTTGTTATTTAAAGGATTAGCCAAAATAAAAAATAACTATCTTAATAAGTAGTTATTTTTTATTTTAAAAAGGAAAAACAATTTATTTACTATATACAATAATTAGAGGTGCTTATCATTCATATTAATCAACAAACAGAAATCAATGAATGCGGACTACTAGTTATTCAATATTTACATAAATTTTATTTTTCGAAAAACTTAACTATTAATTATCTTCATAGTTTGACTAACTTAACTCCAAAAGGGCTATCATTAAATCAATTGATAGATTTAGGTAGTTTATGCGGTATAAAAATGATATTTTATAAAATGAAAAAACAAGAATTTCATAATTATAAATTAATTAATCCTTTGGTGGCTGTTATTAAAAAACCTGGGATAAATTTTAATCATTTTATAATTATTTATAAAAAAACTGATACTCATATTTATTATAGTGACTCCAAAACTGGAAAAAATCATAAAGTTTTATTTAATAACGATTTTAGTAATGATTTATCATATATATTTGCAACAACTAGCAGAAAAAGTAGTGTTTTAAATAATAAAAATATTCATAGTGCTATTTTTTATTTCTTTAAAGATCAAAGTTGAAGTCTATTATTATTATTTTTAATTAATGTATCATTGATTTTTTTAACTATTACTGCTTCGATGTTTAGTAAAGTATTAGTTAACTATTTATTTGCTAATAAAGTTTTAATTGATATTTTTATCATTATATTATTTTTTATTGTTATTAATTTATTGAAATCGTTAATTAATTTTTTTCAACATAACATTTTACAAAAACTATTATTTAACTTTACGTCTTCTTTATATGAAGATGTAATGCTAAATTTAGATAAAAAGCCTAATCATTTTTTTCGACAATTTAATGAGTCTAGTATAATTCAAAAAACCCAATTAATTCACCAAGTTAGTGGTTTTATTGTAATAAAAATAACAAAATTATTTTACAATGTTTTTGTATTAATATCGATTTTAACTTTTTTATTATTTTTATTTGTTCAATTATCCATATTTTTATTTATGCTAGTCATTTTATTTGTATTTATTAATTATTATTTTAATACGGTTAACAAACCAAGAATTAAAGAACAATTAAAATTACAACAAATAGAATTAAAAAATCGGTTATTATTAATTTCTCAACGAAAACATTTAAAGACGGGATCAAAAGCTGATTTTTTAAAATATAAATGGAAGCAAAGTTTTTATAAACTCCAAAATAATCAATTTAATATGCTAAATAATCTTAATAATCAAAATCTATTTAATAACTCTTTGAAAACAATTGTTAATTTTTCAATTGTAACATTAGTTATTTTGTTAGCTATAAAAACAAATAAAAATTTAAGTTTTGTAATTATGATGACTTCAATTTTAAGTTTAGTATGAAGTCCAATATCAAATATTTCTTATTTTATTGCTGATTTTAGTAAAGATAAAAATAATTTTTATAAATTATCTAAAATAATAAATTATCAAAATGAAAATATTTCTAATAAAGGTTTTCAATTAAATAAAATAAAAAATATTACAGTTTCTAATTTAAATTTTAAATATCTTAATAAACCTATTCTTAACAAAGTTAATTTTACCATTGTTAATAACACAGTAATTAATGGGTCAAATGGAAGCGGAAAATCAACTTTGTTAAAACTAATTGCAACTCATGAAAAAACAGATAAAATTTTATATAATAATTTAAAACTTTCGTCTATTAATGTTGAAAAAATGCGAAAAAATACTATCTTATATACTGATAAAGATGTTTTTATTGAGGAACTGATTAACGACTTTACAATTGATGATCGTAATAATTTTTGATTATTGTTATTTAATAAATATCATTTTTGATTTTTATTTAAAATAATGAATTTGAATATCAGTAAATTAACAATTGAAAATTATCAATATCTTTCTTTAGGACAAAAACAATTTTTAAATTTTTTAGTTTTATTTAAGAAAAAATATTTACTAATTATAACAGATGAACCTTTAAGTAATGTGGCTAGTAAAATTACAAAAATGCTATTTATTATATTATCAATGTATCAAGATCAATCGTTGATTATTACTGTAAATCACAATAATGATTGTTTGCCAAAAAGTTATAAAATATTAGAAATGGAGGATATTAACCATCTATAATAATTTAAAATATTATAAAATTTTTATTTTTTTATTAATTTGTGCTATAAATTCTGCTATTTTAGCAATGTTATTTTTAATTCATTGTTCAAATGAATATCAAACTATGATTCAAATTGATAGCAATAATAATACTTATTTAATATGTGATAGTCAACATTTATACGTATTTACAAAACATAAACACTTAAAAATAATATTAACTAATCAAAATATTGGAATTTTTAGTAATGTTGGTAGTTATAGTAGAGATAAAAATAATCGATATTATGTTATTATATATATTAGTCATAAATACTTATTAACCAATACTACAATGCCAGTAAAAGTTATTTATGATAGCAAAAGTTTATTTAAAGTTTTATTTTAAAATGGGGCTGAATTATGATTCTAGATATTCAAAGTAAAATCGATTATAATATTAACGAATTTAAAAAAGATTTTCATGATGTCGTAAACATTACAATCAAGCTTTTAAAATTAAAATCAAATTTAGAAATTTCTGTTATTTTTATCAGTGATCAAGAAATTACTGAAATTAATCAAAAATATAGAAACATCAATAAACCGACTAATGTAATTAGTTTTGCTTTTGAAGATACCGAGGAAAATATTGAAGAAAATATTGGTATTCGAGTTTTGGGAGATATCATAATTGCACCAAATTATTGTATCAATATGGCTAAAAAGTTAAATCATTCTATTAGAAGAGAAATTATATTCGTTTTCACTCATGGATTACTACATCTTTTAGGTTTCGACCATATAGAAAATGATGATTGAGATCAAATGGTAAAATACGAGAAAACAATATTAAAACAATTAAATATTAGGTGTTAAATATGAAAATTAGTAGAAAATTAGTTAAAAAGTTTTTTTCAGCAATTAATGGAATTATTATTATGTTGCGAGAGGAAAAATCACTTATAGTGCACTTTGTTTTTACTGCTATTATAATTGCTTTAGGATTATGATTTAATGTTTCTAACGTTCATTGAGCAATTTTAATTTTAACTTGTGCAATGGTTATCGGTCTAGAAATAGTTAATAGTGGAGTCGAAAATTTAGTTGATATGATATCTTTTAAATATAATTTAAAATCTAAAAAAATAAAAGATATTATGGCATCAGCAGTATTTATAAGTAGTATTTTTGCTTTTATAATTGGATTAGTAATTTTTATACCGTACTTTATAAATAAAATTAATTAACAAAAGGGGATATAATAATATGCAAAATGTAAATCAAAACACAGCAGAAATGTTTAAACGCTTAACAGAATTAAAAATTAATTCGCATTCTCCATATTCAAATTATTGAGTAGCTTGTGTAGTTGTTGCGAAAGATGGAAGAACATTTAACGGAGTTAATGTTGAAAATTGTGCTTTCGGAAGTACGATTTGTGCTGAAAGAAGTGCTTTAGTAAGTGCTATTTCTAACGGTTGTAAAGCGCATACTATTATGGAATTACATTTAACAAGTAAAAACCCTGGATTTGGCGGAGGGCCTTGTGGAGCTTGTCGCCAAGTAATTGTTGAGTTATTACATCCTGAGGCTATTATTTATAATTATAATAAAATTGGTGAATATCAAACTCATACAATTCAAGAAATTTTACCTTATGCCTTTACTGCGAAGTCTTTAAATGAACACAATTCTAAATAAATCTGGCTTTGTATCCATTATAGGTCGTCCAAATGTGGGAAAATCTACATTTCTAAATCGTATAATAGATACAAAAATAGCTATTGTTACAAACAAACCACAAACTACTAGAAACGAAATAAAAGGTATATATAATGACAGTAGAGGTCAATTAGTTTTTATGGATACTCCTGGAATTCATAAAAATAGACACGAATTAGGAAATCGATTAAACAGTATGGCTTGAGGTTCTTTAAAAAGTGCAGATCAAATTTTATGATTTATGCCATCTAATGAAATTATTGGTGATTTTGCCAATATAATTAAGAATTATTTTTTAGAAAAAAGACCAAATTTATTACCAATATTAATGATAATTGTTACAAAAAGCGATATTATAACAGCGGAAGCTTTAGATAAAAAAATTGCTGAAATTAAAGAGTTTGTTAAAATAAAAATCCCAATAATGGCTATCAGTTCCCAAACTAATAGTAACATTGAAAAATTAAAAGATCGTATATTCGAAAACATGCCAATTGGTCACAAATATTATGATGATGATTCTCAAATCACTGATGTTAATAATAAATTTATTGCAAAAGAAACAATTAGAGAAACTATCATCGAAAAAACTAGAGAAGAAATACCATATAGCATAGCTATTGATATTACTGAATTTAAAAATCAAGAAGATTATTTATTTGTTGATGCCAACATTATTGTTGAAAGAGATAGTCAAAAAGCAATAATTATTGGTAAAGGTGGCGCAAATATTAAAAATATTGGAATTGATGCTCGTATAAAATTAATAGACTTTTTTAACAAAAAAGTAACTTTAAAATTGTTTGTTAAAGTTGTTAAAAATTGAAGAAATAATAGCGATAAACTAAATCAATTTGGTTACTAAGGGAAACATTTATGAATAATAATAACAATAATATGATTACTTTTTTACAAACTAGTGGGTTTGTATTTCCTGGAAGCGAAATATATGGTGGATTATCTAATACTTGAGATTATGGTCCTCTTGGTGTTGCTCTGCAAAGAAATATTAAAAATTTATGATGAAAAAATTTTATTAATTTAGAAAAAGATAATCTAGGTTTAAATAGTTCAATTTTAATGAACAATAAAGTTTGAAAATCATCTGGTCATATAGATAATTTTAACGACCCTCTGATTGATTGTAAAAAATGTCGCAGTCGTTTTCGAGCTGATAAAATGTTACATGAAATTGATGATACAATTAATTGAGAAAATTTTAATAACGAGGAATTAACTCTGAAAATTAAAGAACTGAAAATTAAGTGTCCTAAATGTAAGGAAATGGATTTTACGGATGTCCGTAATTTTCACTTAATGTTTTCTACTCAATTAGGAATTTTAGAGAACAATAAATCAACAATTTATTTAAGACCGGAAACAGCTCAGGGAATTTTTATTAATTTTAAAAACGTTTATCGCTCAATGAGAAAGAAATTACCATTTGGGGTTGGACAAATCGGGAAAGTTTTTCGTAACGAAATAACACCTGGTAATTTTATTTTTAGAACTAGAGAGTTTGAACAAATGGAATTAGAGTTATTTTGTTTACCAACAGAAGTTAATCATTGATATGATTATTATATTAAAAAATCTTATGAATTCTTAGTGAATAATCTTAATATTAATAAATCTAATTTAAGAATCAGAAAACATTCTCAAGATGAATTAGCTCATTATTCTACAAAAACTAGTGATATAGAGTATAAATTTGATTTTGGTTGGGGAGAACTATGAGGGATTGCTCATCGTGGAAATTTTGATTTAGAACAACATCAAAAAAACTCTGATAGTGACCTTTACTATTTTGATCAACTAACTAATACCAAAATATTACCAGACATTATAGAACCATCAGTTGGAGTAGACCGATTAATACTTACTGTTTTAAATGATGCTTATAATGTCGAAACTGTCGGAGATAGCAATGAACGAATAGTTATGAATTTTGCTTATGATTTAGCTCCTTATAAAGTTGCTGTTTTACCATTAAGTAAAAAAAATTCAAAAGGTGCTCAACAAATATTTAATAATTTATTATTAGATGGAATAATAGCTACTTATGATGAAACAGCCTCAATTGGTAAGCGCTATCGTCGTCAGGATGGTATTGGTACTCCATGAGTAATAACTTTTGATTTTGATAGTGAAACTGATAATTCAGTTACAATTAGGCATAGAGATACAATGAAACAAACTAGAATTAAAATAACTGATATTAAAAAATATTTGAATTCAAATAAATTTAATTCATATGAATAATAATAAAATTAATAAAATTCAAAGTCTTGTTAATATTGTAAATATTATAGGAGAAATTATTACCTTAAATAATAAAGGTAATAATTTTGTTGGCTTATGTCCTTTTCATACTGATAATTCACCATCTCTTGTGGTATCAGAAAAAAAACAAATATATAAATGCTTCGTTTGTAATCAAGGTGGTAATGTTTTTGATTTCATAAAACATTACTATAATTTAAGTTTTTTGGATAGCGTTCGAAGAATTGTAGAGATCGCTAATTTAAATATTAAAATCGAAACTAGCACTAATGAAAAAATCAGAAATAAATTATTTGAAAATAAAACGATTAAAATTAATGAATTAAGTAATTTTTTCTTCCAGCACAATCTATTAAATAACAATAATAGTTTTAAAGACTATTTAATTAATGAACGAAAACTAAATATTGATATTATTAATAAATATCAAATAGGTTCAACTTCTGAAAACGGAAATCTAAAATCATTTTTAGAAAGTCATAATTTCAGTGATAGTGATATTTTGAATAGTAAATTAATTTTTGTAGATGAAAAAAATAACAAATTCCAGGATTTTTTTAACAAAAGAATTATTTTTCCTATTAAGAATGAATTTGATTTAACAGTTGGTTTTTCTGGAAGAACAATTTCACAAAACGTTAAATCTAAATATATAAATTCTAAAGAATCCCAAATATTTCAAAAACATGAATTACTTTATAATATGTACAATGCCAAAAATAGTAAATCACTAATTGATAAAAAATCTATTTTTATAGTAGAAGGTTTTATGGATGTGATTGCTCTTGATATTATTGGTTATGATAATGTTGTAGCTGTTATGGGATTGAGTTTATCAAATATACAAATCCAAAAATTAAAATCATTATCACAAAAAGTAGTTTTATTTTTAGATAATGACGCAGCCGGAAATAATACTAACTTCAAATTCATTGATTTGCTAGTGAAAAATAATTTCCAAGTCAAAATTATTAATAACAAAAATCAGAAAGATGCTTTTGATATTTGACGTTATGAAGGAAAACATAAATTATCATTAACGATAGAAAATCAATCAATATGATGAGAATTTAAATATAAATATCTTAAAAATCTTAATAATGAAAATGTTATTGATTTGATACTAAAACTTTACCAAAGTATTGGTAAAGAAGTTCAAAAAATGAATTTTCTAAAGTTTTTAAAAAACGATGATCAGTTTTTATATAATCAAATTGATAGTTTAATAAATAAAAAACCACTTGAAAAAGAGATTCAAATAATTGATTATAATTGAGAATTATTAAAAAAAATGATTACTTCAAAATACTTTACTTTAAAGTATTCTCAAGAAATTTTTTATATTCCTAATAAAAAAATGAATATTTTAGCTTCTTATATAGTAAAATATTATAATAGGTACGAGTATTTAAAAATAAAAACAATAACAGATTATTTCAATAACGAAATAACAGACTTATCTTTAAAAAAATTAGCTTTTCAATTATTAAGGGAAGTTAATCTTTATTTTGATAATTTAATTAATAGTATTGTTGATAATATAAAATCCTCAGTTATCAAAAAACTAAAGAAAGAAATTTTGAATGAAAAAAATATTGATCTTAAAAAAGAAAAAATTTTAAATTTAACAAAAATTATCAAACTTGAAAAATAAATCATAGTTTAGAGAAAGTATACAAAAATGGGTGATTAATCAAATGAAATTAAAAGACATGGAAAAAAAATACGCTTCGATATTACAAATATTTAAAAAAGCTGCTAAAAAACATGCTCAAGGATATTTAACGGTAGATGAAATTTATGCAATTATGGAAAAAAAGAAATTAAGAATCGAAGAAGAATATATGAATGATTTTATTTCTTTTTTATTACAAGAGGGAATTGCTAAAGATGAAATCGAAAAAAGTGATTTATTTATAGATGGTAAAGATATTCGTAAAATGGATGTTGATACTTTATTTACTGATGAAGATTTATCAAATGAAATCACAGAAACAAAAGATAATGTTAAATGATATATGAGATGAATTGGTAAATACGGAGAATTATTAAAAAAAGAAGAAGAAGTTCGATTAGCAAAACAAATAAAAAAATATACTAAATATAGTGAAGATGGTACTCCTAAATATGGTTATAAAGCTAAAGTTGCAAGAGAAAAATTAATTCAGTCGAACTTAAGATTAGTAGTTTCGATTGCTAAAAAATATAAAAACCGTGGTTTAAATTTTATGGATTTAATTTCTGAGGGTAATAGCGGTCTTATTAAAGCAGTTGAAAAATTTGAATGAGAAAAAGGGTTTAAATTTTCAACTTATGCCACTTGATGAATTAGACAAGCTATCACAAGAGCTATTGCTGATCAAGCTAGAACTATTAGAATTCCAGTTCATATGGTAGAAACAATTAATAAATTAATAAAAACCGAAAAAGAATTATTGCAAACAACTGGTCGTCAAGCAACTGACGAAGAAATTGCTGAACAAATGGGAGAAAATTTTACTGCCCAAAAAGTTCGTAATATCAGAACTATTAATATTGATCCTATTTCACTTGATAAACCTATTGGTGAGGAAGATTCAAAACTTTCAAATTTCGTAGAAGACAAACGAAGTGAAAATCCAATAGATTTTACTTATAGACAAGAATTAAAAGAAGTTTTAAATTCTGTTCTTTCTGATGTTTTAACTGATAGGGAAGAAGAAGTAGTCAGAAGAAGATATGGTGTAGGAACAGATAAACACGGAACGCCTTTAAGATCACAAACTCTAGAAGAAGTTGGAACATATTTTGGTGTTACAAGAGAAAGAATCAGACAAATAGAAGCTAAAGCGTTAAGAAAATTAAGACATCCTCAAAGAAAAAAACATTTAAAATCATTTTTAAAAAATTAATATGTTAAGAAATAAACGTTTACAAACGCTATTAGATTTAACTGATCATAATCTAAACGTAGCAGATATAGGTGCCGATCACGGAAAACTTTCTATTGAGTTAGCAAAAATTTCAAATCAAGTTTACGCCACTGAATATCATTCACAACCATATTTAAATTTATTACAAAATATAAATAAAAGTGGTTCTTCTAATATTAACGTATTGCAAGGCGATGGTTTTTTACCATTAGCAAATCATGATATTGATATAGCTATAGTTGCCGGATTAGGTGGTGGTGTTATCAGTGAAATGATTGTTAAATCAAACAACATTAAAACATTGATTTTATGTCCACAAAATAATATTGAAAAATTAAGAACAACTTTAAAAACTTATAACTATAAAATTATTGAAGAAATTATTTTAAAAGAAAAAGGACTATACTATAATATTATTAAGACCCTTAAAAGTCAAAATACTAATATTGTATCTCGTAAAGATATTTTAATAGGACCTCTTTTTAAAAAAAATACTATTACAAAAGAGTTTTTAAATATAAAAATTAACCAATTAACAAAAATTAATAAACATCGAAATGACAAAAATATCAAAAAAGATATTATGGAAATTAGAAAAATATTAAAAAGTTGGTAATTAATTTATGAAATTGTTTTTAAAAAATTTCTGATATTATAAAGGAGTAGTTTGAAAAAAACCAAATATTAATCAAAAATCTGAAAAAAGAAGTGCCAGTCATTTAGAACTTTTTTTTGATTTAGCATTCGTTTCTTCTATTACTATTTTTTCAAATTATTTGGATTATTCATGAGTAAATCATGACTTAATCTTATGAATTATATTTTTTTACTATTTATGAAATGTATGATTTAATATAATTCTTTATGCTGATCGATTTGAAACCTCGGGAATGCGTTATAGATTAATTATTTGGTCTAATATGATTCCTTGTTTACTAATGGCTTATGGATATTCAGAATCTCATCTAATAGCCAAACATACTTCTAATCAAATATTAGAATTTAGAGGATCTTATATTTTAGGATTTGTGTTATCTAGATTAGTTCTGGCTGTTATTTATTTAGATATAATCGTAAATTCAGCGGAACAAAATAGTTTTGTATACCAAAACTATTTTTTCCCAGCAATCGGTTTTATAATTTCACCAATCATTATGTACACTATGTATTCTTGAAATGGTGGATTTCATTTTAATGATAAAGACAACATTGGTTTGATTGTCTTTATTTCGGTTGCTGTTGTTGAATTTGTTTTTACCTCCATACCGATCCTCTTTTGATCTCAAAAGTTACCAAAATTACATAAAACCCATATTAGTGAACGTTTTATTTTATTTACATTAATCACTTTAGGTGAGACAGTTCTTGCTTCTTTTTTAAGCGTGGTTCATTTAAATGAATTAACTTATGTTGTTAAATCTATAAATTTAAATTATCAATATTTAATTTGGCGATTTTCCATTAGTATTTTATTAATTTTTGGAATATGATGAATTTATACAGATTGGGTCGGCTCGATTATATATAGTAAAAGCAAGCATAATAAGAAAATAGTATGATATTCATATGCTCATTTCTTTCTAGTTGTTGGTTTATTATTCATTTCTAGGGGAATTGATGGTATTGATACTGTTTCCGCTTTAGTTCATTCTGGACATTCTTTACAAGATGCCCAGGCGATATTATCAGACCCCCATGTCACTAATGTAATTGACATTGAGGGTGGTAAGCATATTTATATATATAATCAAATGTTTAATTTCGGATTCTCCATATTCTTCTTTTGCATATTTTTGATTATGTTTAATACTAATTTAAAATTCGCTAATCAAAATTATGAAGCTAATAATCATGAATGAAGTTTATGAATATCAATTATCACAATGGTCCTCTTATTTTTAATATTAGGTTTTAGTTCTGCAAAGTCACATTTTGAATTTTTCTTTTCTATCAATGTTTATTTATCTATAATATCCACCTTTTATTTAATAATATTAGGAATTGTCATATGGATGTTATACTTCCAAAGAAAGGTTATCAAAGGTATAAAATAATATGAAAATTAATAAAATTTACCAAATATTAAATAAAAAATTTCCATTTAGTGATTCTATGGATTGAGATAATTCTGGTATTTTAATTAATCATACATTTAATGTTGAAAAAATATTAATCACTCTTGATTTAAATACTAAAATTTTAAATCAAGCACTTAAAAATAATGTTAATTTAATTATTACCCATCATCCTTTTATTTTTAATTCATTTAAAGATGAAATGGAAACGGAATGGAAAAAAAATATTTGAAAAATTTTAAACACTAAAAAAATTGGTTTGATTGCAATGCATACTAATTCTGATGTTTCGAAAGAAGGTCTTAATGCTAGCTTAATGAGTGCGATCGGCATTAAAAAATGATCTTTTTTCAATAAAGATCATTTAGGATTGATTGGTAACTTAGAGAAAGGTATTAAAATTAAAGAATTAATACCTAAATTAAAATCATCTTGATATTTAGATAATATTAAGTTTTCAGGAAATCCTGAAAACATTTGTAAAACTATTGCTATTATTGGTGGTAGTGGTGGAGAATATTATCAAAATGCTTATGATAAAAAAGCAGATTTATTTATTACTTCCGAAATTAAGTGACATCATTTTATTGGTGCCGCTGAGTTGGGAATTAATATTATTGAAGTTTGTCACAGCATTGAATCATTCTTTATGTTTTCTATTAGAGATTTATTAAAAGATAATAACTTACCTGTTATTGAAGAATCAAAAATTTTAGATATTAAATATTTTTAAACATCAGCACAAATACTTATGATTTTATTTGTAATATATGTTGGTGTTGAAGCGCCTGCTGTAATAGCAATATGGCGCTTTTTGTTTATTATATTCATTGGTAAATCTTCAGGATTATTAATTAAAATTGATTCAAATCCTTGATCTTTTGCAATATTCATTAAAGCATTAGAGTTATTTGATTTTTTATCGCCACAAACTATTACTAAATCTACTGTAGGATCGATATTGAATAGTGGTTTTTGACGATCAAGTGTTGCTTTACATAAATCATTATAAAGTTCAACTTGTGGTCATTTTTGTTTAATTTTATTATAAAAATTCTCTAAATCAATTGAAGATAATGTAGTTTGATTTAAAACTGCTAATTTATTTTTAATTTCTAAATTATCTAATTGTGATATTTCAGTAATTAAATGAATTCTTTTCTTGTTAATTTCTTTAACTGCTAATGTTTCTGGATGTTTTTTTACACCTAAAAATATAATATCGTAATTACCTTTAATTTTTTCTTCGATAATATCAAATGTTTTAATAACTTCAGGACAAACAGTATCATAATAAATAAACTTATGTTTCTTCACATACTCTATAACACTAATTGGTGTCCCGTGTGCTGTAAATATTAAAATTGATTTTTCAGGATCTAATTTTTTTACTAAATCTAATCTACTAGTATTTGTATCGTCTAATAAAATAACTCCTAATTTTTCAATGTCATTAACAATATGTCTATTATGAACTAACATACCAATCATGTAAATTTGTTTTGAATCTCCTTGATGTTCTTTAGAAATTTTTTTCGTCATCATGATTGCTCTGATTACACCATAGCAATATCCACGTGGAAATATTTTTGTAATTTTCATAGTTACACCTCGTTGTTAAATTATAACAAATATTATGTGTTATAATTTAATAAATTAATTTTAATAAATAGTCACATTCAGAAAGCGGTAAATTTATGAATAATTTTAAAAACTATAACTTCAAACCTTGGCTTATTGATAAGCTTGATAGTTTGGAATTTAAAAATCCAACACCAATCCAAGAAGAAGCAATCCCTATGATTAACAAAAATCAATATATTGTTATTAATTCAGCTACGGGTAGTGGAAAAACATTGGCCTTTATGCTTCCGATAATAAATGATGTTGATCCAGAGATTAAAGAGGTTCAAGCAATAGTGATTTCTCCTTCAAGAGAATTATCAAAACAAATTTTTAAAGTTACTACTTCAATTTTAGAGGGTAGTGATGATTTAAAAGTTGATCTAATTACTGGTGGTCAAAATATTGCTAACAAAAACCTAACTAGTAGTAATATCATAGTAGGTACAGCTTCGAAAATAAGACAAGTTTTTAGCGCTGATATGCAGTCACAAATTACTAATGCCAAATATTTAGTAATCGATGAAGCAGATATGACTATTGATCATGAATTCTTTGATGATTTAAATTTTTTAATTCAAAAAATTAATAAAAATATCAAAGTTATTATTTGTTCAGCAACTATTCCAAAAGAATTAACTCAATTTATGCAAAAATTTTTCCATAGTCCTTTTAAAGTTATTAAAACAATTGGTAGATTAAGTACAATAAACCATATTATTATTAATACAAAAGTAACAAAAAAATTAGAAAATTTACATAAATTAATGAACGTTGTTAATCCTTATGTCGGGATTGTTTTTGTAAGCACTAAAAACGGCGTTAAAAAAGTTCATGATTATTTATTAAAGAATAATATTAAAAGTGGAATTATTCATGGTGATTTAACACATAGAGAAAGAAATCAAGTCTTAAGAAGAATTCGCAATATGGAATTTCAATGAATTATTGCTAGTGATGTTCTAAGTCGTGGTCTTGATATTGATGGTTTAGATGTCGTTATTAATTTCGATTTGCCTAATAATATTGAATTTTATCAACATAGAGCTGGTCGAACTTCACGTTATTACAGTTCAGGAACTTCTTATTCTTTAATTGATTTAAAAAATCAAAGAGAAATGATGAAATTAGGGAAATTAGATTTTGATTACAAAATAATGAAATTTGTCAAAGAAGATCTTGTTAATTTTTATAATGACGAAGCTATTAAGGAAAAAAGAATTATTAAAAAAACTAAACTAGTTAATAAAAAATTAGATAAATTTGATAATGAGATTCGCCAAATTAAAAATCAAAGTAAAAAAAATAACGATAAAAATAAAATTAAAAAACCAAATTATAAAAAGAAACTAAAAATGAAAATTGCACGCATTAAGAAAAAACAAAAAAATACTGAAATGAAAAAAATAAGGAGAGAAATTAAATATGGAAAAAAATAAAGTTTTAATTGGGGCTCATGTTAGTTTGAAAGCGCCAAATTATTTCTTAGATAGTGTCCGTGATACTCTTACTTATAAAGCCAATGCTTTAATGATTTATACTGGTCCTCCGATGAATAGTAGACGAAAAGCAATTGCTGATTTAAACATTCCTGCTGCTCTTGAATTAATGATTGAAAATAACATTAATCCAAAAAATACAATTATTCATGCTCCCTATATTATTAATTGTGCTTCACCAGAAGATAATAAATGAAATTTTGCACAAGAATTTTTGATTAAAGAATTACAACGTAGTGATGCTTTAAAAGCAGAATACTTAGTATTACATCCTGGAGCTCATGTTGGTAGTGGTGCCGAAAATGGTCTTAAAAGAATCGTCACAGCATTAGATAATGTTTTTGCTCAAGATGGTACAAATGTAAAAATCGCACTTGAAACAATGGCTGGTAAAGGCAGTGAATTAGGACGAAATTTTGAAGAATTAAATTATATTATTAGTAATTCTCAATTTTCGGATCGCATCGTTGTTTGTTTCGACACTTGCCATGTTTGAGATTCTGGTAAAGATTTAAATGATATCGATAATGTTTTAAATGAATTTGATCAAGTGGTCGGTTTAGATAAATTACAAGTAATTCATTTAAATGATTCAAAAAATAATTTATCAGCTCATAAAGATCGTCATGAAAATATCGGTCATGGATTTATTGGTTTTGAAAATTTAATTAAAATTTTTAATCACCCAAAATTAATTAACGTTGTTAAAATATTAGAAACTCCATGAATTGAAAAAGTAGCACCTTATAAAGCGGAAATTGCTGCTTTACGCAATAATAATAAAGACTTATTACCGAAAAAATAACTAAAAAAACAAGAAATTAATTATTTCTTGTTTTTAAATATCAGACTTTTTTGTTTTGTTTGTTTTGTTTATTAACTATCATATTTAAATATTATTAATTTGTTTTTGCTTCTTCATTTTTTTAAAAAGATAAATTTTACTTTCTTTCCCAGAAATTAATTTCATAATATTAACTCGATGTTTAAAAGTCATAAACAACGATATTATAGCAATTGCTAGTGGTCAATAAATGAAAGCATTGTCCCCAACTATTACGTATGGGGTTTCGGGTCCATGATTCAATCACGGAATTCAAGATAAGATAAATATTATTCAAGTAGTTGCTAAAGATGCAACACTAACATATTTTGTAATTACAACTATTGCAAATACAAGAAATAGAGCTATTAAAAATAAAACTCAATTAAGACTTAAAACTATACCAAGGGCGCAAGCTGCTCCCTTACCACCACGGAAGTTGTAAAATACAGGATAACAATGTCCTATTAAAATAAAGACTGCTATTACTTCTAAATGGTTAGCATTATGAAAAAAGTTAACATTTTCCTTTAAAGCTATAGATGTAAACATTACACTTACACTTTTTAAAATATCCAAAAACATTACGAGGATACCGATTTTAGTTCCTAAAAAACGAGCTATATTTGTAGCTCCAGCGTTTTTAGATCCTAAGTTTCGAATATCGCCATTTTTAATAATATGATAAATTATAATAGAAAAATTAATACTACCTACTAAATACGCAAAGCATATTAAAATAAAGTAAGCACTAATGTCTTGAAAAATAATCATTGCAATATCACCATTACTAATTATACAATTATTTTAGAAGTAATCATAGTAAAAAAGAGGTAAATTTATGAAAAATAATTATAGCAGTAAATCATTAGAAGTTTTAGAAGGTTTAGAAGCTGTTCGAAAAAGACCAGGTATGTATATTGGATCAACTGATATTCATGGTCTACACCATTTAATTTGAGAAATTTTAGATAATTCTATTGATGAAGCTTTAGCTGGATTTGCCACAAAAATTAATCTTAAGTTAAATAAAGATGGCAGTATTACAGTTCAAGATAATGGTCGTGGAATTCCTGTAGATAAACATAAGAGTGGTTATTCTGGAATTGAATTAGTGTTTTCGAAATTACATGCCGGTGCTAAATTCGGAAGCGATAGTGGTTATAAAACCGCTGGTGGACTTCATGGTGTTGGTGCTTCAGTTGTCAATGCTTTATCTAGTTTTGTTAAAATAGTTGTTTGACGCGATGGTTTTGAATGAAATTTAAATTTTTTAAACGGTGGTAAAAAAGTTTCAAAATTAGTAAAAGTTAAAAAAAGCAATAAAAAGGGAACAGCTATTACTTTCAAACCAGATGGAATGATTTTTAGTAATACTGAATTTAATTTTGATATGATTATTAATAAATCCCGAGAAAGCGCATTTTTAGTAGAAAACTTGGAAATTAAAGCTCAAGATAACATTAATGATAGAGTAGAAGTTTTTAAATTTAAAAATGGTTTAGTTGATTTCATGAAATTCATCACAACTTCAAAACCAGTCGCTTCTTTAATTCAATTATCAAATACTTTTTTAGATATAAAAAGTAAAGTTGTTTTGCAATATAATAAAAGTGATAAGGAAAATATTATTTCTTTTGTTAATAATGTTAAAACTAGTGATGGCGGAACTCATGAGAATGGGTTTAAAACTGGTTTAACAAAAGCAATTAAAAATTATATTAAAAACCAAAATATCAAAGAACGCTACCCTATTGAGGGTCAAGATATTCGTGAAGGACTCAGTGTAATCATTTCTATTTATATTAATGAGAATAAATTAGAATTTGAAGGTCAGAATAAACACAAACTATCAACTATAGATGCTCGTAGTGCTGTTGAAAATACAATTAGTCAAAACCTTAATTATTGACTAATTGAAAATAAAACTCAAGCAGATAAAATAATTAATAAGATTCAATTAAATGCAAAAGCTAGGTATCTTTCAAAACAATCTCGAAAAGAAATTAAAGAAATTAAAAATAATCAAAAAATCAAAAAAATTCTTTCAGGTAAATTATCACCTGCACAATCCAAAAAATATATTGAAAATGAATTATTTTTAGTTGAGGGAGACTCGGCTGGTGGAAGCGCTAAATTAGGAAGAGATCGTAAGCATCAAGCAATTCTACCGTTACGCGGAAAAATTATTAATACTGAGAAAGCAAATATTTTAGATATTTTAAAAAACGAAGAAATAAACACGATTATTAATGCTGTTGGAGCAGGATTAGAACAATCATTTAATGTTAAAAAATCTAAATATGGAAAAATTATCATAATGACTGATGCTGATACCGATGGTGCTCACATCCAATCTTTATTAATTGCTTTTTTCTATCATTATATGAAAGACTTGATTCTTGATGGTCGTTTGTACATAGCGATTCCCCCATTATTTAAACTAACTAATAAATATAATAAGAAAAAAATAAATTATTTATATGATGAAACCGAATATAAACAATTCCCAAATTTAGAAAAATATGAAATTCAGCGTTATAAAGGACTCGGAGAAATGAATGCTCATCAACTTTGAGAAACCACAATGGATCCCGAAACAAGAACATTGATTCAGATTACTTTAAATGATGAAGACTTTTCAAGACGTGAAATTAGTACTTTAATGGGTAGTAAAGTTGAAGATCGAAAACAATGAATTCAAGAAAATATTCAATTCACTTTAATAGAAAATATTTTAATTAATAAAAAATAGTGAGGTAACTGTTTATGGCAGAAAATAAAAATAAAAGTTCACTAATTATCAAGCGAGAATTAGGTAATATTTTAGGCGAGCGCTTTGGACGATATGCTAAATATATTATTCAAGAACGAGCTATTCCTGATGCTCGTGATGGTTTGAAACCTGTACAACGCCGAATTTTATTTGCAATGAATGAATTAGGATTAACATGAGATAAAAGTTATAAAAAATCAGCCAGAATTGTTGGTGAAGTAATCGGTAAATATCATCCACATGGTGATAGTTCAGTTTATGAAGCAATGGTTAGAATGTCACAAGATTGAAAAACAAATGCTCAATTAATTGATATGCATGGTAATAATGGTTCAATTGATGATGACCCACCTGCTGCAATGCGTTATACAGAAGTAAGAATGTCAAAAATCAGTAGTTTTTTATTGCAAGATATCGAATTTAAAACTGTTAATTTTACTAATAATTTTGATGATAGTGAATTTGAGCCAACAGTTTTACCTGCAAAATTTCCTAATCTTTTAGTTAATGGTGCTCGTGGAATTGCAGCTGGATATGCAACAGAAATTCCACCACATAATTTAGGAGAAATTATTGATGCAATTATTTTTATGATTAATAAACCAGCTGCTTCAATTTATGATTTATTAAACATTGTAAAAGGTCCAGACTTTCCAACTGGAGGAATAATTCAGGGAAAATCCGGAATTATTGATGCTTTATCTAGTGGTAGAGGGCGAATTTCCATTAAAGCAAAAACAGAAATAATCAATAACAACATTATTATTCATGAAATGCCTTTTGGTGTTAATAAAGCAAATATGGTTCGTAAAATTGCTGAAATAATTCTTAACCAAAAAATTAATGGTATCAGAGAAATTCGTGATGAAACTTCTAGACAAGGATTAAAAGTCGTTATCGAATTGCAACGCGATAGTGATGCTAATACCATTTTAAAATATTTATTTAAAAACAGTGAAATGCAAGTTTTTTACAATTATAATATGGTTGTCATTGATGAGGCTAAACCTAAATTAGCAAATTTAAAAGAATTAATTCAAATTTATATTAAACATCAAGAAGTAATCGTTAATAAAAAATCGCAATTCAAACTTACTAATTTAGAAAAGAGAAAGCATATTTTAGATGCTTTAATAGTAGTTATCAATAATCTTGATAAAGTTATTGAATTAATTCGCAATTCAAATGGTAAAAGTTCTGCTAAAGAAAGTTTAATGCAACATTTTCAATTTGATATCCAACAAGCTGAAGCAATTGTTACACTGCAATTATATCGATTATCATCAACTGATATTAAAACAACTGAAACTGAATATCAAAAAATCCTCAAACAAATTCAAGTTTTACAAAAAATTTTAGCAAATCGTAATTTAATTTTAAAAATCATTATAAAAGAATTAGAAAATATTAAAAACCAATTTGCTAATCCAAGATTAAGTAAAATTGAAAACCATATTGATAAATATGAAATTAATAATCAAAATTTAGTTAAATCTGAAATGGTAAATATTAATTTTACTAATAATAATTATTTCATTAAATACATTAATCAAATAAACAATAATAAAAAAGCAAGTTTAAAAATCGATGATGTTGTTGTTGCTAGTTTTAATATTAATAACAAAGATGTTCTTTATGCTTTTACAAATTATGGTAATATATTAAAAATAGCAATTCACAAAATTAAACTCACAAAAAATAATGATATTGGTCAACATATAAATGAAATTATTAAATTATCTCATCAAGAAAAAATTATTAAAATATTTAATTTAAATAATTATAACGACAATCAAACAATTTGTTTCATTACTATTAAAGGTCAAATTAAAAACATGAATTTAAATGATCTTCGAAATTTAAAATCACAACGTTTATCACGTATCATCAAAATTAAAAATGGTGATGAATTAAGAAACGTTATTATTATTGAGCAAAAAGATAATCTAGTGATTGTTAATGATCAAGGTTATTATACAAATTTTCCAGCTCAAGAAGTTCCAATTCTTGGAGCTAACACTAGTGGTGTAAGAGCTATTAAATTAAAAGATGATCAAAATGTAATTGGTATTAGTAGTGTCAGTTTTGGTAGTTTATTACTAATTGCTACTAATGATGGTTACTATAAAAAAATAGATACAACAGCGCTAAAAACAACTAATAGAGCTCTTAGAGGTAATTTATTATTCAAGACAAAAACTAATCAAAAATTGATTGCTGCTATTGAGGTTAATGATTTTAGTAAAATTAAATTTCAAGTTTTAGATGGTAATTGATACAAATTAGAAAATAAAATTAATCAAATTGATGATTTAGAGTCTAAAAAAAGAAGTTTTAGTAAAAAAATAGTTACTAATATAAGTATTAAAAATAACTAAAATCATAATATAAAAGGAGGGTTTATGTTTAAATTTAAAAAAACAACGGATTATTTAAAATTTAAAAAAAGTATTTATAATTATTTTAAACCATCGATTTATATATCGCATTTTTCAGAATTAAACTTAGATGCTCTTAAACAACAAGGAATTAAATTAATTTTTTGTGATTTAGATAATACTTTAGTCCCTCATTATAAAATTATGCCCACTGCTAATAATTTGAAATTTATTAAAAATATTCGTGATCGTGGCATGACTTTCGTATTAATATCAAATAACTTTGATAAAAGGGTAAAAAAGTTTTCTGAAAAAGCAGGAGTAAATCATTATTTTAGTATGGCTAAAAAACCAATGACCCATCTTGTTAAAAAGTTCATGAAAGAACATGGTTTTCAACGTAGTGAAACTGTCATTATGGGTGACCAGTTAGTAACCGATATTTTTATGGCTAATCGCTTGCAAATTGAATCAATACTAGTTTTACCAATAGTTAGTACCGATAAAAAAATCAATGTTTTTAATCGTTGATTAGAACGTCAAATTTATAAAAAATTAGAAAAAAACAATATTTTAATCAGAGGTGAGTATAATGAAAAATGAACAAACAATCCAAACGAAGAACAACTCTTATAAAAAAATACAATGTCCTGGTTGTGGTAGTGAAACAATTATTAAAGAAGGTCAAAAAATTTGTCAACGTTGTTTTAGAATAGTACATTACAATGATTTCAAAGCTATTACAAAACCTCTTAATAAAAGCAAAATCATCGAAAATGTTAACACCATTGCTCAAGGAGCTATTATTGTAATTGATTTATTTAACTTTAATATTGAGGACTTAGATACTTTAATTGGCGCAATAAATAATGATATTATTAAAATATTAGTAATTAATAAGATTGATTTAGCAGATAAAAATATTAGAATTAATAGAGTTATCGAAAAAATATCATTACAGTTAAATCATATTAAAAATTTAAATATTATTGCAATAAGTGGTTTACAAGATAATAATAAACGAAAACAATTATTTAATTTAATTACTAATTTTAAAAATGATTCTAATATTGTTTTTGTGGGTTACGAGAATGCTGGAAAGACAACATTAATTTCAAAATTATTAACTAGTCAAAATGTTAATCACCATTTAGTTAATAGTCGTTTTCCAGGAACAACAGAAAGTTTTATTAACTTTAAAATTAATGAAATAAATATCATTGATACTCCTGGATTAGTTAACGAGTTTAGCATCAGAAAATATTCAACAGATTCAAGTAGTAAAAAATGAACTTTTAAAAGTTCATTTAGACCTAAAATTTATCAATTAAATCCCGATCAAACAATTATGTTTGGTAATTTAATTAGTTTTGATTTTACTGATGGACCAGTAACTAATTTTACGATTTATCATAATCCTAATATTAATATTCAAAGAACAAAAACAACTAATTTAGAAAGACTATTTCAAAAAAATCCAGATTTTTTTAAATGACCAATAATAAAAAATCAGAATTTTAAAACAGAAATTATTAAATTAGAAAACAATAATGCTAAAATTGAACTCGAAATCATTGATATTGGTATTATTAAATTGATAAGCGAGGGTCAAACATTAGTTTTTAGAGGTCCAATAAATAAAATGGTTAAAATTAGAAAATCTTTATTTTAAAATAGAAAAGAGTAACTAAAATGAATAAAAAGATTATTATATATGGGGGGGCATTTGATCCCGTACATAAAGGTCACGTGAATGTGGTTGATAATATTTTAACAAAAATCGATAATATCGAAAAAATTATTATTGTTCCTTCGAAGGCTGGACCATGAAAAAGAAATTTTCTTACTAAGGGTTATCATAGATTACGAATGCTTAACTTAGTTTTTGATCAATATGATAATGTGGAAATAGACGATTTTGAATTAAAAGCTCGTGGCATTTCTTACAGTTATAAATTATTGGAATATATGAGTGAAAAATATCCTGATAATGAATTATATATCGTTATCGGGGAAGATCAAGTTCTTAATTTTAAAAAATGAGAAAAATATCAAAAAATTATTGATCAAGCACAAGTTTTAGTATCAAAACGTTTTAATAATAATAAAAATTCTGATAAAATTAATGATATTTGTGAAGAACTTAATTTTCAAAAATTAGAAAATGACATTATTTATATTTCATCTACATATATTAGAAAAGGTAATTTTAAAGATAATGTTACTGTTGAAGTTAATAAATATATTGGTCAACAAGCTTTATATTTAGGTAATATATTAGAAAATAATTTATCTGATTATCGATATTTCCATTGTTTAAATGTTGGAAAATGAGCGGGTAGAATAGCTGATACTCAAGATGATATTGACTCTCAAAAAGCATATATTGCTGGGTGTTTACATGATATTACTAAAGAATGATCTTTTAAAAAACAATATAAATATTTAAAAGATTGTGGTTTAACATCAGAAGAAATTGCCATTCCAGTATTACATTCATTTACCGGGGCTTTTTGAGTTAATGAAGAATATGGAATTGATGACCCACAAATTTTATCATCAATTATTAAACATACAACTGCTAATAAAAATATGTCAAAATTTGATAAAATAATTTTTATTGCTGATAAAGTTTGTGATGATCGTGATTATAAAGATGTCGAAAAATATCGTGAATTAGCACTATTAGATATTGAAAAAGCTTTTAAAGAAATTTTAATTTATCAATACAAAAGAACTAAAAAACGTCAAGGTCGTAAACGAATGAATCGTAGAACAATAGATGCTGTCGCAACTCATGTATTTGATAATATTTTTAATGATGATGATCAAGGAGAGTAATTATGATTGGTATTATTTGTGCAATGAAAGAAGAAGTTAAATCAATTTATGATCTAATGCAAAATAAATTTGAATATAAAATGGTAGAAAAAGAAATTACTATCGGTAAAATTAATGGTAAACAAATAGCTTTGATTATTTCAGGTATTGGAACAACAAATGCTGCTATTGCTGCTATGGTATTAATTAACCAATTTGATTTGAAAAAAATATATAATTTTGGAACTGCTGGAGGATGTCATAAAGATAGTAAAATTGGTGATATCGTTATCGCTAATGGTCTTTTATACTTAGATGTTGATTTGAGAGCTTTTGATTATCAATATGGTCAAATTCCAAAATTACCATCAGTTTTTTCAGCAAAAACTCATTATTATAACTATATAAAATCTAAAATAAAAAATCTAAACATTACTCAAGGCATAGTAGGAACAACTAATAAATTTATAAATAATTCTCAAGAGATTACTGATTTACAAAAGATTTCTAAGGATTTTAGTGTTATTGATATGGAATCAACAGCAATTGCACAAACTTGTTTTTTAGCAAAAATTGATTTTATTTGTATTAAAGTTGTTTCTGATGTTTATAATAACGATGTTAAAAATAATGCAATTCAGTTTGATGATTTTATTGTTCAAGCAAGTTATCATTATCAGGAAATTCTAGTAGAATTATTAAACTATAAATACTAATAAAATTTGCCATTATTAATACTACTCTATATAATAAATTTATATAAGGAATTATATAAATTTTTTTATTATTAGGGGTAAAAGTTTATGAAAAAATATTTAATTGTATTAAAAATTGAGCCCAAAGAAATTACGGCTACAATTATTGACAAACAATATAAAATCATTTCTCAGCACTTTCAAAATATTGATATTATTAGTCCAAAAAATGGCTGAATCGAATATGATCCAATAGAAATTTACTATTCTGTCATAACTTGTATAACTCAGATTTTAAATACATCAAATATCCAACCAAAAGAAATTAATGGTATTACGATCACTAACGAAGTTCAAAGTTGTGTTGTGTGAGTTAAAGAAACAGGTTTACCTATTTATAATGCTATCGCTTGAAACGATAATAGGACATCAGGATATTGTCACCATTTAGGAGAAGCAAAGTTACACACTATTAAAGTTCGTACTGGTTTAGTAGTCTGTGGTCAGCATAGCGCTAGTAAAATACAATGAATTTTAGATGAAATGCCAAATGCAAGATACCAAGCAAATATTGGAGAATTATTATTTGGTACATTAGATACTTGAATTATTTGAAAATTAACTAATGGTCAAAATCACATTACTGATGTTACTAATGCTTCAAAAACATTATTGATGAATTTAAAAAATTTAAATTGGGATAAAGAATTATTAAAACTTTGAAAAATTCCTGAAAAAATGTGTCCAGAAATAAAAACTTCTTCAGAGGTTTATGGGTTTTTAAACACTAAAAATATTCTACCATTTTCTCACTATGAGCATTTCAAAATCCCTTTTTCTTCAATTAGCGGTGTCCAAAATTCATCTTTTCTAGCTCAAAATTGTGCTGAAAAAGATGAGATTAAAATTTCAATTTTAAACTCATCTTTTATTCATGTTAATACTGGTAAAAAAATTATAAAAACTAATAAAGAAATTAATTCATCAGTTTCCATATCGGATACTAATAATAGAAATTCTGTTAAATATAGTTTAGAAAGTACAATATTAAATGGTGGTTATGTCATAACTTGATTAAGAGATAATTTAAAACTAATTTATGATAAAAACCAAATAAATTGATATATTAATAATACTAATATTGATTTTGAAACTTCTAATTCAGTAATTTTTGTTCCGGCATTCGAAGGATTATCAGCGCCATATTATGACAAAAATGTTCATGGTGCTATTTTAGGACTTAATTATCATACTAAGAGAGAAGATATCATCAAAGCCGGTTTGGAATCAATTGCTTTTCAGAATGCTTCAGTTATAAAATCAATCGATAAACATCTTAAAGGTCGTATTAAAGCTTTAAAAATCGATGGTGATTTTACAACCAACAAATATTTAATGCAGTTCCAATCTAACATTTCCCAAATGAAAGTTATGGTGAACAAAACCCCAGAGGAAGATTTAATAGTTATAGGTAGTGCGATTTTAGGATGACGAGCACTTGGTAATCATTTTAATTATTATCGTAGTGTTAAAAATAACAAAAATTATGATATTTATACACCTAACATCACAATTAAAACCGCTCTTAAATTAATGCGTCATTGAGAAAGTTCTGTCGAATCATTAAAAAAATAAAATGCTATCAAAAAGCATTTTATTTTTTTTAAGTTTATTTATGTATTTTAGGACTATGGGTTCCTACTTCTATGAGTTCTTCTTCGCTACTTTCAGTACGAATATCAGGATTTTCTTTATAAATTGGTAATAGACCTAAAAATGAAAATCCAATATAAAGTAATAAAACATATAAATAAATAGCGTTTGGACTATTTCAAGGATTCCCAGAAGTATTAAACATTTCATAGCATAAATCACCAATATTAAATATTGGAATAGAAATTAATGATATTGAACTAATAAGTCCTCAAAATAAGAAAAATTTATTTTTCTTAACTTCAATTTTACCTGAAAATCGATTATAGATTGCAAAAGCAATAATAATTCCAATGATCAACATAATAATAACACTTGATCAATTAGATAATAAATCAATAAAAGCATAAACGCTAGTATAAATATTACTATTATAATCGGGATTAGAATATAAATAATGTCCTATAACACAGGCAAAAACAGTTGAAATAATTGTAATTCCTCCAAGAAATAATGTGGCTCCGATTGGAATCCCATTTTTTTTACTTTTATAAGATAAAAGTCTTTGCAATGGTAACATTCCAGCATCAGATGAGTATTCTACTAATCTTGCATTGGAAATAACAAATCCATTTAAGGCATTTAATACTGCTACAACAAGTGTTAATTCAACTATTTTAATTAATCAAATTGAATGTGGAAAAGCATTTTTAACAAAGTGCTCAACATTACCATATGAGAAAGTAAAGACCGCAACTGACAAGAAAATATAAAATAAAACAGTCAATACAATACTTAAAACAATTGTTTTATTAAGTGTTTTTTTCGGGTTTTTCATTTGTGTTTTAATATTAGCTACATAATAAAAACCATCGAAAGCAAATAATACAGATGGTAATGCTAAAAAGACACCCATTCAACTATGTTTCATAATTGAACCATCACTATTTGGAATATTAATATATTTTGGATGGTGTGCGAAAACTCCTTGATCAAAAGCTGCTTTAGTACATAAACCAATAATTATTACAAAAATAATTGGGAATATTTTCATAATCATTGTTGAAATTTGAAAATAATTCGTAATTTTAATCGTAAAAGTATCCATCAAACAAATTCAAGATATATAAAATATAGTTAAAAACATAGTTCAATATCATGGTACATCAGTTGGAAGCATTCCAAAAATACCTCAAGTATAATAAGCTGCATAATACCCAAATGGCATTCAAGTTAAAGGCACATATAACATCGAAATGAACCAAACTGTCATTTTTGAAAAACGTTTATTAATAAAGATTTTGGCTCAAGATACAATCCCACCATTACCTCCTTCTTTAGTACTAGTTACTTCGGTTAGAGCTAATGCCGTTGCCAAGATTCCAAATCCACCAATAATCCAAGTTACAATAACTAACATCGGTGAACCGGTTTTATTTGATATTGAGGCATTTTTGAAAAATGTTCCTACCCCAATCATTGATCCCATAGCTAATGATAAAGAAAATATCAAGCCATATTTTTTTTGTTTTGTCATAATTTGTTTCCTTTCTTTTTTAATAAAAAAAAAGCAAAATCTTGCGATTTTACTTTTTTCTTTATTATTATTAAATTGTATAAAAAGTTAATTTAAAAAATTAAAAGCAAAAAAACGCAGTTTCAGATGAAGCTCCATGAAGGTGTTTGCGGTTGCGTTTTTTTAACATTAAATTCATACAAATATATTACATCATATTATAAAAATAGTCAATATTAATTTTTAACTTTCTTTAAAAAATCTTTATATTCTTTATAAGAGTTTTCTTTTTCTAGTTCTTTAAATAATTTTAATGATTTTCTGCTTAGATCTTTTTGAATAATAATTTCTGGAATTACATATAAATTTCCAAAACGAGCAGCATTTAAAATTGGCATTCCTTTATTTTTAATACGGAATTTTTGTAAATTATCAGTTTTTGGAGGAATTTTCATTTTAATTTCACCATAAGGTGTTGGAATTGATTTACTAGTACCTAATACTAATTCTTCAATCGTAACTGGAATGTTTAAATAAATATCATTATGTTTTCTTTTGAAATATTTATGTTCACTAACATGAATTTCTAAATATAAATCCCCGTTAGGTCCTCCGTTATGACTAACGCCACCCATACCACTTAAACGTAAACGTTGACCTGTATTAATCCCAGGAGGAATCTTAACGTCTTTTTCAATTATTTTAATAATAAATTTTTTACCACGACAAATTCGACATTTATTTTTAATAAATTCTCCACTACCGCGACATTTATTACAAGGGCGAGAAGTTCTAATATTTCCTAAAGGTGTTCGTTGAATCCCATCAACTTGTCCTTTACCATGACAAGAATCACATTGAACAACATCAGCTTTAGTTCGTCCACCACTACCATCGCATTCATCACATTCTTGACTAACTTTTGGTTTAACTGTAAAACTAGTCCCACTAATAGTATCTTGAAAACTAATGTTAATTGATTGTAATTGGTCTTGACCTTTTACTTTTTGATGTGGATTTTGTTGCCTGTTTCCGCCACCAAAGAAAGAACCAAAAATATCTCCAAAATCAAATCCTCCACCACCAAAGTCGAAGCCACCCATATTTGAAAATCCATTGCCAGACATTCCTTCATGACCGAAACGATCATAGTTTTGACGTTTTTCTTCATCACTTAAAACAGCATAAGCTTCATTAATCTCTTTAAATTTACTTTCTGATGCTTCTTTATTGTCTTGGTTTCTATCAGGATGAAATTTCATCGCTAATTTACGATAAGCTTTTTTAATAGTTGTGTTATCGGCATCTTTTGAAACACCTAAAACTTCGTAGTAATCTCTTTTCGACATTTAATATACCCCTTTTAATTGAATTAATTATTATTAAATAGTTCTATTTTGTGCTACTATATAATTTACATACAAAATATTATTATTATATTATAGTATATTTTTTTAGCAGTGTCAATTTAAAAGTGCTAATTAAAAACATTATATAAAATAATATATAATTGATATACATAGAGTGAAGTTAAAATAGAATTTAAAGGTGATTGCAAATGACAAACACAAATGAAAAAATCGGAATTATAGTTGATTCGTTTTCAGGTTGAGATCGTGAAGAAGCAAATAAACACGGAGCTTTTTTCGTTCCGTTAAGGATTACTTTAAATGGAGAAGAATTATTAGATGGTGTTGATTTATCAGCAGTAAAAATGATTGAAAAAATGCGTAATATTGAAGATGCTAAAAGTAGTGCTCCTACTCCTGGTGATTTTAAAATCGTTTATGAAAAAGCTTTTAAAAAAGGTTATACTAAAATAATTGTTTTACCATGTACAAGAGGTTTTTCAATAACTCCTGTTGTTGCTCAGCAAGCTGCTGAGGAATATAATGGTAAAGTGATTGTTTGTTCAGAAAACATTTTAACTTCAACTGCTACTCAAGATGCAGTTATAAATGCTGTATCACAAATTAAAAAAGGAACTACGGTAGAAAAATTAATGGCATATTTTAAAGCAGTTAATGATTCTCAAATATTATTAGTAATTCCAAAAGATTTACATGCTTTAAAGCGTGGTGGGCGAATTCCTAAAAGTTTAGGAACTGTTATGAATTGATTAAGAGTAGTACCAGTAATTAAATATGATGGTCAAAATCATAAATTAAAGATAATGAGAACTCAAACTAAAGCCGTTGATTGAAGTGTTAAATGAGCTAAGGAACAAATTGGTACCCTAAAAGGGTATACTTGCTCACTATTATGTATGCAAGCAAAACCTTTAACGTTATTTGTAAAAAACACTAAAGAAAAATTGGAATCATCTTTAGTTAATGCTAAAGTAAAAGTAAATCGTGTATCAGCTTTAATTGCCATCCATACTGGTGTTGGCGCTATCGGAATATTAATGTATAACACCAATGCTAAATAATTAAAAAAACAGTTACTAAAATAACTGTTTTTTTAATTATTAATTTAGTTGAATTTATAATATATTTGATAAACTTCTCTAGCTTCAATTTTAATGAAGTCAACTCCTTGATTGGAAAAATTAGTGATATAAATCGAAGCACCAATATGAGAATTAGTAACTTTTTGAAATTGATTTTCAATTTCAACATACATTATTCCAATTAATCTTCCAAGTCCAGAATATTTACCTTTAATACCAAAGTAAAAATGATGAGGATGAATATGTTTATTATGTCCAGGATTATAGCTATCAGTAAAAGGATGTGATCGACTATGATCGTCGAGAATAATATTTCCTAAAGTTTTGTTCTTATTATTAATATCTATTACTTCTTCGTAAGTATAATTATTATATTCACCAATAATAGCTATTTGATTTTTAGTAAGCGAATCATGAATACGGTTATATTCTTTAGACGTTAGTACCCCATTAGTATAAACATAACGATGACTGCGATTATACATATCAGACAATTCTTGAAAATAAATAAAATTATAATAAAATAAAGTAATCCCCACGAAACTGATCAATACCATAAAGACACTAAATATTTTACTGTAAAATCCACCATTAACAATTTGAATATTCTGAAAATTTTCATATATTTTATTACTATTTTCATTCAAAATCGGAGCTAGTATCGGCGTTAGAATTAGTCCAGATATTAAATTTGCAAAGCCACCTATTAAACATATTGGTAATGAACTAATTGAATTAGCAATTGCGATATTTTTGGAAAATAGAATTGTATCAGATATAAAATAAGCTGGTAAAAATAAAAAACCTAAACAAAATAAAATACCACTAAAAATAATTTTGTTTTTAATTAGTTTTTTAGTTAAAATTATTACTACAGCATCAATTGGATAAACAATTCAATAAGCTGCAATTCAACTACCAAAACCATAGATTATAGTAATTGATATTAAATAAGAAACTAATAATAAAAATATTTCCTTTTTTCTTAAAAATAAACAAAAAACCGCAAAGAAAAATGTTGTTAATTCAATTCCAGGAATAAATCCTAAAACTACTTTTATAACAATCATCAATGCTAGAGAAACTCCTAAAAATGATATTGTGATAATTGATCTGGTGTTCGAATATCGCATTAATAATCCTCATCATTCTTATATATAACTATTGCTAAGGTTCTACTATAATAACCAATTAGCGGTCCATTTGTAGTATTGTTTCATAAATTAATTCAAGCTTTTTCTTCAGCTTTTCTATTTCCTACATCTTCAGAGTTGATAATTGATAATGGACCTAAAATTTGTGATGTTAAATTAGTATTATTTGTTAGATTGAGATCTAGATTATATAAAATTTGACCAGCAGTTTGAGCAAAAGGAGTTAAATTACTATGCACTACCATAATAATAATATTTTTACTAATAGGTACCATTTCTCAATAACCTAAAGGCATAAGATATTGTAAAAATAATCCTCCTTTTTTATTAAAGATACTGTTTTGTTGAGAAGTAATTTTTCTTAATTCCTTCATATAATCATCGTATTTTAAACCTCATAAATTTTTGAAATATTTGGTAATTTTATTTATTGTTCATTCTTGATGATCAAAGTGATTATTTTGTGAAAAATGTGGTAAACTCAAAATTCTTTGATGTCCATTAATCCAAACAAGTGTAAAATGAAGCGAAGAAATATATTCATAATTATGCATACTAACATTACTTAATGGTGAATTGGCTAAAATTGAAGTATCACAATAATTATATTGTTCAATAAAATGATCTAAAAAACTCATATTATTATTGGTTTTAAAACCAAATCCTATATAGTTGTTTTCTTTCATTTCGATTACTAAATTTGATGTGAAGTTAAAACCATCTAATGTTATATTATCAGGATCAATTCTTTTTCCCTGATATTTTCCTAGAAATTGGTCATTTTGTGAAATAAAAAGTGTCTTTTTATATAAGTTCAAAGTTTGTAAATCATTCATTTTATTTTTTAAGTAATTATCAATATATTGATCACTAAATTTAGGTTTTTTATTACTAAAAAAATCATTTCATACACCTGGTATATTATAAATATTGTTTTTTATAATTGGTAATAATAGTTTTTTATTTTTAATGTTTTTATTAATATTATTTACTTGATAATCTAATGCTTGGTCTTGTGTTACATTCGCTGCTGGCAATAATTTAATACTGGCTATTCCTGAAGATTTTAAATGTAAACTACAACTACTTATAAAAATGGTTATCGTAGTAATTAAAGTTAAGATTCTTACTTGAAAAAATATGTTTTTTTTCATATTTATGAACTTCTCCTCTATATACTGGGGGACAAAGTTTATAAAAAAACATCATATAAAATATGATGTTTAAACTCCAAAAAATACATATAAATTAAAAAATAATTATGTTTTTATTAGTGTTTAAACTTTCCGCAGCAGTTTAATTTGGTTGTCTTTTATTATATAAATTTGGCAGGTATACCGACTTAGAAATCAAACCTACTAGCATACCTTCTCACATTGATATAAATCAATACAATGGTTATTTATGCGTTCGTATTCTTTACGGTTACTGGGATAGTTTTGGATTTTAACCAAATTCCCTATTGAGCACAATGTGCACCAAAATTATTTTTATGATGTCTGTATTAAGAATTATAACATTATAAATTTATTTTGAAAAAAATAATTAAAAATATTAATATTCCTCATATAAATATGATAAAATTATTTTATTATATTTGTATTATTTTATATCATAAACGAAAGGCAAAAATATGAAAATAACATTAAAAGATAATTTAAAAATTATTGCAAAAGAAAAACCATTAATTCTTAATTTAACTAACTTAGTAACAATTAATGATCTAGCAAATATTGAGATTGCAATTGGTGCTTCACCAGTCATGAGTGATTGTTTAAATGATGCTCTGTCTTTATCAAATTATGCCAAAGCAATTTTGATAAATATCGGAACAATTAATAATCATCAAGGAACTATTATGTTAGAAGTGGCAAAAGCTAATTTTAATAAAAAGCCAATTATGATGGATTTAGTTGGTTATGGCGCTACTGAATCACGTAATAATTGAGTTGATAAATTAATTCCTTATGTAAGTTCTATTAAAGGAAATTATGCTGAAATTGTTTCTTTTAGTAAAAAACATAATTTAACTAAAGGTGTCGATGGTGATATTGAAATTGATAACCCAATCATGATTGTCAGTGAATTAGCTAAAAAATATAATAAATTAGTCCTAATGACCGGTAAAGTTGATCATATAAGTGACGGCGAGGAAACTTTTTCACTAAATAATGGTCATAAATTATTATCTGAAATAACTGGAACTGGTTGTATGCTAGGAGCGGTTAGTGCCACATTTTTAGCAGTTGATAATTCTTTATCAGCTTTATTAAACGCAACATCTTTAGTTAATTTAAGTGCAGAAAAAGCTGTAAAAATTCATAACAAACCCCAAGCTTTTAAAATCGAATGACTAGATCAAATATATGATGCATTAAATTGAATTGATGAAAAAGAAATAAATATTAAATAAATATATTGATAAAATAATTAAAAAAATAAGGACTAATTCCCCTTATTTTTTTTAATTATTATCTTGCTTTAAAAAAATAATCAGTATATGATTGTAGTTAATGGCAATACAAAAATTAATATTTTGCCGTTATTTAGTTGATTTAATATTTTTAATAAATCACTACTATATTTATCTTTAATAAATACACAAAAAGGATTAAAAATCATGAAATTTAATAAAAAAAATATATTATTCAACGATAAAGTTGATAATGTAAATCAAGTTTTTGAAGAAATTTCTCTTTTTGCTAAAAATCAATCATATATAAAAGACTATAAATTATTAGTCTCAGAATTTCGAAAAAGAGAAAATCAAGGTAGCACGGGATTTGAAGACGGATTCGCAATTCCGCACGCTTTATCTTCAGAAGTAGAAGATGTAAAAATTATCATTTTGAAAAATGAAAAAGGAATAAATTGAAAAACTTTAGATAATCAAAAAATTAAAGTAGCAATTGCTTTATTGATTCCTAAAAATAAAAAAAATAATCATCATATTGATATTTTATCAACTATAGCCCGTCAATTATTAAATAAAGATTTCAAAGAAATTTTAAAATCTAATGATGCCGATGCTATTACTCAAGAAATTAATAAAGCTATTGAAAACATCGATCAAAATCAAGTATTACAAGATAAATCAACGGTAAAAGCAGTTACTAATAAACCCCTAAATGTTATTGGCGTTAGTGCTTGTACTACTGGTGTAGCTCATACTTATATGGTTAAAGATCGTATGGAAAAACAATGTGCTGAAAAAGGTATTAATGCTCATTGAGAAACTCAAGGTAGTAAAGGCCAAGAATATCTTTTAAGTGATAAACAAATCGCTGATGCTGATTTAGTTATTATTACTGCTGATATAAATGTTGAATTAGATCGTTTTGCAGGAAAAAGAGTATACGTAACAAACACTCATGAAGCACTCGATCAAGGTGTTAAATTAGTTGAAATCGCTGATCAAAAAGCAACATTATATTCTGGTTCAGGTGGTGGAAATTTCTTAGTAAATTCCAAAACTAATAACCAGTTGTTAAAACATTTATTAAGTGGAGTTTCGTATATGATTCCATTTGTGGTTTTTTCAGGATTAATGTTTGCTATTTTATCAGGTATTGGTCATTGAATTCATGGTATCGATTATAAATTCGATGATAATAGCATTCTATCTATTATGTATAATGCTTCGCAAGTTGGATTTACATTTATGATTCCTATTATGGCAGGATTTATCGCTAACTCAATTGCTGGAAGAGCAGCAATTGCTCCAGCAATGATTAGTTCTTATGTATCGACGCAAAATAAATTCTGATATATGTATGGGGATACTTTCACAGCTGCTCATACAGCATCTCTAGCATTACTAGGAGCTTTAATATTTGGATTATTAGCTGGTGTAATCGTTAAACAAGTTAATAAAATAAAAGTTCACGAACACATTGCGGCCATAATGCCAATTATTATCGTGCCTTTATTTGTAACAGCGTTTTTAACACTACCACTAGTGTTTATTGGTGCTCCTTCTGGATGAGCAATGTATGAATTTAATTATGGATTGCAAACCGCTGGAAAAATTAATGGAGTAAACTTCTTAATTGGATTTATAATTGGTGCAATGATTGGATTTGATCTAGGTGGGCCAATTAATAAAATTGCTGTCTTGGCAGCAACTGGATTAATGGCTAGTGGAAATTACTACTTAATGGGGGCAGCCGCTGCGGCTATTCCGATTCCGCCATTAGGTTCAGGATTAGCAGCATTAATTTTCCGTAAGAAATTCAAAGATGATTATGGTCTAGGTGTTTCTGCTGTTAGTTTAGGATTTATGGGTATTACTGAAGGTTCAATTCCTTTCGCAGTTAAACATACTTGAAAAGTAATTACACCAAATATTCTTTGTTCAGCTTTAGCTGGGGGAATGGCATTTGCTTTACAAATTAAAGGATATGTTGGAGCTTGAGGTGGACCAATTATCACTCTATTTGGTGGAGTTGGTAATCGTTGACACTTTATGTTTAATAGTCCGATTTTAACTGGTACAATTTTATTTTATATTATTATTATATCGGCTTCGTTATTACATGCTTTTATGTTTTATACATTATCAAGTCGAAAAGCAGTAGTTACTGAGGAAGATGATATTGTTGAAAATCTCGAATTAAATAGTGAAGTTCAAGAAGAAATAGCTATCTAAAAAAATATTTTAAAATCATCAGCTTTAATTAGCTGGTGATTTTTTTTGTCACAAAAAATAATGCTATAATTATAATAAATATCACTAACACATAAAATCAATAACAAAATTAACGAGGTTTTATTATGAGATTATGAAAAACTATTAGAAAATCATTTTTCACTACAATAGCATTAGGTAGTGTTGGAACGGTTATAGTAAGTTGTGGAAAGCACACTTCCCCAAACAGTAATACTTTTGAAAAATTTGCTAAAGATGCAAATAATGAAAAAGCATATAATGTTGTTAAAAATGCTGATCCTGCAGCAGTAGGATGGGCTATTTTACCAGAAAAAAGTTTTACTAAAAGTAATTTTTTAAAATTTAATAATTATGTCACTATGGATATAACATCAAATATCCAAAATAAAAAAGCAATTTTTACTGCCAAATATAAAAAAGATAAACCTTACGTAGTTACTGATTGATCTTGTACTACCCAACCAGGAGCAATTTATAGCTTTGATCAATTTGTCAAAGATGCTGAAAAAGAAACCGCATATAATATCGTTAAGAATGCCGATCCAGAAGCCAAAGGATGATCAGGATTGCCAGAAACAGATTTCTCCAAAAGCAGTCAACACCAATCTAATAATAGTGTCATTGTTACAATTAATTCAAAATCTCTTTTTCAATTAGCAATATTTAGCGCTATTTATACAGAAAACAAAAAATATAATATAACAGATTGAAAATGTACTACGATGCCAATAGATAATAAAAATTTTCAAGATTTTGAAAATAGTGCCGAAAAAGAAACTCCGGCTGCAATCGTTAAAAATGCTAATCCTCCAGCAAATAGCTGAAAATCTTTTAAAGATACAGATTTTGGAATATATTCTAAACCTATTGTATACGGAACTGCGATAACAACGATAATAAATTCTAAATCAACTGGGGAGATCGCTACTTTTAGCGCCACTTATACAGGACAAAAATATGTTGTTAATGTTTGAAAATGTATTGTGCAACCAAAGAAAAATCCTGAATTCAGAAAATTTAAAGATGCTGCTGAATTAGACACAGCAAGAGGGATTGTTAAATATGCTAATCCTGGAGCTAACGGTTGACGTAATGTTCAAGATGTTGATTTAACTAAAAGTTCGCCTCAAGAAACTTATAATTCTATTATATATAATATAACCAACGCCGATACTAAAACAACTGCTGTGTTTAGTGCTACTTTTAAAGGTGTTGCTTATAAAGAGGCTGATGTTTGAGCTTGCATTGTTCAACCAACAAATAGTTTTGATTTTAATAGTTTTAAAACTAGAGCTGAAGCAGAAAATATTAATAATATTTTCAAATTTGCAAACCCTACAGCTGTTGGTTGAACTTCAATTTCTCAAAATGATTTGGTGAAAACATCAACAAAAGAAACTACTAATTCTGTTGTTGAAACGATTACTTCTTCTAAATATCATAATTTTGCAATCTTTACAGCAATATATCAAACAAATAAACAATATATTGTTGAAAGCTGAACATGTACTACTCAACCAGTATTTAGTAATACTTTCGCAATCTATAGTAAAGCTGCTCAAGCTGAAAGTGCAATCAATATCGTAAATAATTCTAATCCACCCCCTAATAATTGAACCGGACTAACAAAAGATGATTTAACTAAAGTTGATTCTAAAGTATATAATAATATCATAGCTATTAATATTAAAAATAAAAAAAGTGAAGCTATTGCTGTCTTTGCTGCCACATATACAAATGGGGCTACTTACAAAGTTAGTGATTGAGTTTGTCAGACTCAACCTACAAATAATTTTGATTTTAACACTTTTAAATCTACTGCTGAAAAAGAAACTGCTAAAAATATTGTGATTAATGCTAATCCTTCAGCTCATGGATGAGATGTAAATTCTTCACAATTAGGATACGCTATTACTGGTAGCTGAGTTGAAACTACAAATACAGTTAGCATTAAAATTGAACGTTTTATTACAAGTGATTTAGCCGAAACAGGAACATTTACCGCTACTTACAAACCCGGCGTTCCTTATCAATTAAATGAATGATCTTGTAGTGTTCAACCAGCAACAGCCAGCAGGAATAGTTTTATGAAAGCTGCTAAAGCTGAATCGGTTGCTAATATATTGAAATATTCTGATCCCCACGCTAGTGCTTGAGATGGTCTGCCTGCAGGCGATGTTTATAAATTGTTTTATTGAGTTATAAATAATGGTAATACTTTCCGTTTCTGTTTACGTTCTAAAATGCAAAATACATGAGCTTATTTCGAAGCCAATTATTCAGACAATAAAAGTTATGATGCAAAAAGTGATTGAAAATGTACAATATTACCTAATTAAAAATATCAAAAAATATGATAAATAAAAAACAATTTTTCTATAATTGAAAAATTGTTTTTTTACGTTAGTTTAAAGTAAATAATTATATTATTTTTTATCTTCTGGTTTGTCTTCTACTTCTGCTTCAACAACATCATCATCTTTTTTATCTTCTGGATTAGCATTATCTGCTCCAGGAGCTTGTTGAGCTTGTTGTTGTTTCATCATTTCTGCCATTTGCGCAGCCATTTCTTCAAACTTCTTAATTTTTTCTTCTAAAGCAACGATATCTTTTTTCTCGATTAATTCTTTTAATTCTTTGATTTCGGCTTCAGTTTTTTCTTTTTGATCAGCTGGAATTTTATCGCCAGATTCTTTCAGTTGTTTTTCAGACATATCTAAAATTTGTTGAGCACGGTTAATAGTTTCGATTTCTTTTAAACGTTCATCATCTTTTTTAGCATTATCTTCAGCATCTTTTACCATTTTTTCAATATCTGCTTCTTTTAAATTTGAAGAATCAGTAATTGTGATTGATTGCTCTTTACCAGTTTTGTTATCTTTAGCTTTAATACTTACAATTCCGTTAGCATCAATATCAAAAGTAACTTCAATTTGTGGCACACCACGTGGTGCTGGTTCAATTCCAGTTAATTGGAAATGACCTAAAGATTTATTATCAGCAGCAAATTTACGTTCACCTTGTAAAGCGTGAATATCAACGGCTGGTTGATTATCTGCAGCTGTTGAGAATACTTGTGATTTAGATGTCGGAATAGTTGTGTTACGATCAATTAATTTAGTCATAACTCCACCTAGTGTTTCAATACCTAAAGCAAGAGGAGTAACGTCTAATAATAAAACATCTTTAACATCACCAGTTAAAACTCCACCTTGAATAGCTGCTCCAACAGCAACAACTTCATCTGGATTGATAGAACGGTTTAATGTTTTACCTAATTCAGTTTTAACTAATTCTTGAACAGCTGGCATTCTTGTTGATCCACCAACTAATAAAACTTCATTAATTTCATGTTTTGCAATTTTGGCATCTCTAATAGCTTCTAATAAAGGTTGTTTTGTTCTCATTAATAAATGATGTGTCATTTTTTCAAATTCAGATCTTGTTAATGTTTTTTCAACATTTAAAGGTCCGTTATCTGTCATTGATAAGAAAGGTAATAAGATTTGAGTTTGTTTAACACCTGATAAATTAATTTTGGCTTTTTCAGCAGCGTCTTTTAAACGTTGCATTGCCATTTTATCTTTTGAAAGGTCAACATTGTGATCTGCCTTAATTGATTTTGATAATCAATTAATAATTTCTTGATCTCAATCATCTCCACCTAAACGATTATCTCCAGAAGTTGCTAAAACTTCAAATGTTCCTTCAACCATATCTAAAATAGAAACATCAAATGTTCCTCCACCTAGATCATAAATAACGATTTTTTGTTCATGGTCTTGTTTATCTAAACCATAAGCTAATGCTGCGGCTGTTGGTTCATTAATAATACGCTCTACTTTTAAACCAGCAATTTTTCCAGCGTTTTTAGTTGCATGTCTTTGTGCATCATTAAAATATGCTGGCACTGTAATTACAGCACGATCAATTTTTTGACCAATTTTCTCTTCGGCAAATTTCTTTAAATATTGTAAAATCATTGCTGAGATTTCTTCTGGTGTATACTCTTTACCATTAGCTTTAATTTTTTCAGAACTTCCCATTAAACGTTTAACTGAAATAATTGTATCAGGATTAGTAACTGCTTGACGTTTAGCACTATCTCCAACAATTATTTCTCCGTTTTTGAAAGCAACTACTGATGGTGTTGTTCTTTTACCTTCAGAGTTTTCTAAAATGATTTTATTTTTTCCTTCCATTACAGCAACACAAGAATTTGTAGTACCTAAATCTATACCAATAATCTTTGACATAATGTTTCCTTCTTTCTTCAAACTTAGTTTTCTAATTTAAATTTATATACTTTTACAATAACTGGTTTTATTACTCGATCATGAAGATAATAACCATTATGGATAATTTCTGCGATATGGTCATTTTGTTCTTTATTAGAAGTTTTGATAATTTCGAAAGGAGTGTGTTTACTTCCGTCAAATTTTTCTCCTATTTTAACAGCAATTTCTTTGATTCCAGCATGCGTTAAAACATTAGTAAAGTTTTGAGTAATCATTGAAAATCCTGTGACATATGCATTAACAGCTGGATTATCACTTTTAAAACTAATAACTTTATTTAATTGATTTAAAATATCAATTAATTCTTCTCCTGTTTTTTGAAAGCCATATTTCTTAATTTCAATGATTTTTTTAGCACTCTTATCTTGTTCTTTAGTTCTAAATTCATCTACTTTATTTTGAGCTTGACTGGCAAAAGAATTAGCTTTTTTAACATATTCATTATTAATTCTTTTAATCTCATTTTTAAGAGAATTAATTTCTATTAAATTATTTTCAGCTTTATTTGATAGAATTTTATTTTCTGATTTGTAATTATTAATCTTGTTTTTAAAATCTTTAATTTTTAATTCTAATTTTTTAACAACACTAATTTGTTTCTTTTCTTTGTTGTTTTTAGTATTATCATCACCAGAATTTAAATTTTCAGATTCATCAATATCAGTAGTTTTCGGTTCGTTAAAACTTTCATTTTCTGATAATTTTTCTTTATCGTTTAGCAAAGATGCTCCTCCTCGAATTGAGATTATATTTTTATCTTAAAACTATTGTAATAAAAAAAATTAGCAGTGTCAAGTAAAAACTGCTAATTTATAAAATTTAGTTTTAATTATTTTTTATTTTGATGTAAGAATTGCATTGCTGTTAATATTGAAGTATTGAATATTTCTTCAGCATTTGCTCCTCTAGATAGATCATTAACTGGTTTATTAATACCTAATAAGATAGGTCCGATAGCTTTATAACCACCTAAACGTTGTCCTATTTTATAACCAATATTACCTGCTTCTAAGTTTGGAAAGATATAAACATTAGCGTGTCCGTTAAAATATTTTTTACCAGTTTTTTTCTGACGAACATTTTCATTATAAGCGGCATCAAATTGAATTTCACAATCAATAAATTTTTTATTATCTAAATTTAAAGGTGCTAAAAATTTATCATGAAAAATTTTTACAGCTTCATTAACTTTATTAACTTTTTCATGTTTGGCACTTCCTAAAGTAGAAAATGATAAAAATGCTATTTTAGGATCTAAGCCAATCATATTTGCTAGTTCAAAATTTTGAAACCCAATTTCAGCTAGTTGTTCTGAATTAGGATCAACATTAGTAGAACAGTCCCCAAATATTAAAGTTTCTTTTTCTTTAATCATTACAAATCCAGAAGAAACAATATTATATTTCTTTTCTGGTTTAATAATTTGGAATGCCGGTCTTAAAATATCTCCTGTGGGGCAAGAAATACCACCAACAAAAGCATCAACTTTATTTTGGTACAAATAGACCATTGCTTGATAAATTGTGCTGTTTAGCATAGTTTCACATTGATCAAGTGTATTTTTCGGTTTACGTATATTATATAAATCTGTTGCTAATTGAGATTTTGCATCATTATCTATAAATATTTTTTCTGCTGGACCTTCATAATTATCGTAAGTTTGTTTTGTTGTAAAGAATAATACTGGTGTCAAAACACCACTATTAGACATTTCGATAGCTGCTTCTTGAATTAAAAGATTATCTCCTTCAGGAAAAGCGATTTTAACCTTAGTATTTTCTTTTTTAATATTTTCAATAATATTTTTGATAAAATGATTTGCCATATTTGATTTTAATTCTCCTTAAACTCTTTTATTAAATATAAAATATATAATACCATATTTTAAATATATAAAAAGCAGAATAATAATAGATTATTTCTATTTTTATTCTGCTTTTTATATATAAATTAATCTTTTTCAATAACTAAGCGTCTCTTTTTACAAAATGATCGGCAATAGCTAAAATAAACAAACCCGTAATCACCATTAGTGATGTTCCGATAGCTTTCATAGCATATTCTAAATCTTTATTTATTCCAGTTACTTTTGAAGCATCATGGGCAAAAACACTTTCTGTGTCTTTTGAATAAAAAAAGATAAAGGCTCCCAATACAAAAATTGCAATTGATATTATTAAACAAAATAATTTACTAGCAAATCACATAACTTTTCTCCTTGACAATAAAATAATTTTATACGATATATAGTTTAATTATAGTATTAAACGCTTTTAATTACAAACTATTATTTTGAATTAATGTGTTTGACTTCTTCACTAATAAAATCTAAAAACGAAATTATTTTTTTATATTCCATTCTTTTGGGTCCTACAACCGATAATTGAAACTTTTTACCTAGTAAATTATAAGTGTTTGAAATCACAGAAATATCATTATTACCGATGTTTGCTCCATTAATAATCTTAATTTTATCACTATTAGTAGACTGAGCTGCAATTTGCTTTCAAATTGATGTATTTTCTAAAAATTTTAATAACTTAATCATTTTCTCACGATCATTAAATTCAGGATTTTCTAAAATATTATTTCTACCATGATAAGAAATATTATTTTGGGTTTTAAAATTAAAAATTGAATTAATGAAAGTTTGCATTAATAGTTCATAATTTTGAACTTGATCACGAATAATTGGCATAATAGCTTTTATTTTATCAATTATTTTAGCTAATGGGGAATCTAATAAACGATCATTAAAGATGTTAATACAAATTTCTAAATCTTGTAAAACAATATTATGATTTAAATTAATCATTTTATTTAAAACATTACCATTAGAATCAATCACAATCACAGTTGCCATATTATCGTTGATCGGAATTAAATCAATTTTTTTAAGAATTATATTATCATCAATATCATTAGAAACAATAGATGTTAGTTCTAAAAGATCTGTCAATACATTAGCGGCTTCGTTAAAAATATCTTCAATTGCTAAACTTCGATTATTAAAAATATTTTGTAATTTTAATTTAATATTACTATCTAAAGAGGATTTTAGTAAATTATCTGTATAATAATCATAACCTTTATTAGTTGGTATTCTCCCACTAGAGTTATGAGCTTTTTCAATATAATTCATTTTTTCTAAAATAGCCATTTCATTTCTAATTGTAGCGCTGGAACAAGAAAACCCATTTTTTTCCATATGAGTTAATGTTGATTTTGAAGCAATTGGTTTAGCCTGGCTAATATACATTTCAATAATGACTTTTAATAATTCAATTTGTCTCAGAGTCAAATCTAATTTATTCATAAAATACTTCCTTAATTATTTTCTATTTTAAAATATTAAAAAAACACCTTATGCGGTGTTTTTTAATTAATTTTGAATTTTAGTTAAAACATTAATTAATTCCGCTTTGGTCATCGATTCATATTCTTTAATGCCAATGTTTTTAGCGATTGCCTTTAAATCTTCGAAGTTAAATTTAGAAAAGTCAGTTTTAATAGTTTTAGAATTTTGGGATTCATCAAGATTAGAGTTAGGATTCAGATTATTTCTAATTGCTTGATTATTATGCTCGATTTTATCTAAATCATCACCATCATTAATTTCTTTTCAAGTATTAACTTGAACAATCCTGTCTTGAGCTTTTTCACTCATATTAGGATTATTTTGATTATTGGGATTATTGGGATTATAATTATTAAAATTAGAATGATTATTATTTTGGTGTTGTTGCATATTAATATTATTGAATAAAGGATTTTTTGACATCATTTCAATTTGAATTGCAAATTTTGAAAAACGTAATTCTTGAAATCCAAAATACATAACAACACAATAAATAATTGATGATAAGATAGTTAGCATTTTTAAATATCAAATTTCATTATTTATATTAATTGAATAGCTTATTCCAAAAAAGAAAACATTAATAAAACTTGCTCCACAAAAGAAGATTATTAGCATAATTGAAGTTCTATTCAAATGCAGATAATCATTTTTAGAAACACTTTTTAATAAGTTAAGAGTCCCTCATATCGCTAATCCAATTAATGCGATATCAGAAGCAATTGCAATAATTAAGTTTCTTTGAAAGATCTCCATAATTTGAGAATGCGTAAAATTTGATTTAGAATCTGCAGCCGCTTTTGTCAGTGATGCAATAATTCCATCGGTTCCACCATTAGTAAAAACACTCAATAGTAAAAGGCTTGTTTTTAAAAATGCAGCTATTCATAAACAGCTAATCATTATTTTACTAACTTTATTAAATTGCGGAATCTTTTCTTTATAAGTTTTTTTAAGTTGTTCTTGTATCATAATTCTTTCATCACCATATCTCTGATTTTTTATATTTAATTATAATAAGTTGTTTTTTACATTATAAACTTTTTTTCTAAAAATGTAAAATTAATTTAATTTTCGTTTCCTAATATTAATTTTATTATTAGTAAATGATATTTCGTAGCGTTCATTTTCTATTATTTCATTATTAATAATTTTTTTAGCAATTGCTGATTCAATATCACTTTGAATATACCTTTTTATTGGGCGGGCTCCATATTGAGGATCAAAACTTAAATCAACAATTTTTGAAATAGCTCTCGGACTAAATTTCAGATAAATTGATTTTTCTTTAGCAATCCGATCAACTAAGTCATCACATAATTTTTTTGTAATCGCTTCTGAAATTTTTTTATCAATACAATTAAAAACAATGATTTCATCAATTCTATTTATTAATTCTGGGCGAAAACTATGTTTAAATAATTTTAATCCTTCAGCTTTTTTATTTTCTAAAAATAAATTTGAACCAATATTAGACGTCATAACAATAATTGTATTCTTAAAATTAACTTTAATGCCTTGACTATCGGTGATAAATCCATCATCAAGAATTTGTAATAAAATATTTAAAACATCGCTATGAGCTTTTTCAATTTCATCAAATAAAACAATTGAATATGGTTTTTTTCGAACTGCTTCAGTTAATTGTCCGCCTTCTTCAAAACCAACATATCCTGGAGGCGATCCTAATAATCGTGAAACAGAATGTTTTTCCATATATTCACTCATATCAATTCTGACCATTTGTGTACGAGAATTAAATAATTCATAAGCTAGTGCTTTTACTGATTCTGTTTTACCAACACCAGTTGGTCCTAAAAAAATAAATGAACCAATTGGTCTTGCTGGATCTTTAATCCCGGCACTTGATCTAAGAATTGCATCACTAATTTTATCTAGTGCTTCTGGTTGTCCTTTAATGTTTTTAGCTAAATTATCTTTTAGATGTATAAGACGGTTTTTATCACTTTCTAATAGTTTTCTCACCGAAACGCCAGTTCATTGTTCTAAAACTTTAGCAACTTCTTCTTCAGTGACATCTTCTTTTATTAAATTATTATTATCGTTTTCCATTTCTGTTTGCAGAACTATTATTTGTTTTTCAATACTAGGAATTTCGGTATATAAAATTTTTGCTGCTTTTTCGTATTCAGCATTAATTTGATATTGATTTTGAATATGCTTCTTATTTTCTAATTCATGTTTTAAATCTTTTAATGTTGAAATTTTTCCTTTTTCAACCATTCAACGATTATGTAATTTTTCTTGTTCGACTTTAATAGTTTTAATTAAGTCTTTAATTTTACTTAAACGATTTTTAGATTTCTGATCTTTTTCACTAGTTAATGTTGTTTTTTCCATCTCTAAATTTATAATTTGAGCATTTAATTTTTCTAAAGGTTCTGGTACTGAATTAATTTGTGTTTTAATTGTAGCGCAAGCTTCATCGATTAAATCAATTGCTTTGTCTGGTAAAAATCTATTAGTAATATATCGACTTGATAAATTAACAGACGCAACTAAAGCACTATCATGAATTTTTACTCCATGATAGACTTCTAACCTTGTTTTTCAGCCACGTAAAATAGTTAATGCTGAGTTGTTATCCGGTTCTTCAATCACAACTTTTTGTAAACGCCTTTCTAAAGCACTGTCTTTTTCAATATACTGTTTATATTCTTTTAATGTAGTAGCTCCGATTAAGCGCAATTGACCACGGGCTAACATTGGTTTTAAAATATTGGCAGCATCCATTGCACCTTGGGTTTTTCCAGTTCCGATCAACAGATGAACTTCATCAATAAAAACAATAATTTTATCTTTTAAATTTTCAATTTCTTTGATAACTGCTTTTAAACGTCTTTCAAACTCACCTTGAAAACTAGCGCCTGCTATTAAAGATGTTAGATCTAACTGATAAATTTCTTTATTGGCTAGATTATCTGGTACATTACCATTAATAATTCTTTGTGCTAAACCTTCAATAATTGCCGTTTTACCAACTCCTGGTTCGCCAACTAAAGCTGGATTGTTTTTGGTTTTACGTGATAAAATTCTAATTATACGTCTAATTTCATCATCGCGTCCAACAACAAGTTCTAAATCGCCAGATTTAGCACTATCAGTTAAATTGGTAGCATAAGTTTTTAATGCATTTTTAATTTCTGGTTGTAGAAAATTTGGTCCCATTTATAAATCACATCCCACTATTAATTTCATTTCATAAATCTATTGTAATAAAAAAAATTAGCAGTGTCAATTATAAACTGCTAATTTTTTTATTATTTAAAAATTTTATTACCTAATTCAATGTACTCTGTTAATAAATTATCAAAATATTTAAATGCTTGATCGTATGTTTTTTCATCTAATAAATCAACCCCAGCATTTTTTAAAGTTACTAGAGGATAGTCACGACCTCCAGCTTTTAAAAAATTATTAATATAAATATTTAAATTATTATCTTTACCACTATGAAAGTTTTCAATAAATGACAAAGCACTAATAATTCCAACAGCATATTTATAAACATAAAAATTGTAATAAAAGTGCGGGACATAAACTGATCCTAATTCACTAAATAATGGCATTTTTGTTTTTGGTGACATTCCATAATATTCACGCATATTTTTTTCATACATTTTAGCATAATCATTAAATACTAATGGTTTACCAGCATCAACTGTTTGAAACGCATTAAACTCATAATTACTTCACATTGTTTGGCGATGAACCGTTCCTACAAAAGTATCTAATAAGTTACTAATAACATAAAATTTAAGTTTATCATCACTACTATTTTTTAATAAATGTTCAGCTAATAAAACTTCATTAAAAGTTGAAGCAATTTCTGCTAAGATAATTGGATAACTAGCATTAAAATAGTCTTGATATTTATCAGAAAAATAAGAATGTAATGAGTGCCCTAACTCATGAGCTAGAGTCGTTACAGAATTAAAATTATCGTTTCAATTCATTAAAATATATTTTTTATCTAAACCATAACTGGCACCAATCGAATAAGCTCCTGATCGTTTTCCTTTTGATGGTTCAAAATCCACTCAATTTTCAGAAATTGCACGATTAATAGTTTCGCTATATTCACTACCTAATGGTTTAATCGCTTCTTTGATTAAGTCGATTCCATTCTCTTTAGAAAATTTGATTTTTAAATCAGTAATTAAATCTAAACGTTTATCTCATGGATTTAATTTTTTGACACCTAATTTTTTCTTTAAAAATAAATTACGATTTTTAAAATATTTTTTAAATAATGGTGTTTGATTTTTAACATTATCGTATAATTTATTTAAAAATTGATGATTTATTTTATCAGAAAAAGTTTGCATTGACACACTATCATCGTATTTTCGGATTTTAGCATCAACGCTAACGCTATAATGATGATTGTATAAAGTTTTTGCCAAAGTGTTTTTATGATCATTATAAACTTCTCAAAAGCGCATAAAGGCATTTTCTCGTAAAGTTGCATCTTGATTTTTTAACATTTCTACAAAATTACCCTGTAACAAGAAATGTTCTTTTCCAGTAGCGTCCTTAACTTTACCAAAATTAAAATCTCCATCAGTTAGAGTAGCAAAAATATCATGATTAACATCTAATACTAAACTTAATTTTGATAATAATTGTTCTTCGACATCGCTTAAAATATGTTTTTCAGAACGAAATAAATCTTCGTAATTATGAATTAAGTTTTTATATTTTGAATTTGCTAAAATTTTTTTAATAGCTGTTTTATTTTTCAACATAATATTTTCTAAATTAGCATATTTTTGACTTAAGTCATTAAAAAATAACATTACTTGCTGTTGAGCTTTTTGACTATTATTGTTAGTCACTTCTTCATTTAATTTATTACTAACATAATTGTAAACTTTATTTCCTAAAATTCCGATTTCTCGAGAAAGTTTTAATCATAAATCAAAGTTTTCTACACTTTGATAAAAATTATTAATTAATTCATATTTTTTTTGATCTAATTTTTTAATTTTATCAAGAATGCTTTCAACACTATCATTAGCTAATAAAAATTCTAAATCTCATTGGTATTTTGAATTAACATCTTTTCTTTCTAATAATGTTTTCATAATTATCTCCTAGTTTTATTGATTGAAATTTGTTAGACGATTTTGTAAAATAATTTGTTGTTTTAAATATTTATCATATTTATCTTGTTCGATTTTAACTTTTTCAGGAGCGGCTCTTTCAATAAATGCTGGATTATTTAAAATCTTTTTGGAACGCAATATTTCTTTTTCAATTTTCATTAAATCTTGCTTTAAAGTATTGATTGTATTTTGCAGTAAATCTTTATCTAACATAAAATTAATTGAAACATCATTATAAGTTTTTGTAACTAATTTTTGATTTTTTAATAATATGAAAGGTTTGTCAATCACAATAACGTTAATAATTTTCATTAAATAATCATTAATTTCGTTGATATAAAAATGTAAATGATTTGCATTTACTAAATATAAACTAAAATGATTTTTTTTAGAAATGTTTTGCTCGCTTCTGATTTCACGAGTTTTTTTAATTATATTAAATAGATCATCAATATAATTTAAACTTAAATTTTTTGTTAATTTAGTTAAACTTGGTCATTGGGTTTTTAAAATAGAACCATTCTCAGAATTTAAACTTAAATATAAATATTCGGTCACAAAAGGCATAATTGGATGTAATAGTATTAATATATTATTAATGCAAAATGTTAACACACTCAAAGTAGCGTCATTTTGATTCATCTTTAGTAAATTAACTTTTGATAACTCTAAATATCAATTAGCAAAATCGTTAATAATGAAATTTTTAAGTACTTTTCCTAAAATAACAAAGTCAAATTTTTCAAAACAATCATTAACTTTTATAATTGTTTCGTCAAATTTTAGTAATATTCATTTATCAATTTCACTTAAACGAACTTCATCAATACTTTTAATTCGTTTATCTTTATTATTCATAGATACAAATTTAACAATATTTCAAATTTTATTAATAAAAATATTGTTAGAAATTATTTTTGCTTCATTATAACGAAAATCTTGACCCGGAGTTGATGATGTTACTAGGAAAAACCTTAGAGAATCGGTTCCGTGTTTATCAATAACAGCCATTGGATCAATCCCATTACCTAATGATTTTGACATTTTACGACCTTGAGAATCTCGAACTAATCCATGAATTAAAACTTTTTCAAAAGGTTTGTTGTTAATAAAATATAAAGCCTGAAAATACATTCTTGAAACTCAGAAAAAGATAATGTCATAACCAGTTACTAATACATTAGTAGGAAAGTGATTATCTAAATTAGTAGTGCTTTGGGGTCATCCAATAGCACTAAAAGGTCATAAAGCAGAACTAAATCAAGTATCTAGAACATCTTTATCTTGGACTCATTGTCCATTTTCTGGCATTTCTTTTTGAACTTTGATGTTTCCTTTTTTATCATATCAAGCTGGAATTTGATGCCCTCATCATAATTGACGAGAAATACATCAATCGTTGACTTTTTCCATTCAACGAAGTAATTCTTTTGAAAAACGTTCAGGATAAAATTCGACTCTATCTGGACCTTTACTGTGCTTAATGATCGAATTAGAGAATGCTTTCATATTTACAAATCATTGACTTGATAAATATGGTTCCACAATAGCATTACTACGCTCAGAATGGCCGACTTGATGAATATGGTCAACAACAGAATCGACTTTTCCATCTTTAGTTAAATCATTAACTAGTTTTTCACGTGCAATAAATCGATCTAAACCAACATACTTTTCACCTAAATTATTAACTTTACCATCTTTATCTAGACAAATAGGCATTGCTAAATTATGTTTTTTACCAAGATTAAAATCATTAATATCATGAGCTGGTGTAACCTTCATTACTCCGGTTCCGAATTCTTGATCAACATAACTATCAGCAATAATAATTAATGGTTTATTTGTTGCTGGATTTATTGCTTGTTGGCCAATATATTTTAAATAACGTTTATCTTCTGGGTGAACTACTAAAGCAGTATCAGCAAACATTGTTTCTGGTCTGGTAGTTGATACTAAAAGAAAATCTTCACCATCATCTAATAAACAATATTTAAAAGTGTATAATTTACCTTTAATTTCCTTGTGGTTTACTTCAATATTTGATAATGCTGTTTTTTGGACTGGATCTCAATTGATAATTGATTTACCACGATAAATTATTTTAGCATTATACATATCAACAAAAACTTTATTAACTGCTTCGTTAGAATTTTTATCTAAAGTAAATCGTTCTTTATCATAATCTAAAGCAAAGCCCATTTTAGCTCATTGTGATTTTATGCTATTACTGTAATGATCTTTTCATTTTCAAATTTCTGCAATAAATTTTTCGCGACCCAAATCTTCTTTGAAAATATTTTTTTTGCGTAGTTCTGCTTCTACTTTACTTTGAGTAGCAATACCAGCATGATCCATTCCAGGAATTCATGATATTTGATGTCCTGTTAAACGTTTATAACGAATTAAAATATCTTGTAAAGTCCCGTTTAAAGCATGTCCAATATGGAGTTTTCCTGTTACATTAGGAGGAGGAAGAATAATAGTGAATGGTGGCTTATCTTTTAATTCTGAGCTGCTAAACAACTTTTCTTGTAATCAAAAATCATATAATCCATCTTCAATTTTTTGATGATTATATGTACCTTCTAAAGAAGGAATAATCTTATTTTTTGTCATTTTTGATTACTACTTCTTTCGGTTTTTTTATTGTTGTTGTTTTTGTCTCAGATGGATTATTATTATTCTTAAATTTTTGACTTAAAGATAATTTAGCACCAGTTGGTTTTTCTTTTTTGACAAATTCTTGGTATTCACGAATATGATATGGTCTATTTAAACGGCGGCGTTTTAAACCTAAAAATATCACTCATATAGTAGATCCGATACAACATAATATCGCTATTATAAATGTTATAAATATAAATATATGCATTGTTTTTCCCCCTTTTAATTAAAAATAAAACAACAAAAAGCTGTTTTATTTATTTTTGTATTATCTAATAATTATGCAGCTTTCATAGAACGCATAACAGATTTAATTTGTGCTTCACTAGGTTTTCTACCCATTGATAAAAACATAGCACGAATCATTTTTTCGTTGATTGGTGGGTTTTTCTTCAATTCTTTTTTTATTAATTTACGAGTTACTACAAATCCAATTGCAGCTCCAACTAAAGTAAATATAATTGGTAATAAAATTAATAAAACAATTCCTCAACTTGGCATTTTTTCTCCTTTTACTAAAATTTAATTTAAGTATAAAAATTATACAATATATTAAACTAATTGACAAATATTTTCAACTGTAAATCCACATTTTTCATAAATTGTTTCACCTTTACCAGAATGACCAAAATGTGTCATCGCAATAACATGATCATTCGGACCAGCAAAACGATATAATCCATATTCGCTTCCGGCTTCAATAAAGATTTTTTTAATATTAAGTGGTAAGATTTTATGTTGATATTTTAAAGGTGTTTTAACAAATATATTATAATTTGGCATTGATACAACTCTAATATTTTTACCTGTTTTATGAAGTTTGTCATAAGCTTTTGCTGCAAGTGTAACTTCGCTTCCACTAGCAACTAAAATTGCATCTAATGGCATATTTGGATTTTCGTTAATTAAAACATAAGCTCCTTTTTTAGTACCTTCTTTTGAACTATGTTTTTGACTCATAATATTTTGGCGTGTCCCTAAAATAACAGTTGGTGCTGTTGATTGATTAAATGATCATTCAAATGCTGCTGCCATTTCAGTTTCATCAGCTGGTCTAAATACACTAATATTTGGAATTGAACGCATCATTGCTAATTGCTCAACAGGTTGATGTGTTGGTCCGTCTTCTCCAACAAAAACACTATCATGAGTTAAGAGTAGCGTTACTGGTAATTTTTGTAATGCTGCTAAACGTAATCCTGGTTTTAAGTAATCTGAAAAAACAAAAAACGTTGATATAAAAGTTCTGACTGAACTATGTAATTGGATTCCATTAGCAATTGTCATCATTGCAAATTCACGTACACCAAAACTAATATTTTTAGCTGCTCTAGTTTCTAAATCAAAAGTTTTTTCAGAAAGGATTTTCGCTTTTGTTGAACCGCTTAAATCAGCTGTACCACCAAATAATTGTGGATTTTTAGTATTTAATTGGTTTAGAGCTTCTCCTAAATAAATTCTTGTAGCTTGGTCTTTTTTTGATTTTGATAAATCAATTGTTATTTCTTCATCAAAATTAATTTCAGCTGCTAATTTAGGAAATTTTTTAGAATAGTTATCAAATAATGTTTTTCAAGATTCGTATTTTTCATCCCCACGTTTTTTAATTGAATTAAAAAATTCTTGTGTTGATTCAGAAATTGCAAATCTTTGTTTAGGATGGTTTAGTTTTTGTGCTAATAAATCACGTTCAACTTCACCAATTGGCATTCCATGAACTGCTGGTGTTCCGGCTTTAGTAGTCCCTTCACCAATAACTGTTTTAATATGGATAAAACTAGGTTTATCTGATTCTTTGGCAGATTTAATTACTTGGCTAATTGTTTCATAATCATTTTGTTCAACTAAATGATAATCTCAATTATTTCCAGTTGCAATCGATTCTCAATTAGTATTGGCATTAACAGATACCATACTATCTAATTGAACATCATTAGCATCATATAATAAAACTAATTTAGAAAGTTTTTGACGACCGGCGAAAGCAAGTGACTCTAAACCAATACCTTCTTGTAAATCTCCATCACCACAAACAACATAAGTGTAATGATTAAAAATTTCAAAACCTGGTTTATTATATTTGGCAGCTAAATGAGCTTCGGCAACAGCCATTCCAACAGCATTACCAATTCCTTGTCCTAAAGGTCCTGTACTAGCGTCAACACCATAAGTTAATTCTGATTCAGGATGCCCTGGTGTCAATGAATTGTATTGACGGAATTCCTTTAAATCATTAACTGTTATGTAACCCATTAAAGTTAACATACTGTAAAGTAGAGCGCTTCCGTGTCCAGCTGATAATACAAAACGATCACGATTCATTCATAAAGGATCTTTTGTAGTAACGTTCATTTGATCGGCATAAACTGTATAAGTCATCGGTGCAGCACTAATTACTATTCCTGGGTGTCCAGAATTTGCTTTATTAATTGCATCAATTCCTAAAAATTTTATAGTATTAATATTTTTTAAATGATTTGTATTCATAAATACACCTCTTAATTTAATTTCTTTAAAAAACTTGTCCCGATATCCATTGATTTTAATCCAAAATTTTCGGCAATTGTATTCCCAATATTAGCATAAGATTTACCAACTTCTAAAACTCCAGATTGAGTCATACTTTTGGCATAAGCTAACATAGGAATATTTTCTCTAGTGTGGTCTGAACCAGGAAATGTTGGATCATTTCCGTGATCGGCAGTAATAATTAATAAATCGTCATCTTTCATTTCATTAATTAAAACCGTGATTTCTTTATCAAAAATTTCAATTGCTTTTGCATAACCTTGAACATTACGACGATGCCCAAATTTAGAATCAAAATCAACTAAATTTGTAAATAATAAACCAGTAAAATCTTTTTTCAATAAATTAGTAGTTATTTTCATTCCATCACTATTATCGACTGAATGATATTTTTCAGTAATTCCATAACCAGAAAAAATATCATTAATTTTTCCAACAGAAATAACATCAAAATTATTTTCTTTTAAACTATTAAGAATTGTTTTTTGAGTTGGAAAAACTGTGTAATCGTGACGATTAGAAGTTCTTGTAAAAGTTTCTGGAGTTTCCCCAATATATGGTCTTGCAATGATTCTACCAACATTTCATTCATGTTTTGAATCACATATTTCACGAGCATCTTTACAATATTTATATAGGTTATCTAAACCAGTATATTTTTCATGACCACATATTTGTAAAACAGAATCACCAGAAGTATAAACAATTAATTTGTTGTTTTTAATTTCTTCCATTCCTAATTTTTGTAAAATTGTAGTCCCACTAGCTGCGCAATTACCAATTAATTCGCGACCAGTTTTTTTACTTAATTGATCCATTAATTCTTTTGGAAAACCAGTTTCAGTAAAAGTAGGAAAAGGATGTTTTGTAAATATTCCCATCATTTCTCAATGACCAGCCATTGTATCTTTGGCATTTGAAAGCGCATTTAAACGTCCCGCATAACCAATAGTATGATTTGATTTCATTTGTGAAATTTGAGTAATTTCTCCAATTCCTAAAGCATTAAATTGAGGCATATCTAATTTAAAAGCTTCACTTATATGACCTCAAGTATTAGCGCCTTGATCTCCAAATTCTTTTTCTCTAGGATCGTTACCAACACCTAAAGAATCGGCTACCACAACTATAATTCTTTTATACTTCATAGCATATCTCCTTATTTAGTAATAATTCATACTTTATATTTAATAGTATTATATACTACTATTAATTTTTTTGTAGTTTAAACAATCCTAAAAATTCAATATTTTTTTTAACTCTCCCTAATATTGGTGATTTAACAATTCCAATAACTTGAAAATTATTATTTTTAGCATACTCTTTAACTTCTTCAATTACTCGATCATTAACTTCAAGATCAATAATTTTACCATCAATTACTTCGTTGCGTTTTGCTTCAAATTCTGGTTTTATTAAACATAAAAAATAATGATTATTTTTCAATATATTAACTAAAGGTGGAAAAATATGTTTTAACGAAATAAACGAAACATCACAAACTGCAAAATCAATTTTATCATTTAATTCTGGTTTATTGAATAAACGAAAATTTGTTTTTTCCATCACAATAATCTGCTTATTAATTCTTAATTTATAAGATAATTGGTTTGACCCAGAATCAATTGCATATACTAATTTTGCACCATTTTGTAGTAAACAATGAGAAAACCCTCCAGTTGAACTGCCAATATCGCAAACCGTCAAATCTTTAACATCAATATTAAAATGTTTTAAACCAAATTCTAATTTCAAACCACCACGAGATACATATTTAGATGATGATTTAGTTTTGATTAAAATAAGTTTTATATCAATATTAACTATTTGACCTGGTTTTGTTAATTTATTGGCGCCATCATGAATTAATCCTGCCATAATTGCTCGTTTAGCACTATCTAAACTATTAAATAATTTTTGTTTTACACACAATACGTCTAATCGCTGTTTTTTCATAACTAACTCTTTCCGTTAATTAATTTATTTAATCGACTAATAATATTTAATTTATCAAAATTGGCTTTTTGATATAAATTTTTACCATATGCTTGTTTTAAAACTTTTTTATCTAGTCCTATTATTGATAGATCAGTTTTAATATTATGTTCAAGATAGAAATCGTTAATCATACTTCCAATTCCTGAATTAGGTAGTTGCTCTTCTAGAACAATTAAGTTGTAATCCTTAATTTTTAATAACGTGATTTTATCTAGTGGTTTTATAAAAATAGCATTTATCACTATAGTATTATGATTTTTTTTACTAAAATCTAGCGCTAAATTATACAATTGCCCATAACTGATAATAATATTTTTGATTGCTGAAGTAATTTTTGGCATAAATCATTCACCAAATTTAACAACAGATAAATTATTATTATTTAATGCTGGGTATTTAATCTTATCTTCTAAACTTCTGATAATTGTTGGTCCAGAAAAATCATAAGCTCATTTTAATAATTGATTTTGTAAACCGTGACTATTAGCTTCAACTATTACTATATTATCTAAATTTCTCGATAAATTAATATCATAAATCCCATGATGAGTTTCTCCAATAGCATGTAAACCTGTTTTATTTAAAATGATATTTACATTTAAATTTAAACGATTAACATCATGATTTAATTGATCATATGCTCTTTGGAAAAAACTAGAATATATTGCCACAAATGATGGTAATTTTTTTAAGGCGCTTCCGCAAGCTAATAATAAAGCAGTATCTTCATTAATTCCAACATCAAAAGTTTGCTCAGGTAATTCAGATAATAAATTAGTTAGTCCAGATCCTTTAATAGTTGCTGGATTATATAAAGCAAAATTATTATCTTTTGCTAATTCTATTAATTGTTGTTCTAAAATACTTACATAAGTATGATCTATTTTATCACTTTTAAAATAATGAAAATCGCCAGTTTTATCTTTTTCAGCTAGTGGATAACCTTTACCTTTAATTGTTACCGCATGGATAATAACTGGTTTAGATTGTTTTTTAAATCCTTCTAAAAGCGAAATTAATTTTGCCAAATTATGCCCATCAACATTACTCACAATAATAAAATCATCAAATTCATAATAACCTTTATTTTTAACGATAAATTCTGGATTAAAAATATTTTTATGACTCAGTTTCAATACTTTAAACAAAGAATGTAATATTCCAACAGTTTTAGTAATTGACATATCATTGTCATTGATAATAACAATATTATTAGTTGATAATGATAAATTATTTCATGAAGAAAATGCTAATCCATTAAAAGACGCATCTCCAATTAATGAAATTGAATGATTATTTTTATTATTAGTTTTATCAGCAATTCTCATTCCAGTAGCAATTGCAATAGCAGTAGAACTATGACCTGCATCGTATTTATCTAAATTATTTTTATAATCTAAAAACACTGAATTTGTTGTATTGTGATATTCCATAATATTGTTGTGACGATCTGTTAAGAATTTATGAGCTCCACTTTGGTGACCGATATCAAAAATAAAATTATCATTTAAAGCATCAAAAACATAATGCATTGCCATAATAATTTCTACACATCCAAGAGAACTAGAAAAATGACCGGTATTATTAGTAATTTTTTTGATTAATTGATTCCTAATAACGGTGCTATAGTCAGCTAATTCTGCTAATGATAATTTTTTAATTTCTTTATAATTAAAAAATAATTTTTCTTTCATTATATGTCCCCTCGTTAACGGCTATATTTATTAATCAACAATATTAAATAATTAAAATTCGTTTCAAGTTTACGAATATTAATTAATAAACGATCAAAAAGATCCCGTTTAATTAAGCTGAATTTATATCATCCCATCAATTCTATTAAATGTTCTTCTGTTTTTTTATATTTTTTCTTATTATAAAAAAACATCATTGATTCCATTTCTAAATATAAATGTAATCCCAATAACGAACCAATTTCAGTATAAAATTCACTTTTTCCAGATTTATCAATAATAATTTCTAGAATTTCAAATAATAATTTTCCAAACAATACTTTTGTATTGAGCATTGAATTATTACCTCGATAATCAGGTGTTTTTAAATAGTCCCTTAATTTTTGACTAATATTATTATTATCAAATGCAGACATTATTTTATAAGATATTTTTGGTCCAAAATTATAAGCATAATTTTGGATTTGTAAGTGTTTATTTTTTTTTGGCTGATCAAAAATAACATATAATAACGCAATGATAGAAATATGTTGGTGCGTAATTTTAATATTATGATGTTTTAAAACAGCAAAATAAATTTTATAAAATAATTTTTTTTGTTTTTGCAAAAAATAAGATTTATTATTATGAGTGATTAAAGATCGGCGATAAAACTTAATTTTTAAATTTAATAAAAAAGTTAAATTAAACATTTAAAATTCTTCTGAAAATTTAATTTTTTCTACCGAATTATTAATCATTATTTTAGCTTCAGAAAGTGTGTTTTTAATTTTATCAACTAACAAAACACCTTCATCAAATAAAGCAATCGCATCATTTAATTTAACTTCTGGTGATTCTAATTTTAGAATTATTTCATCTAAACGAGACATTGATGTTTCAAAATCAAAATCTTTATTTTTGTTTATTTTAGACATGATTACTCCTTATTAATATAAAACTATTAATTTAAAAGTTTTACTATGATAAAAATCAATAGTTTTAAAATACCTTTATTTTTCTAATTTTATCTATAGTAGCTTCAGCTTGACCATCTAATAGTGTTAATTTAATTTTATCATTAATATTAATATCATTTATAGATTTTATGATTTTATCATTAATTTCTAAAGCTGCATATCCTTTATTTAATGTTGATTTAGGATTTAAAATATTCAATTTTTGTGAAAATAAAATAAAATTATGAGATTTGTTAACCATCATTTTATTAATGGTATTATTAATTTTAATATTCTTATAATTAACATCATCATTAAATGATTTTAATTTATTAATGATGTTAATTTTTAATTTTTCACTTTTTTGATTAATTGAATTATCTAATTTTAATATTGTGCGATTTCGTAAAAGTGCTTTAATTGAACTTTGTAAATTATTTTTCATAATATTAAATTTATTATTAATTAAAGTCTGTAATCGATTATTAAAAATATCCATTAATTCTGTTAATTGGAAAATATTTGGTGTTGCTGCTTCAGCGGCACCAGTAGGTGTTGAAGCACTCATATCAGCAACAAACTCAGATAGTGATTCATCATTTTCGTGTCCTACAGCTGCAATAATAGGAATTTTAGAATAAAAAATCGCTTTTACAACTTCTAATTCACTGAAAGAATAAAGATCTTCGAAAGATCCTCCACCACGACCAACAATTAAAACGTCGATTTTATTTAAATAATCTTCGTTAATTTTTTTGATGATTGTTGCAATATTTTTGGCAGATTTTTGGCCTTGAACAATCGCTGGAAATAATCATAATTTAGCAATCGGTCAACGTCTAGTACAATTTTTAATAATATCTTCTACAGCTGCTCCTGTAGCAGAAGTCACAATTCCGATATTGGTAGGAAATTTTGGAATATTTTTTTTATATTTATTATTAAATACTCCTTTATTTTCCAAATATTTTTTAGTATTTAAATATTTTTGATGTAATGCTCCTAAACCTAATAACTCTAATGATTTAACAATCAAGTTGTATTCTCCACGTTTGGGATAAACACTAATTGAACTATGAGCGATAACTTTATTACCATTTTTAATACTAGTTATATTTTTAGCAACTGATGAATAAATAATGCACTTAATCAAAGAATGCTCATCTTTAATAGCAAAAAAATAATGCCCATTAGATAATTTTAAATTGGAAATTTCACCTTCCAAAACAACATCTTTTAATGTTTGGTTGTTTTCTAAAATAGATTTAATTTTTCTATTTAATTCTGTAACCGTGAAATTCATATTAAATTTTATCTAATAACGCATTAATTAATTTACTAGTTTTAGGATCACTGATTGATTTCATAATTTCTACATAAGTATCAATGATAATCGCTTTCGGTTTTTCTAAAATCAAAATTTCATAAGCGCCGCAAATTAAAGCAGCCTGTGACAGAATATGTAATCTATCAAACGCTCAATCATTAGTTATAACTGCTATAATTTTACTTATTATCGAATCTTTATTTTCTAAAATAGATTTAATTACATTAATATAATCTTCATCTGCTTCTTTATCCATTAAGTCTTGTTCGACATTTGAAATATCGCTACCTAATAATAATTCTTGATAAATAGTATTAATAATATTTTGTCTATTTTGAATCCATCATTTTTTTGGCATCATAAGTAGTGCCTCCCTTATAACTAATATACTATATTAAACTTATTTATAATAAAATAAGAAAGAACTTATTCTTTCTTATTCAGCGCGAGACACATATTTACCATCTTTAGTTGATACCAATATAAAAGTATCATTAGTTACGAATAGTGGTACTTGTGTTTCGAATCCAGTTTCTAGTTTAGCAGATTTAGTAGCATTGGTTTTTGTATCACCTTTAATGCCTGCTTCTGTTTCAACTATTTGTAATTTTACGTGTGCTGGAAGTTCAATATCTAAAACTTCGCCTTTAAACATACGTACTAAAATATTACTATTTTCTTTTAAAAAATTTGATTCTCATTCTAATTTACTTTTATGAATTGAAATTTGTTCATAATTTTCATTATCCATAAAAATAAAATTATCTCCTTCTTTATAAAGAAATAGCATATCTTGTTTATCAATATGAGCTTTTTCTAAACGCCCGCCTCCAGATCAAGATTTATTAATAATAGAACCTGATTTAAGATTCTTTATTTTAGCCTTGACAGTGGCTTGCCCTCTACCTTGGTGGGAATGACCAACATTGATAACTATGAATAAATTTCCATCCATCAAAAATGTCATTCCTGGTCTTAAATTATTAACGTCTATCATTTAGAACCTCTATTTTTTCTCTTTATGTAAAGTTTTAGCATTACATCTTGAGCAGTATTTTTTTACTTCTATACGGCCTGGTTGGTTACTTTTATTTTTAGTGGTAATGTAATTTTCCATTTTACATGTTTCACATCTTAAAGTTAAATTTTCACGCATTTGTTTTTCCTTTCAATATTTAATATTTATTAAACTGAAATATTATCTATTATATGATATCATAATTATAAAACTATTGATATAATTTTATATAACTTAAAGGCAATTTTTTAAATCAAAGGAAGCAAAATGAACACAAGAGAGAAAACAAGACCAATATTTGTTGGAAAAATTCAAATTGGTGGAAATAATGAAGTCATAATTCAATCAATGACCACTACAAAAACACGTAATACAGAAGATACAATAAAACAAATTACTCAATTATCTAATATGGGATGTCAAATTATCAGAGTTGCTGTTTTAGGGCAGGAAGATGCTAATAATTTAAAAAATATTGTTAAATTATCACCTATTCCAGTAGTAGCTGATATTCATTACAATTTCCACTTTGCGCTCGATGCTATTAAGGCCGGAATTCATAAACTAAGAATTAATCCTGGTAACATCGCTAATAAAGACCAAATTAAAGAAATTGTTTTAGCGGCTAAAAAAGCTGGAATCCCAATTAGAATTGGTGTTAATTCTGGTTCTTTACCAAAAGATTTAGTTATTAAGTATGGAATAACTGCTAAAACTATGATTGAAGCAGCAGATCGACATATTAAAATATTAGAAAAATATGATTTTAGAGATATTGCTTTATCTTTAAAATCTAGTGATCCTATGATGGCGATCGAATGTTACAGAGCAGCTAGTTTAAAATGAGATTATCCTTTACACTTAGGAATAACTGAAGCAGGTAGCGTTTTTAATGGAGCTGTTAAATCTGCTGCAGGTTTAGGCGTTTTATTGAGTGAGGGAATTGGTAGCACTATCAGGATATCTTTATCAGGAGACCCAACTCACGAAATAAGAGCTTGCAAAACATTGTTAAATAGTTTTAAATTAGCAAAAAACATTCCTAATTTAATTGCTTGTCCAACATGTGGTCGCATTGAATTTGATATGTTACCCATTATGAATGAAATTGAAAAGTATTTAGAACAAATAAAAGTTAATATAAATGTCGCGATTTTAGGTTGTCCTGTTAATGGAATAGGTGAAGCAGCGCATGCTGATGTCGGAATCGCTGGTGGTCGTAAAGGTGGTCTGTTATTTAAAAATGGTAAGGTTATTAAAACATTACCCCAAGATAAATTATTAGACGCTTTAAAAGAGCAAATTGATATTATTGTCAAAGAAAAAGAACAATTAAAAAATTAATTGTTCTTTTTCTTTGATTTTAAATCTGTTTTATTGTCGATTTCATCAAAAATATTAAATAAATTTTTAACAGCTTTATATAATATGTCTTGTTCTGGAGATGTTAAACCTTGTCATAAAGAAGCAATTATTTTATAATGGAATTTTAAATAAACTTTATTAATTAATTGTCCCTTTTCTGTTAAATAAATATTTTTTTTACGTTTATCAAATTGATCATTTTTGGAGATAACGTAATTATTTTTTAATAGTCTTTTAATAGAAGTTGAAAAAGTTCCTTTGGTAACTTCCATAATTCCAGCTATTAAACTATAATTAGGATTTTCGTATTTAGATATTTCATGCAAAATATGAATATCATTAAAAGTTAAGTCTATTTTTTTGTCTGCAAATTCTAGCTCTAAGGCTTTAGACTCAATTTTAATAATTTTATAAAAAATTTTAGTAACTAATTTATCTAAAAAAATAATATTTTCTAAACGCATTTTTAAATCCTTTTTTTTAATTTTTTGATTTTTCCATCGGGAGTCTGTATTTTCACACTATCTAATCTAGATTTTAAATTTTCTTTGGTTGATTTTATATATTGTGCTCTTAATGATTGACGTTCTTTCTCTTCGATAGTAGTAATAGTATTGTTTTTGTACTTTTTATACAAAATATTAATACGTTTGATTTGTTCTTTGCTAATCATTAGCTTGGTGCGTCCATCATTAAGTCTCTACCATGTGAATTTTTCGGAAATGTAATAACATCTCTAATACTATCAGATTTAGTCATAATCATTAGTAATCGGTCTATTCCTCAAGCTATCCCACCATGAGGAGGAACTCCAAAAGAAAAGGCTTTTAAGAAAAATCCAAAATTATTTTCTATTTCTTCTTCGTTCATTTCTAATAATGAAAAGACCTTTTTCTGAATATTATTATCTGTTATCCTGATAGAACCACCACCAATTTCAAATCCATTAATAATGATATCATAACCTGTTGATCTCACTTTTAGTGGATTTTTAGCTAATAAATCAAGATCTTCTAATCTAGGAGCAGTAAAAGGGTGATGAACACTAGTAATTTTACCATCTTCGTTATTTATAAACATTGGAAAATCAGTTACTCATAAACATTTATATTCATTAGGATTAGCTAATTCAAATCATTCTGCTAATTTAACTCTGATAGCACCCATTGCAATTGAAGCATTATAAAAATTATTAATAGTCATTAAAATAAATCCATCTTTAATATTAGCTGCTGAAACCAAAGTTTCTTTTTCTTGATTGCTTAACAATTTAATAATTGAACTATCAATAATTTTGTTGTTATTAATTTCAACTCAAATTAAACCTTTAGCATGATTTTTTTTAGCTTCATTTTCTAATTTTTTTAATTGGTTTTTTGATAATGGTTTTTCGATAATGATAGTTTTAACAATTTCGTTTTGCTTAATTGAATTTTGAATAAAATTAATTTCTGTATTATTAAAAATACTAGTGTAATCATTTAAAATTAATTTATAACGTAAATCTGGTTTATCACTACCATAATTTGAAATAGCTTCATCATAAGTCATAGTTGGAAATTGTTTTAAAAGATCAACATTTAACACTTCTTTAAAAATTTTATTGAGTAATTTTTCTGTTAAATCGATAATTATTTCAGGGGTAGCAAACGCTATTTCAATATCTAATTGTGTGAATTCTGGTTGACGATCTTTTCTCATATCTTCATCTCGAAAACATTTAGCAATTTGAAAATATCTTTCCATTCCAGAAATCATTAATAATTGTTTGAATAATTGAGGTGATTGAGGTAAAGAAAAATTTTTATTTTTATATACTCTTGATGGTACTAAAAAATCCCTTGCACCTTCAGGTGTTGAGCGATTTAGAATTGGAGTTTCAATTTCTAAAAAATTTAAATTATCTAAATAATTTCTAATTAACAAAATAGTCTTGTGACGTAATTTTAAATTATTTTGCATATTTGGTCTTCTTAAATCTAAGTAACGATATTTTAAACGTGTATTTTCTAAAGCATCGGTTTTTTCTTCAATGATTAAAGGTGGCGTTTGAGATTTACTAAAAATATTAATAGTTTCAGGTATTATCTCAAAAGCACCATTTGCTTGTTTTTCGTTTATAGATTTACGATTAGAAAGAATTCCGCCCACAGAAATTACATCTTGATTATTAAGTTTTTTAGATTCTTTGTATAAAGATAAAGATTCTTCTTTAAAAACTATTTGTATTTCTCCAGTTAAGTCTCGTAAATTAATAAATATCAGAGATCCTAATTTACGTTTTTTAGAAACGAATCCTCTAACTATAATGCTTGTGCCGATTTCTTCAAAAGATATATTACTACAACTAATAATATTTTTATTCATGATATTAACCACCTATATTAATGATTTATTTTTGAAAAAATCTAATAAATCATTAATTTTAACTTTTTCTTCTATCTTAGACGAATTTTCTTTTATTGATACTTGTTTAAGTTCAAAATCTTTTTTACCTATAATTAAAGAGTACTTAACATTTAATTTTGATAATTTTTTAAATTGCTTATTAGTGTTTTTATTTGAATGGTCAAACTCAACTTTAATTCCAAAATTACGTAACATAGTTGCTAATAAACTAACAATATAAAATTCACAATCAATATTAACTATAAAAACATCTATTTCTTCAGTTATTATATTTTTAATTTTATCATAAACTGAATTTGAATTTTTAATAGCTAGTATTAATCTTTCCATACCTAAAGCAAACCCGCAACCTTCAATAATTTTATTTTTATTTTGATCTTCATTATTGTAAGTATAACGACCTCCGCCAATTAAAGTATTTTGAGATCCAGAATTTTTATTTGTGGAAATTATTTCAAAAACAGTCTCTGAATAATAATCTAAACCTCTAACTAAATGATGATCAATTTCATATGAAATACCATGCTTTTTAAGAGTAGCGCAAATTTCATTAAATTTGTTCTTACTATCTTCATTAATAAAATCTTGAATAATAGGAGCATTTTTAATGATATCTTGATCTTCTGGTTCTTTTGAATCTAATATTCTTAGGGCGTTTTTTGATAAACGAAACTTAGAAATTTCACTCAAGTTAGTTAAATGATTATTAAAATATTTTTTTAATTCAGTAGTATATTTATGACGATCATCTAAGGTTCCAATATTATTTAGTAAAATTTTAGTATCTGATAAACCTATTTTTGATAAAAAAGTATATCCCAAAATAATTACTTCGACATCAACACTATAATTATTAATACCAACGTTTTCGATTCCAAATTGATGGAATTGTCTCTGACGTCCTTTTTGAGGTCTTTCATACCTAAACATTGGTCCATAATAAAATAGTTTTAATGGTAAACTACCAGCTAATAATAGCTTATCTTCTTCAATTAATCTCATTACAGATGCTGTTCCTTCTGGTCTTAGAGTAATTGATCTATTACCTTTATCTAAAAATGTATACATCTCTTTATTGACAATATCTGCGCTTTCACCAATTGTTTTTGTAAATAAATTAGTAGTTTCAAAAATTGGTGTTCTTACTTCGCTATAGTTAAAGCTAGAACAAACACTTTTCATTATCATTTCAACATATTGTCATAACTTTATATCACAACCATATATGTCAACGGTTCCTTTAACTTTTTTATACATAAGAACTCCTAGCTGTCATTTCTTTTAACGTAAGTAATACCATTTATATTTTTTAATAATAAAAATAAATTATCTAAATCTAGTGAATTATTTATTGTAAAAACTAAATCAATAATCGCGATTTTTCTATTAACAATTGAATTAGCATATAATTTTAAGAGATTTAAATTCATTGATGAAAGTACTAAAATAATATCTTTTAAGCCATCAGGTCTATTTTTTATTTTAATAGATAATTTGGTTTTGTAATTAAATAAAGGATTTTCATTTCATTTTAAAGAAATTAATTTTGATTTTTTGAACACATTGATTTTTGAACATGATAATCTGTGTAATGTGATTGTGTTAGTAGTTTTTTTATGACCAACGATTTTATCACCAGGTATTGGTAAGCAACACTCTCCAATAGAATAACTATTATTTTTAGGGGATATTAAATCTGCTTTTATTTTACTATGGTATTCTTTAGATGCAAAATAATTATAAGAACTATTATTTTGATTATATTGACTAAATAATTTTTTTAAATCAATACCATTTTGGTAAACACTCACATAAAAATCTTCTTCATTACGATAATTTAAATTTTTGATAATCATGTTAAAATTATCTTGATTTTTGAAGAAAGCAGCATCTTTAGAATTTTTTGATAAATAATTTTTCATTAATTCTTTTCCGATTTTTGTAGAAATAGTTTTTGATAATACTTGGGAATTACTTAAGTATTTTTTAATTGCTTGAATAGCTGAATTTGTTTTAGCAAATTCTAGTCACTCAATCTTTGGAAAAATTGCATTATTTGTCACCACTTCAACAACATCACCAGTTTTTAATAGTTTTATTATTGGTGATTTTTTTTGATTTACATATGCAAATTGTGCATGATTACCAATATCTGTGTGAATTTTATAGGCAAAATCCAGTGCAGTACTACCAGCAGGAAGAACAACCGCATCACCATCAAAAGTTAGGACGCAAATATCTTCATTAATAATTTCTTTATGTCAATCTTCAATATTGATATTAGTATTGTTGCTACCGATTTTTTCATTAATATACCTTAAAAAAGGTACTTTATTTTCCAAATCTTTAACTGCTTTTTTATCTAAATTTTTATAATTTTTATAATTTCAATGACTAGCACTACCTCAAATAGCAATTTGTTCCATTATTTGGTCGCGAATTTGAATCTCAAAGAAATTTTTATTTAGTAAAATATTAGTATGGATCGCTCGATAATTATTAGTTTTTGGAGAAGCTATATAATCTTTAAATCTATTAGCAATAATTGGGAAATTATTGTGAATTACTCCTAATGCTCTATAGCATTGGAGTTTGTCTTTAACGATTATGCTGATGGCAGTCAGGTCAAAAATTTCATTAAATCGCTTACCTTTAAGATACATTTTTCTATAAATAGAATAAAAATGCTTATTTCTACCATATATATTAGTATATTCAATATTTTTAGCATCTAATAATTTTTTAATACTATCAATAATAGTTTTTAAAGTGCGTTCTCTGGATTCGATTTTTTCGTGTAATATTTTTTTAATTTCTAAATACTTTTCATAATTTAAAAATTTAAAACACAAATCTTCTAATCGAGATTTAATATTGTGAATACCTAATCTGTGAACAATAGGAACATACACTTCTAAAGTTTCTTTAGCAATTCTTTTTTGACTGGCAATACTTTTAAATTGTAATGTTTCCATATTATGTAAACGATCAGCAATTTTAATTAAAATTACGCGTATATCTTTTGACATTGATAATATAATTTTACGAATATATTCATATTTTAAATTTGTAGTTTTTTTATTTTCAAAAGTAGTAGTTTTTGTAAGTGCTTCTACTAAAAAAACAATTTCATAATTAAAATTGTCTCTTAAGTCATAAATTGTAACTTTAGTATCTTCTAAAACGTCGTGTAATAAAGCGGCAGCAATCGCAGATGACCCAACTTTTAACAAGGCAACTGTATATGCTGTGTGAACAGGATGAATGATATAATCTTCTCCCGAAAGTCTTTTTTGACCTTCATGAGCTTTTTTCGCAAATTCATATGCTTTTTTAATTAGATTAATTTCTTGTTTATCATCTATATATTCTTTAGCTTTTTCTAATACTAAATCAATTGTAATCATTTATAAATCCAGTAAAAATAAATGTGGATATTTTTCTATTTTTTTATATCCGTCAAGATCTTTAAGTTTAGCTAAAAAACATATACCAGACACTATTCCACCTAATTCTTTGACAAGTTTTATTGATGCTTCAATTGTACCTCCGGTAGCAAGAATATCATCAACTATTAATACTTTTTGTCCAGGTTTAATGGCATCTTTATGCATAGTGATTGTATTTACCGCATATTCTAAAGTATAATCAGCACTAATCACTTCTCTTGGTAGTTTCCCAGGTTTACGTATTGGAACAAATCCAACACCAAGATTATAAGATATTGGACATCCAAAGATAAAACCTCTAGATTCGGGACCAACAACAACATCAACATCAAGTGTTTTAGCAAAATCAGTTAATAAATCTATTGATTCTCTAAAAGCTTCTGGTTTTAACATTAAACTACTAATGTCTTTAAAGTTAATTCCTTTTTTAGGAAAATTAGGTACATTTGTAATATATTTTTTTAAATCCATATAAATCAATACTCCATTCAAAAATATTAGTCATTAATATTTTTAAAAATCTGCTCGTTTAATTTAGTTAATTTCATATTTTTTATTTTTACATGGTTTTGAATTCTTTTGTTTTCAAAATAAACTCATGTTTTAGGCATTCAGTTATAAGTTAATAATACACTTAATAAAACTGTTAACATTAACAGAATTGTTGTAGGTAAATTTGTAACAGGTAAAACTATTGCAAAAATTATTAAGACGATCACAATTAAAAATGTAATCATAATAAAAAATGGTTTTAATGTTACTTTAACTTCTTGAGTAATATTTGTTAATTCTTGTTGATCTAAATTATTTTCATTACGTGGTTTTAATTTCGTTTTAATTAAATTAAATAAGAATACACCAAATGTTAAATTAATTAGTAAAGAAAATAATAGAACTTCAATAAAAGTAAAAGTTATTGGTATTCTGAATATAGCTGCAATTGAGAAAAATCCAGCTATGTTAATAATTAGTGATTGCAGTAATGATAAAGCACTTGATCATCGGAATCTAAATATTAAATAAACCATTCCTGGAATCATTGCTAAAGCTATTGCAATAAATAATCGTTTTATATAGTTTGCAAATAAAGTATTCTTTATTTTTATTATAGCATTATGGTTACCGCGATCTTTTACTATAAAATTATCGCTTCCAAAAGCAATGTTTATTTCTGATAGATTAACTGCTGTTGTTGAAGTCACTTCATAAGTATAAAGTTCTAATGTTTTATTTGTATCAACATTTTGATTAGCATCATAGAAATAAATAGTTTCAACAGATAAGCTACCGCTGTAAAAATTAATTCCTGCTTTTTTTAAGTCTTTTTTAATAGTAGTTGTATTTTGTTTTGTTATTTTATCTTGTGTTGATAATTTTTTATCATCACCATTATTATTTTTTAAGACAACATCAAAACTGTATTTTGTTTTGAAGTCACTTCCTAAAGCGAATGGCGAACTAATGCTACCGCTCGTAGTTGAAAATATAATAATAAATAAAGTTCCAGCACTAGTGATTAAAGTAAACGATACTACAAAAAATCTTTTTACTCATTTGAAAGTTAGTATTGTAGACATCTTTGTAATTAATGTATTTGTTCATTTAGATAATTTATTATTTATTTTATTTTTCATAGCTCCACATAGTATTTTAGAACTAACGTAATTAGTACTTGATATTAGGTTTATTAGTCATCTATTTCAAAATAATATACCTATTGTAGAAACTAAAAGGAAGAACATCGACATAATAGAAATGTTTTCTAAAATACCGATTGTGAAATAAAAGAAAGTAAATGTTGTTAGGATAAGCATAAATTTTAAATCCAATATCATAGATAATGAATTTCGTTTCGATCTATTTAAAGCATATTCTTGTTTTGATCCTGCTAAAATTTCCCGTTTAAATATTAATAATTGCCATACGGCTATTGCTGCAACTACTACAAATAGTAAAGCAAAAGTTATTATTGATCCTGAGCTTATTTCTCCATCAATAATATTGAAAATTGCAATATTAGTCATTCCTATTAATAATAAAGATAGTGACGTTACTGCACCCAATAATCCATAACTTCACATAATTCATAATAATATTAATATTAAAATGGCTCCTATTCCAGAAAAAATCAATATCATTCTAGAGTTAGAGTAAGAACTACCGGATGTCGAAACAGAAATAGTTTTAAAAGTAAATTTATTAGCACTGTATTTAATACGATTGGCAATATTACTTACTAATTTATTATTAGTTCCTCAATTACGGTTAGAAATAATATAATATTGCGAATCTCCGACCTTACCATTTGTTGGCACTAAGTTGTCAATATTCATATGATTTGCACTTAAATTATAATCAACAAGTTCGTTTTCATCATAAATAGTTTGAGGTCTATTCATCGAACTACCATCAGGAGAAACACTTTGTGCAAATTGATATAAAGAACCTGAAAATCCTGGAGTGTTAGCAACAGAATTATATAATCCTTCATAACCTAATCATAATACTAAGTGTGATTTTGCTTTAACTTGAGCTTCAATCATTGTAGATAATTTATCTCTAGATACTGAAGTAGGCGATTTTAATTTAAGTCAAATACTTGGAGTATTTGTCATTGAATTATTTTTAATCTTAATTTCATTTAGGTCAAAAGGTAAATCTTGATTATTGTCTTTGTTATAACTTGGAGTTTGACTATCATAACTCCCATTTAAAAATAAAGACTTATCAGTTTGATCTCTAAAAGTTAAAGTTGGTTTACTTGTTATGTAATCAACTAGACGACGTTTTTCAAATTGATTATAACTTCCTGGAACAGTTACTGTAATACCATTTGTTCCATAATTATTTATAGTGATATTTTTAAGTCCTAATTCACTAGTTTGACCATATAATTGATCAACTATTTTATCAAGTGGCATAGGATCAAACCCATGTTCATATGTATCACTAACTTGCATATTTATTTTTAAAGAATCCCCATAATCAGGTGATAGATTTTTATAAGAATCCATATTAAAAGTGGATTTTATACTTATGAACAAAATCCCCGTTATCATACTTAAAATGCAAGTGCTGAATAAAATCATTTTTGTTTTTTGTTTTTTCATAAATTTAAAATTAATTTTTTTAAACACATTTATTAAACTTCTTAATATTTTCATATATATTTTATAACCTTCCTGATAATGATAAACATATCATTAAATTTACATTATTTTCTTCGCTTATAAGAACTAAATTATAACATTTTTCTTTAATTTTTTTAGATTAAATTATTAAAAAAATAAAAAAACAACAAAACTTAAATGTTGTTTTTTGTTTTGCTGTTTTTTTTAACAAAATTTATTCCTGGAATTAAAATTTTTCTTCCTTTATGAGTTTTTGAAATAAAGGATAATTTTATCAAATCAGGTTCAATAATGCTCTCAATATAATTTATATCTGCGTCTAATAAAGATGATAAAGTTTTAATACCTATAGCTTGTGGATTTGAATTTAATAAAATATTTAAATAAGCAATATCTTCTGCATTTAAACCATAATCATATATATTTAAATTTTTTTGTAATTTTTTTATAACTTGTGTATCTATAACATCTTTATTCATATGTATTGCAAAATCAATAGACCTTTTTAATAATTGATTTGCTTTACGAGGAGTTCTTTTTGATAATCTTGAAAGTAATGTTACTCCATTTTTAGTTATATTAAAATCTAAAATATTTAAATTATTAGTTATAATTTTTATTAAATCTTGTTGGGAATAAGAAATTAATCTTAAATTGATTCCAAACCTATCTTTAAGCGGTTTTGATATCTTTGTCAATTTAGTTGTTGCCCCTATTAATGTAAATTTGGGTATTTTAACTCTTATTGTTTTACTATTATCATCATTTCCGATAGTTATATCAATTGCGAAGTCTTCCATAGCACTATAAAGTAGTTCTTCAACAACTTTACTAATAGCATGAATTTCGTCGATAAATATCATATCGCCTTCTTTAATATGACTTAATATTGATAATAAATTACTTCTTGAATCTAAAGCAGGACCTTGAATTATAGTTAATCCACAATCACTACTATTTGATACGATATTTGCAAGCGTTGTTTTACCTAATCCAGGACCTCCAGAAAATAAAATATGATCTAGGATTACACCTCGCTTTTTGGTAGAATCAATAAAAATTTTTAAATTATTAACAATTTGTTTTTGACCAATGAATTCATCAAAAGTTTTTGGCCTTAAAATAATTAAATTATTTTCCATAAAAATTACTTATTTAATATTCTTATAGATTCTTCTATTAATAAATCGATAGTTGCATGAGTGTCAAAAGTAATGTTATTAAATACTTTTGTGATCTCTTCTTTTGTATAACCTAATTTTACAAGAGCAATTTGTAACTCTTTTTTTAATTGATAGTTTTTACTATTAACTGGCATTCCATCGTACTTATCTTGTAAATTTAAAACTATTTGTTTTGCTAATTTATGATTGATATTATATTTTGATTCTATAGAATTATAATCACCAATAACAATCGCTTCCCTTAATTCATAAACATTTTTTCTTAATAGTTTTAAGGCTGTTCTAGTGCCTAAACCAGTAACAGATAATAAATCTTTAAAGATTATTTTTTCCATTAGAGTTAAAAATCCAAAATGAGATTCTTCATAATCATTGTTAATTTCGTGAATGTAGATTTTATAAACTTTTCCAACTTCAAAATTACTTGGACAATTTGTAAAAATTTGATAACCTCTGAAATTATTTTCCACAGTTATCGTAATAGTATTTACGTATACTACTTTTCCAATAATATAACTTAGCATTATATTTAATCACCTCAATGATTATATAAGCGTTTTTTGTTGTTTTTCCTTTAAAAAAAATAAAAAAAAATAAGCAGAGCTTATTTTTTTAAGTTTTTACGTATAAAATTAATAACTTCATTGTTTTTTAATGAGTTTCTAATTTGTTCTACATTTATATTAGCTTTAATATCTTCGATTGATTCATTTCTGTTTTTAGCAATAATAACTAATTCATCATCAAGTCGTTTGTTAGAGATATCAATTTTTTCATCTTTAGCAATTTCTGATAAAGCGAAAGAAACTTTAATTCGTTGGATTGCTTCAACTTCTAATTGTTTTTTAATATCTTCTTCTTTAGCACCTGACATTTTTACATATTTATCAAAAGTTAAACCTTGTTGTGATAAACGACCTTTAAGATCTTCAATTAAATATTTTAATTCATTATCTTTTAAAGATGCTGGTACTGGGATATCTGAATCTTTAATAATTTCATTCATGATAAATCTGCGAAATTCTTGCTCTTGACCATTTTCTTTTGATTTAGTAATTGATTCTTTAACTTTAGAAACCAGTTGATCAAAAGTTTTAATATCTGGAAGATTCATATCTTTAGCTAAATTATCATCTAAAGTAGGTAATTTTTTAGTTTTAATTTCATTTAATTTAACTTTAAAAGTTACTTCTTTACCTTTTAATTCATTAACTTGATATTCTTCTGGGAATACTACTTTAATTTCACGAATTTCATTTTTCTTCATTCCAACTAATTGGTCTTCAAAACCAGGAATAAATGTTTTTGATCCGATTTCTAATGGATGATTTTGTCCGCGTCCACCTTCAAAAGCTACTCCATTTAAAAAACCTTCAAAATCAATGATTCCAATGTCATTCATATTAAGTGTTCCGTTTTCTTTAACTTCTTGCATAGAAAAACGTTGTTGTAAATGTGATAATTCTCTATCGATTTCTTCTTGAGATACTTCAATTTTATTAAATTTATATTCTAAATTTTTATAAGTTGATAGTTTAATCTCAGGCATCACACCTACAGTAAACGTAATATTGATTTTTTCTTTTGATAATTCGTTATCTTTAGCAATAGGAGAAGTTATAATACGATAATCTTTTGCTTCTTCTAAACCAGATTGATATAAATCATTTAAATGCATTCTTTTAGCTTCGTTTAAAACATTAACATCTTTAATATTCTTTAAAGCCATACCATGAGGTACTTTACCTTTACGAAACCCTGGAAGTTCCATGTTTTTAATTAAACTTGCTTTTGCTTTCTCGAATAAACCAGTTCATTTTGCGCTACTATCTTCTATATTAATATTAATAGTAGAATCATCATTTTTAATAATATTGATTTTCATTATCTTGAATTCTCCTTATTTATAAATAACTACTAATTTTATAAATTAATAGCAGTGTATGTTTCCTATTATATCAAAAAATAAATTTATTTAAAGAGTTCTTTTGCTTCTTCGATAATCTTATTTTTTAAATCCTTACTATTTATGTTTTTAATTTCGTTTATCAAAGGTCAAAAATTTAAAAAATATTTAATTAAACAAGTTTTTGCAGTTAAATATAATTGAGGGCTATCACTATAAACATCATCATAAATTTTTGATAAAATTTCTTGATATCTTTGATCGTTTTCAACTCATACCAATTCTGAAAGATTAAGTTCATAATGTTTATCATGAATAAATACTTTAACTTTATCGTTGATTCCTTGATTTAAACATATTCTAATAATAACTTTTTTAATGTCTGTACTAATTTTTTCATCAATCAAAGCTTCTTTAATAGCTAATATTATTGATCGTAAATTAATTTTTGATAAATATTGTAAAACAGAACTAACAACTTGGTAATTTTTACTTTCCAAGTAACTGATAATTTCTTCTTCACTATATTGTTTCATCTTGACACTATTTTTAATTTCTTTATTTATCAAAACTGCACTTATCTTATTCCTTTGTAATATTAATTCTTTTTCTATTTTTTCAGGAACATAAGGCATCAATAATTCTTTGTCAATAATTTCTAGTGCTGATGTAAACTTACCATTTTCAATAAAGTCATTTATTTTTAATAATAAATTATAATAGTGACTCATTTATTTAACTCCTAATAAAACTTTAATAATTTTACTATGATCAGTATTAAATTTTGAAAATGGTAGAAAATTATTTTTAGATAAACCTAGAGCTTCTATAATGATTTTTTTATTTTTAGATAAATCATTTTTCTTTAATTTATCGGATTTTGTAGCAATAATAACTGTTGGAATATTATAATGTCTTAAATAATTATACATAGCAATATCGTCTTTATTTGGTTTGTGACGATAATCCAATAACAAAATCACTAATCTTAAATTAGTACGATTTAATAAATAAGTATCAATCATTTTTGAAAACTTTATTTTAATACTTTTATTTACTTTTGCATAACCATATCCAGGAACGTCAATAAATCGGATTGTATTATTGTTGATTTTAAAAAAATTTAATAATCTTGTTTTTCCGGGCGTAGATGAAACGCGAGCAATATTTCGATAATTAGTAATTGCATTAATAAAACTTGATTTACCAACATTAGAACGACCTAAAAAACAAACTTCTGGGATTTCATCTTCTGGTCATTGAGATTCCTCAGCACAACTAGTTAGGAATTCAATATTTTTAATATGTTGTTCCATTATTTCGAAGCCATCTTATCATTAAAAATATATTCATAAACTTCGTGATATTTATCTACTGGAATAATATTTAAAGCTTTTTTAATACTTTCAGGAATATCTTTTAAATCTTTAATATTTTTCTTAGGAATTAAAATTTCCCCAATCCCACTTCGAACAGCACTAATTGATTTTTCTTTTAGTCCTCCAATAGGAAGAACTTTACCAGTTAATGATATTTCTCCTGTCATAGCAATTTTTTTAGAAACAGCTCTTTTTGTGAAGGCAGAAATTAAAGCAGTTGTAAAAGTTATTCCAGCTGATGGGCCATCTTTTGGTGTTGCTCCATCAGGTACATGAACATGAATATCGCTTTTTTCCAGATCTTCTAAATTAATTTTAAACTTTTTAGCATTTGTTTTTACGTATCCTAGAGCTATATTAACAGATTCTTTCATAACTTTTCTTTGTTGACCAGTAAGGATTAAATTACCTTTACCAGGGAAAAACGTTACTTCGATAGGTAAAATATCTCCACCATAAGCAGTTCATGCTAAACCTGTAACTACTCCAATTTCACTTTTTTCTGATTTTCTATTAAAATCAAATATTTCTGTTCCTAGAAAAATATTGATATTTTTCTTGTTTAAAGAAAAAGTTTTTTTAACTTTGCCATTTAATTTCATTACTACTATTTTGCGAGCCATTTTATCTAATAATTTTTGTAATTCTCTCACTCCAGCTTCCATAGTGTAATGTCTAATTATATATAGTAAATTTTCTTTTGTTATTTTAAACATATTTGGTTTTAAACCTGAATTTTTTAAAGTTTTATTAACTAAATAGTTTTGTGCAATTTTAACTTTTTCCATTTCTGTATAAGATGATAGATTAATTATTTCCATACGATCTCTTAAAGGAGCTGGAATATCTTGTAAATAATTAGCGGTTGCGATAAACATTACTTTTGATAAATCATAATTTTCTTCTAAGTAATGATCTTGGAAACTTTGGTTTTGTTCTGGGTCTAAAACTTCTAGCATTGCACTAGTAGGGTCTCCTTTGTAATCGCTGCTCATTTTATCTATTTCATCTAATAGAATTACAGGGTTGATTGTTTTTGATTTTTTCATAGCTTGAATAATCTTACCAGGCATTGCACCTAAATATGTTTTACGATGTCCTCTAATTTCAGCTTCATCTTTAACTCCACCTAAAGAGATTTTCATAAATTTACGTTCTAAAGCATCTGCAATTGATTTTGCTAAAGATGTTTTACCAGTTCCTGGAGGCCCTGCTAAACAAATGATTGGTCCTTTTAAAGAATTAGTATGTGCTTTAACTGCTAAATATTCAATAATGCGTTCTTTAACTTTTTTTAATCCATAATGATTGGAGTTAAGTGTTGCTTCAGCGTTTGATAAACTGTTGTTATCTTCTGAAGTTTGTCATCAAGGTAAATATAAAAGTCATTCGATGTAACCTCTAATTACTGAAGATTCTCCAGAAATAGATGGAATATTTTCGAATTTTTTAATTTCTTCTAATAATCTTTCTTTTATATATTCTGGATAAGGATTTTCATTAACTAATTTTTTGAATTTATCAGCTTCGTTGTCTTTTGAATTTCCTTCTCCTAATTCTTCTTTAATCGCTTTTAAGCGTTCTCTTAAAAAGAAATCTTTTTGTTGATCATTAAGTTTGTTTTTAACTTTTTTTGCTATTACTTCTTCTAATTCAGAAGAAGTTTTTTCATCATTAAGATATTCTAATACGATATTTAATCTTTTTAAAACATTTTCTTCTTCTAATATTATTTGTTTTTTTAAGAAATCAATATGCATAAAAGAAGCTACTGCATCAGCTACTTGACTAGATTGCATATTTTCTTCAAGTGATTTTAAAACTTGATCAAAAGATGAATTGGGATTTTGGATTTTTCAATTAGATTCCATGAATTTATTAATTTGATTAATGTAAGCTTTTTCTTCTAAAGGTTTATCAGAAACTGCTTTTCTAATTAAAAATGGAATATCATTATCAAGTTTTTGATCCTTGCTAAATGTTAATTGAACTCGTTCTAATCCTTTGAAAATAATTTTATAACTACCATCTTCAAATTTTTCCATATTTTCAATTTTGGCAAGCGTTCCATAATTAAAAATATTATCAAAACCAGGATTATCTTCAAGTGGTTCTTTTTGACAAGCAATTAAAATATAGTTTTCATATTTTTCAGATGATCTTAAAACACTCTTAACAGATAGTGGTCTTCCTACTTCTAAAGTTATTTCTTGATCCGGAAAAATTACTATTTTCCTTGTAACTAATAATGGTAATTTCTTAAATTGCATAGTGACTCCTTGTTTGTATATTTTTAAATTGTATAAGTAATGATACTTTAATTTATTAGCAGTGTCAAATATTAAGTGCTAATAAATTAAAGTATATCTACTAAAATAGTATTTAGATGGTTAATATCGTTTGCTTTTAGAATATTATTTTTATAAATTAGTTTTTTATCTGATATTAATTTATTGATTTTTTCTTTATAAAAGTTAAATGCTAATTTATTTTTATTAATTATTTCTATGCCGTCAATCAATCTTAATCCCATCATTAATATTTGGAAGTAATAATCTTTTTTTGATAAAAAAGTAGCTTCATAAGCATGCTTTAAATAATTAATTTTTTTGTTATTGTTTCTTAACTCATTCCCAATAAAACTACTAGCTCCACTACCTAAAGCTAATCAATTATCACTATGTCAATATCCCATATTATGTAAACTTTTTTTATTTCCTTTACTATAATTAGAAATTTCATATCGATCATAAGCCATAGTTTTTAATTTTTTATTAATTAAAATGTCATATTCATAATCTGTAAAATTATTTAATTGATAGCCTTTTTTAGTCAAAATACTATTTTCTTTTAATATTAAACTATATCAAGAAATATGATCTGGTTTAATTTGCTCAATTAATTTAAAATCATTTTCAATGTCAGATAACTTTTGAAAAGGTAAATTATAAATTAAATCTATTGATATATTATTAAAATTTAATTCTCTAGCTCATTTCATTGTATTTATAACATCGATATTTGTGTGTTCTCTTTTTAATACTTTTAATATTTTTGAATTACTAGTTTGCACCCCGACAGATAAGCGATTAACATTATATTTTTTTAATAATGTTAATTGTTTTTTATTAACTAATTCGGGATTTAATTCTATTGTAAATTCAATTGGCGAAAAAATAGTTAATTTTTTTAATAATTTTTCAAGTTGAACATTATTTAAAATATTTGGAGTTCCCCCACCAATATAAATTGATTTAAGTGAAAATTCATATTTATTTAAATAACTATCTAATTCTTTAAAAAGATCATTTAAATAGTTATCAAAAATCGATACTGAGTTTTTTGGTTTTAAATATCTTGTAAAATCACAATATGTACAAATTTTATTACAAAAAGGAATATGAATATATAATAAATTAATTACTTGTTTCATAGTTGATTACTATGCCTTTAATAGTTGTCATAGAATAGATTGAATCAGTTATTCCTTGAACTCCAAAACCACTTTTCTTAACTCCTAAAAATGGTAAATGATCAGGCCCTCTTTGAGAAAATGAATTAATATTTATACTTCCTGCTTCAATTTTTCCTGCTAAACCAAGTGCGCAATCAATATTTTTCGTAAATATTGAAGCTTGTAAACCATATTCACTATCATTTGCTATATTAATAGCTTCATCGATATTATCAAATCTAATTATTGGTAGTACAGGCCCAAAAGGTTCTTCGTAATATAATTTCATGTTTTTAGATACATTATCAATAATTGTTGGTCAAATTAAATTTTTTTCTGATTTATTACCAATAATTAATTTTGCGCCTTTATCTAAAGAATCTTTAATTAAAGAATTAACATATTTGGCACTTGAAACAGAAATTAATGGTGTGATATTATTTTCTGAATTTGTAGCTGATCCAACTTTGTAACCAATAACAATGTTTTTTAATTCACTAATTAATTTATCGGCAACATCATTATGAACTATTACTCTTTTAATAGCAGTACAGCGTTGCCCATTATACGAAAATGCTCCTTGAGCAATTTTGATAGCTGCTTTTTTGATGTCAGCATCTTTTAATACTAAAGCTGGGTCTTTTCCACCCATTTCTAAAACTAACGGAATCATTTTTGTGTTATTAGCGATTCCTTCACCCACATTAGTACTTCCTGTGAAGGAAACCATATCAACAGAGGGATTTGTTATTAAATAAGTTCCAATATCGCTTCCTCGACCAGTAACCATATTGAAAACACCTTTAGGAAAACCAGCGGCTTCGATAGTTTCTGATAATAAAATATTAGAAATTGTACCTTGAGTTGATGATTTTAAAACAACAGTATTCCCAGATATTAAAGCTGGTGCAATTTTAGATACCGATAAATTAATAGGGTAGTTAAAAGGCGATATTGCTAAAACCGTTCCCAAAGGAACTCTATTAAAAATCGCTAATTTATTATCGATCCCTCAAGCTGAACCATTATATGATTTTGGTTGGATTCTTTTCATTTCTTCAATTGTGTATTTTATATAAGAAATTGTTCTATCTACTTCGCCAATAGAACTCTTTAAAGGTTTAGCGATTTCTAAGTTCATCATTTTTGCAATTTTATTTTTACTTTTTTCTAGTTCAATAATTCACGCTTCCATTAAATCAATACGTGTTTTTAAAGACGTTTTTTTTCAACTTTTAAAAGCTGTTTTAGCCGCTAAAAAAGCAGAATCAATATCTTTTGATTTTAATGCAGGAACTTGCCCAATAACTGATAAATTATCTGGATTGATTATTTCATAATTATCTTGGCTTCCAATTCATTGACCATTAATATATGTTTTATATTTATTCATTTTTACTTCTCCTTTTTAGCAGTTTTTGATTCTTTTTTATTTGTTGTTGATTCTTTTTTATTTGTTGTTGATTCTTTTTTATTTGTTGTTGATTCTTTTTTATTTGTTGTTTTTTTAGCACTTTTTTTGAATTGTTTTTTAGGGAATTCAGTATATTTACATGTTGGAAAATTACTGCAACCAATAAATTTTCCATATTTTGAAAAACGTTCAACTAAACTATTTTGACAATCAGGACATGCTCTGTCAATTAAAGTTGGTTTTATTTTAATTGTCTCCATAGTTTCGTATGCTTTATCTAATTTTTCTTTAAACTCATTAAAAAACTTTGCCATTAATTCTTGGTAGTTTATTTTACCTAAACTGATATCGTTTAAAATATTTTCAATATCAGAAGTATAAGATTCATTAATTATTTCAGGAAAATTAGTTGTTAATTTTTTATTAATTAATTCCCCTAATTCTGTTGGTTCCAAACTACGCCCTTGTCTTAAAACAAATTTACGATTTTTAATCTTTGTAACTGTAGGACTAAAAGTAGACGGTCGACCAATTCCCATATTTTCCATTTGAGAAATTAATGAACCTTCACTATAATGAGCTGGTGGTTTTGTTTCGTGGTGATTTAAACTGAAATCTTTTTTATTTAAATCAATTTTTTGATGTAATTGATAATTTAAATCATCAACTTGATTTTCTAATATTTCTGGTTTTAAAAATTTGTAATACCCTTCAAAAATTAATTTTGAACTACTAGTATTAAAATTATAATTATTATTTACTAATGTGTAACTTTTAGTTTCTCTTATTGGGACTTTGGCAACAGCTGCTAAAGATCTAAAATATATTAAAGAATATATTTTTAATTGTTTATCATCTAAAAAAGCACTTAAAGATGCTGGTGTTTTATTTACATCGGTAGGAGTGATAGCAGGATGGGCATCTTGAGATTTATTATTTTTTTTATTAAATTTTGAAACTTTATCTTCAATTAATTCTTGACCATATTCTGATTTTATTTTTTGGTGAGCATCTTTAATAAATTCATCTGTTAAACGTGTTGAATCTGAACGAGGATAAGTAATTAATCCACCTTCAACTCCATCAACACCTTCATATAATTTTTGTAAAATCGATTGTGTGAAACTTGGTTTTATACCATGAGTGTTTTCAGCCATCTTATATATAGTACTCATTTTTAAACCAGCTATTTTTGATTCGCGCACTTTACGAGTCTTAATTAACGCTACTTCAAAAGTTTTTTCTAAACTATTAAAAATATTAGTTGCAATGTCCAAACTATCAATTTGGTCTTTGTTTTCTTTTTTATCTGAATTACGATATATTAATGAATGGTTTTCATCAATTTTAGCAGTTATAGAATAATATTTTCGCGGAATAAATTTCCTAATTTCTTCTTCTCGATCTACTACAAATTTTAAAGCAACTGATTGTACTCGACCTGCTGTCGTTTCTCCTGGAGCACTTAAAATTCTTCTTTTTAATAAATTTGATAATTGAATTCCGATAATTCGATCAATCATACTTCTTGAAACTTGAGCATCAACTAAGTTTTTATTAATTAAAATTGGGTTTTCTAAACTTTTTAAAACTGCAGCTTTAGTAATTTGATCAAAAAGAATTCTTTTAATTTGTTTGTCAGGTAATTTTAAAGTATCTGCGATATGCTGAGCGATCGCTTCACCCTCTCTATCAGGGTCAGTTGCAAGATAAACGATTGTGTTTTCGTCTATTATTGCGCTTTTTAATTGTTTAATAAAATCTTTTCTAGCTTCCATAAGTTTATATAATGGTTGTCATTTTTCAAAATTAATTCCTAATCTCCATGGTCCAACATTAGGGATTTCAAAAATATGTCCTTTAGAGGCAAAAACTTGAAAGTCACTACCTAATATTTTTTGAATTGTTTTAACTTTGTTTGGTGATTCAACAATCATAATTTTGTTCATAATAACACTCTCCAATTTTTAATATATATATAATTAAATTACATCGGCGCCTTCTTTAATCAATTGTTGGCAACCTGAATTTTCGTATCCAGATGATTTTGAGCAATAGATATCATTACCGATTTCTAATCCTCATTTTACAGTATTCATTGTACCAGATTTAATTTTTGCTTCAACCACAAAAATTTTTTTAACTAAAGCTGCTACAATTCGATTTCTAATTTTAAAGTTTTTTGCATTAGGTGGAATTAAATCTGGATACTCAGAAATTATTAATCCGTTTTTAACAATATCATTATATAACGAACTATTCGATTTAGGGTATATATAGTTAATTCCGCAACCTAATACTGCAATGGTTTTACCTTTAATCATCAGAGTTTCTTTATGCGCTATGCCATCAATTCCTTCAGCCATACCACTTACTATTAATTGTTGATTTGCTACTGCTATCTTTATTAAATCAATAGTTTTATCTTTGCCATTTTGACTATTTTTGCGAGAACCAATCACAGCGATTTTTGGATTATAATTTAATAATTTAATATTGCCTTTATAAAATAAAACAAATGGTGGTTTAGTTAATTTTAACAAACTTTGCGGATAATTTATATCTAATATAGTAACATAGCCTAAATTTTTATATTGATTTAAACATTTTTCTAAATCTTGATTTCTAACACTTTCGTTTGCCGAAATTGCTTTCGCAATTTTATTTCAATCCCCATTATATTTAATTGCAAAAAATAACAATATATTATTCATAAGTAAATACCTCCTTATGCACTAATATATCGCTTATTTTTAGCATTTTTCCTTTATTTTATTTTAAATAAATGTTTTTTATTTATTTAATCATTGATTGCAACATTACAAAATACTTCTGAAATATCTTCGCTATCCATTAATGTATCTCTTAATTTTTGACACATAGCAATCTTATCGCTCGCTAATTCAATAATTTCGTTAGGAATAAATTCTAATCCGAAATCATCAACATTAATATCAACATCTTCACTTAAAAAAGTACTAATATTGTTTAAATTTTTTGGAGTTGCAAAAATAATATATTCTAAACCATCTAGATGCTCATAATTTTCAATATCTAAATCTAATAATTTATCAACTAAATTATCTTCTTTTAAATCGGTTGTAATATTAATATAACCTGTTAATGTGAATAAATACTTAACAGCTCCATCACTACCTAAATTACCACCAAATTTACGAAAAGTAGATTTAACAAAACTTGCTACACGATTACGATTGTCACTTAAACACTTTACAATAAAAGCACTTCCTCCAGAACCATATCCTTCATATATAATTTCTTCTCAATTAGACTGGTCTTTAGATTTTGATTTATTTAAAGCCTTATCAATGATTGATTTTGGCATGTTTGATGCCTTAGCTTTTAAAAGCAATAATCTTAAATTACTATTTATATCTGGGTTAGCACCGTTTTGTTTAGCACTAATATAAATTTCTTTTGATAGTTTTTGAAAGACTTTACCTCTTTTATTATCTTGGGCTGCTTTTCGATGTTTAATATTGGCTCACTTTGAATGTCCTGCCATAATAATATCCTCATTTCTAAAATATATTTATTATTCTTTTTAAAATATTATATAATAATATCATCTATAGTGATAACTATTATTTAAATATTGGGGTGATTTTATGGGTAGTTGATTTCTAAATTTCAAAATTAATAAAGAAAAGTATTGAATGATTTATAATAAAAAAAATACAAAAATAAAAATTAACTTAATTTCTTCTTTTTGAGAAAAAAACTTTTTATTTAGAAAATTAATCCACATTAATGATGATCAAGGGTTTTTAATTAAAAACGCTAAAGGTTTTAATACGATTAAATTTAATAATAATTATGATATTGTTTTTTTGAATTGTCATTTTAAAGTATTGAAAATAATTTATTTAAAACAGAATGAAATAAGTCCCTACATTAAAAATAGTTATTATTGTTTTATTTTAAAAGCAGGAACTATAAATTTATTAGAAATTAAAATTGATGATTTTTTAAAGATAAAACCAAGAAAAAATAGCCAATTATTTGAATAAAAAAAATAAAGTTAAAAACTTTATTTTTTATTTTGCCTTAAATTATTAATTATTTTTTTAAATCTTCTAAACTGAATCCAATTCCTTTAATAGCAGTTTCTGATAATCAGTGAACTGGTTTATCAAAATGTGGTAAAAAGAAGATATCTAATAAAGCTAGATCTTGAATTGTTGTTTTAGTCTGAATTGCTAACGAAAGGGCAATGATTGCATCTTCGTGATGTCCAATCGAACCAATTTGACCACCAATAATACGTCCTGATTTAGCTTCTCAAATAATTTTAGTCATAACTTTATGATTTTCTGGCATAAATGCTGGACGAGCATCATCTTCATGAAGTACTGTTTTGTAATCTAAATCTTTTTCCATTTTACAAGCGACTTCAGATAATCCAACAGATGCTAAATTGAATCCAAATACAGAAATACCGTTAGTTCCTTGAACTCCTGGATGTGCCATTTTTGGACCATTTAAGTTCATGGCAGCAACTACACCAGTACGAACAGCGTTAGTAGCCAGGGCAATGCTTCCTAATCTTTGGGTTGCATTATTAAATGTAGCAACGCTATCTCCAATTGCAAAAACATCTTTTTCAGAAGTTTCCATATATCTATTAGTTTTAATAGCTCCACTTGGAGTTATTAAATCTAGTTTACCTTTAAACATTGCTGTGTTAGGTCTGAACCCAATTGCCATAATTGCAATATCACATTTAAATGTTTCTTTATCAGTTTCAACAGAAACTACATGACCAGCTTCGTTAGTTACAAAACGGTTAAGTTTTTGACCCAGAGCTAGTTTAATACCTTCTTTTTCCATTTTATGTTGAATTGGGTTAGTAAACTCTTCATCAAAATAACGCGGCATTATACGATTTGCCATATCTACTAAAGTAACTTTTTTACCTTGAATATGGAATGCTTCTACTAATTCAATCCCAATATACCCTGCTCCAACAATAACAACATTTTCAATTTCTTTTGAAGTTGCAAGTTTTTTAATTTCTTGGGCGTGTTGAAATAATTTACAAATTTGAACACCATCTGCATCGACACCAGGAAATGGTGGCACGATTGGTCAAGAACCTGTTCCTAAAACTAATTTATCATAAGTTTCAACATATTCTTCTCCAGTATCGTTTTTGCGAATTGTGATTTTTTTGTTTTTAAAATCAGTTGCGATCATTTCTTCTTTAACTCTAACATCGATTTTACGATTACGTAAAAATTCAATGTTTGAATAAAATAGTCCATCAGGTTTTTTAACAACCCCTCCGACTCATAAAGCGATTCCACAAGCTAAAAATGAAATATTAGTATTACGATCAATACCAATAATTTCGGCATTCGGATATAATTTACGTGCTGCTAAAACAGTATGTGTCCCAGCATGATTGATTCCAACTACAACAATTTTCATAAAATTAAATTCTCCTTATTATTGAGTAACTTTTTAAATGCTAAATATCTTCATATTGAAGATATATTATACTCTTATTAAATGATATCAAATTATCATTGTTAAGTAAATTATTTTTTATTTTATCATTTGATTTAATGCTTGATTATATTTTAATTCATATCCAATATTAGTTTTTACTCCGTGACCAGGATAAACAATAATATCTGATTTTAAAGTGCTAAATTTTTGTAAACTTGCTTGATAATATTGGGGAACTGAGTGTTTTAAATCAACACGACCAATACTTTCTTTTAGTAAAGTATCACCAGTAAAAATATATCCTAAATCAGGAAATAAAAAGCAAACAGAACCAGCTGTATGACCGGGAATATCGATAATTTCAATTTTAAAATTATCGATATTGTAAGTTTTTTCTAATAAACCCTCAACATTATCTTGATACTTTTCTTTGTTAATAACTATTGTTTGACCACGATTTAAATAAGATAAATTTAAATCAGAATTAAATAAATTATTAACATCTTTTTCACCAATGAAAATTTTTAAGTTTGGATACTCTACTAAAATTTCTGGTAGTCCAGAAAGATGATCAAAATGACCATGAGTAATCAATACTGAGCTTGGTGTTAAGTTATTCTCTTTTAAATATTGAATAACTTTTTGGGCAGAATTTCCAGGGTCAATAATTATTGTATCTAATGTTTTATTAGTTAATATATAAATATTTTGATTGTAAAAATTTGATTTAATTGTTTTAATCATAATGTCAATCCTTACTCATTATATTTAAAATACCACTATTAAAGTGGTATTTTAAAATTAAAAAATATTAATTATTAGAATTAGAAATTTTATATGCGTCTTCTGCAATCATAATTTCTTCATCTGTTGGTACTACATAAACAGCAACTTCACTATCGGTAGTTGATATTTTTCTCATATCAGCAGATCTTGCATTATTGATTTCAGAATTGATATCAACTTTAATCATATGTAAATTTTGAATGACGCGTTCACGAATTAAACTAGCGTTTTCTCCGATTCCAGCTGTAAAGACAATAACTTCGGTTTTATTTTCTAAGTCATTTAAGTACATAGAAATATAATTAACGATTTTACTTACATAAATATTTAAAGCCAATTCTGCTCTCTTATTACCTTTTGCAGAAGCAGCAATAACATCTCTCATATCACTAGAGATGCCACTAACGCCGTGTAATCCTGATTCTTTATTTAGAATATTTGTTAATTCAAAAACATCTTTATTAGTTGCTTTTGCCATATATTCTAAAATCGCTGGATCAATATCTCCACTACGAGTTCCCATCATAATACCAGCTAAAGGTGTAAGACCCATTGAAGTATTAAAACCTTTTCAATTTTTAATTGCCGTAATAGAAGCTCCATTACCTAAATGACAGTTAATAATATTTCCGTGTTTTAAATTTAATTCTTCTTTTAGTTTCTTGACAATAAAGCGGCTAGATGTTCCATGCATTCCGTATTTACGGACACTATGGTCTTCGTATCAAGCATAAGGCACTGGATAAATAAAGTTTTTATCTGGCATTGTTTGGTGAAAAGAAGTGTCAAAAACAGCAACATTTTTAGCTTTTGGGCATAATGTTCTAAAAATTTTCATAACATTAACAGCTCCAGGATTATGTAATGGTGCTAATTTTGATAAATCATTTAATTTTTCAATAACTTCATCAGTAATTAAAGTAGACTCTTGATAAACGCTTCCACCTTGAACAACGCGATGACCAATAATTTGAATTTCATCATAATTATTAATCAACTTATTTGATTTTAAATTATTTAAAATCACTTCAATGGCATCTTTATGAGAATTCATTTTAATATCTAATTTTTGTTTTTGATCATTAATTTCAATTGTAAAAGCGCCGTCAACAAAAATACGTTCACATAAACCTTTACAAATAACTTGATTAGGATAATTGTATAACTGGAACTTTACAGAACTAGAACCAGCATTAATAACTAAAATTTTTGTCATTATTTTTTACCTTTGTTTAATTTGTATAAAATGTGACGTGTTGTTTCTCCAATTAATTCAGCAATCGTTGGATGTGGATGAATTGAACGAGATAATTCATAAACTGTACCTTCTAAATCCATAAAAGTACATATTTCAGAAATAATATCTGTTGCATTGGCACCAACTAAATGAAACCCAATAATCTCTTCTGTTTGACGATTAACGATCATTTTACAGAAACCAGTAGTTTCACCATCAGCTAATGCTTTACCAGAAACACGGTAAGGTGTTTTTTGTGATATATAATCAATTTTTTGAGCTTTAGCTTGTTCTTCTGTTAAACCAACAGTTGAACATTCTGGGAATGTATAAATACAACTTGGATTTGTGCTATAGCGTGTTTTAGCAGAAGTGTTACCAATAATATTTTCAACAACACTAATTCCTTCAGCACTAGCAACGTGAGCAAGCATTAAACGACCATTAACATCTCCAATAGCATAAACATCTTCAACAGAAGTATTACAATAATCATTAACAACGATTTCGCCACGTTTACCAATTTCTAAATTAGGCATATCTTTAAATGCTTCAATATTAGGAATGCGGCCAACTGATACTAAGATTTTATCTGCTTTTATTGAAAATTCTTTACCATCGATTGAGAATTCAACTGAATTTTTCGTAACTTTACTAATTTGGGCATTTAATTTAATATCAATTCCGCGTTTAGTAAATGTTGCAAACATTTCTTTTTGAATATCTTTATCTAAGATTTCTAAAATTTGACCAATATTTTGTAAAATTGTTACTTTTGTACCTAGAGCTTGGAATAAACATGCAAATTCAACACCAATAACTCCGGCACCAATAACAATAATACTTTTTGGTAATTTTGCTAAAGATAGTGCTTCTCTTGAAGTTACTACAAAACCAGCTTTATAACCTTCTTGTAATCCCGGAATTGGAATTATACGAGCACGTGATCCAGTAGCAATAATTAGTTTTTTATAACCAAGAGTTTTATCGCCAACAGAAATCGCATGATTTCCTAAATATTTAGCTTCACCTTTATGCATATCAACTTTATTTGAGCGCATTAAGAATTCGACACCTTTAGTTAGTTTATTAACTACTTCAGATTTACGATCCATCATTTTGTCTCAGTTAGGTTTTAATGCTTTTAAAGCAGCATTTGGAATTTCAATACCATAATCATCCATATGTGAAAGTTTATCAAACATTTTAGCTGATTTTAATAAAGTTTTAGTTGGAATACATCCAACATTTAAACAAACTCCACCAAAATATTCACGTTCAATAATGGCTGTTTTTAATCCATTTTTAGCAGCGTGTTCTGCGGCAACGTATCCACCAGGACCAGCACCAACAATAATAAGATCGTATTCTTTATCGCAATTGGGTTTTGAACCAGTTTGTGATTTAGCACCACTATTATTGTTATTTACAGGGGCTTGCGCTTTTTGAACAGGGGCAGATTTTGGAGTTGAACTCACAGGTCCAAAAGTTGGAAAAATTTCATTTGAAACTTTAATTTCTCCAACTACTCCACCAGCATCTTGTTCTTCAACTGGTGCTGGAGCTGCTTGTTTTTCAGGAGCGGCGCTAGCACTACTTCCATCATCAATCACAACAACAACATCACCAACATGAATAATGTCGCCTTCTTTAAATTTTAATTCTTTAATTGTTCCATCAACTGGACAAGGAATTTCGGCATTAACTTTATCAGTTTCTACTGTAAATAAAGTGTCACCATCTTCAACTTTATCTCCAGCTTTAACTTCTCATTTAAGAAGTTTACCTTCGTGAATCCCTTCACCAATATCGGCAAATTTAAATTGATACATATATTATACCGTCCTTATCATTTCATTAACATCATTGAAGGATTTTCTAAATAGTTTTTAACTGCTATTAAGAAACGTCCAACATCGGCACCATCAATTATACGGTGATCTGCTGAAACAGAAATCATCATTGTGATTGCTTTTTCTAATTCACCATTTTGGTTATAAATCGGCTTTGTATTTAAAGCTCCGATTCCTAAAATCGCTGCTTCTGGATAGTTGATAACTTGCGTTCCGAAATCAGCACCAACAGAACCATAATTAGTGATAGTAAAAGTTCCACCACTCATATCTTTCATTGCTAATTGTCCGGCACGGGCTTTAGCAGCTAATCCATAAACTTCAGAGTTTAATCCTAAAATACTTAATTGATCAGCATTTTTGATAACTGGAACAACTAATCCTTTAGGTGTATCTGCTGCCATTCCAATATTAATATTTTTAGAAAATACAATTGCTTGTTTAGCTTCGTCTAATTTAGTATTAAAAACTGGATATTCTTCAATCGCTAGAGTACAAGCTCTTATTATAAATGGCATATAAGAAATTTTAATTTTCTTACCATTTTTAATTTTGTTTCTTAATTCCACTAAATTAGTCATATTAACTTCTTTTAATAATGTAATTTCTGGAATAATAGTTTTTGATCTTGTCATTGCTTTAGCAATTGCTTTACGCATTTGTGTTAAAGGTACGACTTTATCTTCTAAAATATTTTTCTTTGGCATTAATGCATGACTTGTTGGGGCAGAAACTGCTGAAGCTGAAGCAGGATTAAAGTTTTCGATGTCGCTTTTCATAACGCGTCCACGATATCCTGTTCCTTTTATATCTGCAAGATTAATATTTTTAAGTGCTGCTAATTTACGAGCAACAGGAGTTGCTAAAACAGCATTATTTGTATTACTTGTTCTTGGAGTTTCATCAATTTTGTTAGCAGGAATTGCTAAAGTTTCATTTGAAACTTTAATTTCTCCAACTACTCCACCAGCATCTTGTTCTTCAACTGGTGCTGGAGCTGCTTGTTTTTCAGGAGCGGCGCTAGCACTACTTCCATCATCAATCACAACAACAACATCACCAACATGAATAATGTCGCCTTCTTTAAATTTTAATTCTTTAATTGTTCCATCAACTGGACAAGGAATTTCGGCATTAACTTTATCAGTTTCTACTGTAAATAAAGTGTCACCATCTTCAACTTTATCTCCAGCTTTAACTTCTCATTTAAGAAGTTTACCTTCGTGAATCCCTTCACCAATATCGGCAAATTTAAATTGATACATATATTTTTACCACCTTTATGATCAATACTATTTATATTAATTATATCTTGTAATTAACTGATTCTAAAATCTTGTTAACAATTCGTTCTTGACTAATGATGTGATATTTTTCACCTTTATCTAAAGGTACAGTTATATCTCAACCAGTTAATCTCATAGGAGGAACTTCTAAACTTAGGAATGCTTCTTCAGTAACTGTAGTAATAATTTCTGCAGAAATACTAAATGATTTAACAGCTTCGTGAACTATTAATAATCTTCCTGTTTTACGAACTGAAGCTAAAACTGCTTCTTTGTCTCATGGAGAGATTGAGCGTAAATCGATTAATTCAACACTAACTTTTCCAGCTAATTCAGGTAAAGATTTTAAACAAGTGATTGCTTGCGCACCATAAGTTACAACTGTGATGTCGCTACCTTCTTGTAAAATTCTTGCTTTTCCAATTTCTACTTCATACATTTCTGAAGGAATTTCTTGACGGAAAGCACGATACATTGCTTTAGGTTCTAAGAAAACAACTGGATCTGGGTCATTAATAGCAGCGATCATTAATCCTTTTGTATCATAAGGGTTTGAAGGCATAACCACTTTAAGTCCTGGAATATGAGCAAATAAAACTTCGATTGCTTCTGAATGATGTTCAAGCGCTCTAATTCCTCCACCCATTGGCATACGCATTACCATTGGTACTGTGTAACGACCACGAGAACGGTTACGCATTCTAGCAGCATGTACTACTAATTGATGATAACCCGGAAACATAAATCCTTGAAATTGCATTTCTACTATTGGTTTTAAACCATTAATAGCCATCCCAATTGCAGAACCTACAATAGCTGCTTCAGCGATAGGTGCGTCAAAACAACGTAATTCTCCGAACTCTTTTTGAATTCCAGAAGTAGCTCTGAAAACTCCACCTTCGTATCCAGCATCTTCACCATAAATGATTACTGTTGGGTCTTTTTGCATTGATTGTTGAAACGCTTCTGTAAGCGCTTCAATATTATTTTTTAAAGCCATGTTTGACAGCTCCTTTATTTATTAAAAATTTTCTTAGCTTCTTCTAATTGAGCTTTTAAATTTGGTGTTAGTTCTTTATATGTATAACGGAATACGTCATCAATATTTACGCTAAGTTTAGCTTCCATTTCTTTATAAGCTTCATTAACTGTTGTTTTAGATGTTTTATATAATTTTACATCTTGATCTTCATCTCATAATTTAGAATTAATTAAATATTTTTTTAATCTTAAAATTGGTCCAATTGCACGAGCAGCATCTTCTTCTGATTTTTCACGATATAAAGACGGATTATCAGCAGTAGTATGTGGTCCAAAACGATAAGCAACACATTCAATTAATGATGGTCCTTGACCAGCACTAGCTTGTTCTCTAGCTTCATTAATAGCAGTGTAAACTGCAAAAACATCATTACCATCAACTTGAATATGAGGAAGTCCAGCAGCGATTGCTTTTTGAGCTAAAGTTTTTGTAGTTGTTTGTTTTTTACGAGAAGTTGAAATTGCATATTGGTTATTTTGGATTACAAAAATTGTTGGTGTTTTTAAGTTTCCAGCAAAATTCATTGCTTCGTAAAATTCACCCTCACTAGTTCCACCATCACCAATAAATGCTAATGCTACTTCATCTAATTTTCTAAGTTTAGCAGCATAACTTAATCCTACAGCATGTGAAAATTGTGTTCCAATTGGCACGTTTACAGGTAAAATACGCACTCCTTCAGGCATATGTGATCCCATTTCGTTACCATTTCAGAATAACATTATGTCTGACATTGGTCATCCTTTTGCTAATCAAGTTACATTAGAACGAAAAGCAGGTGCTAATCAATCTTGTTTACGAAGCGCTAAAGCAGCTCCCATTTGAATCGCTTCTTGACCCATTGAAGGTGGGAAAGTTAACATACGTCCTTGACGTTGTCATTGAAGCATTCTTTCATCTTGAACTCTTGATAAAACCATAGTTTTATAAGCGTCTAAGATTTGAGTTTTAGTTAATTTTGGCATATATTTTTTGTTAACGATGTTACCTTCAGCATCCATGATAACAAACATATCTGTTTTAACTATATGTTTTTTTAATAACATATTTTACATCTCCTAGTTGATTGAAAAATTAATATATTATATATTTAATTATAGTATTAAAAATCTTATTAATTTTATTTTATATATGTTAAGATTATATTGCTTTTATTAAAAAATATTATATATTCTGTATGCAATAAGATATTTTAACACTTTTTTTATAATTTTAAAAACTATTTTATTAAAATAAAAAATCAGGAGAGATAAAATATGATATATATCAACAATAATTCCCATAATCCATACTTTAATTTAGCTTTTGAAGAATATTTTTTTAATTACGATTTTAATGACGACTGTGCTATTTTATGACAAAATAAACATACTATAGTAATTGGTAAAAATCAAAATACTTGAGAAGAATTAAATCATGATTTTGTCAAAGAATCAAAAATAAATATTGTCAGAAGAAATTCTGGTGGTGGAGCTGTTTATCAAGATTTAGGAAATATTAACTACAGTTTTATTACTCATAAAGCTTCAAAAAGCGATGTTAACAATTATGCAAAATTTACTCAACCAATAATCGAAGCATTGAATGGTATTAATGTTCATGCTAAATTTTCTGGTAGAAACGATATTGAAGTTAATGGTAAAAAAATAAGTGGTAATGCTCAATTGTGAAAAAATAATAAAATATTACATCATGGCACAATACTGTTTGATGTTAATTTAGATATTTTACAAAAAGCACTTAAACCTGATCCTTTAAAAATTAAATCAAAAGGAATCAAATCAATAAGATCGAGAGTTGTTAATATTAAAACTTTATTAACAAGTCCCTTAACTGATTTTGAGTTTAAGAAAATATTAGAAAATACATTATCTAATAATGCCACTGAATATACCCCAACTGAAGATGATATTGCGGCAATTACCAAATTAATGAATGAAAAATATTTAACTCCTGCCTGAAATTATGGCAATAATCCTAAATTTAATATTGAACATAAGAAACGTTTTGTTAACGGAACTTTGGAAACTAAAATAAATGTTGAAGATAACAAAATTAAAAAAATTAAATTTTATGGTGATTTCTTAAGTTTAGAAAATGTGGAGGAAGTTGAGTTTGCTTTAATTAATATCGAATTAAATGAACATAATATTTTAGAAGTATTATCAAAATTTGATATTAAATTATATTTTGGAAACATCTCTACAACCGAAATAATCGATACTATTTTTAACAAAAAAGATGCTAATTAATTAGCATCTTTTTTGTTATTTATTAATCAGTTATTTGGTCAAACAATATTTAAATCAGCCATGAATTCTGATTTGATAAAAAAATGATATTTACTAATCGTATTATTAGTATATGAATTATTATCTTCTCGGTGTTGAGCATAATATTCATTAGTGACAATATCATATTCTTTGATTTCTGTTTTAACTAGTTCTGAATTGTAAATTTCATTATAAACTTTATTTATTTTTGGTTTAATTTCAAATAAATTTTCACTATAACCAATAGTTATCCCAACAACAGGAACTATATGATCCGGCAAATCAAGAAGTTCTTTAATCGCTTTAACATTTCTGCGAACTGCGCCAATATAACAAGTTGATAAATCCATCGAAATAGCCGCATCAACAGTTCCTTGAGCTGCAATTGTCGCATCCACAAATCCGTATAATAAACTATCAATTGTGTTTCTAGTGATTTCTAACTCTTTGTTAAAACCATTATTATTGTTATATAAATGGTTAGCTTCTTCAATTCGATTGAAATCGGCTAAAAACATTACAAATAACGGTGCTTCTTCAATATGTTTTTGTCCTCCGCTAATTTCAGAAAGAATTTTTTTAGTTTTATTATCTTGAATAAAAATAGCACTAAATTGTTGCCCGTTCATAGAAGTCGGAGAAGCATTAATAACTTTTTTTAAATTGTTAATTTTTTTAATTTCAATTGTTTTATTAGAAAAGTGTCTAACTGATCTTCTGTGTAATTGCAAATTTATAAAATTCATAATCATATCCTTAATTAAATTTATTAGGTTTTAATATCCCTGTGCGTTTATGATTGCTCTTTAAATGTAAATCTTCAATTTTAGCAATAATACTTTTTTCAATATTATTATGATCACCTGATAAATATTGATCTAATATATTATAACTGAAACCAAGTTCTTTTTCATCTGATTGACCTTCTCATAATCCAGCTGTTGGTTCACGATCAATAATCGCTTGATTGACATTATAAATTTCTGAAGCTTTGCGAACTTCTGATTTGTTCAAATGGATAATTGGAGCTATGTCAGCAGCTCCATCTCCAAATTTTGTGAAATAACCAATGTGTCATTCACAGGCATTATCTGTTCCAGCGACTAAATAATTATTAGTTTGAGCATACGCATATAAAGTCATCATTCGTAATCGCGCTTTTAGATTTGCCTTTGATAAATCAGATAATGTTTTATTAGTCTTTAAAAACATCTGATAAGTATCTGTTAAATCCACACTTATTGTATTTAAAGATAATTCTTTAGTTAATTTTTCAGCTAATTTTGCATCTAATTCATCAGATTCACATGGCATAATTACAGTTAAATGATTATCAGGAAATGCTTTTGCAATTAAAGCAGCTACTAACGCAGAATCTACTCCACCAGAAATACCACATATAATACCTTTTTGATTAGTTTTTTTGACGACTGTTTTAAGTCAGTGTTCTAAATTTAGTAAATAGTCGTTTAGTTTCATCCTAGTCCCCTCATTGAAATTCATATTTTCCAACAGAAACACTATCTCCGCGTTTGACACCTTGTTTTTCTAACATGTCTCAAACACCAATATTTCTTAATGCTTTATTAATTCTTAATAAATTTTCATAAGTGTTAACTGGTATTTTTTGCATAATAGCATCAATTGCTTGACCAGAAACAATAAATGCACCATTAACTTTATTAACTTTAAAACTTCTTAATGTTGGGTCTAATTTAATATGTATGAATGAATCTTGGTTATGAACATTAATCGTTAACGGAATTGTTTTTAAAGTTGTTCCGATATAATCTGTTAAAGATTGTAAACCTTTATGTTTTAAACCAGAAATTTGAAATATTTTTTGCTTTGGTAATTGTTGTTCTAAATATTTAAAATTTTCTGCAAAATTTTCACTATCCATTTTATTAGCTACTAAAATCATTGGTTTTTTAGTTAAATTAATTTTTTTATAAGCTGATAATTCATGATTTATAGTTTTGTAGTTATGCATAATTTCTTCTGGATTTTCTAAAGATAGATCCAAGATATGAACAATTATTCGACATCTTTCAATATGTTTTAAAAACACATCTCCTAAACCTTTTCCTAAAGATGCTCCTTCAATTAATCCTGGTAAATCAGCAATAACAAAAGAATCTTCACTTCTAGTTCGAACTAAACCTAATTGAGGATTAATAGTTGTGAATGCATAGTTTGCAATTTGGGGTTTAGCGTTTGTAACTGCCGATAATAATGTTGATTTTCCAACATTTGGCAATCCTACTAACCCAACATCAGCTAAAACTTTTAATTCTAGTTTTAAATCAAATTTTTGACCAGGATTACCATTATTAGCAATTTTAGGAGCTCTATTTACAGAACTTTTAAAATGTGCATTACCAAGGCCACCTTTGCCACCTTTAGCTAATAAATATTTATTATCATCGGTAACATCGATCAAAATTCTATCAGTATTTTCGTCAATAACAACTGTTCCCAAAGGAACTTGAATAACAACATCATCACCGGCTGGGCCGTTCATATTTTTATTTCTTCCGTTGCTACCATGATTTGCATCAATTTTTCTTTTAAATTTAAAATCTAAAAGAGTTGTCATTCCAGTATTACCTTGAATTAATACATTTCCTCCACTACCACCATTTCCACCAGATGGTCCACCTTTTGAGATATATTTTTCGCGTCTAAAAGCAACTGCCCCATTTCCACCGTTACCAGCTGAAATAGATATTGTGGCATAATCAATAAATTTCATATATTCTCCTTTTTCAATAAACTTTTATTTAAATAAATTATACTACTTTATATAAAAAATAAAAAAAACGACTAATCGTTTTTTTTATATACAGAAACTTTAGTTTTTTTACCAAATTTTTCATATTTAACAAGACCTGTAATTTTTGCAAATAGAGTGTCGTCTCCACCTCTACCAACATTTGTACCTGGGTGAATTTTAGTACCGCGTTGACGATAGATGATTGAACCTGCTTGGCAGAATTGTCCATCTCCTAATTTGGCACCTAAACGTTTCGATTGAGAATCACGACCATTACGACTTGAACCAACACCTTTTTTTGACGCCATATTATTTCACCTCTTTTGCTACTATTTTAGCAGCAGGTTTTTTAGTTGTTTTTGTTGTTGCTAAAATTTCTTTAACAACTAATCTTGTATATGGTTGACGATGACCTTGTTTTTTTGTACGGTTTGATTTTGGTTTGTATTTAAAAACTATAATTTTCTTTTGTTTTCCATGTTTTTCAACTTCGGCTACAACAGTAGCACCTTTAATAAAAGGTGTTCCTACTTTATTGTCGATCATTAATACTTTATCAAAGCTAACGTTTTTTCCAACTTCAACTTCTAATTTCTCAACAAATATAGTATCTCCTTGTTGAACTTTAATTTGTTTCCCACCGGTTTCAATAATTGCAAACATAAGTTTACCTCCGAAAAAAAGACTCGTCGTTTAAGGTGATCAAACAATTAATTAATAGTTGTTTAATTCTTCCGTTACAGAATACTCTTAAAAGAACGGTTGTACTTTCCAAATTGTACGTTTATTAATTATACACTTTTATAACTAAATTTACAACTTAAAATTTTATCAAAGCCCGAATATTTTAAATCATTAAATTTAATTAAAAATATTTGATTAAGAAACCATACTTTTAATTTGATTTTTAAGAAGTTCTATGACAATTTTATTATTACCACCATTTGGAATAATGATATCTGCTAATCTTTTAGTTGGTTCGATAAATTGATTATGCATTGGTTTAACAACTTCTAAATAAACTTTAACAACGCTATCTAATGTTCGTCCTCTATCTAAAATATCTCTTTTTAATCTTCTGATAAAGCGTTCATCACTGTCGGTATCAACAAACAATTTAATATCTGCCAAATCTTTTAATGATTCTGAATACAACGATAAAATCCCCTCTAAAATAATAACTTTTTTAGGTTCTATTTTTTCAGTTTGGGCATCGCGTGAATGAGTAATAAAATTATAAATAGGTTTATCGATAGCTTTATTATTTAATAATAATTTGATGTGTTTTTCCAATAAAGGAAAATCAAAAGCTAAGGGATGATCATAATTTTTTTTAACTCTTTCAGAAAGCTCAATTTCTGTATTAGCTCCATAATAATCATCCATTTTTATTAAAACACTTTTTGGTACTAATTCTGTTATTTTATCAGCTACTGTTGTTTTACCGCTAGCGCTCCCACCAGCAATAATAATTAAATAATTCATCTTTTCCAACTTTCGTTTTTAATATAAACAAAATTTAATAAATAATTCTTTTTTAAAAATATCTGATATTATTATATCAAAATAATTTATATTTATCGTTAAAAAACAAAATATGGTTAATTAATTCTATATTAAAAACATTAAATTTCTTTTTTAAATTTAATGTTGTCTTTTTATCTGACTCAGAAAACCGGGAAATTCCACTAGGATGATTATGAGCAATAATCACTTTAGTATTTTCAAAATTAATAATATGTTTTAATAATTTATTATTATTTATGAGAAGTTTATCATGACTTCCGGAAAAATGTATTAATTTTAAAAGTTTATTATTTTTATTAAATATTAAAAATCAAAAATGTTCTTTATTTCTATTAAATTTATTATTAGTGATAAATTTAAAAACTTCATTATAAGTTCATAAAAATACGTTTTCAATATTAAAATTATTTTTTAATCTTTTTGAAATTTCAAAAACAGCTAATAATTCCAAAGCTTTTACTTTACCGATCCCAGAAATGTTAATCAAATCTTCAAAATCTAAATTAAAAATATTTTCAAATCCAGCACTATTTATAATTAAATTGTCAGCAACTTCTAATACATTATTATTCACAGTGCCATGTCTTATTATTATTGATAATAATTCTGAATTGGAAAGTGAATCTATTCCATATTTCAATGCTTTTTCTCTTGGGTTTTCTGATTTATGAATATTTTTAATCAATGTATATATGCGGAAATACAATTTGAGTTGTATTGTTTATCGTATTACCTTTACTTGTGCCAAATTTAACATCTATACCATCTGGTCCTTTAACTTCTCCCGAATGAGAAAGAAATCCTTTAAGCATAGCCCCTCCTTCAAAAAGTAATTTAACTCCTTCAAAAATTTCTTCAATAATCGAACCTGCAAATGTTTCTTCTAATTCCTGATTTGTTAATTTAATCATTTTGTAACCTGCTTTCTTTTGTTAGTTGACTACAATATTAATATAGATAAACAAAGTAATAATTCCTTTAAAATAATAAAAAAAACAGTAATTATTTACTGTTTTTTTTATTATTTTGCAATTGCTAATATTTTTTTACCATGTGAATGTAATAATATATAAGCTGCGGCAAAAAGGGGGATTATTAAAACTAAAAATAAAACCATAATATATATTCGAACATAAAAACGATGATGATGACTAGAAATTTTATCTAATTCTTCTGGATCAATAACATATTCTTGTCCAAAATATATTTCTATATGTTGCATTCGATGTTTTCTGATTGTTAAAGCTAATATATAAATAACAAAATTAACAACCATAATCCCAATTAAAATTTTTAATAATAAATTTGGATTGCCGAATCAATCTACTAATCATTTATTAAATTTTAAAAAATATCAGTTTTTATCACGTAAACCTCATAACAATAAAATTGCTAACGATGTATAAGTTGATGTAAATAATAATCATCAATTATGTTTGATCTGATTTAATTGAGTATTTAGATAAACTTTGGAAATCAATCCTTCTTCACTTTTTTCTGATTTATCATAACGGATGTTGTTGTTGTGAATAATAATATCTTTTCGTAAAAATTTAAATTCAAATAAAAGTAAAAAGAAATGATATAAAAACATAAGTCCGAATAAAAACGGAAAAACATTAATTTCTTTTGGTAAATTTCATAAAAAGAAATTACATAAAGTTCAAGCTCCAGTAGATAAAATAAGAAATAAGAAAACAACCAATAATAATATAACTCGGTGGTATTCACTTTTAATTAATAAAAATAATCCATTATTTCAAAGTTCAGGACTTGCGTTTTTTAATTTTCGGTTTTTATTGCTTTTTTTATGCAAATATTTATTAACATAATCTGAATTTAATTTATTGTCATAAATTTCGCTTTGCTCTGCTATCGTGGCATCTTTGGAAGTTGTATTATTCATCTTTTATTAGCTCCTTTACTTTAATTTTTTCTTTTTTTAGAAGTTTATTATTCAGCTTTAAATTTTTAATAGATTCTTCTAAATTTAATAATTCTTGAGAAAAGTTTTCTTCTTTTACTGAAAGATGAGTTTTTTTATTTTTTAAATACTTATTTTCTTCTAACATATTAGTATTAAATATGCTTTCATTTTGATATTTTTTAAAAAGTTTTATTGTTTTGTTTTTAAGATTTTTAATTTCTTTATTTTTTAAAATTTTTTCCATATGATCTTTTTTAGTTTTAATGTGCTTACCTGTTTTAATTTCTAAATTATGAATATTTTTCAAACCACTATATTCATAATCTCAATTAGTTTTATGATTCATTATTTTATTAATATTTACAGGATTATTTTGATTTGATTCTATAATGTTTTCTACAATTGCATTTCATGCTTGTTTTTTATGATGTTTTCTATGAATAATAATTCTTAAACTTTGAAAAAATAACATTACTAAAATAATAACAACTAATGATCCTGCAGAATAAATTAAGATTTTAATATCTTCATTATCCATAATATTATTTAAAAAAAAGTTCATTTTAATTGCTCCCAATAATTTAATTTATGTCTGGATTAATTTTATAAATGTATTTTTTTCCAATTTTTTCTTTTAGATAAAAATCATACTTAACTAAATTATCCATTGAATATCTAGCTGTTTCATAACTACATTTACTAAAATTTCGAAAATGATTTAAATCATAATGAATATCTCTTTTGTTATGGTTAATAAAAAACTTAGCTTGTTTGTAAGAAATGAATGGATTCAAATTCACAATATTACGAGTGGCAATTTCATTTTCTAAAATAGATAATTTATTATCAGTCATTTTATAATCTAATAATAATTTATTCATTTTATCTTCATATTCATCAATAGCGCTATTAGTTTTATCTAAAAACACATTTAATAAATAGGTGATATCACCTTGATAATCTGTTGTTTCTTTGAAAGCGTTTTTTAAATTATTGTCGTTATCTTCTAAACATTTTCTAACAATATTTAAAGATCCTAGATAATTTTGATATCCATAATTAGATATTACACGATAGAATAACACAAATGCCATAATATCGCTATGCTTATCAAAAAATTGGTTATTTTTTACAGCATAAAAAGTAACGGCTGCTTTAGTAAAGAAAGAGTAATCACATTTTAAATTTAAAAAATTTATTAAATTTTTTAAATTTTCAGATATTATTAATTTTCGACTATTAGTATTGTTTAAGTTAAATTGATTAACATTATTTAATTCTTTATAAAAAGCTATTAATTCATTAATACTAATAATTTTATCTTTGCTATAAATTGCCTTTTTCATCAATTTAAATATTTTAGAAGCCATGAATTCATCATCATTAGAAGCTGGTTGTTTCTTATTAACAATATCTAACATAGCAGAAAAAGTTACAGGATATTCAGATAATTCACTAAGAGAAATAACTTCTTTTAATAAACTTCTTTGATTTAAATCTTTAAAACTTTTTAATTTAGGATTTTGTTTTGATAGATCAATATAGTTGTGATTATATACGGATAAAGAAGATAATTTTTTAATTAAATTTGTTTCTTTTAACATAATTTTAGGCGTTAAAACTAAATATAATTTATTATTTAAGTTATTTTTTACAGGTAATTTATGCGCATAATGAAAACGATATTCTTTTACGTTGTTTCAAACTAATTCATTATAATTATTACCTAATTTTTTAATTATTTTTTTTTTTGACATGTAAATGTCGTCTGTAAACTTTGTATAATATTTATTCATTTTATTTATCCCTCCATATACCTTCCCCTATATAATATTATATCTTAAAAATAAAGTTTTTTAGTAAGTTATTATGTATGTTATTTTAATAAATATATATTAATTTTTACAAAAGAAAAAACCAATTTTAAAAATTGGTTTTTGAATTATTAAATTATGTAAATAATTATTAATGTAAATAATTATAAATTGTAAAAAATATAGGAAGATAAAAAATTATTAAAATATAGGATGTTACAATAAAAAAAATAAATAAAAATAGTGAATATATAAGAATAAATTATAAAAATGAACTAAAAAGTTCTAAAATGAAAAATAAATAAGTAATCTTTGTTTGTACATTCTACTTTTCTCAAATAAAATGCTTTTCTATTATAACAAAAAAAACATTAAAAGTAAAGATATTTTATAATATTATTCAGATAATTTTAATACTGCAATAAAAGCATCTTGTGGTAATTCTACTTTACCGATTGATTTTAGTTTTTTCTTACCTTTTTTTTGTTTTTCTAATAATTTTTTCTTACGAGTAATATCTCCACCATAACATTTTGATAAAACATTTTTACGCATAGCTTTAACAGTTTCTCTCGAAATTACTTGAGAGCCAATAGCGGCTTGAATAGGAATCTCAAAATTTTGTCTTGGAATAATTTCTTTTAGTTTTTTAACTAATGCCCTACCACGATAAAAAGCTTGATCTTTATGAACAATTAAAGATAATGCGTCAACAGATTCGCCATTTAATAAAATACGCATTTTTACTAAACTAGATGCTTTGTATCCAATTAAGTCATAATCAAATGATGCATATCCTTGTGAGATTGATTTTAAAATATCAAAGAAATCAAAAACAATTTCTGATAAAGGTAATTCATAAATTAAATTACGGCGATTTTGATCAATGTATTCTAAATCTAAATAATTACCTCGTTTACGTTGGCATAATTCCATTAAAGCACCAACATATTTTTCAGGTGTCATAATAGTCGCTTTAACATATGGCTCTTCAATTTTTTCAATCATTTGTCTTTCTGGAAAATTAGCTGGATTATCTACTTTAATAATTTCGTTCCTACTGTTATGAATGACATATTGCACTGATGGAGCAGTTGCAATTAAAGGAATATTATATTCTCGTTCTAAACGTTCTTGAATAATTTCCATATGTAATAATCCTAAAAAACCAATTCTAAATCCAAAACCTAGAGCTTTTGAACTTTCTGGTTCAAAAATTAAAGAGCTATCTGATAATAAGATTTTATGAAGAGCATCTTTTAAATCTTGATATTGTGAATTATCGATAGGATAAAATCCACAAAATACCATTGGATTTAATTTTTTATATCCTGGTAATGCAACTTCACAAGGTGTTTCTTGGTGAGTAATTGTATCACCAATATGGATCTTACTAATATCTCTAATGTGGGCTGAAATTCATCCAACTTCTCCAGCTCTTAAAACATCACAACTAACTTCTGTTGGTGTTTTTATTCCTATTGCACTAACTTCACAAAAGAAATCATTTGAAAACAGTTTAATATTATCCCCTAATTTTATGACTCCTTCTTTAACTCTAATAAAAATAACGGCTCCTCGATAAGAATCAAAATAAGAATCAAAAATCAATGCTTTTAAAGGTTTACTATCATCAGCATCTTTAGGATAAGGAACGTAATCAACTATATAATCTAATACTTGTTCAACATTTAATCCGTTTTTTGCAGAAATTCTTGGTGCTTCTGAAGCATCTAATCCAATAGTAGTTTCTATTTCAGAAGCAACTTTATCAGCATCGGCGCTAGGTAAATCAATTTTATTAATAACTGGTAGCACCTCTAAATTATTATCTAGTGCTAAAAATACATTAGCTAATGTTTGGGCTTCAATTCCTTGACTAGCATCAACAACTAAAATAGCTCCTTCACAAGCAGCCATTGAACGCGAAACTTCATAAGTAAAATCAACATGTCCTGGAGTATCTATTAAGTTAAATATATACTCGTTATTATCACGTTTATCAAAATATTTTAGTTGAACTGCATTTAATTTAATTGTAATACCTCGTTCTTGTTCTAACTCCATTGAATCTAACAACTGAGATTTCATATCACGTTTCATAACCGTTTTGGTTAATTCTAAAAGTCGATCCGCCAAAGTTGATTTACCATGATCGATATGCGCAATAATAGAAAAGTTTCTAATTAATTTTTTGTTACTATTATCTACCATTTGATGTTCTCCTTTAAATTTATTTATTTTAATTTTGCTTCTATAACTTGTTTTAAATTTTTAATGTAAAATACGGAAATTAATAATACTATGAAAACCACAGAGGTGTATTGAATGAAGTTAACTATCAAATCAGTCATTGCTAAACTTATACTAAAAGCTATCATATCTGTTAAAAAGTAAATTCCAATAATTGATAAACTTGCTATCGACAACGTTAGAAGGAGAATAAAAAAATCTTTCTTATCATTGAATTTTAATTTTTGAGTAACTGTTACTATAATAATGGTTGATATCATTCTGCTAATTAAAGTTGCCGGGGCATAAATTGGGAAACTAATTAAATCACTAAAAAAAGCAGGAAATATAGCGATTATTATAAAAGGGTATTTTCTAGAAATGATTAGTAGTAAAAAACAAACAACATCTGAAAATTCAATTTCACCAACGCCAACAGGAATAGCGAATATACCAGTAAAATGGGCAAGCATAAATACTACACCGCCAAAAATACCAATTAAACTAATATAAAATAACTGTTTATGATTATGACTCATTTATTATCCTCTCTAGTTTATAAACCTTTTAATTTAAAAAATTATTTAATAAACATAATTTTATCATATTTATTAATTTAAAATATGTTTAATTTCAAAAACATTATTTCCTTTTATGAAATTAGCAACTGACATTTTTTGTTTATAAGGTCAAATTAATTCTGTTATCAGAATATTTTCATTAGAACCAGTTTTAACTAAAATCCCACTTTTATTTATTTCAATAATGCTTCCTGGTATTTTTTCAGTATTATTAGTTTCTTTTATTAATAAAGATTTAGTAATTTTAAAAGTCGTATTTTCGTAATTAGTAATTGCTATTGGTCAAGGATTTAATCCTCTAATTCTATTATAAATTTCAATGCCAGGAGAATGTCAGTTTATTGATCTATCTTTTTTTAAAACATTTAAACCAAATGTTGCATCTTTAGGATTCTGTTTAACAGGGATATACTGATTATTAAAAAAGATTTCTAATCAATTTTCTATATTATCAGTAGCTATATTTAATAAGTTGTCGTGCACATTTCCGACATTATCAGTTTTAGCTATTGCAATAGATTCTTGCATCAATATATCTCCGCTATCCATTTTTCTTTCCATTCTCATTAATGTTATTCCTGTTTTAGTGTCTCCATTAATAACAGCATGATGGATAGGAGCTCCGCCTCTTAATTTAGGAAGTAAAGATGCATGAATGTTTAAAGATCCGAATTTTGGTATATTTAAAATTTCATTAGAAATAAACTGTCCATATGCACATGTTAAAAATAAATCAGCATCAAGTTTTTTAATGGTCTCAAAAATATTATTAATTTTTTCCGGTTGTAATAATTTTATGTTATATTTGATTGCTAATTTTTTAATAGGTGAAAATAAAATTTTATTATTACGTTTATTAACCCTATCTGGTTGAGTAATAATACTTATAATTTCAAAATTTTTGTTGTGTATTAATTTTTCAAATACTTTATAAGGAAACTCAGGTGTACCAGCTAAAATAATTTTATAAATATTAATCATCTCCGATTTTAATAAACTGCTAATTTAATTATTTTGTTTCACAAAATAACCATCGCTAATGTATCTTGATTACAATATTTTAACATATCTTCATAGTATTCGTTTTTTCATTCTTGATTAGTAATTTTATTTTCTATAAATTTACGAAATGTAAATGAAGATTGTGTTCCTTTTTGAATCACTAAATTATCATATGAAAACTGTTTTTCAAAAGCTGGTAACGTTACTTTAATTGATGTTTTTCCATGAAAGTCTTGATCATATATTCAAAATTTATTAAAAAAATCTAGTAAATCAACAAATTGATCTTCCAATTTTATCAATTCTTCTTTTAAGTCTGGAAATAATTCTGCCATTCTTAAAATTCTGCCAATTTCAAATGATTTATTGTAAGAAACTAATGTTCCTTGACCATGACGATTTAAATCTTTAATCATTTGCTTTGCTAATTGATATCGATTATCTTTATTGTTTTTTGGTAAAAATGAATAGTGTTTAATATTTTTCATTGTTTTTCAATTGAAGTCTTCATTTAGTATTACATGTAATGAATATTGAAATGCTTGTTGTTCATATGGTTTAGTATTATCAAATTGTGGAATGGCTGATTTTCAAGTTTCAAAATCAATCATATATAAAGGGTATTTATAATTTTTAATTTCTCCAATAACATATGGTTTATTAACAATAGTTTTATTTTCAATAATACTTTGTTGTTGAACTTGCAATTTTTTCTTTGATAATGGTGTTGATAGATCACTTGATTCAATTTCTAATATTTCTTTGTATTGTTTTTCGTATAATAATTTGCCAAACAATTTAGAACTCATGCGATTTAAATCTTGAATACTATTATGTTTTGGTAAAAATTCTATTTCTCGGGCACAAAATTTATTTTTATAAAAAGGGCACCCACTACAATGACCTCCCATTTCTACTTTTGGAATAAATTGCTTTGTGTTGTTTATGATGATTTTATCTACTAATTCATCAAAATTATTTTTGACTTCCCATTCTTGAATCAGTTCAAAAAATGTTTTTTGTGTTTTTTTACCTTGAGGTATTAGGTTTGTAATAATGAATAGTTTGGTTAAATCTAATTCACCAGATCTACAATATTCTTTATTTAAAATCATAATTTTAACATTATTAATCTTAATTCCTAATTTACGTAATGCAAAATATTGAAACATTACATCTAGGCAATGTTCTTTTTTAACAGAGGAAGTAGCTTTTACTTCTATTAAGGAATAAGAATTATCAGACTTGTTATAAAGTAATATATCTGGTTTTACAACTAATTTATCAGATGCAAAAAAACCTTCAAAAATTACAGAAATTTTTTTTGTAATTGCTTTTTTTGTTTCTGAAATTTTATTAATTTCATTTTCAAAATAATCAATATTTATTGATTTATTACCATTATTAAGGTTATTAGAGAAAAATTCTCGTGCCAATTCTCCGATTTGCATACCATCTAAGATAGTTTCTGAATCTTCATTTTCATCTATATAATTTAAAACATTGTTTTGATTTTTAGAAAAATTATTTTTTATATTTAACCATGATAAACGTTCACATTGTAAAAAATTAATGAATTGTTTTTTATTTAATCGCATATTTACTAAAAAATATTAAGTCATTAAACTTAATATTTTACTCCCTGACATTTTAGTGACTGTAATTATTAAATTAGTATTCTTATCAATAACTATGAAAAAATCACGATATTTATTACCTGATGAAATATCTACATATAAAAATTTATCACCAGAGAATTGATAAGAACTATTTTCTATTTGCCTGATAACAAAATTTTTAACAGCTAATTCTGAATCTTTAGGAATTGTTAATCTCTCTTTTATTCTTTGTATTGCATGATTTGAAAATTGGTAATGACTTTTATTGTAAAATGACATTTTTTACAAATCAATTATTTCTTATTTTTCTTACTGAACATATTTTTAATACCTTTAAAACTTTTTTTAAAAATATTATTACTTTTTTTAACAGCTTTTTTAGTTACTGTTTTTGACTTGTTCACTAAATCATGTTTTTGAATAAATTCTTTTGATTCGACATACGCTTTTTTTGAAATATCTTTAGCGAATGTAGTTCCTTCTTTAAAAATTTCTTTAGCTGGTTTTGGAGGCACTTTTGTTACTGGGGGTTTTGGTGTAGTTGTTATTTTCACTGTTGGTTTTTTAGTTGTAGTTGTTGTTTTCACTGTTGGTTTTTTAGTTGTTGGCATAATTAGTCTCTTTCTGATTTATTAATGCTAATTTAGCATTTAAATCTCTATTTAATAAAGGGCAAACTTTGTAGTGTTTGTTATAATGTTTATCAAATAAACTAGTGCTAAAAAATAATGATATTGCACTTGTAGTTATCAACGTTACTAATATATATAAAAATATGGAATTAGTTTTATGAGTTGATATTTCTACAACTTGAAATATTGCCATAGTAAATAAACTAATAGAAATAGTATTCAGTATTACCAAAGCATGATTTGATAATTTTTTTAAAAATATTGAAAGCATTATTCCTAATGATGATAGAGAAAATAAAACTATCATAAATATTAATTTGTATTCTTCTTCTGATGTTTTTAAGAAAAACAGAAATCCTAAAAGCAAAATAAACATTACCATAAAATCATAACTATAATCAGCTAGGGAATTATGTTTATTATATTTGAAAATTACAAAAGAAAATAATGACATAAATATCAAAATAGCAAAAGCGATATATAATCATTCAAAATTTTTAATTTCTAAAGTTGATACATAGGCAAATATATATAAAATCATAAAAATACTATATCTTTTTAAAACATCTATAAATTTTGGAAACATATATTAATGACACCCCATATTTATATTATACATATTACTTTAAAAATATCATAAATTAAAATTTGGGTTATAGTCGCTTTATCAACGAACAATTTATAAGAATCAATTTGACTTGTTTTTAAAATCCGAAAAATTTTATTTAGTTGATTAAAGTTAATTTTTCTAGATTTATTTAATAAATTTTTAAATCTAAAAGGGTGTATTTTTAAAAACTCATTAATTTTATCTGATGAATAAATAATTGATAAGCATTTAATGTAATAAATACTAATAAATTCTTTATTGATAAAATAAAATATTTGACCATCATCAAGATCAATACTTTTATAAATATTTAATGATTTTACAAAATCAATATTTCAAATTTTATCTAAAAGGTCAAATATTTTATTCGTAATTTTAAAATCACAATATTTATCTACATCGCTAAGTTTTATCTTTTTTAAATATTTAATTTTTGAAAGTTCATTAATAATTTCTGAATCAGAGAAATTATTAATAATTAATCATTCGTATAAATTACTTTCTAAAATAATATTATGATTATCTAAAAATAAATTTAAAATTGTTTTTTTATTTATTTTTTTATTCATAATATTATTATTCTCAATAATTTTTATATGAGGATTTAATTTTGAAATTTTTTTATTATTACTAGTTAGAATTATTATTAATTTGCTTTGATTGTGATTCCATTTTTTTAATAATTCATCAATATCTACATCACTAATATAATCATTAATCAATATAATTTTTTCATTTATCAATAAGTCATTATTTAAAATATTATTTAAGATAGGAATTTTGTTTTCTAAATTTCATTCATAACTATAAAAATAATGATTACTTCAAAATTTTTTTTGTAATAATTTATATTGGTTGTTAATTCAAGTTTTGTTTTTTTCGCATAATAAATAAATCAAAAAATCACCTTATTTATTATAACACTTTTTCATAATAATGAACTCTATTATTCAAAATAATAAAAACATAAATAGAGTGGTAAAAATTACTACAACAGCATTAAAGAAATTATTATTTATATGATAAATTAAATTTAAGTGGTTAATATACATCATCATTTTTACTAAAATTAATAAATATCATTTTACGACAAACCCAGTAATCGGAAACGCAAAATTTAATCAAACTAAAATATAAGCAACCATGATAAAGGGTTCCATAATAATATTATTAAACATAGATAAAAAATTTATGCTTTTGTCTAAATAAATATTTATAGGGATAATCATAAAATTAATGATTATTGATAAAATAATTGTTATATTTAATTTGGAAACTTTTCTAAAATATAAATTACAAACATTAATAACAACAATTACAATAAATGTACAATAAAAACTTAGTATATAAGATAGCGAAAATACATTATAATAATTTTTATAGATAAAACTAATACCAACTATTGAAAGAATATCTATATTATTAAATTTCCGCTTTAAAAAATAATTATTAATAAAGTTGAGAGTTAAAAACGCTATTGATCTAGTAGCTGAAACTGGAAAATTAACTAAATCAATATAAAATCAAATTCCAATAATCGCAGCACAAGATAAGTATTTTTTCTTAATTTTAAAAAATGTTAAATATTTTAAAATAACATTAATCAAAAAGTATATTAATGCGATATGAAATCCTGATACCGTTAGTAAATTGACATATCCCCCGGATAGACTACTAGTATAAATTAAATTTTTATCATGCTTTAACATAATAAACAAATTGCTAAATCATTTTAAAATTGGATCTTTAGATTCATAAACACTTAATTTATCAATTCTTTTTTCAATCATATTAGGATTATAGCCATATTCTAATATTTTTAAAGGCGTTAGTTCGTATTTAACATTAATAGATAAAAAATATAAAACGGCATTAAAATTACTTTTGTGTTTTTTGCTATTTTTAATTATTGTATAAAATCCTTTATATCTAATAGTTTGATTTAAATTATAAATATGATGATTAAAATAATTAACTTTATATTTATAAGACTCTTCTTTGACTATTAAATAATTTGTTTTTACTAAAACGATATTTGCAGTGTGGAACAAATGATTATTTTTATGATTTATATGAAAATCATTAATTATAATAAACGGAAATACTAGTAATGATAATCATATTTTTGTCTTTGACTTTACAAAAAACAACACTAATAAAACAACAATAAAAAATAATCAAGCTCACCAATAATTAAAAACCATTATTATAATAATCAAAATTATTATAATTAAATTAATTATCATTTTTTATAAAAAGAATCATAGTTTAACTTTACCAATAGCAACTGCTCCAACTCCGTTGATAGCTTTTAAATCATCAATGCTTTCAATTTTATGAGTTTTTAAAAAACCATAAATTAAGTTAGCGCTTTTAGAACTTATTCCGTGAGTAGTAAAATCTGATATTTGGGCACTTAATAAATATTTTTTAATTTCATGGCCACTAATAAAATTAATTAAAATAGTTTCCCCGTTTGAAATTTCACGATTTAATTTTACAATTTTAATATTTGCATATCTATCAAATCCACCAGCTTTATGAACAACATTTATTAATTTTGAATATTTAGGCATTTCATAGTTTCCTGGTGTTCTAATTGCTCCCGATATATAAACATCCAATAATTTAGATTGTGTTTCAAATAAAGATTTCGTTTGAAACCCAGATATTACTCCGATAGAAAAAAATATACTTAAAATTCATATAAAAATAACTTTCAAATAAAAAACCCCCTTTACTTTATATAAGTAAAAGAAGGTTATTTTTCCTTTAAATTTAGTTAATAATTAATTCTCTTAAACTATTACTTCGTGTTGTAATGATTTTTTCACCTTGGTTAGCGCCTCTTGATTTAGCAATTTTCATTAATTCAGCATCGCTAATATCATTTATATCTTTAACCATTGATATGAAAACTCCGTTTGAAACTCCATAAGATGATTTAATATGTTCATCATCTACAATTCCAATAACAAAGCAATTTGGTCTCATTTTAGAAACAACATCTAATAATCGTCCGGATCTAGAAATAACAATAGCAAATCTATAATCGCCATTTTTAGATTTTAAAGCTAAATTATGAGCTATTTCTGCTCTGCTTTTATCTTCTGTGCTTTCTAAAGCTTGCTTAAGAAATTTGTCATAATATCCTTTTCTAAAGAAAAATCTTTCAGCTGTCTTATTAATTTTAGACATAACTTTAACACATTCAAATGGAAATTCTCCAACTGCTGTTTCTCCAGATAACATAGTAGCGTCAGCACCTAATTCAGTTGCAAAAAATACATCTGTAACTTCTGCTCTTGTAGGTGATGGGTTTTCAATCATCGATTCTAACATTTGTGTTGCAACAATAACTGGTTTTCCTGCTTTTAATGATTTTCTAATTATCATTTTTTCATAACCAGGAACTTCATAATACGGTACTTCAAGACCTAAATCTCCACGAGCAACCATAATTCCATCAGCTGCAGCAATAATATCATCGATATTATCAACTCCAAGTTGAGATTCTATTTTAGCAATAATTCTAATGTTTTTATTATTATGTAATTTTAATATTTTACGAATTTGAAAAATATCATGACTAGTATTTACAAATGATGCGGCAATAAAATCAACGTTTTTTTCAATTCCGAACTTAATATCATCTTCATCTTTAGAAGATAAGAATGACATTGATAAAGATACTCCAGGTAAATTAATACGTTTATTAGTTTTAACAATATGAGTATTAACTGATGTTGTAAAAACTAATCCTGGTTCTATTTTGTCAACGATTAAAATTAGTTTACCATCATCGATTAAAACTTTATCACCTGATTTTAAATCGTTACTCATATCATAAGAAACCGATAATACATTACTAGTACCTAAAAAGTTTTTATAATCAATTGCTCTAGTTTTAATAGTTATTTTAGTGTTTTTTAAAATTTTTTGGGCACCGTTTTCCATTTTTCCTACACGAATTTCTGGACCTTTAGTATCTAACATTACTGAAATCGGAAATCCGACTTCTTCTGAAGCTTCTTTTGCTCATTCAATTCTTTGAACATGTTCATCATAACTACCATGAGAAAAATTTAAACGAATAGTATTCATACCACATTTAAATAATTCAATTATTTTTTCTTTCGAACTAGTTGCTGGTCCAATAGTTGTTATAATTTTGGTTCTTTTTAAATTATTTAAAATATCTGTTTTCATAAATTTAATCACCTTTTTTAGTTATATATTAATCTTGTTTATAGTGGTTACAAAATCTGTGCGATTAATATTTGTTTTTTTAAGAGCATCTAAAATATCATAATCTACAAAACTATTATTAACGAATCCTATACATCTTGAAGTTTTAGACTTCAATAACATTTCAACAGCTTTACTTCCCATCATAGTAGCAATATAAATATCCATAGGAACTGGTGCTCCACCACGTTGAATATGACCAAGAGATGTTGCTCTTGTTGTTACTTTTGTAATTTTTTCAACTTCTAGTGCAAATTCATGAATATTGGGATAAGTTTTTTCTGTTACCAATATTAAACAAGAACTTTTTTGTTTGGCTAAAGTTTTTTTATAAATTTTATTAATTTTTTCAGGTGTTAAAACTTCTCCTGGTAAAGCAGTGTAGTCAACTCCACTAGAAACAGCAGAGAAAAATGCTAAATCTTGACAACGATTTCCCATAACTTCAATAATTCCAATACGATTATGAGAATTCATAGTATCTCTAATTTGTGAAATTGATCTTGTGATTGTATTTCAAGCCTGTAAAAAACCCTATTGTAAAATCAGTAGAAGCAATATCATTATCAATAGTTCCCGGTAGTGCTATTGTTTTAATTCCTAATTCAGATAATTTTTGGGCACCTCTGTAAGAACCATCGCCACCAATGACAACTAATGCATCAATTCCTAATCTAACTAAGTTATCTCGAGCTTTAATTCGAGTTTCTTCTTTTTTAAATTCTGGGAAGCGTGCGGAAAATATAAAAGTTCCACCTTGGTTTAAAATACCTTCAATATCTTTATTTGTAATTTTAATAATTTTATTATTGTAAAGTCCTAAATACCCATGTAAAACTAAATATACTTCTAAATTTTCTGCAAGAGCGCTTTTAGATATTGCTCTAACAGCCGCATTCATACCTGGAGCATCCCCACCAGATGTTAAAATAGCAATTTTTTTTATCATTATGTCACCTTGTTTTCTATGATGATTATTAATTTGGTATAACTTTAAATATCAATTTTAGTATAATTTAACATAAAAATCAAGATATTTAATATATTTAACTACTAACTACATAATAATAAATTAAATAAAAAAAGTAAATAATCATTAATAAAATCTTAATAATTATTTACTTGAAAATGTTATTTTAAGTTTTTAAGTTTTTTTAAATTGTATAAACAATTTACACCTGGATAAACGGCTGAAGTTGATAAAGATTCTTCAATTCTTAATAATTGATTGTATTTAGATAATCTTTCTGAACGAGCTGGTGCGCCAGTTTTCATTTGTCCTGCATTAAGCGCTACTGCAAAATCTGCAATAAATGAATCCTCAGTTTCACCTGAACGGTGTGAGAATACAGTAGTTCATCCAGCTTTTTGAGCCATTTGTACTGTTTTGATAGTTTCAGTTAATGTCCCGATTTGATTAATTTTAATTAATACTGAATTAGCAATATTATCTTTAATCCCTTGAGCTACTATTTCAGGATTAGTTACAAAAATGTCATCTCCCATAATTTGTAAACGATCTCCTAATTCAGAATGCATTAATTTAAACCCAGCTCAATCGTGTTCTCCTAATGGATCTTCGATTGAAATAATTGGGTATTTTTTAATTCACTCTTCATACATATCGATAATTTCTCTAGTTGTTTTAACTGAGTTATCAGAGAAACGGAAACGATATTTACGGTATTTTTTATCTTCAGTTGCTCCATCATCTAATTCAGAAATAGCAGGATCTAAATAAATAGCAACTGCTTTATCTCCATGAATCGCTGGTGTATAACCGGCTTTTTAATAGCTTTAACAATATATTCTAATGGTTCTTCATTATTTTTAAGATCTGGTGCAAATCCACCTTCATCTCCTAAAGCTGTTGAAAACCATCTGCTTTTAAAATAGCTGCTAAAGTATGGTAAATTTCTGAACCAATTCTTAAAGCTTCTTTAAATGTTTTGGCAACCAATAGGAGC